>NZ_CEEDCD010000032.1:0-77696 GCF_979253085.1 Dyadobacter sp. AC419 | reverse complement strand
TTTTTACTTGGTTCGTTTATTGAAGAACCGATATTAACAAGCCTACGATTGTCCGTTCTCTAGTTTTCGCATTTATCGTGAAACGCTTTCGCGTTTTTCGTGCGCCGCTTCACGGGCCAAGGATTCGGTTTCGTAATGTTTTGAATTCGAGCTCGTCAAAAAGCTCAATGATTTTGTCTGCATTAGCGGCACAAACAGTCAGATCTTCCGGATCAAACGGAACCGGGACTTTAATGTCGATCGTCGCAAGCTGCTTGCTTAGCACAGCCTTATCAATGTTTTCCCTGATCTTTTCGCCCAACTTGCCTTTGATCTCATCGGCATGGGTGATCAGGTTCTCAATCGTGTCATATTCAGCGATCAGTTTTTGGGCCGTTTTCTCGCCAACGCCTGGCACGCCCGGAATGTTATCAACGGCGTCGCCCATTAACCCGAGAATGTCAATGACCTGGTCAATGCGCTGAATTTGCCAGCGGTCCAGAATCTCCTGCACGCCCAGCACTTCCGCGCCTTTGCCCATGAATGCAGGCTGCTGTATCTTCCGGCATGACCTGACGAGCTGGCCATAGTCTTATCAGGTGTCATCATAAAAACCTCAAAACCCGCCGCCGAAGCTTCCTTCGCAATGGTCCCGATAATGTCATCTGCTTCGTAACCGTCCAGAACCAAAATGGGAATGCACATCGCATCCAGCAGCTTTTTTACCAGCGGAATTGCCACGGTAATATCTTCCGGCTGCACCTCATGCTGCGCCTTGTAAGCCTCATATTGAATGTGCCGGAAAGTGGGTGCCGATGTGTCAAATGCAACGCCGATGTGTGTGGGTTTTTCCTTTTGCAAAACTTCAAGCAGTGTATTGGTGAAACCAAAAACAGCACTTGTGTTCAATCCTTTTGACGTAATGCGCGGCGCTTTGATAAATGCAAAATGTGCACGATATATCAACGCCATCGCGTCAAGAAGGAAAAGTTTGTGAACGGGTTTATCCATGAGGTCTGTTATTTTACGAAAGTCAAATATAATGTAAGTGCGCTGATGAAATGGTTTGCAGCCGCTTTTTTGTAGATTTAAGGCAGTTAATGTGTAGAAAGTTCTAAAAGTTTAATTCTTATCGTATTTATAATAAGTTTTAAAAGATATTTAAGTTAAATACTTTTTAAAAATATAAAATGCAATAAAAGAATTGTTCATTTAAAACATTTGCAATGTATTTCCCTAATCTTCAAAAGCTCCCTTATGCGAATCATTTTACCATTTTTAGCTGTTATTATTTTTTCCTGTAACCAAAATAAAGAAAAAATAAAACCAAGCATATCAATGGCCGGAAGCAACGCCTCCCGTAGCAGAAAAGAAAAAAGCCCATGAAACTGGCATGCATGGCGACAAACGCAATGACGAGTATTACTGGATGGCTGATTTTTTCAGCAAAGGACCAGACAGCAACAAAGTCGTCGATTATCTGAAAGCAGAGAATGCTTACACAGATAAAATGATGGAAGGCACCAAGAAATTTCAGGAAGATCTTTTCACTGAAATGAAAAGCCGCATCAAAGAGAAAGACGAATCGGTGCCTGTGTTTAGTAATGGTTACTGGTATTATACAAGAAGTGAGGAAGGCCAGCAGTATTTTAAATATTGCCGGAAAAAGGGAACGTTGGAAGCGGCGGAAGAAATGCTGCTGGACGTCGACAAAATGGCGGAAGGGCATCCTTACTATTCTGCGGTTGGCTTCAACATAAGTCCCGATAACAGGCTGCTTGCTTATGGCGTCGATACGGTTTCGAGACGTCAATACACCATTTACATTAAAAATCTGGAAACGGGTGAATTGCTCAAAGATGAGATTTTCCCAGCCAGCGGCGGTTCGGAATGGGGCAATGATAACAAGACGCTTTTCTACACAGCGACGAATCCCAAGACATTGCTGAGCGAAAAAATCAAGCGCCACACGCTGGGCGCGGACAGCAAAAAGGATGTTGTGGTTTATGCTGAAAAAGACAAAAGCAATTATATCGGCGTCGGCAAAACGAAGTCTGAGAAATACATTATCATCGCTTCTTCGGCCACAATGTCGTCGGAATACAGGATCCTGGATGCGGACAAGCCGGAGGGTGAATTTGAAATTTTCCAGCCGCGGATCAAGGATGTGCTTTACGACATTGAACACCATGATGACAAGTTTTTGATCGTTACCAACAAGGATGCGCTCAACTTCAAACTCATGGAAACGCCTTTGAACAAAACGGGCGTGGAGCATTGGAAAGAGGTAATCCCAAACCGGAAAGATGTGCTCCTGGAAGGAATCGATGTATTTAAGGATTATCTGGTTGTAACCGAACGCAAAAATGGATTGCTGCAACTCCGGATCCGGAATGTGAAGAACAATGCTGAACATTATGTGGACTTTGGCGAGCCTGCTTATGCAGCTTATGCAAGCTCTAATCCGGAGTTTAACACAACCAACCTGCGTTACGTTTACACGTCGCTTACAACGCCTAATTCCGTGTATGATTACAACATGGAAACAAAGAAGAAGGAGCTGAAAAAGCGCCAGGAAGTTGTTGGTGGCTACAATCCCGAAGAATATGTGACGGAACGGCTTTACTCGGAGTCCCGCGACGGCGTAAAAGTGCCGATTTCTGTTGTTTACAAAAAAGGAACTGAGAAAAGTAAAAACGCCGCTACTTATATGCCTACGGATCCTATGGAAACAGTATGGACGCCGCTTTCAGCAGCACAAGGCTGAGCTTGCTGGACCGAGGCTTCATATATGCGATTGCGCACGTGCGCGGCGGACAGGAAATGGGGCGGCAATGGTATGAAGACGGAAAATTGTTCAAGAAGAAGAACACATTCTATGATTTCATCGATTGCGCCGAATATCTGATCAAACAAAATACACTCATCACGCATTGGGCATAAGCAGCTTTTGGTGGTGTGTGTGGTAACATTTTGCACTGGTGTGTGGAACGTTCTGCAGTTTGGTGACAGCAATCCTTGAATGAAAACCTAAGACTAACAACCAACAAATTGACAGAATTGTAAATGAACAACAAGAATATCACCTTTTAATAAAACTTCATATGCAATGTGGAGAAAAAAGCTTATCCCAACATCCTAGGTCACAACCAGTCCAGCACAGTTCAATCTCAAGTTGGGAGCATGCACTCCTCAGCCTAATTCAACAAGTCGCGTTAAACCGATGGAAATTTGTTGTGCTGAAGCAATTGAAAACCGGCCACGGCGGTGCTTGAGGCAGTTGGAATATCTGAAAGAAGTGGCGCTGCAGGTTTCCCTTGTTTGCCTTAGAAGGGCGTTAGTAGTAGGAGCGACGTCTTAAAAATTTGCCTGAACAGAATCTTTCATTACGGCAAATTTTATGCGAACATTACAAAGTTCGCTAAATACGCCTTCAATGTAGATAATGTCATCAATGTGCTCGATTCCAACTGATATGCGGAACTGGTGGGTGTACACGGCAGAACCTGCTCCTCGATCTGACGTTTAGCTCAGGAGATCGTCGTGAACCAGGGTGAATGATGAGCGTTTGCATCGCCTACGAATTGGGCCAGGTTGCTGATCAGTTTCGGTTATAAACGAATTGCTCGGCTGTTTCCAGTCCTTTTTTAAGCTGAATGAAAGAGGCGCGCCCGGCCGAACCGCGTGTCTCAGATTGTGTCAAGCACGTAATATATGTTTATTTTGATCCAATGTAATTTACACTTTCCACTTGCGGCTGATTTTAAAGCCATTAAGACTTGATGCATTTCTGCAATTCTTTCCACGCGTGATGTCAGCGTTGAGTCCTTGCAGAATGGAGTCCGTTGAATGGCGATGGGGAAGGACCCATCAGCAGCCTTGTTACGGGGCGCGGATGATGAACTGAATGTTGCCAAATGGCCCGCCAACGCCGAAAACGTCGTCAACCAGGCCGTGAAATCACTGGAGAAGTAGGTCGTACTGATTGCCTTGCCCCCGAGTTGTAAGTTCCTGCGTCTACGATCACGCCGCCGATGGAAGTGCCATGTCCGCCAATCCATTTTGTAGCCGATTGCACAACCACGTGCGCACCGTATTTGATGGGCTGAAAAATAGCGCCCGCAGCGCCAAATGTATTGTCCACGATCAGCGGAAGGTCATATTTGTTGGCCAGCGCAGCAAATGCTTCAAAATCCGGAACGCTGTAACTTGGGTTTCCGATCGTTTCCAGGTAAATGAATTTCGTTCTGTCGTCGATCAGCTTCTCAAAACTGCTTACATCGTCGCCATCCGCGAAGCGCGCTTCAACGCCGATATTTTTAAATGAATTCTTGAATTGGTTGAACGATCCCCCATAGGAAAGAGGTGGTCACGAAGTTATCGCCAACTGTCGTAATATTATTAATAGCGATAAACTGCGCCGATAAGCGCCGGATGCAGTCGCCAAAGCCGCCACACCGCCTTCCAAAGCCGCAATCCTTTTTTCGAAAACATCATTCGTAGGATTCATGATCCGTGAATAAATGTTCCCGAACTCCTTCAATGCGAAGAGGTTAAGCAGCATGTTCTCATTGTTGAATACGTAAGATGTTGTCTGGTAAAGCGGAACAGCGCGAGAATTCGTAACGGGATCAGGCTGCTGGCCGGCGTGGAGTTGTAAGGTTTCAAATTTGATTTTTTTGTACAATTAAGTGGATAATTTCAAATGTATTAAATAAAAATATTTAGTAGATGGAAATTATAGTCTTTTATTACAGACATAATTATTATCATTTTACCAATATATTGACCCTCAGGACAATTTCGCAGCGATATCCACAAGCAAGCGTCTGACGATATCTTTAAGCGATTCGGGCTCTAAAATGCAGGAACTCGCGGCAAGCATCAGATACCAATGCGCAAATGATTCCAGGGAAGGTGTCAGGAAGCTCATTTCAACTTCATTTTCCAGCACCGTTTCAGAAACAAAGCCATAGTAATACTTCTGACTATCAAGATATTGTGCCTGCTTTCTGTTTATTTTAATGCGTACAAGCCGCAGGTTTTTGGTATCCCAGCTTTGTGACAAAAAGTCTTTCAGCGGCGCGTGCTTATGTTGAAACGGCTGTTCGGTAAGCTCGATTTTGTGAATGCGGTCGGACCGGAAGTTGCGGTAACTGTTGCGCAGATGGCAGTATGCGATAATATACCAATAGTTGTTTTCGTGGTAAATGCCCACCGGCTCAATGGCGCGGTTAGTCGGATCATTTACGCTGATCGCATTGTAATTAATGTGTGAAACTTTGCGCTCCGTAATGCTTTTGAGCAAAGTATCCAGCGTATTGCTGTTATCCGTGTAGAAAGGCTTTGCGCTCTGACGAACCTCAATGTGGTTTTCCAGGCTCTCAACCATTGATTTTTCACTGCTTCTCAGCACCGACTTGATCTTGAACATGGCGGATTGATACTGTGATTCAGTTGAAAGATCCATGAATTTCTCCATCAGCTTTTCGGCTGTAATGAATGTGCGCGCTTCTTCCTTGGTAAACATGACGGGAGGCAGGCGATAGCCATCCATAATAGAATAACCGACGCCTGCCTCCCAATAATCGGCACGCCGGCTTCCGCCAACGAGCTGATATCTCTGTATACGGTCCGAAGACTGATTTCAAATCGCTCTGCGAGATCCTGAGCCTTCACGATCTTGCGTGATTGCAGCTGAATTAATATGGCAGTAATGCGATCAAAACGGTTCATTTGTGACGGGCTGGCAGATTTGTCACAAAAATAGCCTTATTGAACCGTTTCTCTCAAATTAAATGCCTCAGAAATTAGCTCAAATGATTTAATGCGGTTTTCATGGCTGTCGGACATTGTGGAAACGATAATTTCATCCACGTCGAAATCGTTTGCCAGCTTGGTCAACTGCTCTTTAACGGCCTCTTTGGTCCCTGAAATAATGCGGCCGCTGTTATAACGGATCCGTTCAGCTCGCCAGCTGTAAAGTTGCCTAATTCTTCACAGTTGCCGCGTCCGGGAAGGGACCAAATTTTCCCTTTTCAAATTCGACCAGAATGTAGTCCATCATTCTGCGCATAGCCAGCGCCTGCTCTTCCGTTTCCCCGCAAAGGACAAAAACCGAAAGGATGGCGTGCGGCTTAGCGAGCTGATCGGATGGGCGGAATTTTTTGCGATAGTTTTCTACAACATCTGGTTTCACAAAGCCATTGATAAATTTGGCAACGGCCAATCCCATTCCAAATCGCGCCGCAATGTCGCTGCTGCCCGCTGGAACTCAAAATCCATTGCTCAGGAATAGTTTGGTGACTGCGGCGATGCATAAATAAAATCCGCGCTCAGTGCCGGCAGTGTCCCGGGAAAAATGCTGCAAATGGGTCTAATTTGACGTAAATAACTGCTTTCGCTGAAATCGTTTGAAGGATTCAAAATGGACGAAGTGATGCGGTCGGTTCCCGGTGCGCGTCCCATTCCAAGGTCAATGCGGCCTGGAAAGAGTGTTTCGACAGCATCCGGAAATTTTCAGCGACCTTCAATGCGCTGTGATTTGGGAGCATAATGCCACCCGATCCGATGCGAATGTGGTTGGTTGCATCAGCCACTTTCACCATCAGCACTTCTGGTGTCGATCCCGCAATAAATGTAGAATTATGATGTTCTGAAACCCAGAACCGGCTATATCCGAGCTCTTCTGCAATTTGGGCTGTTGCAACGGTTTCATTGATGGCGTCCCGTACGGTTGCGCCTTGTCTTACGACAAGTGGTCTAGTATTCCTAATTTTATATTGCCCATGCTCTTGTTGAGTATTTAAAGAACAACAACAGCAACGGGTTTTGTATTCCTTTTGGCAGATAAAAAATGCACTTCCCTGAGGGATAGCGGCATTTTTAAGGACTGCAGCTATCACGAAATTCCCAACATAATTGGAAGCTATAACACGCGCTCCCAGTAAGTTGTCCTGCCGAGCAAGGGCACTCCAACATAGCTGCGGATTTCCATTTTTTCCGTTGCGCAGTTTGATCAGACAGCTGTAAGTTTTCCGCTTTTTGGGGTCATACATTTTCCCATCGTCCCAGATTCCCTCGCTATATATGAAGTCTTGCAGGAGGTCAACGTTTAAAAGGCTTCTGGTCCTCAGTTTCTCGTTCGTGTTGTTGGCATCTTTCCTGGCTGTAGTGCCGTCCGCTTCCATCAAGTCGACAGACCAAATGCGCTTGCCTGCGTACTGATTTCCTGTCTTATAAATCTCAATTCGCGTATCCTTTTCTTCATTAATCCACTCGCCTAAGATCTTGTCCGCAGGTTCAGTTTGCGCGAAACACCTGATAAATAGAAATGCAAAAAGTATTGTAAAAGTAATTTTGTTCATCCCGAATGTCCTGCTAGGCGAGGTATGTTTTTATAATTGGTGTCTTAAAAATATTCTAATTGGAAATTTGGTCGTAAATTCAGCTGCAAATCTGCCTAAATTGAATAAAGTGCCATTAGTGGCCTGAAATGCATTAATCTATATTTGTAATTTATTCTGACATTGATAGATAACAGATCTAACGATGTTAAATTCGAATAACATAATTACGGTCTGGAATAAATACTAATTTTTTTCAGACCGGGCTCACAATATACAACGTTTGCGGCAGAACCGGAAACTGAATTATTCCAAGAGGGCAAGGCATCGCATAAATCCCATGCCTTATGCTGCATTTCAGAAATTTTTGCTCGAATTAATTCTATAATAGATTCCTTTTGTAATTTTAATCTTATAACTACCATCTTCTATAATACGTGCTAGCAAACTTGCCTCTACCGATTCCCGAAAATGAAATGGAAAGGCTACTGAGCCTTTCTGAATTTGACATCGATTATTCTGACCACCAGGAAACATTTAAAGACCTTGCCAAGCTTGCAGCAAAAGTCACGGGCACGTCCATTTCGTTGGTAAATCTGATCGATTCGCTTACCCAATGGACCATTTCCAACTACGGTCTGGACCTGGATCAAATGCTGCGTGAAGATTCTGTTTGTCAATACACGATTATGGAATCTGAGTCTTTCGAAGTGGACGATCTGACACATGATGACCGGTTTAAAGACAAATTTTACGTTACGGGCGATCCGAATGTGCGTTATTATTACGGCGTTCCACTGAAAACGAGCACCGGGCTGCACATTGGTGCATTATGCGTGTTGGACAAGGAACGTAAAGTGCTGGATCCGGAGAAAATCGAATTGATCAAAATCATTGCGGATGAGATCGTCGGCCGTTTGAAAACCTATAAAGTGCTGGAAACGCTGCGTTCGAAGTTGAATGAATCAAAACAAACGCAGAAGAAAGTTGCGCATGATATTCGCGGGCCATTGGGCGGCATAGTGGGTCTTGCCCAGATCATCCGGGACCAGGGCGAAAGCAATCAGATGGATGAAGTGCTTGAATTTGCCAATTTGATTCACAAAAGTGGCAATTCCATCCTTGATCTGGCCGAGGAAATACTAGAAGCGCATAAAGAAAAGAAGGCTGCGCAACAGCCGAATGCCACACAGGATGCAAACCGCTTTGATCTGATCATGTTCAAAGATAAGCTGGTGAAATTATATGGTCCGCAGGCGGTGCATAAGAATGTGATCTTCTCGGTTAACACGAGCGTTTTGACAGAAAATATCCCTGTTTCGAAGAACAAATTGCTTCAAATTACCGGGAATCTCATTTCTAATGCCATCAAATTCACACCGCCAGGCGGTTCGGTAACCGTTGACCTGCAACTGATCATTAATCTGGACGTGCATACGTTGCAAATCGCAGTTTCTGATACGGGAGTGGGCATGCCTGCTGAGAGTATTAAAGCCATTCTTTCGGGAACTGCATCTTCCACAGGCGGCACGATGGGTGAGCAGGGTTTTGGATTTGGACTGGCGCTGGTGAAGCATCTGGTCGATAGCCTGGAAGGCGCCATGTCCATTAAATCCGGGATTGGCAAAGGCACGCGCTTTGAAGTGAACCTGCCGCAGCACATTTATTAATCTGCTGGCCGCGACATGCGTTCCTCTAACTGTTGAAGCACCATTGGCCACGCCGTCCTGTACGCTTATTCCTCGCATCTTCACTCGCGAATCCAGCGTGTGTCAATGTCAGAAATGTTCCGGAGTCGTGGCCAGCAAGTTCCACATTTACAACCGTCTCCGCGCCTTGGGTTCCGTCTTCACCGGTGATCCAGGTCAGTTCAATGCGCTCGTTTTCTACAAGCGAAAGGAAGCGACCATAATGCGGATGCCGGATTCCCTGGAATGATGTTTCAAAGTAAAAAGGCGTGTTAGGCTCGGGTTTTCCGAGGAATGAGCCCGGAGAAGCGAACCAAAGATCGATTTGACTCGTCCAGGCTTTATAAACCTTACTAACCGTAAGTGCCAGCATGCGCTCGACTTTAAGTCCAAGCGGGCGCGAAGTAAGTTCTGGCGGACATATAATTGTGATTGCAGTTTCCATAGTTGTTGACTTTAAGGGTTAAAAACTAGTTTTAAATGCTTTTTGAAAATTTCGCTTCCAATTTAGACATGACCCGGGTCGCCGTCGTTCCGTGAACTGCAACGGAAAGCAGCACGATAAACGAAACGGTTGACCACAATTCGTCGCTCATTAAAAAGGTTTCTTTCTGTAAGGCGAATGCAAGATAGTAAAATGAGCCTACGCCGCGAATGCCGTAAAAACCTACGCCCAGTCTTTCTTTAAAATGCAGTTTTGTGCCAATCAGTGCAATGAGCGAGGAAACAGGCCGGATTACGACGAGAAAAAGATTCCCAGCAATGCATATGGCCACGTCAGCTGATCTAAAATCCCGTGCACAATGCTGCCGCCGAAAATAAGCAGGGACAATGGCAACGAGAATGCGCTCGGTTTGGTCGGAGAAGCTGTGCAGATCTTTATGGAATTCATGGTTAAGCTCGTTGATTTTCGGATCGTTACCGAAGCCACAAATACGGCCACAAAACCGTAACCGCCCAGCAACTCATACCGGATCGCAAAAATGGCCAATGCTGCGGCTACGGCAATAAAACCATCATTAAGGCTGATGGCTTTGCGCTTACTCGGAAAAATTGAAGATCAGATAGGCGATAAGCCGACCTAAAAGAATGCCAAGCGCCACACCTGAGACGATTTTATAGGCCAGGTCGATGGTCAGCCATTCGCCGAGCACTTCACTGAAATTGCCCGTTGCAGAGCCTGCCAGCAAGATCGCGAGCCAGGTGAAAGGAAACGCCATCCCGTCGTTCATCCCGGCTTCTGCGGTGAGTGAGAAGCGCGCTTCGTCCTTAATTTCCTCCATAGGCGGCCCAACTTGGACGTCCGCGGCCAAAACGGGGTCCGTAGAGCGCAAGCACAGCACCGAGCAACAGGGCAGAAGCCAGATCAAACTTCAAAAACCAGTAAGCAATGAAAGCGACGGCTGCGATGCAGAGCGCCGTTGTGACGGTTAATAAGCGAAAAGGAACACTCCAAGACCTGAATGAGAAAGGCCGGTCGATTTTCAACCCCGTTCCCATCAGTGAAATAACGACGACCAATTCGGTTAAATGGATCGTTTCGACATTGAATGTCAGTGGTTTAGGATGCGGTAAGATGTCGAAGATCTGGTAAACGATAATGCCAAGAAGCACATAAACAACCGAGTCAGGAAATGCCTGTGAGTTTTGTAAAAGAAGGCATCCAGGCCGTGCCAAGCGTCGCAATTCCAATTATCGTCAGCGTAACCATGTAACTATCCATAAGGCTTTACGAGTAAAAACCATGCCTTTCGGATCGAAATATTGTTTTGTCCAGCGGACATCGCCATTTTTACCAAATCAAAAAGAGCATTGCATTAAATAAGAACATTTTGAAACTATATAAAGGATTGGTGGCGGCGACCATTGAGGCGTTGCAAAGCATTTTTATTAAAAACCGCCAGGCAGACCGCGTTGTGGAACAGCTCTTGAAATCTAACAAAAAGTGGGGCGCCCGCGACCGTGCGTTCATTGCGGGAAACACTTACGAAATCGTACGCTGGTGGCGATTGATCAAGTTTTCTGCTGGTTTGGAAAGAGTCGATGAAGTCGAAGAGTTTTGGAAAATAGTCGGCGTGTGGCAAGCTCATCAAACCATTGCATTTAAAAGTTGATGGAGACAGCACGCTGCCCGACTGGCCGGAATTCGAAGGCATTAGCGTGGAGGAAGTTTTGGAAAAATATAACGAAGGACTGACAGTCAGGAAAATAGCGCAATCAATCCCCGATCGGATTCGATGAACTCGGCGCTCAGGAAATCGGCGCAAACTGGGATAACGAGATTGCAGCATTGAATGAACAGGCACCATTGGTGATCCGTGTGAACACATTAAAAACCGATGTAGAATCTGTTAAGGCCCTTTTTGGCGAAGATGGAACATCGCAAATCGGAAGGAATGCAAGATGCATTGATCTTGCAAAAACGGCAGAATGTGTTAAATCAAGAAGCATTTAAGCAGGGCTTTTTCGAAGTGCAGGATGTCGGTTCTTCAGTTAATTGCGCCATATCTCGACATTAACCCAGGACAAAGCGTTATTGACGCCTGTGCGGGTGCCGGCGGGAAGACATTGCACATTGCCGCGTTGCTCCGAAATGAAGGCTCTATACTTGCGATGGACATTGAGTATCACAAATTGCAGGAGCTTGAAAAACGTGCAACCCGCAACGGTGTGAAGAATTTGGAGACGATGGTCATTCAATCTGATGAGATCATCGAAAAATTATCCGGGACTGCAGACCGGCTTTTACTAGACGTCCCGTGCTCAGGGCTGGGCGTTTTAAGGCGGAATCCGGACTCGAAATGGAAGCTGAAACCGCAGTTTCTCGATGAAATCCGGAAAGTGCAGTGGCAGATTTTGACCAAATATAGCAGCATGGTGAAGCCCGGCGGCAAGATGGTTTACGCCACATGCAGCATTCTCCCTTCCGAGTCTGAAAATCAGGTGAAGCGGTTCATGAAGGCCAACGGCAAAGAGTGGAAATTCATCTCCGCACATCGCACTTCGCCCGCAAAAGATCAGTCAGACGGCTTTTATATGGCCTTGATGCAGAAGAAATAGCACATTCAAATCAAAGGCATGGTTTTTTCCATTTGGGCTTAAATAAACAGAGCGATTATGGAATTTTTGATGCACGAAGAATATGATACGCTGGTTGCAGAAGCACCCGATAAGCAGCCGCCCGCGACAAGTTACCCGAACCGGGCCAAACAGCCCCGATGAATCCCACTCCGGATGTGCCGGGAACGGACGCACCGGAAGTGAGCACGGGATCTCGCGCAACGCCGGAAGAGCCTGCGCGAGGAAACGGACGAAGGATCAGGTGGGTGCAGTCGAATCTGAAAATCCTTGATCTGAGCTTGTTCAGACAGTTTTATGCATTCCTCCAACAATGGACTAAGTGTCGCAATGTTGGAGGAATTCTTATTTTTTAGCTTTTCCAAGCCACAAAATCGTGTCTGTAATCAGCTTGCTTTGCGCAGGATTGTCAAATGTGAACGACAACTCTTTGTTCGTTTTGTTGTCGTAATCAATGTCGTTGTGGCCCATGTTCATATAAACCATGTTATACTTTTTATTGGTCCAAACCACTGGATAATAGCCGCTATGCCAGATTTCATGCTCCTTAGGGCCTGTTCCAAGCGGAAAACTCGCCGGATCAATTGATAGCAAAATCTGAATGTCGGGGTTGGCTTTCAAGTCTTTTCCCAGCGATACCATTCATTCGGTGAAGCTTTGAATGTTCCTGAAATGCTTTCGGTAACTGGACTGTTGGCATCTTCTGCTTTCAGGATCGCTGATGTTGGGCGCCAGGTGTTGCTTTTATACTGACCGGAGCCTAGAAATACATTGTGATACCAGTCCCAATTCTGGGGATAAGCAGACGGCGTGAGCGCAAACGCCGCGAAATGGAAGCCAAGCCAGCCACCGCCTTTCTCGATGTATTTTTGAAAAGCAGCTCTTTTGTTCGGGCGTCTCAGGACAGCGTATCCAGGAACAGAACAACCTGATAATTGGCTAAAAATGCATCATTCAGGTTATTCCAATTGCTTGTCGAATCATATGTAAAGTTATTTTGCTTCGCCATTTCCGGAAAGCGCTTGTTGGCCTCACCCACAAAGCTGACATGCGCCCGGTCATTTTTTCCCTGTAAAAAACGCAATGACTTTGAATTTTGGCTGCGATTGAGCGAATGTGTTTTGTGCGAACAGGAGCAGGAACAGCATTGCGGCCAGCACGTTTGTGCTTTGATTTCTGAGTATTTGGAGCATGGGTTTAGAAAAGTTAAAGTCATTAAATTTACGAATATCTGCTTTATTTGCGGAAAGATTTTTTGACCAGGCCGTTCACGAATACCCGATTTATAACCATGAATTATCCCCTGATTGCCCAGCAAACCGCTATTTTCTGAAAAGCAGGTTAGAAATACGATACAGCTTTTTGAAGAGGGCGCGACATTGCCATTCATTTCCCGTTACCGAAAAGAGGCGACCGGAGGGCTGGATGAAGTGCAGATCGGGGCGATAAAAGATTCGTGGCAAAAACAGCAGGAAGTGGAAAAGCGGCGGGAGGCGATCCTGAAAAGCATTGACGAACAGGGTAAAATGACGCCGGAGCTGCGCAAGAAGATTGAAAATGTGTTCTCGCTGCTTGAATTGGAAGACGTTTATCTGCCCTACAAACGAAAGCGCAAGGCACGCGTGCGGGCACAGCAATTGAGCGTGGGCTGGAACCGCTTGCACAGCTCATTTTTAACGGTAAAGAGTCTGCTCCTGAGCGTAAAGCGAAAGAATTCATGAATGATCAGGTCGGCTCGGTTGAGGATGCATTGCAGGGCGCCCGGGACATTATCGCAGAGTGGATCAACGAGAATCAGGATCCGCGTTTCGCGAATCCGAAATCTCTTCCAGCGTGGAGCCGTCGTAACTGCCAAAGTGAAGAAGAAAAAAGAGGAGGATGGCGTCAAATATAAGGATTACTTCGACTTTTCAGAACCGCTTTCGCGCATTCCATCGCACCGGTTGCTGGCGATTCGCAGGGGTGAGGAAGAGGGGATTTTGAATGTGACCATTTCGCCAGATGAAGATCAGGCAATTGAAGCCCTGGACCGGTTGTTCCGCAAAGGTCCGCCCGCTGTCCTGACGCAGATGGAACTCGCGATTTCCGATAGTTATAAACGATTGCTCAAACCGTCCATCGAAACAGAATTTGCCAATATTTCCAAGGAAAAAGCAGACATTGCTGCCATTCAGGTGTTTACGGAAAATTTGCGGCAACTGCTCCTTGCTTCGCCACTGGGGCAAAAGAATGTTCTGGCCATTGATCCGGGTTATCGCACAGGCTGCAAGGTCGTTGTGCTGGACAGTCAGGGTAATCTTGTGGCAGATCAGGTCATTTATCCTTTCGACAAACCGGGAGACGCAAATGCGCGGCTCACTGATCTTCATACAAAAATTTAAGATCGAAGCAATTGCCGTTGGCAACGGAACTGCCGGCCGGGAAACGGAAGACTTTGTAAGGAAACTTTTGGCTTCAAATGGCAAGGCAGATGAGGTCGGATTGTTCATGGTTAGTGAGCAAGGCGCTTCCATATATTCCGCATCTGACGTTGCGCGCGAGGAGTTTCCGGACAAGGATGTGACCGTTCGTGGCTCTGTTTCTATCGGGCGGCGATTGATGGATCCGCTGGCCGAGCTCGTTAAAATCGACCCCAAATCTATTGGAGTGGGTCAGTATCAACACGATGTAGACCAAAATTCATTGCGAAATGCTTTGGATACAGTCGTGGAAAGCTGCGTAAATTCCGTAGGCGTAAATCTCAACACGGCTAGCAAGCATCTTTTACGCTACGTTTCGGGCCTGGGAACGGCTCTGGCGCAGAATATCGTGGATTTTCGGGCAAAAAATGGCGACTTCAAATCGAGGCAACAATTATTGAAAGTGCCGAGGCTCGGGTCGAAAGCTTATGAGCAAGCTGCGGGCTTTTTACGCATTGAAAATGGAGCTAATCCATTGGATAACAGTGCTGTACATCCTGAGCGATATGATCTGGTTTCGCAAATGGCAAAAGATGCAGGCGCAACAATTAAGGATTTGATGCAAAAGCCTGATCTGAGAAAGCAGATCAAGCCGGAAAAGTATATCAGTGATTCGGTGGGCTTGCCTACGCTGAAAGACATCTTACTTGAACTGGAAAAACCATCAAGAGATCCGCGGGAAGGCGTGAAGAAATTTGAGTTTGACAGTTCCGTGCGTAAACCGGAAGACTTAAAGGTAGGCATGGTGCTGCCCGGCATTGTGACTAACATTACGGCATTTGGCGCGTTTGTTGATGTGGGTGTGAAGCAGGATGGGCTCGTCCATGTTTCGCAAATGGCGGACAAATTTATCCGCGATCCGAATGAAGTTGTGAAGCTTCAGCAAATTGTCAGCGTAAAGGTCACCGAAGTTGATTTAGCAAGAAAGCGCATTGCACTTAGTATGAAACTATAAACAAGAAGCCAATCCGGTATGCTAACGCGGATTGGCTTTTTTCATTTGTTAAAGCACATGCTTGCGGTCTTCTTCGAGAATGTGCTTGATATTGCGGATCACTTTCATCCAGTTTTCTTCCGCAGCAACGACAGCTTCTTCCGTTTCCAGATTATCCTGAGTGATCGTTAAAGTTGTTTCATCGTCGAACGGTGAGATATGGTAAGTGACGTGTGCATAGTTGTCTTCAAAATCGTCTGTTCCGGATAACGGGCTCCAATAGGTGTAACTCAGCACGCGTTCCCGGCATAATCTCCAGAATAGTGCCTTTGTCTTCGTAAGGTCTGCCGTCCCAAACTCCCTTATAAGTAATCGGGCTGCCGACGTGCCAGTCAGAGTAGACTTCCGCACCGTACATATATTGTTTAACAATTTCTGGATCGATCAACGCTTTCCACACCGATGAAGGGCTGGAATAGATCGACATTGACGTAGTTGCAATCAGTTTTCTGTTCATGTTTTCGGAATTATGTCTGATCAATTTGCAGAGAAAACCGTGCCAATAGCGGCCTTTTTGGTCTGGTATGTATCTTTTACCGTATATTCATCAAACTCAAAACCGCAAACAGTGCAAGAATTATATTTCAAACAAACGCTGCCGATTTCACTTGACGAAGCCTGGTCTTTTTTTTCCAATCCGGCCAATTTAAAAGAGATTACGCCTGCCAAAATGGGTTTCATTGTCACTTCGAAGCATCATGGAGCAACCATGTATCCCGGTCAGATTATCCGATACATTGTTACGCCCGTTTTGGGCATTCCATTGAAATGGTGCACCGAGATTACGCATGTTGCTGATAAACAGTATTTTGTCGATGAGCAGCGTTTTGGCCCTTATGCTTTCTGGCATCATCAGCACCGCTTTACGGCAATTCCGGGCGGCGTATTAATGGAAGATATCCTCAACTACAAAGTCCCGCTGGGCTTCATTGGTGACATTGTTAATGCAGTGTTTGTCAGGAATGAAGTAAATCAGATATTTGAATACAGGAAAAAAGTGCTGGTTGAGCGCTTTGGCGTTTAGAAGCTGTATTGAACCCGCGCCGTGAAAACATCGTCCGGTGCGTCGGATTCAAATCCTTTCAATGCAGATTTCTCGTTTCTGACGAAGTCGTAGTAAAACATGAATTTCAGCGATTCGTTGGGAATGTAAACGTAGCCCATTCCAATGGTGTCATAGCGAAGATCTGCTTTGGTAAAACCTCTGCTGTTGGAGATTTCCTTCCCGGAAACGAGTTTGTTTGGGTCATACCAATCGTATTTTACCACAAACTGATGATCTAAACTTCCGAGGTTTTGTAAGAAGTAAAAGTAAGCGCCGTCGAACTTCCGGATGTAAAGCGGATCCTTTCTTCCATTTGTAACCGGATAAACGCCCGGGGTTTCGCTGCTTGCTAATGTTGCGGTTTGTTGTCCGCGGATGAATTCAAGTCTGAACTCCGTTTCACCTTTTACATTGGGAATGGAAAGCTGGAAGTCTGCACCGGCATAATTCCTTGGAGCCGTTTTACGGAAATTGCCAGCTGCCGAATCGCGCATCATGACATATTCTCCCGCATTGATTTTGGTGCGATACAATGTTTCGGACTGGCTGGTGATCCCACCTTTGTAACCCGACACCGCAGCTGAAATTGTCACATTCCCGAGCGATGACAGTTTCGTCGGCTTAATGCTCAGGCGACCGATCACATCTTTATGGCTGTCGTAATCAACCGGGCCGGCCATGCCTTGCCCGTTAAAAACGCCGACATCGAGCTTCAACTTTTGCCGCCATTCGAGAGACTTTCGGCTGGTGACGGTGAGCATTACACCAATGTCGCGCTCCGTTCTCATCAGGATCTGAGACATTCTTCCGCGCTCCGGCGTTTCCCGGTTTGCCGAAGAGAGGTTCACTTCATAGCCGAATGGCCGCGCGAACATTCCCGTTGTGAGGGCAAAAATCTTGAACTTGTTTTCGTAAAACCTTCCCCAGAAATCGCGGATGGCAACGCCCCGTTCTGTGCCGTCGAATTGAAATACGAAGTAAGAAGTGGGGTCAGCATTTTCATTCAAATGTGCGTAATCCACGCGAAGCCGACCCCGGCGTAACATAAACCGGTTGTTGGACATGGACGAGAAATTGCCTCCATTATAACTTTCCGCGCCTTCCTTTGAAATGTATTGAAATTGTGGCTGAATGTATCCGCTTATCCTGACCCGATTGTATCGCTCATAAATGGACAACATTCCTTTTCCCATTTGGTTGGTCGTGTCCACAAGGTCCATTAAAAAGCGCTGTGAAAATGCCTGGGAACTAGAAAGTATGAGGAATAGCAAAAGAATGCCGGTTACGCGGAATTTCATTATCAGGAAGTTGGTGTCGTCAAAATGAGTACAAAGAACCTTAATTTCCTTTAATATTCTGCCCTCATGGTGATAACTTTTCCTTTGTTAGGTATGAAGCTTATTGTGCTTATTAAATGAGAAGAATGTGCGTGAAATATATTCCTATTAATATTTTTCAAACTGTTCTTATGTTTTGAATGTTTAGACCATTAATTACATAATATACATTTAATTAGTATTATACTTTCAAAATGTTATGTAATAAAAAAAAGTATGTTAAGGTTATGAAATGTGCCTTAATATACTTTAAAGACGGTTTTTAGGCTTAGTAAGAGGCCGTGAATCTCTTTTGATAAATATGTTGGCTGCTCGATTTCATCCACAATGGCAACGGCCAGATCTTCCGACGAGATGATGCTTCTTCCGTTTTCATCAAAAACCGGGTGCTCGAGGGCCGTGCGATACGTGCCTTTTCTTACACCCGAAGTGCCCGCATGCATTTCTATGGCAGGGCTCAGGAATGTCCAGTCCAGATCATTTTCACTTAGAAGCATCTTTTGATATTCTCGCGAAGCGCCAGCACCTGGCTTGTATTCTTCCGGAAAATCGGGCGTGTCGATCAGCTGTAAACCCGGCGCTACTTCAAGACTTCCCTGCACCGCCAACGACCAGAAAACGTTTCACGCCTGCATCCTTTACACCAGCTTGAATGGCCTGCGCACCTTCCAGATATTCCGCGTAAATGTTCGGGTTTGTCCAGCCGGGATTGTATGCGCTTACCACTGCATCGTGACCGCTAACAGCTGCTGCAACTTCGCTTGATTCGAGCACATTTGCGGACTTCGGTGTTACCAGTTCGCTGTCTGCTTCTATCTTATCAATGTTCCTTGCAATGGCTGTGACCTCGTGTCCTCTCGATGCCAATTCTTTCAAAACCTGGGTGCCAACAAATCCTGTTGCGCCGATTAATGCTACTTTCATTACGTGATTTTTTTAGGGTAAATGTTCCAATGCCATGAATTGGCAGAGAAGATGACTGACTAAAATGTAAAGGTTGTGCTCGCGCTTGTTTACTTGGCATTGCCGAATAAACTCTTATAATGAAATCCAATAATAGCTAATGTGCTTATAATCAAGCATAAGTTTACATACATTTAATACTATTCATATATATTGTATTTTAAAACATTTTAAAATAATAAGCCATAAAAAATGTAATAAAAGTATATGCTTTTTTAAATGTAAAATATTGAACAAATGAATTTAACTTTTGATTAGGCGTATTTTATTTTACCATTTAAAGTTTACCTAGCTTTTAATAAGTTAAATACAAATGATTCACATGCGCCTTTTCATTTGTAGGAAAAGGTCCTAATCATTTTAGAATGGTTAACCCGCCTTTGTATGTCTTATTTGTGAACGCAACAACATAGTAATAATAGCCTTGCGATATCGAAGTAGGGCACCAGTTTTTGCGGATTTTGGAATAATAAACCTGCTTGCCCCAGCGGTTGAAAATGGTAACATCTTTGAACTGATTTACGCAGTTGTCTTCTGGTAATTGCTCCAAGATGAAACAATCATTCTTGCCATCGCTGTTCGGTGTGATCACATTCGGGAACTCCGGAACAACGTCGGAGGTGTCGTCCTTCACAATGACTTTTACGGTCGTCGTGTCCGTTGCTGCGGCGCAGCTTTTGTCCTGGGTGATGAAGTCGATCAGAAATGCTTTTTCGGATTGTCCTTCGAGCATGGAGCATTCGGGCGACCAGGTGTAGGGCGATGTCACTTCTTTGATGCCTGTCTTGTTCGCGAACTGCATGCCTGCGTCGCTGATGCTGAACCCGCGACCGGCGGCGAACAGACTGATCGAATTTGTGTCAGGATCGGAGGCCAGCACATCGAACACAATGGCGGAACTGTTGCCAATCGTGTAAGTGACTTCCTGCACATCCAGGGAAGTCGTAACGGCAGGAGCGGTGTTGGGCGATTCGTCAACGATAAAGTAAACGGGTTTCGAGACGGCTAGCGGATTGCCGACGCAGCGCATATCTTCCAGTTTGAAATCGACGGCGAGCGTGTCGCCTTTCTTCGCATTGCAAGGCGGCGTCCAGGAGAACTTTTGCTGCACCTGCGCTTTGCCGCTGGTCGCTTTAAAGTCCATCGCCAGATCGACCATATTGAAGTCCTGACCGCGGCCGGAAAGTGCGATGCTGTCTTTGTCAATGTCTTTACCAAAAACGGTGAACAGCACGGGAACGCCTGCCGTGACGTGGACATATTGGCCGGGCAGTGAAGTTGAAACTTCTGGAGCATTGTTGCCGCTGCTTTCGCGACGGATAAAAATATTCAATGTGTCCATTAACGGGACCGGGCAGCTCTCATCTTCCGCGATCAGCTCAATTTTAATAGGACGGTTGTCGTAAGTGACGAAACATTCGTCCAGGCAGAATTTCAAATTTCAATGTGTCATTGGCAATGCTTGTTTTAAATTCCGCAGGCAGAATTGAAAAGTAATCTTTTGAATTGTTCACCGCGCGGCCATTGATGCGGATGATCTGGTTAACGGTCGGGTCGGTTACCATAACTTCAAAGCAGTTCGGATCGCCTTCTTTTACGGTGATAATGTCGTTTTCGGTGTAATAAGTCGTTTTGCCTTTTGGTTTAAATAAAAGCTTGGGCGGATCCATTTTTGGGCAATCGACTACTTTGAGCTGAAAATCGCGCGTGAGGCTCCCAATTTTAACACCGTTTCTATATTCATCGACCTGCACGGCAAACACATATAAACCCACATTGCCCGGCGTAACGGACAGCATTCCGGTTTTAGCATCGACGGTCAGCGGCTTGGGGCCGGGAATGATGTTCTCGACTGTAATGCCATCGATCCAGGTGAGGCGCGGATAATTGGACGAACCTCTGGCTTCAACACTCGGATTTGTCTTGTCGGAAAAACCCTGCATGGGCGTGATCAGCTTGTAAGTAAGGCTGTCACCGTCGGCATCTTTTCCGCCAAAATCGAAGAAAAACGGAGAATTTACGCAGGCATAATCACCTTTAATGGCCGGGAAAACAGGGGAGGAGTTTTTGTAATTCGCATTGTTCTTGAACAGCGTAGGAAATTCAAGGTAAAACAAGCTTCCTGCATCGCCAGGCGCCTTAATGTTCGTGATCGTGCCATTCCGGCAGCAGCGGTCCCACACCATATAATAACCCTGCGGATCGTTGAAATCAGTCGGTTCGAGCCTTAATGTCGTGCTGTAAGTGATCATATAAGTTTGCAGCGTCGATATTCCGCAGAGCGGATTAGCATAGTTGACCGATTTTCGTTCTATTTTTGGGGCCTCAAGAAATAACCCACAGGCTGATTATCACGTTTACGAAAGACGTAGATCGTAACAAATTGGTCTTCCGCACCCGGGTTGCCATTGAGGGCATCGAAATACATGGTCAGACCAATGTTATAGTTATAATAGTTGTTTGGATTTTCGGTGATGAAGAGCTGGCCGCCGACGATGTGTGTTGCGTAGGTTTTGGATAGGGCAAACAGCATCAGTATGAACAAGATGTACCGTTTTTTCATGGCTTGACTTGGGTGTAGAAATTATCCGATAGGATTTAGAGTTTGAAATTTAAAAAAGGAATATGACTAAGAATATCAAGTATGAATACGTTGAAATTACCGATTTTGCGGCAGAAGGCAAATGTATATTTAAATCAGAAGACGGCGTAGTTTTTGTAGAAGGAAATGTGGCTCCTGGTGACATAGTCGATTTGCAGGTTGTCAAAACGAAGAAAAAATTAAAAGAAGCCATTGTTACCAAAATCCATAAAAAGTCTTCCCTCAGAACAGACCCATATTGCCTGCATAACGTTGTATGCGGCGGATGTAAATGGCAGCATATTGCTTACGAGCATCAGTTGAAGTTCAAGAGACAGCAGGTTGTTGACCATTTTCAGCGCATTGGCCACATCAAGAATGTGGGCATTAATGAGATCATTGCGGCACCCAAAACGGAATATTACCGCAATAAGCTTGAATTTACGTTTTCAAACTGGCGCTGGCTTACGAAAGAGCAAATGGATTCTGGCCAGACTTATACGAAGCACGCTCTTGGCTTTCACGTTCCAAAACGTTTTGACAAAATATTCACCGTAGACCATTGCCATTTGCAGCCGGACCCGTCGAACACGATCCGTAATTCGCTGCATCATTTCGGCGAGCTGCATGGCATTCCTTATTACGATGTGCGCTTCAATGTAGGCACATTGCGTAACCTTGTTGTCAGGACGGCCAATTCCGGTGATGTGATGGTGATCGTGCAGTTTGGAGAGCAGAATGATGAGGCCATTGAAAAGGTCATGTCCTATTTGCATAAAACGCACAGTGAAATTACTTCGCTGAACTACATTGTGAATCTGAAAGGCAATGATTCTTATCAGGATCAGGAAGTGATACATTATGCTGGTGAGACATTCATCCGCGAAACAATGGAGGATTTGACTTTCCTCGTGGGGCCAAAGTCGTTTTACCAGACCAATTCTGAGCAGGCTTTTCAGCTGTTCAGCGTAGCGCGTGAATTTGCGGGTCTTACCGGCAACGAATCGGTTTATGACCTTTACACTGGCACGGGAACGATTGCCAATTTTGTCGCGCGCAGAGCTAAAAAGGTCGTTGGCGTAGAATATGTGGAAGCTGCGGTGCAGGATGCGCGAAGAAATTCAGAGCTGAATGGCATCACAAACACTTCATTTTTTGCAGGCGATATGCGCGGGATTATGAATGAAAACTTCCTGCAAATGCACGGCAGACCGGATGTCATCATTACAGATCCGCCGCGTGCCGGAATGGATCAGCCAGTTGTTGAAACGATTCTTAAAGCTGCTCCCGACCGAATTGTGTATGTAAGCTGTAACACGGCCACGCAGGCGCGCGACATTGCATTGATGTCCCAGGATTACGAAGTGACCAAAGTCCAGCCGGTCGATATGTTTCCCAACACGCATCATGTTGAGAATGTGGCCTTACTGGTCAGAAAGTCTTAGAATGGAGGCTCGCTATCCGGGCCTTTATAATCAAAATTACTCAGATCATTAGCCCTGCTCCGAAGCGTTCCACCCGCCGGAGCAGGTTTGCTTTGGCTCTCGAATGAGGCAATCGGATTGGTGGTCTGGATCGGACGGTCAACTGAGAATGGTGCCGCCGTAAATTGTGAATCAATGTCGGTGAACTTGGTGTATTTACCGATAAAGCGAAGTTGCACCGTGTCCAAAGATCCAGCCCTGTTTTTAGCAACAATCACTTCACCGATTCCGGCAACTGAATTACCTGATTCGTCTTCTGTAATGCCATAATATTCGGGACGATAAAGGAAAAGAACCATATCCGCATCCTGCTCGATCGATCCGGATTCCCTTAAATCTGAAAGCTGAGGCCGCTTTTCACCGCCACACGTTTCCACGGCACGGCTAAGCTGCGACAGTGCGATCACCGGGACGTCCAGCTCTTTTGCAAGGTTTTTCAGCGAACGTGAGATCATCGCAATTTCTTGCTCCCGGTTACCAGCGCCTTTTCCGCCCGTATCGCCTGTCATTAACTGAAGATCAGTCGATCACGATCATTTGAATGTCGTGCTGCGCTTTCAAACGGCGGCATTTGGCGCGAAGTTCGAGAATGGATAGGGCAGGGGTGTCGTCAATGTAAATCGGCGCATTGGTCAGGCGGTGGATCCGGTGATGCAATTGTTCCCACTCATGCGGCGCCAAACTTCCCTTTCTGATTTTTTCACTGTCAATTTCCGCTTCGGCCGAAATCAGACGATTAACCAGCTGAACGGAGGACATTTCGAGAGAGAAAATCGCAACCGGCATGTTGAAGTCCACGGCAGCATTGCGGAGTGAGGAAACGACGAACGCCGTTTTTCCCATACCCGGACGGGCTGCGAGGATCATTAATTCCGTTTTCTGCCAGCCTGATGTCAATCTGCTCCAAAGCGCTGAAACCCGATGGAACACCGGTTAAGCCGTCTTTATTATTCTTTTTCTGATCAAGTTCTGCCAATGCCTGACGCATCAGCGCACCCATGTCAGCGTAATTCTTCTTAATGTTGGATTCCGAAATCTGGAACAGGTTCTGTTCGGTCTTGTCAAGCAGCCTGAAAACGTCGGTTGTGTCTTCGTAAGCCTCACGCTGGATTTTCAGACGCCACCTTGATCAGCTCGCGCTTGATGAATGCCTGGGAAATGATACGCGCATGGAATTCAATGTTGGCGGCAGAGTTAACCTTTGAAGTCAGCTCCATAATGTATTGCGCTCCTCCGATCAATTCCAGCTCGCCCGTGCTCCGCAGTTTTGAAGTCACGGTAAGCATGTCTATTGGCTCCGAATCAGCAAAAAGCGTGATGATCGCGGTGTAAATGCGGACGTGGGCTTCCTTATAAAAACTGTCGGGTCTGAGGATATCGGCAACTGCCGTGAGGGCATCTTTTTCAATCATTAAAGCACCCAAAACAGCCTCTTCCAGATCAATGGCCTGAGGTGGTAACTTGCTGAAAGTCTGTTCGATACCAGGTGTTCTGGTGCCTACGGTCTTCCTCGCGGAATTGCCTTGTTTTGATCCTGATTTGTAGAAATTGCCTGATGCCTTGTCGTTTTCCATATTAACACAAAGTTACGCAAAGCGGGCCGCGCAGGAAAGAAAGCGGGGGCAAGTTCTGGCAATTATTTTTTTTCCAAAAAGGGTTATTTTCGTCCTGGTCTGATAATGAAACAGTTGCTCGGAATAACATTGATTTTGGCTGAAAAGTCTGGCACTATAATTGTATTTCTCGCGCTTTGTTTTACAATTGTTGGTTATTATTACTAAATTTTAGAACAAATAGACAAACACTAAACTTTAATTCATTTGCTGGAAAAAATCATCACGCTCGAGGACGTTTCAATGGTGGATTTTTTGGGTATTCATAATGTGAATATTAAGGAAGTTGCCGCCGCTTTCCCTGGAAGCAAAATTATTTCACGCGGAAACGAGATCCGCATTCAGGGCACCGCCCCGGAAATTATCCGTATCACAGACGTAATGGACTCGTTAATAGCTCATTACCAGAAATATGGAAAGGTTACCAATGATAATGTCAAGGGTTATTTAAATGGAGTTGTAAAATCTCCTGTTGCCAGTGCTGAGGATGATGCGGATGTGATCATTTATGGCAATAAGGGATTGGTCGTAAAAGCAAAAACGCCGAACCAGAAACTGCTGGTTGAACAAGCTGAAAAGTTTGACCTCGTGTTCGCAGTAGGACCGGCCGGAACTGGTAAAACGTACACCGCGGTGGCCATTGCCGTTCGCGCATTGAAAAATAAGGAAGTCAGAAAAATCATCATAACGCGTCCGGCCGTTGAGGCTGGGGAAAACCTGGGTTTTTTGCCCGGTGATTTGAAAGAGAAAATTGACCCGTATCTAAGGCCGATTTATGACGCGCTGGACGATATGATCGCACCTGAAAAGCTTAAATTATATCTGGAAAGCCGGGTGATCGAAATTGCACCGCTTGCGTACATGCGTGGCCGGACGTTGAATAATGCGTTTATTTTACTAGATGAAGCGCAAAATACGACGCCTATGCAAATGAAAATGTTCCTGACGCGGATGGGCCCCAGCTCGAAGGCGATCATTACGGGTGACAAGTCCCAGATTGATTTACCCAAAAACCTTAAATCAGGCTTAATCGACTCATTAGCCGTGTTAAAAGGCATAAAGGGCATTAGTTTCGTGGAGCTCGACGGCTCTGATGTTGTAAGACACCGTTTGGTTAAAGACATACTTGCAGCTTATGACAAATCTGAGCAGTAAGTCTCTGCTAACCGTTTTATTGATTTTTATTACAAAAACGTTCATGCTGGCGCAGGATAGCGATGCTTTATTGCAACGCTGCGCCAGCACAGAACTGGAAGCGCTCAAAATTGCAAAATATCCGGCTTTACAACGATTGCGAAGCAAATCCGAAGAGGCGATTCAAAACCAGATCAAGATAAACAAGGCATTAAGGAAGTCTGCGGATGAAATTATCACCATTCCTGTCGTTGTGCATGTGGTCCACAGCGAAGAAGGCAACTCAATCGGCGGTCAGGGAAATGCCAACATTACCGACGCGCAAATTCAAAGCCAGATCGACGTTTTAAATGAAGATTATGGCAATGCATCGGGTTACAAGGGCTTTTATACGGATTCCTTAGGCGTTGACACGGGGATTCGCTTTAAGCTTGTGACCGTTTTAAGAACTTACAATGAAAAAACGCAGTTCAGCCCGATCACTGAGTCGGACGATCTGGCTGCGATATCGCCGGCCTGGCTCACAAACCGTTATCTCAATATCTGGGTTTGCAGGCTTTCAGACCGATATTTAGGCACTTCACAATTTCCCGTTGTTACGGAAGTGAATGAGCTGACGGCCGGATTGGCGTCAGACGAAGAAGAAGCGGTTGACGCATTGACGGACGGCGTGGTCATTGATTTCAGATATTTTGGTCGGAATGCGCCAGCAATCACAAGTGCTGTTTACAACCTGGGCCGCACGACCACACATGAAGTGGGCCATTGGCTTGGCCTGATCCACATTTGGGGCGACCGCAACTGCGGAACCGATCATTGCGCCGACACACCGACTGCTTTTACCAAAAACGAAACCACCGACATTTCCTGCACACCCGTTTTCTCAGAATGCCGCGGCACGCTCACGCGCAATATGATCGAAAATTACATGGATTACTCTCCTGACGCTTGTATGAGCATTTTTACCAATGATCAGAAGGAGCGGATGCATGCGGTTTTGCAACTCAGTCCAAGACGGGCAAAACTTGTGGAATATTCGAAAATCTCAGGTGAAAACCTGCTTGTTGAGCTTTATCCCAACCCGGTAAGTGAGCGCCTCACTGCCAATGTATACACACCAAACTATCAGATTTTTACTGTGAATGTATTTGACCAAAAGGGCCACCGCATCATTGCCGATGCCGTTAACCTTAATTATCTTGATGTAGCCAATTTTCCAAGCGGCTTGTATTTTTATAAAGTTTCGTCTGGCGGACAAACGATTACAAAACGTTTCGTTATCCGCTAACACATGCTTCCACGCGCCCCATTCGTAGGGATTGTGCTGTTTTACATTGCCGGCATTTTAGCTGGCGATTTAATTCCGGCATTTCCACAACCTCAGATTTCATTTTTCATCATTGTAAGCACGCTGTTTCTTGTGTGCACACTGTGTTATGCCAAAGGTTTTAAAAAGGCCTTTGGACTCAGTTTCGCTGCATTTCTGCTTTGTCTGGGCGTTGTCACTAATGTCTCTTTTGAGGAGCGCAATGAGGCGAACATTGCTGCACTACAAAATCAGCATTACACGGCATATCAGGCAGAAATTAAAACTTTACCGGAAAAACGAGCCAAAACAGTTCGCTTTGAAGCGCATATCAGATTTGTAAAAATAGCTGAAAAGTGGGCTCCGGTTAATTTCAAAGCATTAATCAACATTGCTGGCGATGCGCACGACATTCCAAAACCAGGCGACGTAATCATTGCACACGGGACATTGGATATTCCCATGGAAGCGGAGAATCCGATGCAATTTGATTACCGGCAATTTTTAAGGAACAAGGGAATTGTTTGGACGGATTATCTTGGTAATCAATCGTTTGAAATATTGCCCGCAAGCCAGCCGTTTGCAGTCCAGCGTTGGAGCACAAGCGTTTCCGAATGGTCGGATCGCGTTTTCCGTGAAAATATCCCGAACGATGATGCTTACGGACTTGTAAAAGCAATGTTATTAGGCCGCCGCGATGACTTACAGGCTGATCTTGTAACGGATTACACCGCGTCCGGAGCCGTGCATATTCTTTCGGTGTCCGGGATGCATGTTGCTATTATCTTTCTGGTTATCAGTTACTTGTTGGGCTGGATAAAGCGCTGGCGTTATGGCAAAATTATTTACTTGGTTGCTGTCGTTGCACTGCTTTGTTTTTATGCATTGGTGACGGGCTTGCCAGCGTCCGTTCAGCGGGCCACATTAATGTGCATCGTTTTTGTGCTGGCGGAGGTTTTTGCCAAAAAGCAGCATGCGATGAACACGCTCGCCCTGTCTGCATTTATAATTTTGCTGTTCGATCCGGGTGCGTTGTATGATGTTGGATTTCAGCTTTCTTACCTGGCTATGAGCGGCATTTTCCTGCTTTATGTGCCGATTAATCGTTTGTTTGCGCCGGAAAACATGATTTTCAAATTTGTATGGCAGATCTCAGCACTGGCTTTTGCAGCGCAACTGGCCACTTTTCCTTTGAGCTTGTTTTACTTTCATCAGTTCCCAAGCTATTTCTTGCTGATTAATCCTTTTGTCATCGCGTTTACTAATGTGCTGTTGCCAGCTGCTTTGCTGCTTTTACTGGTGTCTTTGGCGAAAGTTTTTTGGTTGCAATGGCTTGTGAATCAAATCGTATGGCTCGCGGCTTATCTAACGAACGTTTCCGTTTCGGTCCCGAAGGCGTTGCCGGGATATTTGGTCGAAAGCTTGAATCTGGATAAAGTGGAGGTCACGATATTATATGCAGTGCTTTTACTGGTCTGGCTTGCCTACTATGCACAGTCCCATACATATTTCAAAACTGCATGCGCTTTGATTCTTGTTTTCGCTTGTTATGGCATTTCAAAAAGTTTGCAAACCAGACTTTCTGACCAAACCGTTGTCCATGCAGTTCCTAAGCATGCAGCGATCAGCTTTAAGCAGGATGACGTGTTATATGTCGTCAGTGATAAGGCTTTACGGAACGATTTGAATGCTTATAACTTTTACATAAAAAATTACGCAATGAGCCAGGAAGTGCAGAAGACGGTGTTTGTGACGGCCAAGTAAGTTATTGAACAGCGTAAACTGCCGAAATCTGTTTCGGCCACTTTGCGGTCCCAGGCCGCTTGTGCAGCAGCATTTAAGCCGTGACCCGTTTCACCGTCGTATTGCTCCTGATCATTGTTCATTTCACGGAATGCTTCCAGAAACTGATATTGAATTTCGCTGTCGTAATCTTCAATCGTGAGATCAGCATTTCGCAGCCGGGCTTTGAACTTCTCAACGACGAGCCTTGTAATGTCGAAATGGATTTGTTCATGCCTTAATGTGCTTGCTGTGCGCGATTCCGGTCTTCCCAGGACATGCTCTTGACCATAAATGTCTTTAAACCAATCTCGACAACCAGGTCATCATCTTTCGGATAAGAGCGGCCTTCATAGCCAAAGCTGGTAAAAACTGCGGCGGCATAACGGCTTCCGGGTTTTGCATTGCGGACCTTGAAATCATCCCAGATCAGCGGCCGCTTCGGTGAATAGAAAACCGTGTCGGGATCATTAGTAACGATCTCTTTGAACACAAGCTGCACATTTCGCGCAAGCGCCGGATTTTTCCCTGCGTTCAGCGTCATCCATTTTTGAAAATGAGCAAGCGACTGGTCCAGCAGCTGCTTAACCAATCTTTCATAATCGAAATCACGCTCGGGTCGCGTATAATTTGCGGCTGTCTGATAATTAGTTAGCTCCACAGGCTGCATGTTGCGATACCAGCGGAATTTTACAGCAAGCTTAATTTCTCCCGTGACTTTATTTGGTCCAACGCGCTTCTCCTGCAAAGACAAATCTTTGACACTAATATAAAGTGGCAGATAGGTCTGATCCTTTTTGGGCGCTGCAAAAGACCAGTAATTGAAGAGTTCTTTCTCAGCCTTAGCCGGCAGCACAACTGGCGCTTCTTTCCCAACAAAATAACTTTACCGACGTCGCGCCAGGAATCATGCGCTGATCTTCAACTTCCTGAATGTAAAATTTATATGTTTTGAGTATGGATGCAGGATCTTGCGCAAGCTTCAAAACGACACGATCCTGCTGGCAATAAGCAGCCACACTAGCCAAGACGAGCGTTAAGGTGAGCAAGATACTTCTGATCATACTTCGAAATCTATTGTTGTATCCAGTCTTCAATTCTATAAGTTTGTATAAAAATTATTGAGCAAACTGAATGACCCTATTAACAACGAATTTGCGGCCGAAATTTGATGACATCTACATGGATTTGGCAAAAAATCTCGCGCTGCGTTCACATTGTATCAAAGCACAGGTTGGAGCTGTATTAACGAAAGACACGCGCATTATTTCAATCGGTTATAACGGGCCGCCAGCCGGAACACACAATTGCGATGAAGAATTTCCGGAAGTCGGTTGTCCGAGAAGATGCCAAAGGAAGTTGTTCACTCGCATTGCACGCAGAACAAAATGCGATCCTTTTTGCTGTCAAAAACGGCTCAAACATTGAAGGATCGACACTTTTCGTCACATTAGCACCATGCATCGCATGCGCCAGGGCGATTTATACAATGAAAATAAAGAAAGTAATCTTTTTGCATTCCTATGCAGCATATAAAGGAATCGCAATTGAAGAGGGAGTGGAATTTTTGAAACGCTTCGGCGTAGAAGTGGAGCAGTATTCTAATATTGAATGATCGAATGATTGAATGATTGAATGTCATTATTCAATCATTCAGTCATTCATTCATTCAAAATTAATGATGGTGTACGCCACCAGCGCCGTGGACGTGTCCGTGGCTTATTTCTTCGGCTGTTGCAGGGCGGATTGAGATGATCTGTCCTTTGAAATGCATTTCTTTGCCAGCCAATGGATGGTTGAAGTTCATGACAACAATATCATCCTTGATTTCAACAACTTGTCCGTGCATTCTTTCGCCGTCCTCGTTGGTCATTGGAATGATGTTGCCAATTTGCAATAACTCATCCTGATTGACATCTTCCATCTGGAAAACAGCCTTCGGTAATTCTACCATTGCTTCTTCATCAAACTCGCCGTAGCCTTCCTCTGGTGCCACAGTAAATTCGAATATGTCGCCTGCAACGAGTCCCTCGATCTGGCTTTCAAAGCCCTCAGGAAGCCCGCTAATGCCTTGAATGAAGTACATCGGATCTTCTTCGGTAACAACTTCAACGACATCTGTTTCCCCGTCAGTGTCAGGAATACGCAGGCTGTATGTCAACGCTATCACGTTATTTTTTTCGACTTTCATTTGCTAGTTTGATTAAAATATTTGTTGTTGTAAAAATATTGTTCCTAGAAGGAGGAGCGAAAACAAACGTACGGCAAATTTGTCAAAATGTCATTTACATGAATTTTTTAGCGCACATTTTGCTGTCTGGGAGTAAGGAGGGGGTGATTATGGGAAATTATGTCGGCGATTTCGTAAAGGGTCGGCTGACAGATGAAAGGACGGCAAATTGGGACGCTGACTATGTTACCGGCTTAAAGCTGCACCGGTTTATTGACTTTTACACAGACCATCACGAAGTCGTTCGCGAAGCCACGCATAAGGCTGCATTGACGCAGGGAAAATTGTCTGGCATCGTCATGGACATTTACTTCGATTACTTTTTGGCCAAGCATTTTGACAGGTTCAGTGCGGAGCCGCTGTTCCTATACATTCGCAACACATATGCGCTGATTGAGCGGAACGAGCGATTTATTACAGCAGAAATGGCTCCTATGGTGCGCTCGATGATCAAGCAGGACTGGCTGACAAGTTACGCCACGCTCGAAGGCATCGATCTTACCTTTCACAGACTTGCGCGTCGGGCTAGTTTTCTGGCACCGTTGCACAATGCAATGCTGGAATTGAAGGAAAACGAAGCTTTTTATCATGAAAAATTTTTCGCCTTCTTCCCGGAACTTCAAAAGGGAGGCCGAGCAGTTCATATTAACACATTAACTTCATCGCAATTCAGGCATTCTAATGGCCCAGACCCCGGATATCGTTTTAAAAGAAATAAGAAATAAGAAATTTCGGCCCATCTATTTTCTGCACGGCGACGAGCCTTATTATATTGATTCCATCGCGGATGAGCTCGAAAAACGCGTCGTTGCGGAGAGTAAAAAGGGATTTAACCAGTTCGTGTTGTATGGAAAAGATACGGATGTTGCCGGTGTGATCAGTTATGCGCGCCGTTTTCCTTTTATGTCGGAGCGGCAATTGATTTTGGTCAAAGATGCCAATAAGCTCGGCGGCATAGAGCAAAAGGATCAGCAGGCGCGGTTGGAAGATTATGCGGTGAATCCGCTGAACAGCACGGTGCTCGTTTTTTGTTTTCATGCCAATGCCGATGAACGGAGGACTTTTATCAAGGCCATGAATACAAATGGTGTTGTCGTCCAATCTAAAAAGATGTACGACAACAAGTTACCAGAATGGGTGGCTTCATTTTGTCAGCACGAAGGCGTTAAGATCAGCCCAAAAGCCATTCAAATGCTCGTGGACAACATTGGAAATGATCTGAAACGATTGTCTAATGAGATCCGGAAGATTATGGTGAATTTGCGTGTGGATGAGGGGATTGATGCGGGTGCAGTGGAAAGGTTTGTGGGGATAAGCAAGGAATATAATGTGTTCGAATTTCAAAAAGCGCTGATGACGCGTGATGTTATGAAGGCGAATCAGATCGCAACTTATTTCACTGCCAATTCCAAGGATAACCCACTGGCTCCTATCCTGATCATTTTGTTTAATTTTTACTCAAAATTGCTCCTGGCGCATGCTAGCAAAGATAAGTCTGAAAAAGGGCTCGCCGCTGAGCTGGGCGTTAATCCTTACTTTGTAAAAGATTATTTGCTTGCAATACGTAATTATCCGCTTCCCAAAGTTGCCAACATTATCCATTATTTAAGGGAATGTGACGCACGGATGAAAGGTTTGGATGGCGTGAGCATTCCGGAAGGTGAATTGCTGAAAGAGCTCGTTTTTAAGATTGTCCATTAAGATACATGATGCAGCAAGAAACGGGTTTTAGCTTGTTTTGGGCTGTCCTACATTTGGTAAATGAATAGTGAGAATAAGGTCCTGATTCCAATTCCCGCCCTTTTTAGCTTTGACGAATGTTTGTGGTTTCTTAACCGTAACTATGATGATTGTCTGCACATTATCAAGGGTGATACGATATTCAAGGCGCTGGAAATAGGAGAGGAAATGCTGCTGGTGTCGATCATAGAACACGCGGGTTTTTTAGAACTGGACATTATTGAAGGCGAGCCAACGCAGGAAAACAAAGCATATCTGATCAATTATGTGCGCGAATGGGTTGATATGGACACCAACATTCAGCCGTTTTATGATTTGCTGAAAGCCGATGGGCGCCTTGCCTATATGACAGAGAGTTACAAAGGTTTGCGGGTGATTGGGATATCCAATTTGTTTGAAGCAATTTGCTGGTGCATCATTGGTCAGCAGATCAATTTGTCCTTTGCATATAAAGTAAAGCGCAGACTTGTAGAGCATTACGGAAAACGGATCGATCATGAAAACGACTCCTATTACGTTTTCCCCGAGCCCGAAGTGCTGGCCGCCGCCGACAGGGACCTTTTGAAAGACATGCAGTTTTCGAAACAGAAGTCAGATTATGTGATCGGCATTGCGGAGGCATTTGCCAGTGGGCGCATTGACAAGGATGCGTTGCGTGCGTTGCCGGATTTCAACGCCCGCATCAAAGCACTGACGGCGCATAAAGGAATTGGTGCGTGGACTGCAAATTATGCATTAATGAAATCGCTCAAAGAGCCGGGCGGCATTCCGCATGGTGACATTGGTTTGTTAAATGCGCTTGCGAATCATAACATTATCCAGGACAGAAGCGAAACGGCTAAAATCGAAGCGCTCTTCCACCAGTTTGCGGGTTGGGAAAGTTATCTTGTTTTCTATTTATGGAGAAGCCTTACAGTCAAGGTTTTGGAGTAACGATTGCTTTGATTTCCATTCCTGGTAAGCTGCTTTCATACAATGTCCGCATGGACGAAATCCTTTCAGCAATGCTTCTTCCTGTGAGCTGAAAAATAGACGGTTCTGCATTTTCATGCGCCTTCCCGAAGCGCATTGCAATGTTCCATAGATTTTCAGCTTGATATTTCCCCCAAAGGAAATCAAGTGTTGATCAACAAGCGTTTTGAGCTTTCTGCTTGTCTCAAACGAGGGCGGCCCGATTTCGGCATGTTTGATCATCATTTCAACTCAATGCGTCATGAAAGATGATGCCCAGTGTATATCGGTTTCCGGCAGTGACCTCAGCGACTCCGTGCTTCATATTCACACGATAATATCCTTTGGTTCCTTTTACAGGTCTGAAATTGGTTGTGAAAAGCAGGATGTCACCCTTCTTTGGTTTCAAAACAATGGCTTTGGACTGCGCGCGGGGCGTTTGCTGTGTCAGGACAAATTCGCCTCCTTTAAAATCAGTGCCCGGCTCGCTTAGGAAAATGACCATTTGAATGGGAAAAAAAACGTCTCCATACAAATCCTGATGCAGTGTATTATGTCCGCCTTCACCATATTTCAGGATCAAAACGGTGGGCTTGGTTTGCGACTTTTCGTGACAATGTGCCTGGAAGTCCTGAAAATTTAAGGGATAATGTTGGTCAATGTGCAGGACTTGCATCCACAGATTGGCAACTGGCGCGAGTTTGGCATAAATGCTTTCGCGTAAATGTTGAATAATGTCCGGCAACGGATATTGAAAATATTTGTATTCGCCCAACCCGAAGCGATAGCGTTCCATCAAAATGGTCTTGCGGTAATGCGCTGGCTCGTCGTAAGATGCAATCAATTGATCACATTCAGCTTGTGTAATGCCTTGGTCAATGAGCGCGTATCCTTTGCCGTGCAGGTTTTCGGTAATGTTATGCCAGTCTAATGTTTCAATGTCTTTCATCTGTCCGATTATTTGCCTTTTTTATAAAACAAAAATATACGGCAGCGGACAGATGAAAAACCCGAATCTTGCGGAGCTGTTAATGTGTTACGAAAGCACGGTTTCGTCTTTGCGCTCACCGATCTGCTGGCGCCACATGGCGTAATACAAGCCTTTTTCGTCAATGAGTGCGTTATGGCTGCCTGTTTCCACAATGTGGCCTTTTTCCAAAACATAGATGCGGTCGGCATGCATAATGGTCGATAACCGGTGCGCGATCATCACTGTAATGTGCTGGCGCTGGTCGGTAATGTTGCGGATCGTGTTGGAAATTTCTTCTTCTGTCAGCGAATCCAGCGCGGAGGTGGCTTCGTCGAAAATGATCAGATGCGGGATGCGCAACAGTGCACGTGCAATGGATAAACGCTGACGCTCACCACCGGAAAGTTTCAGTCCGCCTTCACCAATAACCGTGTCAATGCCGTTTTCAGCCCTTGAAAGCAGGTTATAGCAAGCGGCTTTCAACAGGACGTCATTGATCATTTCATCTGTGGCGGTCGGATTCACGAAGAGCAGGTTTTCCTTGATCGTTCCCGAGAAAAGCTGCGTATCCTGCGTCACAAAGCCGATTTTGTTCCTGATTTCATCAAAGTCAATTTCATTTCCATTGACATTGTTATAGAAAACATTTCCTGCGATCGGATGATAAAGCCCTACGAGCAGCTTAACGAGCGTCGTTTTCCCAGATCCCGACGGCCCGACAAATGCAATGGTTTCACCTCTTTTAACATCAAAAGAAATGTCCTCCAACGCAGGCCGTGTAGCGGACTGGTGCTGGAAACGCACGTGATCAAACCGCAGTTCTTCAATGTCTGAAATGACCTCGGGATTAGCCGGTTTATGTTCAACGGGCCTTGCCAGCAATGTTTGCAAATTGTTCAGCGACGCCTCGGCTTCGCGATAGGAGAGGATCACATTGCCCAATTCCTGCAAAGGCCCGAAAATGAAGAAAGAATAGAATTGCATCATCATCATTTGCCCCACCGTAATCCGGTCACGGAATACGAAGAAGAGCAACGCAAACATGATGCATTGCTGCAAAAAGTTCACAAATGTGCCTTGTATAAAGCTGATGGAACGAATGCTTTTGACCTTTCTGAGTTCGAGTTTCAGGATTTTGAATGTGGTTGTATTCAATCGTGTAATTTCCTGATTGGTAAGTCCAAGGCTTTTGACCAATTCAATGTTGCGCAAAGATTCTGTCGTAGAGCCAGCCAATGCGGTTGTTTCCTTAACAATGTTCTTTTGAATGGCCTTGATTTTCCGGCTTAAAACACTTGTTAATATTGCCAGCACAACAGAGCCAACAAGATATATCAGCGGCAGCATCGGGCTTAACTTATAAGCGACGATAACTACAAAAACAATTCCTACCAATGTGGCAAAGAGCACGTTAACAAAGCTTGTGATGAACTTTTCGCAATCTGCTCTAACCTTTTGTAAAACGGAAAGTGTTTCTCCGCTGCGCTGGTCTTCAAAGTCTTGGAAAGGCAGTCGCAATGCGTGCCGCAGGCCGTCCGTATACAGGCTGGCGCCAAACTTCTGGATGACAACATTGACCACATAATCCTGAAATGCTTTGGCAATGCGTGACACCATGGCAACGCCTATGATCATGAGCAGGCCAATGGTTATGCCGCGGAAAAACTCGTTGTTCAATGCATTATCGCGGAAATACTGGGCTTTGTTGGCATAAGGGTCGATCAGGTAATTTCCGAGAATGTCAGGGGTTCAGCAGTGAAAATACCTGGTTGATGGCGGCCAGTATGAGCGCAAGGAAAATGAGCGCTTTATACCGGCTAAGGTATTGTAATAATAATTTCATACAGTTGTGAGGCGAATCAATCGTTTGACTAATATGACAAACCGAAAGTTTGGGATTTTAATTCTCGAAAAGGCGGTGATGTACGCGGAAAGGCAATAAAAAAGACATCCGTCGGGATGTCTGAAATTTGGTAGCGGGGAGCAGAATCGAACTGCCGACCTTAGGGTTATGAATCCTACGCTCTAACCATCTGAGCTACCCCGCCGTGTTATTGTGGTGCAAAAGTATGTTAAAAAAAATTAACGTACAACCCGTTTATTCAATTTTAAAGCTAAATTTCCGTTAGAGTAAAAGAGCAAAAATTAACTTTGATGACATTTATTGTTGAATTATGCTATATTACAGCTTTTAAAATCAGCATATAAGGCGGTACTGTTGTGGTTAACCCTTTTTAATTTTCGTTCGTATGGAAAAATATAAATTTGTTACTGAATTCGAATTACGCTCCTCTCCAAAAGTACTCTTTCCATATATATCGACACCCTCGGGACTGGAACAATGGTTTGCTGAAAAGGTCACTGTATTGCCCGACCACCGTTTTGATTTCCAGTGGGACGGCGACAGCCACATTGCCAGACAGACCGGACTAAGGATTAATAAAGCAGTAAGATTTGATTTTGAAAATACGAGTGACGACAATCTCGATAATAACCACGTGGAACTAAAACTCGAAGTAAGCGAGTTAACCCAGACAACTTTCCTGCGTGTGACGGATTACTCCTCGAACCGCGATGAACGTGAGCTTTCGTCATTATGGGATGGGTTTATTGATAATTTAAAAGATATAGTAGGCAGTTGATGAAAAAGCTTGATAAGCTTGTATTAATGTCCTTTTGGGGACCTTTTGTAATAACAATGTCCGTCGTGGTCTTTGTGTTTTTGATGCGGATCATGATTTTTTATATTGATGATTTTGTTTCCAAAGACCTCGGAGTCACCGATTACGCGCAATTATTTTTCTTTTTTAGCCTCATAACAGTTCCTACGGCACTTCCGCTGGCCATGCTGCTTTCTTCATTGATGGCATTCGGGAATCTGGGTGAGTTCTTTGAGCTTACAGCCATTAAGAGCGCAGGAATATCGGTTGTGAGGGCTATGGCGCCACTTTTCATAGTTGCCGTTGCTGTGAGCGTCTTTTCCTTTTATTTCAATGACCGCGTTTCGCCCTGGGCGAATTTAAAGGGTTACAGCCTTTTATATGATATCAAGACGACAAAGGCGACATTGAAGATTAAGGAAGGCATTTTCTACAACGACTTGCCGGGTTTCAGCATTAAGGTGGATAGAAAGGAGGAAAATGGCAAGTTGAAGGGAATGGTGATTTACAAGCATAGCAACCGTTCCTATGAAGTTGGAAACACTGAAATTATTCTTGCAGACTCTGGCCGGATGTATTCGATCAATGATAATCGTTATCTGGTCATCGAACTTTACAATGGCACGCGTTACACAGATGAGGTGAGTTCGGGCGGTGCGCGGCCTGCGTATATATCCTCACCGATAGGCGGCAGCACGATGCCAAACTACTCAAATTTTAGCCGCAACTCATTTAAACATTTCCGGCTGACTGAAAGCCTGGCATCATTTGGGATGAAGCGGACGGACGAAGGCCAGTTTAAATATCACGAGTTCATGAAAAACATCAGCGATCTGACCTCTACAGCCGATTCGCTAAGAAATTCCTATAACGAGACCAGAAAGAACCTTGTCTCCGGAAGCCAGCAATATTACTCGTACAATTACCGGGAAGGAACGGATAAAACCCTCAAAAAAGGCCCGTGGATTGATTCGCTGCTTGCTAAGCCGCTTTCAGACAGCTTGAAAAAGGAAATTTTGCAGAATACGCATGGCGCAGCGAACAGCATGCTAAGCTACACCAAGTCTCAGAAGGATTATTTGCAGACAAAGTTGAAGGATGCAAATAAGTATGAATTGGAAAAACACCATAAATACACCAGCGCAATTTCTTGTCTGATCATGTTCCTGATAGGCGCGCCGCTGGGTGCGATCATCAAAAAGGGAGGATTCGGCGTGCCGGTTCTTGTGTCGATCATCTTCTTTATTCTGCTTTATGTTTTAACTAATCAAGGCGATAAGTGGGTGAAGGAAGGGTTGCTTGTTGTGCCCGTAGGAGCCTGGATGGCCAATGTAGTGCTGCTTTTGACCGGTTTATATTTTGTAGAACGGGCGCGGAGCGATTCTAGGCTTTTTGAAAAAGATGTTTACATTATGATGGTTAAAAGAATAAAACAGCAATGGACAAGTAGATTTGGAAAAAGCCAGCTTATTCAATCATAGTAAAATTATATTTTTTAATTCAGTCCAAAAATCTTAATTTTGCGACCTTATTTGCGGCAGGGTGCTGTAAAAAGTTATAAATAATTAATCTGTTGTTACAATTATGTATTTAACCGCGGAAAAGAAGGCTGAGATCTTCGAATCAAAGGGTTTTAAAAAAGAAGGCGGAGACACTGGATCTGCTGAATCACAAATTGCTTTATTTACGTATCGTATCAACTATTTGAACGAGCACTTAAAAACGCACAAAAAAGATAACGACACAAGACTTGGTCTGCTTAAAATGGTAGGTAAGCGCCGTAGGTTGTTGGATTATCTTTACAAAAAGGACATTAACCGCTATCGTGCGATTATTGCCGAATTGAACATACGTAAGTAATTTGAAAATCAGGGAACTTCATCAACATGAAAGTTCCCTGATTTTTTGCGGAATTAACAAACATTTGGAACGTCAGGATGGCGTTTCGCAGCTACAAAAAACACATTTTTATGCTCTTTAATATAGTTACCAAGACTATACCCTTGCCAGACGGAAGGGAAATCACCATTGAAACAGGAAAATTAGCTAAGCAAGCCGACGGTTCGGTTGTCGTTCGTTTGGGTAACACCATGTTACTTGCGACGGTTGTTGCTAATAAAGATATTAAGGAAGGTCTTGACTTTTTGCCGTTATCGGTTGATTATCAAGAGAAATTTGCATCTGCTGGTCGTATTCCGGGCAGTTTTCAACGTCGCGAAGGCAAGCTTTCCGATCCGGAAGTTTTGACAAGCCGCCTTGTTGACCGCGTTTTGCGCCCGTTATTTCCAGATGATTATCACGCAGAAGTTCAGGTTAATTTAATGTTGATGTCAGCAGATGCAACGGCTTTGCCTGACGCATTAGCCGCATTAGCAGCTTCTGCTGCGCTTGCAGCATCGGACATTCCTTTCAACGGACCGGTGTCAGAAGTACGCGTTGCGAAAATTGACGGTCAATATGTGATCAATCCAGGTGCAGTTGAATTGGAGCGTGCAACATTAGAATTAATGGTTGGCGCGACTTACGATGACATTGCAATGGTTGAAGGCGAAATGAGCGAGGTTTCTGAGGAAGAAGTTGTGGAAGCTTTGAAAGTGGCTCATGAAGTGATCAAAACCCAATGCCTTGCTTTGAAAGAATTTGAAGCAGCAGTTGGTAAAACGGAGAAGCGTGAATACGTAGGCGATGCATCTGACGAAGTGCTTGAAGCGCGTCTGAGAGAATTTGCATATGATAAGATATATAAGGTTACTCAATTAGGCTCGACTAACAAGCAAGTTAGAAAAGACGGTTTCAAAGCTGTTTGGGAAGAATTCGCAGCTTCTATTCCAGAAGATGAAGAAGGATTTGACAAAGGCCTGGCGAAACGTTATTTCAATGACCTTGTTTGGGAAGCATCACGCCGTTTGGTTCTTGACGAAAGAATCCGCCTGGACGGTCGCAAGCTTGATCAGGTTCGTCCGATCGCCTCAGAAGTTGACTTTTTGCCAAATGCACACGGTTCTGCTTTGTTTACAAGAGGAGAAACGCAATCATTGACAACAGTTACATTGGGTACAAAAAATGATGAGCAGATTGTTGACACGCCGATGAAATACGGTTACAGCAAGTTCATGCTGCATTATAACTTCCCAGGATTTTCAACAGGTGAAGTTAAGCCTAACCGCGGTCCAGGCCGTCGTGAGGTGGGACACGGTAACCTTGCATTGCGTGCATTGAAAAAAGTGTTGCCGGTTGCTGAGGACAATCCATACACAATCCGTATCGTTTCTGACATCCTTGAATCAAACGGTTCGTCTTCTATGGCGACGGTTTGCGCAGGTTCACTTGCATTGATGGATTCGGGCTTGAAAATCAAAGCGCCGGTTTCTGGAATTGCAATGGGTCTTATTTCTGATGAGAAAACAGGCAAGTATGCCGTTCTTTCAGACATTCTGGGTGACGAAGATCACCTTGGCGATATGGACTTCAAGGTAACAGGAACTGAAAAAGGGATCACAGCATGTCAGATGGACATGAAAGTGAATGGTCTTTCTTTTGAAGTTTTGACAGAAGCGCTTATGCAGGCGAAAGCAGGCAGATTGCACATTCTGGGTGAAATGAACAAGACAATGACTGAAAGTCGTGCGGATCTTAAACCGACACACGCCTCGTGCAGTTGTGATTAAAATAGACCGAGAGATGATTGGTGCGGTAATCGGACCAGGCGGCAAAGTTGTTCAGGATATTCAGAAAGAGTCTGGCGCAACGGTTTCTATTGAAGAAAAAGATGGAGCAGGATTCGTAAGTATATTCTCTGCTGACAAGACTTCGATGGATAAAGCGGTTGCCCGTATCAAAGGAATTATCCTGGTGCCTGAAATAGGCGAAGTTTATAGCGGCAAAGTAAAATCAATTATGCCTTTTGGTGCATTTGTTGAATTCTTGCCTGGAAAAGATGGTTTGCTTCATATTTCCGAGATCAAATGGGAACGTCTTGAAAAAATGGATGGCGTGCTTGAAGTAGGAGAAGAAGTTCAGGTTAAATTGGTTGAGATCGACAAAAAAACTGGAAAATACCGCTTATCCCGCAAGGTGTTACTGCCTAAGCCAGAGAACAAAAATGATTAAAATAGTGTTTTTGGTAACAGGGGCAGTATGAATGTCGTTATAATATAAAAATAATAAAAGATAGATGAGACAGCTAAAGATCAGTAAGCAAATTACCAACCGGGAAAGTCAGTCGTTAGACAAGTATTTACAGGAAATCGGTAAGGTAGATTTGTTGACGCCGGATGAGGAAGTGACATTAGCTCAAAAAATAAGGGATGGTGATCAGCTTGCGCTCGAGAGACTTACTAAAGCAAACCTTCGCTTTGTGGTTTCTGTTGCCAAGCAATATCAAAATCAAGGCTTGTCGCTGGGCGATTTGATCAATGAAGGAAACTTAGGTTTGATAAAAGCTGCTCAGCGTTTTGATGAAACAAGAGGTTTTAAATTCATTTCATACGCGGTTTGGTGGATACGTCAATCCATTTTGCAGGCACTTGCTGAGCAATCCAGGATCGTACGTTTACCCCTCAACCGTGTTGGATCTTTAAATAAAATTTCCAAGACTTTTTCAGAACTAGAGCAGCGTTTCGAGCGCGAGCCTTCACCTGAGGAATTGGCAGAAGTACTTGAAATTTCCTCTTCTGAGGTGGTTGACACAATGAAGATTTCCGGTCGTCACGTATCCATGGATGCGCCATTCGTTCAAGGTGAAGAAAACAGCCTTTTGGACGTGTTGGAGAATGATTTGGAAGACAAACCAGATTCCGGTTTGGTTAATGAATCATTGCGTAAGGAAGTTCAGCGTGCACTTTGCACATTGACTCAGCGCTGAAGCAGATGTTATCGCATTGTATTTCGGCTTAAATGGCGAGCATGCAATGACACTCGAAGAGATCGGTGAGAAGTTTAACCTTACCCGTGAACGTGTTCGTCAGATCAAAGAAAAAGCGATCAGAAGACTTCGTCACGTTTCGAGAAGCAAAGCGCTTAAAACATACCTGGGTTAATCCGCATTGATGTTGGATATGGACCAGCAATTTGAGATAATATAGTAATTAAATGGCCTCGCAAGAGGCTATTTTTATTTGTAGATATGGCCATTTTACAACCACTGGTGGATCTTGCCGCCATTTGTTATCAACAAGGCGTGCGCCACGTTGTCGCATCACCCGGCTCACGTAGCGCAGCGCTAACACTTGCATTTGCGCGTCATAAAGGCTTCACCATGCATGTGTGCATGGATGAGCGTTCGGCGGGATTTATCGGGCTTGGAATAGCCCAGCAAACGCGCGTGCCTATTGTTCTAATCTGCACTTCTGGGAGCGCAGTCTATAACTTCGCTCCGGCAGTCTCAGAAGCGTTTTTTCAGCAAGTTCCGTTGCTCGTTCTTTCAGCTGACAGGCCAAAAGAATGGCTGCATCAATACGATGGACAAACCATTTATCAATCAGAAATTTTCGGCAAACATATCAAGCGGTCATTTGAATTTTCATCTGATTATGCGCACAAGGATGTCCAGTGGGCGATTAACCGCATTGCCAATGAAGCCGTAACCCTTGCAGCAACCGCGCCGCAAGGGCCGGTTCACATTAATGTTCCTATCAGAGAGCCATTTTATCCGTCAACAGATGATGAAATGATTGCTTCGGCTAATCTGAAAGTGATATCCAGACAGAATTCGGAGCGCATCTTATCGCCGGAAACATGGACTAATCTGCTGGACGACTTTGAAGAATTTCCCAAGATCCTGATTGCCATAGGTCAGAACATGCCTGATCCGGAACTAAGCGAAACATTAAATAAAACATCGGAAGAGTGGGACATTCCAGTTCTGGCTGACCACATTGCCAATGTTACCGGAGGCCGGATTTTGCGTAATCATGACCTTTACTTAGGGAGGGCAGACACCCAAAACCTGGTTCCAGATCTTCTTATTACAACCGGATTATCATTCATTTCAAAAGAATTCAAACAATTCATCCGTAAAAATCCACCAAAAGCACACTGGCACATTGGGGAAGATTCATTTTTAGCCGACCCTACACAGTCTTTGACCCAAGTCATTCCCGTTTCTGCAAATTACTTTTTTAAAAATCTATTCGAAAAGATTGATTATCAGTTATTTGTTCAAAATGTAGATCCTGAGACTGATTCTGAGTTTCTGCAATTCTGGAAGGGGAAAGAGCAGGATATAGCGCTGGAAAAGGAAAAATTTCTAAATATTATATCTAAGTTAAATGATCTAACATCGTTAGATTCAGTGTTTAAGTTGTCCAAAATAGTTTATCAGTTACATGTAGCGAACAGCATGTCGGTTCGATATGTCAATGTCTTGGACCTGCCTGTCAACATTCACGGTATGTTTTGCAACCGCGGCACCAGCGGCATTGATGGCTGCGTCAGCACTGCTGTGGGAGCAGCATTGGTTAATAATGAAGAGACTTTGCTGATCGTTGGCGATGTTGCTTTTATGTATGATCGCAATGGATTACTCATTGAATCGCTTCCTCAAAATTTGAAGATCGTCGTCATCAACAATGCGGGCGGAAACATCTTCCGTATGATCGACGGACCATCAGGTTTGCCTGAATTAGAAACGTACTTTGAGACGCGGCATGCATTCTCTGCCAAGCGGACGTGCGAGGATTCTAACATTGCCTATTTTAGCTGCAATGCATTGGAAACGCTTGAAAATACCATCCTAGCCTTTTTTGAAAATAAGGGAATTAGTCTGCTTGAAATCTTCACAGATCCTTACGAAAACGAGCGCGTTTGGAAAGCTTTAAAAAAGCTTTGTAAAGAATAAAAAGTCAGGGGCAGTTCTTCGCTGCCTCTGCAATGGCGATGGAATCTTTCAGGATGATGCCCTGCTTCCAGATCTTGCAGGCTTCTGCCTTATTATTTTGCTCCCAATATGCGCGACCTGCCAATCCATAAAGCATTTCCACCGGCTCGGCTATGTCGATGGCTTTTGTGAAAAATTGAATTGCCTCGTCGGGCTTTCCCGACTGCTGAAAATAGATGCCCATGTTACGCAATGCATAACCGTTTTGCGGAAGCTTTTCAAGCGATTTTTCGATCAGCGCCTTTGCATCATTTGATTTGCCGGTTTGTAAAAGCACGTAACCTTTGTTGTTGAGCGAATATGGATCGCTCGGATTTTTGTTTAAAACCTGGTCAAAGTAGGAGAGTGCAGCATTCCAGTTCTTTTCAGTCGTTGCAATTAATCCCAGATTGTTGAGTGCCTCCGGCTGGCCAGGACTTACTGCCAGCGCATTCTCAAAATCTTCCTTCGCCGATTTGAGGTTTTTTTGTCCGTAGTATATGGCTCCCCGGTTTACATAAGCTTCAACATTCAGCTTGTCCAGCTGGATCGCTTTATCGTAGTCTGCCAGTGCGAGTGCACCATTCCCCTCAGCACTCAGCAGATTGCCGCGCACCAGGAAAAAGCGAGTGGAGTCTTTATATTCCTTTTCAATCTGCTGCAGGTCCAGCTTAGCCTCTCGTAGACGACCCAAATCAAGCCCTGATTCGGCCCGGACGAGATTTGCCTGTGTAAGTGTAGGATCGAGCTGAATGGCCTGTGTTAAAACGTCGTAAGCATCATTCGGCTTACCCAGTTTCAATAAAGTTATTCCTTTATTAAGATAGGCGTCTGAAAAATCTGCATTTTTGGCAATCGCTTCGTCGTACAACCGCAAAGCGTCGGCATAGTTCTTTTGACTTAGAGCCTGGTTGGCTTTCAGGAAAAAATCCGCAGCGTCTTTTTTATCCTGACTCGTACAACAAGGCAATATTAGCACTAATAAAATTAGTATTATATTTAGTTTATTACTGATTATCATAAGGTTGCAAAGTTTTTAATACATGAGATATATTAAGGATATACCCAATGCCAATTATAAGATTGGCCTTTATCAATGGAACAATAAATACATTGTCAAGATTGAATCTGGCATGTACGAGCAAACTTACAAAATCGACGACTACGAAATTGAAAGTGCGGCAGAAATAGAGAAGTGCATGGACAGCGAGTTTATATCAGCTGTAACGCGTCGTTTTGATGCAATGCACGACGACTTTTCTGCGTCCTTACGCAGGAATGAACTGATCTTCTAGCCAAGAAAAAATGCCTTTGCTATCAACGTATACGGTTTTAGGACACATTTCGTTAGATAGCAAACAATTTTAAGAGGTAAGTGCGCACCAAAATACTCTTTTAAAAGGATATGCTCAATCTCACAAATTCAAATCAAAAATTTACCAACTCAGTCTCTATGGTTTTTAAACACGGCGCCTCCACTTTGGGAATGCTTTTATATGTTGGCGCATCTTCGGTTATCGCTCAGAGTACGTTAAGTATAACGGAGCCCGAAGCCCATTTCCGAAATGGCCTCGAATATTACGAGAAATCTAATTTTGTAGCGGCAAGGCAGGAATTCAATGAGTTTCTAAGCAAAGATGATAAGTTGCTGAGCACCACCAATTATAATAAGGTGACGGCAGAATATTATGTTGCGGTTACGGGCCTTTATTTGAATTATCCCGAAGCAGAAATTCAGGTCGACCGGTTTGTTAAAAACCACTCGGAGCACCCGAAGGCTCAGCAGATTTATGGAGATCTCGGACGTTATTATTACGAAGCCGGAGAATACGAAAAAGCCATAACATATCTTGAAAAGGCGGTTTCTGTACAAGGAAATGGTGGCAATAAGCTGGAAAGCACCTATCAGCTGGCCATGTCCTATTACAATACAAAGCAGTTGGACGCAGCGCTTCCCTTGTTTAATCAGGTGAAGACAGAGGCTTCTTTCGCTAATGCAGGCGATGCTTCATTTTATGCTGGCGTTATCAATTACCAGAAAAACAACTTTGAGGAAGCTTACCAGGATTTCCAGCGGATCGAGGATCATCCTTACTACAAGAATGAGGCCCCTAACTGGATCATCTCATCTTCATATCAATTGAAGCGCTATGATGAGCTGCTTACTTATGGTGAAAAGATATTAAAGACCCAGCGCGGAAATACTAAGCTTGATGATGTCGCACTTTATGTTGCAGAAGTATATTACGAGAAAGGTGACTATGCGGCGGCCGTTAGTTCTTACGAGCGTTATAAGCGTATGAAGCCGGGCGTTGTGCCGCCTACGGTTGCATTGCATTACGGTCATGCTCAGTTCAGAAATGGTAACTACGAGGGTGCTATTACGACATTAAAGCCAGTTGGTCCAGGTAAGGATTCTGTTTCGCAGTACGCATCTTATATACTGGGAATCAGTTACTTAAAGACTTCTAATTTAAGTTTTGCTTTAACATCATTCGACAATGCCGCTAAATTAGACTTTAACCCCGTAATCAGGGAAGAAGCCGCTTATAATCACGCTAAGGTGCAATTAGAGTCGGGTAGCAACAATGATGCGGTAAAAGAGCTGAATGACTTCATGGCCAAGTATCCGCAAAGCCAGCATATCGAGGAAGCGACCGAATTAGTGGCAGAAGGATATGCTGGTGCCAGCAATTCAGCAGGAGCCATAAAGTACATTGAGGGCCTCTCAAAGCGGAATGCTAAAATAAATGGCACCTATCAGCGGCTTACTTTTAACCAAGGCGTGCTGGATTTCAATCAGGAGAAGTTTGATAACGCAATTATAATGTTTGACAAGTCGATCAAATTTCCGATAGACGAGCAATTGTACATTCAAGCGACTTATTATAAAGCGGAGTCGACTTATGGTTTGAAGAAAGTGGATGAAGCGGCAGCATTGTACAATCAGATCTCGAAAAATCCGAAGGCAGGCATTTACGCAAGAAAGAGCTTGTACGCACTTGGATACATTTATTATAACCAAAAGAAATACGGACAAGCATTAACTTACTTCAAGGAGTTTACCAACAACATTGAAGGAATGGAGCCGCAAATGATCGAAGACGCCTATTCAAGGCTTGCCGATTGTTACCTGGCTGCAAAAAATTACAATGAAGCCATCAAGACTTACGAGCAGGTTGCAGCAAAAGGGAAAGTAGATAAAGACTACGCGCTTTTCCAGAAGGCTCGCGCCTATGTATACATGAACCGCGAGCAGGAAGCGAGAAGACAATTTGAATTGCTGATCAGTGGCTATCCTTCTTCCAGATATCTGGACGACGCATATTTTCAGCTGGCGGACATCGAATTCCAAAACCAAAGCTATTCAGCAGCGGTTAAAGGATTTACCAGAATGATCAATGAGAAACCAAAAAGTTACCTGATCCCGGCTGCTTTACTCCGCAGGGCTCAGTCTTATTACAATTTGCAGGTTTACGAACAAGCGATCGTCGATTTCCGGAAGATCCTTACAGAATATCCAGACTCCCCATCGGCAAGCAGTGCATTGGAAGGAATCCAGGAGGCATACACAGCGGTGGGACGACCAGAAGAGTTTACGCAAGTGCTTGGTGTGGTTAGAAAGAACAATCCGGGTAATGAGAAACTCGAAGAAGTTGAGTTTGACAATGTGCGGAACCTGTATTACGCTGAGAAATACGATAACGCAATCAATTCGCTGAAAGGATTTATACAAAGCTATCCGGCGAGCAAGCACCAGTATGATGCATATTACTTCATTGCTTCCTCTTACGACAAGACGGGAAAGGTGAATGAGGCGCTTGAATATTTCGGTAAAGTGGTTCAACAGAACAGATCGACATTCGTGGCGGCTGCGGCGCAAAGATCAGCTGAACTGGAAATTGCAAGAGGCAACTTTAATAATGCTGTAACCAACTTCCGCGTGCTGCTTCGCAATTCGGAAAGTAAGAAAGAGCAGGCTCAGGCTTGGGTGGGTTTAATGGATACCTATTACACCCTGAAAAGTTACGATTCTACATTGTATTATGCCAAAGAGGTTATAAACGCTGGAAACCTGATCCCGGGAGCAGTTGGAAAAGCACAGCTTTATAACGGCAAGGTTCCTTATGACCGTGGCGACCTGACGAAAGCAAGCGAGGAATTCAAGAAAATAGCGGCAACCTCAAAAGACGAATACGGCGCAGAAGCAAGTTACTGGGCAGCTACGATCCTTTACAAAAACAAAAAGTATAAGGAAGCAGAAGCAGCGATCATTGAGATGGGCAAAAATTTCGAGGGTTATGATTACTGGCGTGTAAGATCATTTATTTTGCTGGCTGAAGTATATGTCGGGCTGAACGAAGTGGGGCAGGCTAAGGCTACATTAAGCTCTATAATCGATAACTCTGACGATAAGGAAGCGGTTGAGCTGGCAAAAGAAAAGTTGGCACAGATCCAGAAATAATTGATTCATCTCCTTCGGGAAAATAGAAAATATTAAAACTCATGACGAAGTCACAAGCAATACGTTCTTCCCTGTTTTTATTAACGCTCGGGTTTTCTTCCCAGTTTGCCATGGCACAACGCGGAGAAATCGAGAGCCAGACCTACGAAATTGTTAAGGAAAAAAGCATTGAATTTGCGCCTGCAAACCGGGTGTACGATAAAGTAGAGCCGATCAAAGGCGAAACGGGCAAAAAGAAAGTTGATTATCAGATCATTGATCCTAAAATAGATCTTTCATCGCCGAAGCTGACCCCGAGCGTGGGTGCTTCCTCTGACGAGAAAAAGAGGGAAGACGAGCCGGATGCCTTAAATAACTACGTAAAGCTTGGTGCGGGCAATTACGGACGGTTCCTGGGCGAAGCATTCGTTGGAGGCCGTCCTTCTCAGGACCTGGTCTTTACGACGCAGCTGAAACATCTTTCCGCGGCTAGTGGTCCGGTTGATGACAAGAACTCGGCTAATGCGGCGACAAATTTCAAGATAGGCGGAAAATACATCAGAAGCACCCACAAGTTCGATGCTTCATTCGATTACGATCGCAAGAACTACTATTTCTACGGTTATCAGCCGCAGCCTGAAACAGTTCAGGTGAACAGAGACAGCATTCGGCAAACCCTTAACCGGTTTGGCTTTGCATTGGGCTTTGAAAATACAGATGCCTCGGTTGCGGTTGACTACTCGGTTAAAACAAGCCTGCACACGCTTCGCGACCGTTACGAAGCTTCGGAGCTTGACTGGGGAACCCAATTGATGGCCGCAGTGCCGATCTCCGAATCGTTTAGTGCATTGCTTGAAGCAGACGCCTTTATTACGCAGCGGGTTGATCGTTTTACTTACAACAGGAACCTGTTCCGGGTGAAACCTACATTCAAATACACGTCAGAGCTTTTCACCGTTACTGCAGGGATCAATGTTGCCAACGAAACTGATAGCGAATTAGAGCTGAACAGGACAAAGGCATTCCCCGTTTTGAACATTGATGTGGCTCCTTTCGCTGGATTGCATGTTTTCGCTGGTGTAAATGGGGATATGGTGCGTAATACATTGAAATCAATGCTCGATGAAAATCAATGGTTGGGTGCCAATGTTCAAATACTTAACACTGATAAGGATTATGAGATCAGTGCAGGAGTGAAGGGAGAAGGCGTTGGCGGGTTTAACTATGAAGGCAAGGTCGCTTACTCTCAATATCGCAATTTTTACTATTTCAACAATTCACTGGCCGACACTTCCAAGTTCGCGATCGTCTACGATCCGGGCAAAACCAAAGTGCTGACTATTTCGGGACAGGCTGGTTACAGTTTCAATGATCTGTACAAGACGTCACTTAAAGTGAATTTCTACGATTACTCTGTTGCAGAGCTAGAAGAGCCATGGCACCGTCCGGATCTGACGTTAAACTGGTTTAATGCGCTTGCGATCAGCAAAAAACTCTTCGTAACAGCAGATTTTTATATGTTGAGAGGAATAAAAGCAAAAAATTTCCAGAGTGGAGAAGTCACAAAATTGCCGGTGATTGCTGACCTGAACTTTAAGATTGACTATCTGTTAACCAGGAACTTCTCTGCATTTGTGTCATTGAATAATGTGTTGGGCAAAGAGTATCAGCGTTATCAATACTATCCGCAGCAGGGTCTAAACTTTATTGGAGGATTATCATTTTCTTTTTAACTTCGCTCAGTTAACTGAAAAAACATTCATGATAGCAGTCGAGAACGTCATCCGAAAACTTGTTGGAGAGTATGAATTTGTAATCATTCCCGGATTCGGAGCATTACTTTCGCACCAGATTCCGGCTGCTTATGATGAAGTTTCACAGACCTTTTCCCCACCAGCCAAAAAGCTGGCATTCAACGAGTTTTTGAAACTGGATGACGGGCTGCTGGCTAATTATATCTCGCGTCATGAAAGCCTGTCTCATTTGGAGGCAGTTGATTATGTAAAAGGTTACACCGATAAATTGCGTGCAGGTTTACAAGAAAATGGCCAGGCTGAAATTGTCGGGATAGGCGAATTCAGGAAGAATGTTGAAGGCAAACTTGTTTTCGAGCCCAATACAGGCAAATATTTCAAAGATGAGTGGTATGGTTTCGAAAAGGTAAAAGCAAGAAGATTCGAAGTTGCAGTTGCACCAGTTTCAGAAGCAGACCAGTTTGTTTCAGACGACAATGTTGAAGTGCTTGAAACTGAGGACGCAGGCATTCGCTCATTCAATTGGGGCAAATTTGCAGTTGCAGCCACGATCGGTGCCATTTTGTGCGGGCTAAGTTTCTTTTTGGTTAATTCACGAAATGGAGATATTCAAAGCACATTAAACCCATTCACAGAGCTTTTTTCAAAATCAGCTGTCGAGGAAAAAGTCGATGTGACAACAGTTGTCGTTGATGAGCCGAAAGCAAAAGCTGAAAAGGTAAGCATAGCAACACCGGATTCAGGCGCAGTAACCGCGCCATCCATGCATGTTGCGAACACTGTTAAGCCAGATTCAGTGGCCATTATTGCTGCCAAAAAGGAAATTCCAGTAACTAAGGAAATCGCCGCTGTGAATATTGCACCTGTGATTGCTGCACCGGAATCTGGAAAGTTCTACGTTATAGCAGGCACATTCAAAGGCATCAGACAAGCGAAAGTGCTTTTGGCACAATTGCAGGAAAAAGGTTTTGAAAATGCGAGCATTCTGCCGCCTACGAAGTCAGGCAAAAAGGTGAAGGTTGCGGTAAATGGCTATGGCACAGAAACCGAGGCTTACCGCGCTTCTAACAAACTGAAAGCAGTTATCGGTGAAGCGGGTTGGGTTTACAAAAAGAAATAAGCTTTTTAAAAGGAAATATTGAGGGAAGCATATGCTTCCCTTTTTTGTAACACACGATTTTTTTTTAATTTTACGTTGTTCGAGAAGTAAAATGAGACACAAACAATGATTGTATTACAGCCAGAAGATCGTCAAAGAATTGCAGTTTCCTGGGCAATGTCCGTTGGGATAACCATCGCAATGCTGGGTTTGTTCTTCTTTATCCGGTTGAACAGTTCGTTGCCGAAAGTGGCGCCTTTGGAGCTTTTTGTAGAAGTGAACTACGGAACCGATAAAGTAGGAAAAGGCGATATCCAGACATTCAATAAGCCTAATGACAGCAAGGTTGCGGAAAACATGCGTGCCGATGCAGATGAGGTGAAAAAGGTGAAATCAGTAGCGACGCCAAAACCGACGCCTCCAACACCGCCCAAGATTGAGCCGGCTAAGCCAACCAAGACGGTTGCAGAAAAGCCAGTGATTACATCGAAGGCAGAAAGTCCTGTTGAAGCGCCTGAGAAAAACGAAAGCAAAAAGTCAACTGGAAGTGAAGCTTCATCGGCGCCAGCAGCCAAGCCAACTCCTGAAAAAGCGGTTAACAAGGATGCACTTTTTACAAAATCATCCGGAAGTAAATCGGGAAGTAACGGCACCAATGGCACAAAAAGCGGTGTTGGTGGAAATAACAATGGTGACGATGCGGATGGTGTTGGCGACAAAGGATCTAAAACAGGAAGCTTGTTTGCAAAAACCTATAAAGGCGAAGGCGGTGGCGGCGGAACCGCAGTTGGTTTGAGCTTATCCGGTTGGAGCTGGTCAAGAAGGCCTGTTGTTGACGATAATTCGGACGCTACGGGCGACATCACATTCAAGATAACCGTTGACAAGAATGGTCGGGTTAAAAGCATTATAACGCAGAATACGACGGTTACGGATTATGCAGTTGTGAATAAATACAAAAGTGCCGTTCGCGACCTGACATTTATTCCAAAATCATCGAATGTACCCGATGAATCAATAGGAACGATCACATTCAAAATACGGTCGCAATAGTTTTAGAATGAATTATCAGGAAACTTTGGATTATCTGTACAGCCGCCTGCCGGTTTTTCAGAATGTAGGGGCCCGTGCTTTCAAGCCGGGCCTTCATACTACACAGGAGCTTTGTAAATTTCTCGGCGATCCGCAGAATGCTTATCCGACAATCCACATCGGCGGGACTAATGGGAAGGGAAGCACATCGCACATGATTGCTGCGATCCTGCAAGAATCCGGCTATCGAGTCGGCCTTTATACATCACCTCATTTGAAAGATTTCAGAGAAAGAATTCGGGTAAATGGTGAATTTATCACCGAAAACTACATCATTCAGTTTGTTAGTGATATAAAATCTAACATCGAAAGATTGTCTCCTTCATTTTTTGAGGTGACTGTTGCTATGACCTTTTCCTTTTTTGAGAAAGCGAATGTTGATGTGGCCATTATTGAGGTTGGAATGGGTGGAAGGTTGGATTCGACCAACATTATAACCCCGGAACTGTCACTTATCACTAACATTAGCTTGGATCACACTCAATATCTCGGCGATACATTGGAAAAGATCGCGTCTGAAAAAGCGGGCATTATTAAGCCGGGTGTGCCCATTGTCATCAGTGAAAAACAGGAAGAATCGGTCAACAATGTCTTTATCGAAGCTGCAAATGCTCATAATGCACCGCTTACTTTTGGATCTGACGCACTTTCGGTGCAGAAAGTCGGGATGTATGATGGGTTAATGGAAGTGAATGTGCTTGATCATGAATCGGCTACACCACTGTTTCCGGCTTTGCGTTTAGACCTTACCGGCGTTTATCAGTTGAAGAATCTGAGCGGTGTAGTGGCTGCTATTGAGATTCTTAAAAGCAAAGGCTGGAACATTTCTGATGATTCGATTTACAAGGCATTATCCTCTGTTGTGAAACTCACGGGACTGAAAGGCAGATGGCAGAAACTAGGGGAGAATCCAGCAATTTATTGTGATACAGGGCATAACACGGCAGGGTTAACAAGCGCATTAGAGCAATTGGATAGTGTTGCAACCGGCACAAAACGCTTTGTCATTGGCTTTGTTGGTGATAAGGATATTTCTGCCATGATCCAGCTTTTCCCTACGGATGGTGTATTCTATTTTTGCCAGCCTTCTAATTTGCGGGCACTTGATGCTAGCGAACTGGCGAAGCTGGCCGGGCAGTTTAATTTAAATGGAAAAACATTCGGAAATGTAAATGACGCCCTGGACGCAGCGATCGCCGACTCAAAACAGGATGACACGATTTATGTGGGAGGAAGCACTTTCGTTGTAGCCGACCTCAAAGATTTATAATTGATTATTTTTTAGAATGACAAGGAGAAAATTAGAACATTACAAGTTTAGTGCAGACGCAACAAATGTAATTGAAGCTGGAAAACCATTATATACTGAAATTAAGGGCAACTGGAACAAATTATACTTCGAGAATGAGCATCCGATCGTAGTAGAACTGGCTTGCGGAAAGGGTGAATACACCATCGGAATGGGAAAGCAATTTCCGGACAAGAACTTCATCGGGATGGATATCAAAGGCGACCGCATTGCACGCGGCAGCCTGATCGCAACAGAAAATCAGCTGACTAATGTGGCTTTTTTGCGAGCAGGAATTCAATACGCGCATGAGTTTTTTCAGGAAAACGAACTCAGTGAGATCTGGCTTATTCATCCGGATCCGCAGGTGAGGGACCGCGATGAAAATAAAAGGCTTACCAATCCGACGTTTTTAAGTCAATATGCCGGATTTTTGAAACCAGGTGGAATGTTTTATCTTAAAACGGACAGCACATTCCTTTACGATTATACATTGGAAACGATCGGTGCATCAGCACAATTTGAACTGCTTGAACATACGGATGACCTTTACGACTCACATTTACTCGACGAACATTGCGGAATCAAAACGCATTACGAAACGATTTTCATAGCAAAAGGTTACACGATCAAATATATCAAAGCGGTCGTCCTGTAAAAGAAAAAGCCTTCTTATCGTTTGACAAGACGGCTTTTTCGTATTTATCGTAATGTTATTCTTTGCCGATAAGTCCAGCGAAGTAATAAACAGTTCTTACCAATTGTGAAACGTAAGACATTTCGTTGTCATACCAGCTAACCGTTCTCACGATTTGGGTATCACCAACTTTCTGAACTCTTGTTTGCGTAGCGTCAAACAATGAACCGTAGCTGATGCCGATGATGTCGCTGCTTACGATTTCGTCTTCTGTGTAGCCGTAGCTTTCGTTAGAAGCCTCTTTCATTGCCGCGTTGATCTCCTCAACCGACGTTTCTTTTCCAAGAATCACTGTCAATTCAGTCAATGAGCCAGTAAGCGTTGGTACACGTTGCGCAGAACCGTCAAGCTTGCCTTTCAATGCTGGAAGAACAAGTCCGATCGCTTTCGCTGCACCTGTGCTGTTCGGAACAATGTTCTGTGCAGCAGCACGCGCTCTTCTCAAATCACCTTTTGGATGTGGTGCATCCTGTGTATTCTGGTCATTTGTATAAGCGTGGATTGTGGTCATCAAGCCGTTTACGATACCAAATTTCTCTTCCAACACTTGTGCCATAGGAGCAAGGCAGTTCGTTGTACAAGAAGCACCGCTGATAATTGTTTCAGAACCGTCCAGAATGTTGTGGTTAACATTGAAAACGATTGTTTTAAGATCACCAGTAGCAGGAGCGGAGATCACAACCTTTTTCGCACCAGCTTTAATGTGCGCGCTTGCAGACTCCTGGCTTGTAAAAAATCCTGTACATTCAAGAACCACGTCTACATCGTGCTGTCCCCAGGGAATTTGTGAAGGGTCACGTTGTGCGTAGATGATAATATTTTCTCCGTTAACAACCACAGAGTTGTCAGTTGACTTCACATCAGCGTCGAAACGGCCTTGCGCAGTGTCATATTTAAGCAGGTGAGCCAATACTTTTGGGCTGGTAAGGTCATTGATGGCAACTATATCGATGCCTTCCATATTATAAATCTGACGATAAACCAGACGGCCAATACGGCCAAATCCATTGATTGCAACTTTTACTTTCGACATGTCTATTATTGATTGTTTATTACTGTGGCGAAATTAATAAAAATGTGCCCCGATTTAAAGAATTGCCCTAAAAAACTACCTTTAAACATATAGTCGCGTGAATACTATTTATATTAGCAAATTTACGGTGCTACTAAATTTTAGTAATTATTTGTTTTACTAATATGAATAGCAATCATTATAGCTTGTCTTCTTTTATGGTTCTATAATTCATAAAAGGTTACCTTTGTTAGGGCAGGAGCGAGGCAAATATATTGATGAATAACTAATCTGGAAGTATCGCCCGCGTCGAAAGAAATATGACAGTTGCTTGAATTTCCATCTTTATTGATCATTAAAGTAAGTTTTGCTATAACTCATAATGCATTGTTTATCAACCATTTAAATACTTTTAACTAATCCACAACTTGAACATGTTTAATGCAGAAAAGATTGAATCCTATTGGTCAAACCGGGAGCTTTTGAAAGATCCGGAAGCAGTTAGTTACATTAAAGAAATCATTGAAGAAGTTGACAAGGGACGCCTTCGTGTAGCAGAGCCACAAGCGGATGGATCATGGAAAGTAAATGAAGCGCTAAAAAAAGCGATCATCCTTTATTTCCCAATTCAACAAATGTCTGTTAGCGAAGTTGGCATTTTTGAATACCATGATAAAATGAAACTAAAAACCGGCTACGACAAATTAGGTGTACGTGTGGTTCCACCGGCAGTTGCGAGATACGGCGCTTATATATCTAAAGGTGTTGTGCTTATGCCGTCGTATGTGAACATTGGTGCGTACATAGATGAAGGCACAATGGTTGACACCTGGGCAACTGTGGGAAGCTGCGCACAGATTGGAAAGGATGTTCACCTGAGTGGTGGCGTCTGGCATAGGAGGGGTGCTTGAACCTGTTCAGGCCTCACCTGTTATTATAGAAGACGGTGCATTTATAGGATCCCGCTGCATTGTTGTGGAAGGCGCTCACATTGGAAAAAGAGCCGTTTTGGGCGCTGGGGTACTGATTACCGGCAGCTCGAAGATCATAGACGTTACGGGCAGCGAGCCTGTTGAGTACAAAGGTTTCGTTCCGGCAGACTCAGTCGTTATTCCAGGAACTCTTCCAAAGGAATTTGCAGCTGGCACCTATCATGTGCCCTGCGCGCTGATCATCGGCAAGCGCAAAGCCAGCACAGATTTGAAAACTTCTTTGAATGAGGCATTGCGTGAAAACAATGTGACTGTTTAAGAAAGTAAACTATATAATAGGACGGCGCTGTCTTTGGATAGCGCCTTATTTTATGCATTTAGCGATTAAATCTGTAGCGCAACACAATATTTTTGGCTTTATTTAACATTGTAAATAGATTATTTACAAATATGTATTAAATCTTGCTTTACATATTTAAATAGCTAATCACATTCTGTTAATTTACAATTCTATTATATTTGTATTAGAATTGTAAATTATTAACAATGGATTTGAACGATAAGATAAAACAGATACTCGCAGACAAAAATATTTCGCCATCACTGTTCGCAGACGAAGTGGGGATACAGCGTTCGAGCATGTCTCACATTTTGGCTGGAAGAAACAAACCCAGCCTGGACATCGTACAGAAGATTGTAAAGCGATTCCCTGATTTAGGAACGAGCTGGATTTTGGATGATGAAGAAGTGCCTGTCGCAAAGAAAGCTGTCCCAACTAATGATGACAAAGGCATACGATATCCTTCGGCGCGCGGCACTAAAAACAACCCCGCGCAATCAGTCACTATGCAAACCAGGGAGCCGAATGTTCAGCCTGATATTGAGCATAAGGCAACCCCTGCATCAACACGGGCGATTGATAAGGTGCTGATATTTTATACGGATGGCACATTTGAGGAATTCAAAAGGCCAGTCTAGATTTTACTGATTGCAGTGATCGAATCTATTTAAGCAGTAGAACAGTGCCGCTCACGGTTTGCTCGTTCGTTTTGATCACATAAGGATAGCTGCCCGATGGGACCGGCGTTTTATCCTTGTATGTCCCGTTCCAAGGCTCATTATATCCATTTGAAACGTAAATCACCTCGCCCCAGCGGTTGTAGATCCGCATTTCAACGATCTGGTCTTTTGCATTAAAGATTTCAAACCGATCATTCTTACCATCATTATTAGGTGTGAATGACGTCGGAATGTGCATTTTATCAATCACAAAAACTTCCGTCGTTGCTTCCGCAATGCAGCCATTTACAGACTGAACCGTGATCGTGTATTTGGTATCAACGGCCGGACCAACAATTGCTTCCCGCTCATTTGACACGGACTGGATTCCGTCAGTTGGCGTCCACGCATAAGTGTAGGTCGGCTCTACGGGTGTGATCGTTGGGCTTAATGTTACTTTTGAACCTTCCAGCACACCTTTCCTCGGAGGAAGCGAGGCAGAAATTGATTCTTTGGTCACCAGCAAAGTATCCGACCCGGAGCATCCTGTGGCTTCATCCGAAAGCAGCAGCATGTAGGTGCCTTGGTCCTGCACATCGATGGCAGTTTGTTTGGTTGGCAAAATCGCATTATCCTTACTCCACGCAAGCACGAGATTGCTGGCAACATTGCCGTCATTTGCTAAAAGCTTTGCCACTTCTCCATCACAAATGATCTCTTTATTCGCCGTAATTTTAGCGACAATCGGTGGGGCGTAATCCACGTCAACCATTAATGACGAAGTGTCACGTGAGCACTTCTTAGTATAACTCTTGATCACCGAATACACGCCCGTGTCGGCAACTGTAATGGACGCGTTGACTTCACCCGGAAGATTGAGCCCATTGCGCTGCCATTGATATGACCAGTCAGTGGACGATTCTGTTTCAAGCGTCACCGTGCGATCCGGACAGAAAAGAACCTGCGCCACGGGCTGAGCATTCATCATAATGACCGGCTGCTCCGGCTGATCATCATTGCAATCGATCACCAAAAGTTGAAAGTCTCTCCGGATGGCCCCGATTTTCTTCCCATTTCTGTATTCTTCAACTTGAATCGCAAACACATATAAACCCAAACTCCCGGCGGTCACCGTCAGTGTTCCGCTGTTATTAATCGCCAGGGGTTTTGGTCCTGGGATAACGTTAGTTAGGGAAATGCCGCTTGACCAGGAAATCAAAGGATAACCCGATTTAACCGAGCCATCATCATAAGGTTGATTTGGATTGGTGTTGCCGCGAATCGGCGTCACAAGAGAATAACGCAATTCGTCCCCATCTGCATCAGTTGCAGACATATTCATCGAAAATGAGCGGTTACTGCATATATATTGACCATTGGGCGCGGCAAAACGCGGCGAAGCATTCGGAATAGTGATCGGTGGAAATTCGAGATAGAAAACCATTCCTGCATCACCGGGTGAAGTAATGTTATTAATATCATCATTACGGCAGCAACGCTCCCAAACGGCGTAATAGCCGCCCGGATCACTATAATCAGCCGCGGATAATGTAATGTTCCCCTGATACGTGCCCATTGTAGTGTTCAGCGACCGGATGTTTGCACAAGCTTTATTTTGATATTGAATGGTCTCAGAAGAAATATACCGTAGCGTAACCCGATCAATACGCTGGTTATCCCGCTTGCGATAAATGTATAAATCGGCAGTCTGGTCGCGATTTCCGGTTGTGTTGGGCGTCGGGACGACAAGATTATTCTGATCCCAGTATTGAATCAACGTAATTTCAAATGAACCTGCATTTCCGGCCGGACGCATTAAAAGCTCGCCCCCAACGATGTGATTGGCATTTACGTTCGTTGATATAAATATTAACAATGTTAGATTTATCGAAATCCATCGTAAAACTCTCTTCATCTGCACATTTGTTAGCCCAGTGTCCGCACTAAATTTAATCATTGAATTCCTAAATGACCGCCATGTCACGGAAAAATTTATATGGCGGTAAAATCAAATTTCTTGCTGTTTTGATACAATTACAACAGCAACCGGACAGTGCAGGACAGTAACAAAAATAATTCCTGATAGTATTACAGATAATACAATTCCAATCAAAAATTGCATTTAAACAATTGCACTTCCTCCGTCAATTGTGACTCTTCAAGTTCTCACTTAACCGGTTCTAATCTACCACGCTGCGCAGAACATCCAATTTCATTACCTAAATCAATTTCCATTCACCTAATCTTCAACCCCTTAGCGTATGAATGAACTTCGACAGTCCGAATTCGGCAATCGTATGCGGTTACTCGGCAGAATTGCCCTAAGCCACATGCTCATCTTTGCGGTTTGCAGCAGCCTTCCGCAAGCCAGTGCCAAGGCATCAAACAATCTTAAAAATGCGGTTCCTGTGCCCAAAACACACATTACCGCCTCAAAAGCAGACCGCTCTATTAAAGGAAAGGTTTCGGACGACAAAGGCGCAGGCCTGCCAGGCGTCAGCGTTGTCCTCAAAGGTTCGAGTACAGGCACCGTCACGGATGCAGAAGGCGGTTATACATTACAAATTCCTGAATCCGGGAACGCCACGCTTGTATTTTCATTTGTCGGCTATATGCCAAAAGAGGTTGCCGTTGGTAACCAGTCCGCATTGGATGTGGAACTAGTGGTCGATACAAAGGCATTGGAAGAAGTTGTGGTCGTGGGTTATGGAACGCAGCGCAAGCGGGACATTACGTCCGCGGTTTCGGTCATCAGCATGGAAGAAATCGGGGAAGTTCCGAAATCCAATGTGACCAGAATGCTGCAAGGCCAGGCGCCGGGCGTGATTATCAAGCAAAAAAGCGGAACACCGGGCCAGCAGTTTGAGGTAAAAGTGCGCGGGATCAGCTCATTGGGCGCAGGCAGCGATCCGCTGTATGTGATCGACGGGTTTCCAGTTGGGATTTCTGTTGGACAAAACCTTAATCCTAATGACATTGAAACCATATCCATCCTTAAAGATGCGGCTGCAACAGCGATTTACGGTGCTAGGGGTTCCAATGGCGTGGTTTTGATCACAACCAAAGCGGCTAAGGAAGGGAAAACGAGCCTGAACATTTCCGTGGACTATGGCATTCAAAATGTGCCGGACAGCAGGAAAACCAAAGTGCTGAACGGACAGGATTTTGCGCAATTCGAAAGGGAAGTTTTTATCGGTCGCTATGTTTTGAAAAACGGCAAGCAACCGGAAGAAACGGACATTCCGATTGATTTCCGCAATCCGGCAGACACCAAGTATTCAACCAACTGGTTTGACCTGATCTTACACAACAATGCACCTTACAAAGACATTAACCTGACACTGTCCTCCGGAAAAGGTCCGATTAAGTCCGTGATTTCTGCGGGTTATTATAAAGAAGACGGCGCTTTGCAATACACGGGTTACGACCGCGCTTCCCTGCGCACAAATCTTGCGGGCGACGTGAACAAATTCATAACAATCGGCATGAACATTGCCGGAAGTTATTCACGGTCAAGCCTTTCCAGCACAGATGGTCGCAATGCACAGGTTGGTTTGACGCTGATCAGCGACCCGCGTTATCCGGCTTATGATGAAAAAGGTGAGCTGATTCCTTATTACAATGGTGTTGGCGACATTTTCGGGTTTCCCAATCCGCTTTATATGCTCAAAAACATCAAGCGCAACAGGAACATTGCCGACGTGCTGGCGAGCGGATACATTGAATTGCATCTTGCGAAAGGCTTGAAATTTCGGTCATCGGTCAATGCGAAGATCAATTATAACACTTACAAAGAGTTCGTCCCATCCACAATCGGACTTCCCGTTCAGACCGGCACGAACGGCGCGCCACCACGCATTGCAACAGAACGTGATGATTCAGAAGAACTGAAAAACTACGCGGCTGACCAGGTTCTGACTTACACGCCTTCCATTGGACAAGACCACGCATTGGAGGCCACAATTGGCTATTCGGCCCAGCAAGAAGTGGTTAAGGGACTTTATGGTTCAGGAAACACATTTCCGGACGATCTCGCGCCATTCCTCGGCAATGCAACGATCCGTTCCTCCAATTCAATGGAGCGCAAATGGACGATGCTTGCTTACATTGCCAGGTTAAACTATTCATTTAAAGACAAATATCTGTTTTCTGCCACCATGCGCCGGGAAGGAAGCTCGCGGTTCAGCGAAGGCCACCAGTTCGGCAATTTCCCTGCTGCATCGGTTGGATGGAGAATTTCGGAGGAATCCTTTATCCCAAAAGCCTCCTGGCTAACCGACCTGAAACTCAGAGCGAGCTGGGGAATGACGGGAAATAACACGTATCGCGTGAGTGCCAACAACAATTTTGGTGTGGCGCAAAATGCAGGCGATGACGGAAATTATGAAAGCTTATCATTCCTCGGCGTCAACAATTACATTTTTGGCAACACGCTCGCTTCCGGAAAATCGGTCACCCGCTTTGCCAACCCGGAGCTGACCTGGGAAAAATCGAATCAGCTGGACATTGGCTTTGACCTTTCGACATTCAACAACAGACTGGTTTTTACGGTTGAATATTACAAGAAGATCACCGATGATATGCTGCTCGGTTACAACATTCCAGCCGTTTCTGGGTTCACTTCAACCTTGAAAAACCTAGGTAAGGTGCAAAATCAGGGCATTGAAGTCGCTGCTAACTACCGCATTAAAGTGGGCCAGGTCAATTTGAGGACCAATGCGAACATTACATTTAACCGCAATAAAGTGCTTGCCATACGCGGTCAGAATGATTTCATTTTGCAGGGAAGTCAATATGGCGGCTATAACATTCAGCAAGTCGGACGCCCGATCGGGATGATATTCGGTTACCGGAAGCTCGGGATCTTCAACACACAAGCCGAGATCGACGCTGCACCAAAGCAGGATGGAGCGGTTCCCGGTGCAATGATTTTTGCTGATCTGCATGGCGCAGCTGACGGCGGACCGGACGGCATTGTTTCCTATGACACAAAGGATATGACCGAAATCGGAAATCCGAATCCGAAGTTCAACTGGGCATGGAATGTGGGTGCAGATTACAAGCGGTTCGATTTCAGCGTATTGCTGATGGGCGCTTATGATTATGACATTTACCGCAACATTGAAGCCTCAACGATGAACATGGACGGCGTTTTCAATGTGTTGGAAAAAGCAAAAGACAGATGGCGGTCACCCGAAAACCCAGGCTCCAATCCCAATGCAAAAAACTCCCAGGGTGGAACTGATTTCTTCAAATGGTCGCGCGAAAGCAGCGAGCGCTACGTGTATGACGGCACGCACATGTGGATCAAAAACGTAACGATCGGCTACACACTTCCTAGAATCGGCGGGATTCTGTCGGATGCAAGGATCTTCGTTAATGCGGCAAACCTGCTGCTGGTTACCAAATATCCGGGCAACAACCCCGATGCAGGCGTAAGAAGCGGAACCGAGCTCAATAATGACGACGAGTCTTATCCCGTTCCAAGAACATTCTCCGCTGGTCTAAAAGTCAACTTCTAAATCTGACAAAAATGAAAAATATAACCGCAATCGGTTTAGTCGTTCTTGCGCTGGTGCAATCCTCATGCAGCGAAGATTTCCTCAACCAAACCGACCCGACAAGGGTTAATGTTGACCTTTTTTATCAAAATGAAGCCCAAGCCAAACAAGCATTAAACGGCGTTTACGGGCAGCTGCAAACATTAACCAATGCTGCCTATCTCTTCGGCGAGTTTCAAACCGATAATACAACCATTGACTTGAATCCCTCTGACCGCGGTGGAGCCGGCGGCTGGGAAGCATTTGAGTTTTCGACGGTCAATTCAGGAAATGGTGAGATCGCCACGCTTTGGAATGGCTACTATGCCGCTTTATACAATGCAAACCTGACGCTGGAACGACTTGCAGTCGCTGAGATTCCGGAAACGCCGAAAAAGAGATCGAAGGCCAATTGAAGTTTCTGCGCGCGTATATGTATTTCAATTTGGTGCAGTATTTCGGTGATGTGGTGATTGTGACGAGCACTTTGGCCGTGCCTGAGCCGGCATTTGATCTGATAAGGTCACCGCAGGCAGAAGTCTGGGCGCAAATTGAAAAAGATCTGAACGAGGCGATGGCTTTACTGCCGGAGAAATATGTGGCTAATGGTGACAAAGGCCGGGCTACAAAAGGAGCGGCGCTGTCTCTTTTGGGCAAATCACATTTAACCAATAAAAAATACGCAGAAGCCATCACCACATTAAAACAGGTGACGACGCTGGGTTATGCACTGAATGCGAATTATGCAGACAATTTCGATCCATCACCAGCCAAGAAAAACGGTGTCGAATCCATTTTTGAGATCCAATATCAAGGCGACAATGACTTGGGCGAGCAAAGCAGCTTCCAGTATATTTTCGCACCAAGGGTTTCAAAAGGAGCCGTAACGGGTTTTGAAGCAGGCGGCAACGGAGGAAGAAATGCGCCGACAAATGACATTATCGCGGCTTATGAAAAAGGCGATCTCAGAAAAGACCTTTCCCTGAAAACAAGCTTCACTTTGGATAAAACCGTTTATCCGATTCCATATGTGTCCAAATACAATTATCCGCACACCATTGTGCAGCGAACGAACACCAACTGGCCCGTGCTCCGCTATGCAGACGTGCTGTTAATGCTAGCCGAAGCGATCAACGAGCAGAGCGGCCCGACAGCAGAAGCATTGGATTATGTCAACCAGGTAAGAAAACGTGCCGGCCTTACGCCTTTAAAAGCAATGGGCAAAGCCGACTTCCGGACAGCTGTTTTTGAAAGAGCGCAGATTAGAGCTCGCTTTTGAAAATCACAGGTGGTTTGATTTGAAAAGAACACAAACTCCGGCACAATGGGCAGCATTCATGAATGCGCACGGTGCAGCAGAAAAAGCCAAGCCGACGATCGACCGGGGCAATGTTCCTTTTAATTCCACCGATTATGTGTTTACAGAAAACGAATATTTCCTGCCGATTCCCGCGCCGCAGATTTTGATCAATGATAAGCTGACGCAGAATCCGGGTTACTAGTGAATTGTGTAAAATCCAGCATGAAATATTGGAAATTTTCTAAAAAGTCACGGTAATTAAATAAAATAAGCAAGACAGCACAGGATAGTCGGGCCGTCCATTCGTTCTAGTATTGTGTATGCTTACCGCCTGACGTAAGTTCCTGAACCACTAATCCGTTACATTGTGTTACTTGAAGCAACCGAAACTTTCTGGCTTTGGCAATTTTTAGGACGATTGCACCCCATGATGGTCCACTTTCCCATTGGACTCTTACTCGTCGCCCTGCTACTTGAACTGATCGATTGGAAGCGCAAGTCAACTGGCTTGCGCGATGCCGTAAATATCCTGACCTGGATCGGCGTTGCAAGTGCTGCCTGCTCCGTCGCATTTGGCTTGTTACTGTCCGATGCCGAGCAATCCGACGGCACAACATTCGAAATTCACCGCTGGGCGGGCTTTATAACATTGGGATTAGCGATTCTGGCAACGATATCGCTCCGGAATGCTAACCGGAACATTTACCGTGCATTGTTGTTTGTAACGGTTTTCGGCGTGTCATTCGCAGGACATTATGGCGCCATGATCACCCACGGCGACGATTACCTGACGAGCGTGCTGCCTTCCGGCGGAGAACCGCAGGAAGAATCCAACGAAGATCCGGCTGATTTTGTACTAACCAATAACGGCGCATTAAACCCGCAACAGGTGCAGGACCTGAATGTGGAAGTGCGGACGATCCTAGCGCATAACTGTTACAGCTGTCACGGCGAAGCCAAAATGAAAGGCGATCTGCGGCTCGATAGTAAGGAGGCAATCATGAAAGGCGGCGAGAATGGTGTTGTGGTTGTTCCTAACCATCCCGACAAAAGTGAGATCATTAGGCGCATTTCCTTGCCAAAGGGCGATAAGGAAGCAATGCCAACCAAAGGAAAGCGCTTGACTGATCGTGAAGTGAAAGTTTTGAAGTTCTGGATTGAAAAAGGTGCGCTATGGCCGGACGGTAAACAAAAAAGCATTTACCGCGTGGCGGCGCTTGAACCCAGGAAACCCGCATTGCCACCAACCAATGGAGACATTGTGCAGCCTGTCGACCGTCTGGTTAATGCTTACTTTCAAAAAAACAAGATCAGCTGGAAACCGGCGGTGAATGATCGGATCTACATTCGGCGGGTTTACCTTGATATTATCGGCTTATTGCCGCCACCAGAAAAGGTCGAAGCTTTTGTTGCGGATGAGCGACCCGACAAACGTGCATTGCTGGCAAAAGAGCTTTTGAACCGCAATGACGATTATGCCCAGCATTGGATGTCGTTCTGGAATGATGCGCTGCGCAATGACTATTCGGGCACCGGCTACATTACAGGCGGTCGTTTTGATATAACCAAATGGCTTTACACTTCTTTGGAGGTGAACAAACCTTATAACTGGTTTGTGAAAGAGCTCATCAATCCGACAAAGGGCTCAGAAGGTTTTATTAAGGGCATCAAATGGCGGGGAACGATCAATTCGAGTCAGCGGACCGAAATGCAGGCTGCGCAGAATGTCTCGCAAGTTTTCCTGGGCCTTAATCTGAAATGTGCTTCTTGCCACGACAGCTTTATCAGCGATTGGAAACTCGCAGACTCTTATGCATTCGCAAACATCTTTGCTGATACACTTCTGGAAATTAACCGGTGTGACAAACCAACGGGCAAAATCGCCGGAACAAAAATGCTGTTTCCTGAGCTTGGCGAAATCAGTGTGAATGCAAGCACAGAAAAAAGACTCCGTGAGCTAGCCGACTTTTTGGTTCAGCCGAAAGACGGACGACTTTACCGCACGGCCGTGAACCGCATCTGGGCACAGCTAATGGGTCGCGGCATTGTGGAGCCGGTTGATATGATGGACAACATGCCTTGGAGCGAAGACCTGCTCGACTGGCTTGCTTCCGATTTTGTTGCCAACGGTTATGACATGAAAAAACTGATCTTCACCATTGTCACTTCCCGGACTTATCAGCTTCCGTCTTCATCCGTAAAAGAAGCCAGCGACATTATGGCGAACAGTTACAAGTTCACCGGCATGGTGAGAAGAAGGCTCACGGCTGAGCAGTTTTCTGACGCCATCAGCACAGCATTCAATCCCATGTATGGCGACTCTGCGATCGTCTACAAGTTGTTGCCGCAAGACATTAAAACACGTCTGCCTTTTGCACGTGCAGCCTTCGTGAAAAATGATCCTTTCCAGACTTCACTTGGTCGCCCGAACAGAGAAACCGTCAGCACAAGCCGGACTTCGCAAGCCAACTTATTGCAGGCTTTGGAGCTTACAAACGGAAGCAAATTCACACAAACATTGATCGAAGGGTCCAAGACGTGGAAATCGAAATATCCAACTTCTGATTCTTTGGTGACTGCGCTTTACAGGAATGCATTAGGACGCACGCCGCTCGCAAAAGAGGTTGCTGCTGCCAAGCGCATACTGGGTCCGGTTCCCAACGAAGAGAGCATTCAGGATCTGGTTTGGGCAATCTCGCTAGTGCCGGAATTTCAATTGATATATTGAAAATATGAAAAGACGCAAAAGTGTCAGATTATAAAAAGTCGCATACAAAACATTCATTTGATAAATATCAGACATTACATTAATACTAAACATTTATTACAAATAATATTTTTTAAAAGTATGTAATGTAATAAATGAATTTATCACAAATGTCTGATAATAAACTTACTAAAAGAGCTGAAAACATGAACGCTTCATGGAATAGGAGAGAATTTTTGCAAAGGGCCAGCGCAGCAACGCTTGCAGCATTAGCCGCGGGAGCTCCAATGTCAAATATTTTGTCATCCTGCAAGGGAGCCGCCGGTCGGGATTCCTCGGCAGACACGGTCATCTTATTATGGATGGCAGGTGGAATGGCGCACACGGAAACATTTGATCCGAAGCTTTACACGCCCTTCGAAAAAGACATGGAAGGCAATCGCGTGCTGAGCACTTTCAAATCCATGCCGACTGTTTTGGACGGAATTCATTTCTCCGAAGGCTTGCAGTCTATTGGAAAAGTGATGGATAAAGGCACATTGATCCGCTCGTATGTGGCGGCCGACATGGGACACATTTTGCATTCGCGCCATCAGTATCACTGGCACACTTGCTACGAGCCGCCGCAGACGGTTGCGGCCCCGCATATGGGTTCATGGATCGCCAAAGAACTTGGTCCGAAGAACCCGGTTATCCCCGCATTTGTAGACATTGGCCAGCGGTTCACAGTGGGTGAAGCCGAAGAATTAAAAGCATTTCATACAGCCGGTTTCCTGGGCAATGAGTTCGGACCCTTCTTCATTCCGGACCCGAGCCAGGGACTGGAAAGTGGTGCGGCCGCCCGTGGGCATGGACGCCAAACGTTTCGAACGCAGAAACCAGCTTTACAATGAGCTGATCAATAACAGTCCGGTTGGTGAATTCGGCAGCGATTACCAGCGCGAATCCTTGAAACGCTCGATGGAACAGGCTTATGCATTACTGAATTCACCGGAATCGAAAGCATTTGACCTCAGCACGGAGCCTAAGGAGAGCTACAACATTTACAACACAGGCAAATTTGGCCTCGGTTGCCTGCTCGCACGCCGCCTGACCGAGCAAGGAGCAAGATTCATAAGCGTAACCACTGAATATGAGCCATTTAAGGGCTGGGACACGCATGAAAACGGGCATACGCGGTTGGAAGAAATGAAAAAGCAAATCGACGGCCCGATTGCACAATTGATCAAAGACCTCGACAAGCAAGGATTGCTAGACCGGACAATGGTTGTGCTGGCGAGCGAATTCAGCCGCGATATGATGGTGGAAGGACGGCCCGACGCGAAAGTGCTCGAACAAGTGCAGCAGCCGGACATTCTCTCTGACTTGAAATTTTACGGAATGCACCGCCATTTCACCGATGGATGCTCGATGCTGATGTTCGGCGGCGGAATTAAGAAAGGATTTGTTTATGGCAAAACAGCAGACGAGCGACCTTGCAAAACCATTGAGAATCCGGTGAAGATCGATGGCATCCACCAGACCATTTACCACGCTTTAGGCATTCCCGAAGACACGCAATATGAAGTAGAAAAGCGGCCGTTTTACACGACGCCCGATTGGCAAAGGAAAAGCAGTGATGGAGTTGTTGACCTAATTATTAAGCAAAATTGGAATTGCCCGGTGGAATCTGCCGGGCGATTTTTTTATGGGTTATATCCAATTAAGTCATGCTAATTAAATATTTATTAAAACCAGACAGAGCAGGATAGTCAGGTGTGACAATCCTTCTAGTATTGCAGAATATTACTTTAAGAATTAAATTTTGTCCTATACAAATACAGAACTTAAATTCTTTCTATTCCCAATTCTTTTCCTACAACTCTTCGCAATTGTGACACCTAATCCAAACCCTTATGAAAACATGAGTTCGAAAACAACAACGCTAAACCTTTCAAATGAAACCAAGTCCCTGCTAATTACTAAATCGCAAAAACCAGTCTTATGAATCAATCTCGACAATCATCCTATTGTGCCTGGCTGAGATCCATGGTCAAGCTATCATTGAGTCACGTGCTCATCGGATCGGCTTGCGGAATTTCTGCCGTTGCGGCTCCCAATTTCACACCAAATTACGCTTTCGAAAGTCCGATTTCAGTTGACCGAGCCATCAAAGGAAAGGTAACTGATGAAGCCGGCGAAAAAGTCCCAGGTGTAAGCATTGTTTTAAAAGGCACCACGACCGGTACCGTTACCGACGCTGAAGGCGCATACACAATTAACGTCCCGGATGCAGGCGGCACATTGATATTTTCATCCGTTGGTTTTCTTTCCCAGGAAGTTCCGATCGGAAACGGCGAAACAGTGGATATCAAACTGGCAACCGACTCAAAAGCCCTGACGGAAGTTGTGGTTGTAGGTTATGGCAGCCAGCTGAAAAGGGAAATTACAGGTGCTGTGCAAACCGTAAGCGCGGCCGACATTAAGGATGTGCCCGTTTCGCAGATCACGCAAAAATTGCAAGGACGACTTGCCGGTGTGCAGATCAACCAAACCACAGGAAAGCCGGGACAGGGAATGTCCGTGCGTGTGCGTGGCCAGGTTTCCGTATCAGCGGGCAGCGATCCACTTTATGTAATCGACGGTTTTCCGATCACGGGTAACATTGCTGCGTTGAACCCAGATGAAATCGAGGATATTTCTGTATTGAAAGATGCTGCCTCAACTTCCCTTTACGGTTCACGTGCAGCAAACGGCGTTGTGCTTATCACCACAAAACGTGGCAAACCCGGTGAAACCAATGTTGGATTTACTGCTTATTATGGGATTCAGAATGTTCCGGAAAGAGGCCGTGTGAAAATGTTGAACGCGCAGGAATTTGCCCAATTCAAGAAAGAACTTTATGAGGATGAGAACAAACCTGTGCCGGTCCAGTTCCAAAATCCTTCCGAATATGCGGATAAGAACAATGATTGGTATGATGCCGTTTTGCGTTCAGCACCGATCCAAAGCTATAACCTGACCATTTCTTCCAATAAAGATAAGTTGAAAACATCCCTTGTTGCGGGTATTTTTAACCAAAAAGGCGTTGTGGTCAACAATGACTACAAGCGTTATTCATTGCGGATGAACTCGGAGTATGACCTGTCTGACAAGATCCAGATCGGCTTCAACATTGCTCCGCAATACATTTATGACAACACGCCAAGAACCGATGGTGACCGCGGAACGGGTATTCTCTTCAATGCATTGCACACCTGGCCGGTAATGCCGATCCGTGATGCCAATGGCGAGCTGACCAAATCCAACAAGTTTCCGGAAGGCACGGGTAACATTTTCGAATATCCAAACTGGGTGCGCGCAGCAAACGAACTGGTTAACGAAAACAAGAACACGAAACTGCTTGGTAACACTTATCTCGTTTTCAGCCCGATCAAAGGACTTAAATTGAGAACGACGCTGAACATTGAGTACGAAAACAACAAGTTTTTCTTCTTCAACCCGTCAACGGCGACAAGCAACATCAACGTAGCCATTCCTACGACAGCAGTTTCTATTCGTCAAAGTCTTGAAAACGTGGGCTGGCTGAATGAGAATACGGCCGTTTACAACCGCAGCTTCGGTGATCATAATTTTGAGTTACTGGCCGGTTTTACACAACAACGCTTCCGTCAGGATTTTACAAGCATCCAGGCTGATACTTACACAGATGACCGACTTCCAACGGTTCAGGGAGCGATCAACATCAACCGCGGCGGAACACAGACTGGTGCAAACGAATGGGCATTGACTTCTTATCTGTCCCGTCTTTCTTACAACTACAAAGGCAAATATCTGTTCACTGCTGCTGTGCGTGCGGATGGTTCGTCCCGCTTTGGTTCAGACAATCTTTGGGGAACATTCCCATCGGCATCTGCTGGCTGGGTTGTCTCGGATGAAGAATTCCTTAAAAATGTAAGACAAGTTTCTTTTGCGAAAATCCGTGGTAGTTTCGGTGTAATTGGTAACAACAACATTGGTAACTACACCCAATATGCGCTTGTTAACAACACAACGAATGCTGTTTTCGGCAGCACTGTTGCAACGGGTGCTGTTGTAACGTCTCTTGCAAACAGAAATCTGGGCTGGGAAACGACCAAGCAATTTGACGTGGGTTTAGACCTTGGATTGTTCAACGATCGCATCCAGTTTATCTATGATTACTACACCAAGCGGACAACCAATTTGCTTTATGCAGTTCAGGTTCCTCAGGACTCTGGCTTCCCATTCTACAATGACAACATTGGTGAAATTAAGTCATGGGGTCATGAAATCTCTTTGACAACAAGGAACCTGGAAGGAAAACATGAAAATGGACAACCAATGCAAACATTTCTTTTAACAGAAATAAAGTAACTGGCTTGCACCGGGCATTGACCGTGTGTACGGAAGACTTCCACATTACGCAGGTTGGCCAGCCTTTCGGACAGTTTTGTTTTTTTTCCGCATGGTGAAGGAAGGATTTTACAGAAATGCGGAAGATTTGGCTAATTCACCGGTTATCCCGGGCCGTTCTGCTATCGGAACAATTCAGCTGGAAGAGGTCGAATGGTCACGGTGTCATCACTTACGGCGGTGGCGCGGATGAGCCGGACGATCATTGGTAACCCATACCCTTAAGTTCACTTACGGAATCGTGAATGATTTGAAATACGGAAACTGGGATTTCTCTATCGCTGGATCAGGCTCATTCGGCAACGACCTTTGGGTTCGTCACCTTTACAGCACAGCTAACCTCGACGGTGTGTTCAACATGGTTGCAGGCGTAAAAGACCGTTTCCGATCTGAAAAACACAACAGTTAATGGAATAGGCGTGCAACAACACAGTGATCAGTGAAGGAAACGGAATGTACGGAACGGCGACCAGATAATGGCGGTAACTTTACAGAGGAATCGAGCGTGACTGGAACAGCTCACATTTTGTAGCTGATGCATCTTATTTCACGATCAAAAACATTACGATCGGTTATAACATTGGCAAAGTGAACAAATTCTTCAAGTCGGCCCGTGTGTATGGCTCAATCCAGCAGGTTTATGTCTTTACCAAATATTGAGCGGAAAGCGCGCAAAGGTGATGGAACAAATGGCAGTTGATTGCTGACGACCAGCGTTGAGGATTTCTCTTAACTATCCTGTTCCACGTACATGGACTTTGGGTGTAAACCTGAATTTCTAAGCCAGCCCTTCATTTATTCAATATTTCAATAATCAGAATATGAGAAACAAGATATATAGCGACCTGGCTGCTGACATTCGCGCTGGCTGGTTGCCGCGAAGAATTCCTGACAGTGGTTCCGGGGACGAGCATTGAGCTCAGCCACGTTTTTTGTCACAGAATCGGATTTTCAACAGGCTGTGAATGCGGCTTATGTTCCTTTCCGCCACAATGTATAACGAACGTGCTTGGGTGCTTGAAGAGATGCATACCGGATAACACTTATTATGCAAGAAACACCCTATACGGTGCGGTGGATCCAACTGAAAACGTTGCGGACTTCGCAGTGCCAACCGCAGGCGGCGTTACGGCAAATGATAACGTTTTGGCTCGAAATATCGCCTTAATTTATCGAATCATTGCAAGAGCAAACCAGATCCTAGCTCTGATCGATGGCGTTGAATTCGCGGAAGCTTCTAAAAACAATTTGAAAGGACAAGCATTGTTCCTCGAGAGCATTTGCTTACTTCGATTTAGTGCGTTTGTTTGGAAAAGTGCCGCTTCACCTTATTCCTGTAACGGGACGTGAAGATGCTGCTTTCGCCACTTGCCAGCACCGAAGAACTTTATGCGCAGATTGAAAAAGATGCGAAAGAAGACCGGGCGCATTGCTTCCTAATAAGGCTAAGCAAGAAGCGGGACGTGCAACTTCGGGCGCTGCGAAAACGGTTCTTGCGCGAAAGCCTTTACATTACGCAGAAAAAATGGAGTCTGGCAGAACCGGTTTTGAACGACGTTATCACCAATGACGGTTATTCATTGATGCCGGATTATGCCAACGCTTTCTCAACAACGTCTGCCAACAAAAACGATGCAGAGTCTGTATTTGAGATTCAGTATATTGGAAGGATCCGCGGGATATAACGGTAACCAGATTTACCGCTTCATTCCGTCTCCAATTACCGCGGCTGAAATTGCACCGCTTACCGGCACCAGCCAACCCGACAGGCAACTTCTCCAGGAAAGTAACAACATTCCAACACCTGATTTGATTGCTGCTTACGAAACAGGCGATAAGCGCAAAGATGCTTCGATTGGTTACGTAACATTGAGCGGCAGTCTTGCTGAAAATAAGGTTTATCCTTATATCAAAAAGTACGCAAAAACGCATTCATTGCACAACAACACAGGTCAGAACTGGCCGGTTTATCGTTATGCCGAAGTGTTGCTTTTCATGGCAGAAACGCTTAATGAGCTTGGAAAAACGGGAGAAGCTGCAACTTATCTGAACCAGGTTCGCACCCGTGCCGGACTGGCTGCAACAAAGGCAACTTCACAGGCAACCATGCGCGAAGCGATTTTTAAAGAAAGACACGTAGAGCTTGCATTTGAAAACAAACGCTGGTTTGATCTGACAAGGACCGGCCGCGTGAAGGAGATCATCGGCGCTTATGGAGCAAAAGTTAAAGCGAATCCACAAGCCTACTACTTTCCAAAAGGAGCGGTTCCTCCACCAAATGCATTCACCGTTCTGGACGACTATTACGGTCTCCCAGCCGTAGAAGCAGCATTAACGCCGCATTTTTGAGACAATTTTGAATGATTGAATGACCGAATGAGTGAATGAATGAAAAGTTGAAGTAATGTTCAATAATTCAATCATTCACTCATTTTACTTTTAAATAGAACGGACGGCGCAGCGGCGCCCATTCAATCATTCAGCGCAGCGGCGCCCGTTCATTCAATCATTCATTCATTGAAACCCGACTTTCCCGACACAACAGGATAGTCAAAAAGGCGTTTCCTCTTAATATTGTATCTATCAGATTATTTGAAGTTTTAGTTTGCTTTATTTAAGATTGCGACATTCCAAATTCACCCTGAACGAATGCTTTTTTCATATTTACTTTAACTCTTAGCTGTAAAATGTACACTAAAAAACAATGGACAAGACTTCCCATGACACTCGCCGTGCTGCTTGCAGTAGGCGTTTTCTGCGGAGTTATGCTCAGTAACCGAACTGCAAAACACCGTCCGCCTGGTAATAAGGTTGACAAATTGAAATTACCGGACGGCTTCAAAGCAGAACATTTGTATAGTCCTTCGGAATCAAAAAATGGCTCATGGGTTTCCATGGCATTTGATGACAAAGGACGGATGATCACATCCGATCAGTATGGATTCCTCTACCGGCTTGAACTGCCTCCAATTGGATCAACAGCCGCTCCGAAAGTTGAAAAACTTCTTGTAGGTGATCAAGCAGACACTTCCAAAGTAAATCTTGGCGCTGCGCAAGGCTTGCTGTATGCTTTCAACAGCCTTTATGTGGTGGTCAATAACCGTTCGACGGATAAAATCCCGAATGGAAGCGGTGTTTATCGTTTGCAGGACACCAACAATGATGATCAGTTTGATAAGGTGACTTTGCTAAAAGCAACAAAAGGCGAAGGCGAGCATGGACCGCACAGCATTATCCTGTCTCCGGATAAGAAATCCCTTTTTGTAGTAGCAGGTAACCACACCGATCTTCCACAGATGGATTCATACAGACTGACTCCAAACTGGAAAGACGATAACCTTTTCCATTAATCAAAGATCCGCGTGGTCACGCCAATGACCGCATGGCCCCGGGAGGATGGATTGTCGAAACAGATCCGGAAGGAAAGAAATGGGAGCTTAGAACTGCCGGTTTCAGAAACCCGTATGACATTGCATTCAACGAAGCAGGTGATCTTTTCACATATGATTCAGATATGGAATGGGATTTCGGTCAGCCCTGGTATCGTCCAACGAGAGTTTGCCATGCAACAAGCGGTGGTGAATTTGGTTGGAGAACGGGATCTGGTAAATGGCACCCATCATTTCCCGACAACTTGCCCGCATTGCAGAACATTGGCCAGGGTTCACCTACAAACCTGATCTATCTGAAAGATGCGCGCTTCCCTGAGAAATATAAAAACACTTTGCTTGCGTTTGACTGGAATTTCGGGATTATGCACGCGTTGCACCTGAAACCAAGCGGCTCAACTTACACGGCTGAACACGAGGAATTTATTTCAGGTTCTCCGCTGCCGCTAACCGACGGACAAATTGGCCCGGACGGTGCGCTTTACTTTCTGACTGGTGGTCGCCGTCTTGAATCTGATCTTTATCGCGTATATCACAAAGATTATCAGAACATTGCAGCTGGCTCGAATGTGGTGAAGCCCGTGATTACACCGGAGCACAAGCTGCGTACGGAAATGGAAGCTTTCCATGCGAAAAAAGATCCGAAAGCTGTTGATGCCGCATGGGCCAAACCTGAAACGCCCGGATCGGTTTGTTCGCTACGCAGCTCGCATAGCCATTGACACGACGTCAACCGGTTTTTGATCAATCGAAATCCAAAGTTTTGGCAGAGAAAGACCCACAAACTTTGATCTATGGAGCCTTTGGCACTGGCACGTCAGGCAGATGCTTCTGTAAAAGACGAACTGTACAAAGCGCTTACAAAAATCGATTATCCCGCGAAGACTGACAGATGCTAAGAAAGCCGATCTTGTGAGAACTTTCGAAGTTGCATTGTTCCGGTTTGGACAGCCTGATGCCGCTACAAAAAACAGCGGTTGTGAGTTATTTGAATCCCAACTATCCTTCTAAATCACCAGAAATTAACCGCCTTTACAGCAAAATATTGGTGTTCCTTGAAGTGCCTAAGACAGCGGAAAGAACATTGGCTTTGCTTAAATCGGAGAAATTTGAGGATAAAGACAACATTCCTGCAACTGCTTCTTCTGATCTCATCCTGAGAAATCCGCAATATGGTCTGGACATCGCCGGCTTGCTTGCCCAGCTTCCTCCGGCACAGCAAACATTCTACGCAATGGTATTGAGCGGAGACAAAACAGACTGGACGCCAGCATTACGTGATGAATATTTCAAATGGTTCAACACAGCATTCAGTTACAAAGGGGGCAGAAGCTATATTGGATTTATTGATAAAGCGCGTCAACGTGCATTGGCTAATGCTCCGAAAGACAAATTTGAATATTACAATGATCTTTCCGGCGCTAAGTTATTGACTGCTAGCGGAAACGACGTTGCCAATGTGTATGCGCCGAAAGGACCCGGACGTCAGTGGAAAGTTGATGACGCGGTGGCGCTGGTTCAGGATAGCTTGAAACACCGTGACTTCGATCGTGGTAAGCTCATCTTCTCAGCTGTTATTTGTGATAAATGCCATACAATTCAGGGCGAAGGTGCGGATGTTGGTCCGGAATTGACGCAACTGGGCACACGTTTTAGCACGAAAGATATGTTGGAAGCGATTATTGTTCCCAATAAAGCAGTATCAGACCAATATGCTTCAACAATTTACACATTGAAGGATGGACAGTCGGTGCTGGGTCGTCAGATGAACGAAGATGCTAATTTCTACTACATCGCTCAAAATCCTTTTGATTCTAAAACGATCCGGAAAATTGGCAAGAAGACGGTGGCATCTACAAAAATTTCACCTGAATCGATCATGCTTCCAGGCCTGATCAACGGATTAAATCCAAATGAACTGAGAGATCTTGTTGCTTACTTAATGTCTGGCGGTAACAAAAATAACCCGATTTATACCGAGGCCACGACGCCAAAAGGCGGGAAATAGATCCTTCCTTAGTTGAGTAGATTATTATTTATTAAGCTTAATAGAGTGGTGTGGGTTGGTTACCTGCACCACTCATTTTTTGACAAAAAGTATCAATTTAGCTTTAAAATGAAACGTATACAAAGACGTTCTGCTTTGAGAAATATGGCAGCCAGCGCCGGATTACTAACTACCGGTGTCGTTGGCGGAAGCATTTGCCGCATCCGAAAATGCGCTTGGCCCAAAGCTCAACGGCAAGATTAATCACTCCGTTTGTAAATGGTGTTATGGAAAAATTCCTTTGGACACGTTCGCGCAGGATTGTAAAAAAATTGGCATAACATCCATTGAACTTCTGGGACAGGAGGAATGGCCGGTGATCAAAAAATACGGTCTTACCTGTGCATTACCCTGGGGCGAAGGCATCACCCGCGATATCGGAAAAGGACTTAATGATCCTGCCAATCATGACGAACTGGTGAAAGGTTTTGAAGATGTAATTCCAAAAGTGCAAGCCGCTGGTTATGACAAGATCATTTGTTTTTCGGGAGGCACGGAACAGCGGCATGTCCGACACCGACGGACTTAGGAACTGTGCAGTTGGATTGAAGCGATTGATGCCACTTGCGGAGAAACACAATGTTACGCTCGTGATGGAATTGCTTAATAGCAAGGTCAACCACAGAGATTATATGTGTGACCGGACGGAGTGGGGGGCTGCCCTTTGTGATATGGTTGGGTCTGAAAAGTTCAAGCTGCTTTACGACATTTACCACATGCAAATTCAGGAAGGCGACGTAATTGCGACCATCAAGAAATATCATAAATACATTGCGCATTACCACAC
>NZ_CEEDCD010000031.1:145000-177997 GCF_979253085.1 Dyadobacter sp. AC419 | reverse complement strand
TAACCTTCTTGCTGAGCCAATTTTGCAGGATAAAGCGAACCGGCATAGTTCCCGGCACATTTCGTTGCACCCACGCCACCTTCGGCAGCACGGATGAAATGTGTTTCTACTTTCACGCGCGGCGGTTTCGCATAGTAAGTGCCAACCGGGCTTGTGAATATGATAAAGTAATATGAATCAGATGGTTTTACGCCAATATATGGGTCTGTTGCGAACATATATGGGCGAATGTATAGCGAGCAACCCTCTGTGAAGGCACCCAGTCAGCATCCTGACGAAGCAATTCTGTAAGCCCGGTCATGAAGACTTCTTCCGGGATCGTAGGCATGCAAAGACGTTCAGCCGATTTATTCAGTCGTTTCCAGTTGTCGATAGCGCGGAAAAGAAGCACTTCACCTTCTGCGCTTTTATAGGTTTTTCATGCCCTCAAAAATAGCCTGGCCATAATGTAGTGCGGCAGTAGCAGGGCTTAGCGAAAGGTCACCATACGGGACGATGCGGAGGTCTTGCCATTGGCCTTGGCGATATTCGGCGATAAACATGTGGTCGGAGATGTTCCGGCCAAAAACGAGGTTATTGAAATCAACCTCTTGCAAACGTGAATTTGTTGTTTGCTGAACCTCTATTTGCAACGTGTCGGCTGTCATGATCGCCTGAATTTTAAATTGCGGATATCGTTTTTAAGGATGTTTTTGCTTCTTCCTTAAAGTCCCGCAATTTAAAAAAATAAATCAATAATCAACAGATATTTAGTATAACAATTAAATTTTTGGAGCAACCCTCGGTTTCCACGTAACTTCCTCAATTTCCAGCTCGTAAGTCATGGCGCGGCAGAGCATAAAGAGGATCCTGAAAGGCGATTCAGATAGCGAACCACAATGTCCTCCACTTCCTCACCTTGCTGCAAATGGATCACCGCGCGCTCGGCACGCCGGCAAACCGTCCGCGCAATGTGCCCAAACGAAACAGACTGATGCCCGCCCGGCAAAACAAATGCTCTCAAAGGTGGAATCTGCGAATCAATCAGGTCCATTTCCGTTTCCAGTAACGCCACATCATCATCCAGTAAATCCGGCAAAACCCGCTTCACCTGATCCGATTCTGAGGCCAGATGCGAGCCAATTGTAAAAAGCCGGTCCTGAATCTCTTTCAAAAGATCACGTCGATGTTCATTAACAGGCTGGTCGCGGAGCATGCCAATGTAACTATTCAGCTCATCAACAGTGCCATAAGCATCAATCCGCAGATGGCCTTTACCAACCGCGTCCCGCCGATAAGGACGTGGTTCCTCTGTCACCTGTTTTGGTGTATATTTTCATTGCGGCTTATTTCGAATATTTCCTGAAGCGTGTAGTTTTTGGCATTGGGATCTAAAAGCTCCTTTTCAATTGCTTTCATTTCCGCCTTTGATGCTGGTTTCTGATTACCGCGATCGTTTTAATTTTTCGCTCTTTCATAATAGATTCTTCTAGTTTGTGTATTTGCCTCCCAACAGCTAATAGGGCGTATTCTTTCATTGCTAACTGTGAAAACAACAACTTTGATCCTGCCTAAGTTGCTTAAACCAATGGCTCTGTATCTCTGCTCGATACTAATGCTGCTATTTAGTCGATATATTACAAATGGGTCAGAAAAAATGCTTTCAACCTCTATTATACTATTTCCTCTTTCAGGGTAGTCATCCAGGATATGCCTCATATTATGGCTATCCCATTCAAATTCAATCATCCAATAAAATATAGTGTGTTATAAAAACGTCAACTTTCAAAGGTAACATTTCTAATCATTAACGTTCCCAATTAGGTTTTAGAAACTCCCCAACCTAATTTTGCAGCCAAATTTACTATGGCGAAAAAACCTCTTGAAGGTTACTGATTCATGAAAGTTACAACATTTGGTATAAAAGTATGGCGCTGGTTGTCGTTGGTCCTGGTTATTGGTGCGCTGTATGGACTTATTCGGTTTTTCCGCAGACGGTTGCTGTCGATTTCTCAGACAATGGTTTGGCAGAAAAATATCTTGAAAAAGAACACATTTTTTACATTGTAATGGCGCTGTTTCTGCTCAATAATGTGCTGATAACCGGCCTTGCCGACATATTCCCAAAGTGGATCCGATGCATTTGCCTATTCTGAACAAGAAAGTCTGGGCGCAGCACCGCGAAGAACTGAATGAGCATTTGATTAACTGGCTTTACTGTCTCGTCGCGGTCATCAACACGATCATCGGTATGAGCCTTTTTGCCCTCGCAACCATTAATAGTCAGCAATATAAGCTCGACGTTTTCGATTTTTCGCTGGCTGTATTATGCTGGCTTGGGATTAATGGTCATTGTTTTCCTTCTGCCTCTCCGACTTTTGTGGACGCCAGCTCCTGAGGACAAATTGTAAAAGGGAAAATGAAAGAGGAAGAATCCAAAGGCAGCGAAAATTGGCAAAATGACTGGCTCAAAGCGGCCGAATCGATTCGTTTGGAAGATTACACATATGATCTGCCTTGACGAAAAGATTGCAAAATATCCGCTTGAAAAACGGGATCAATCGAAGCTTCTAATCTGCAAATCCGGTGAAATCGCACACAAGCGTTTTACGGATCTGCCTGAGAACCTCGCTGCTGAAACGCTTCTCATATTCAATGATACTAAGGTAATTCCTGCCAGGGCTTGTGCCAAAAAGGAAACAGGAGCTGTCATTGAAATTCTGCTTCTACATCCAGAGCTGCCGACGCGCGTAATTAATGATGCGATGTTGGTGAAAAATTCCTGCGTGTGGGAATGCATGATCGGGAACGAAAAAACGCTGGAAGTTAGCAGATTCATTAACGACGGAAATCAACATTAATGGTCAGCTTGTTGTTCTGAGCGTTAATTATCGAGGATTATGGAGCGGAATTTGGTTCCGTCTAAATTGGAATGAGGACTTCGCTTTTCTTGACATTGTAAAAGCACTTGGCGAAATTCCATTGCCACCTTACCTGAACCGCGACACTGAGGCACGCGATTCAGAAACTTACCAAACCGTTTACGCCCATCACGACGGCGCCGTCGCAGCGCCAACAGCTGGCCTGCATTTCACACCGGAGGTGTTTGAAAAACTCCAATCAAAAGGTGTAAAGAGATCTTTTCTTACCCTTCACGTAGGCGCAGGAACATTTCAACCCATCAAAGTAAGCTCGGTAACTGAGCACCGGATGCATTCTGAGCAGGTGGTTTTTACCAAACAGTTGGTTAACGATCTGCTTGAAAACCTGGAAATGATCATTCCGGTTGGCACTACATCATTGCGGTCTTTGGAAAGTTTGTATTGGTTCGGCGTAAAGCTCTATCGCCAGGAGACAACGGATTTTTTCATAGAAAAGCTTTATCCCTATCCCTTTGAAGAAAAGGACCTTCCATCTCCAAGCGAAGCATTGCATTCAATTCTAGCTTTCATGGATCAACAAAACATCGACCACATTTTGGGTGAAACTGAAATCTTCATCTTTCCCGGCTATAAATTCCGCCTTTGCAAGGCCATAGTAACCAATTTCCACCAGCCAAAGGCTCTACGCTCATTCTCTTAGTTGCCGCGCTTACCGGCCAAGATTGGAAACGCATTTACGCTGAGGCTTTGGAGAATGATTATCGGTTTTTCAGTTATGGGCATTCTTCGTTGCTGTGGCGGAAGGATTAAGTGCAATTTGAAAATGCTTGAATTTTGATGTAATTTGTTTTGAAAAATCAAGCAATATGGGACACGCACAAATTTCAGAACAAAAGTACACCGTAGCCGAATATCTGGAAATGGAGGAAAAAAGCGAAATCCGTCATGAGTTTTACGATGGAGAGATTTTCGCCATGGCAGGAACGACTATGAATCATAACAGGATCGTAGGACGAATTCGAGGACTTTTTGAACGACGATTTCTCTCTGATGGCTGTGACGTTTTTGCTGAGAATATTAAGGTTGAAGCTGTTAAAAACTTCTTCTATCCCTATCCTGATGTGGTTTTAACTTGCTCAGCTGAGGATCGAGCTGGGACTTATATAGTTAAACATCCTAGTGTACTTGTTGAAGTTCTTTCTAAGACTTCGGCTTCGTACGATCGAGATTTCAAATTAAGAATGTACCAGGGAATCCCCTCTCTACAATGCTATATGCTCGTTTCGCAAAATCGATTCTATGTACAATTATATACTCGCACAGATCAGCCCGATACCTGGACTTACAAAGTATTTAATACTCCAAGTGACATAATAAGATTTGAATCTCTCAATTTTGAAATAACACTCTCAGCCATTTTACGAAAACATTGTTTTCATCCCCGACTGAAGAGATTATCTAAATCACTTCACCCCAATAACCTCACTCATCTTCGAAACCCCATTCTCGTTAAAAGCCTCAATGGCAAAGTAATAGGGCACACCCACATTTAAAGCTCTCAGCTCAAATGCATTAGGCTCGTCATTCCAGAACTGATAAGTCTGATACAATTTATCCGGCGCGATTCCCCAAAGCACATTATAGCCAATCACTCCCGGCACTTTTTCCCATTTCAAATCTGCATTTCTGGCGTCTTTTTGGCGAATGGCTGAGAAGTTTGCGGGCGTTTCAGGCGCTTTTCCAAATCCATTTCCAAAAACACGGAATTCGCTGATCGCCAGATTGGGTGAAGCAACATAAATATGCTCATAGCGAACATAGCGGGCTTTTACCGGTTTGGCCAGCTCAATGTATGCACACGGGCGATCGCGTTTGGGCTCTTTCGTGAGGTCGCTTACGACGTCCCATTTCTTGCCATCATTTGAAGTCAATATCTTAAACTGCGTGTAAACGACTTCCGGTTTGTTATCGAAAATGTCTGATTTGTAATCTGAATAATTTACCTGGAGAGCTTTAATTTCCTGTTCTTTTTGAAGATCAATGGTTAGCGTTTCACCGGGTTTGTTTTGTTTGGCGACCCAGAAAGTTCTGGGGTTTTCGTCTGTGATTTTTTGGCGGACATGGTGTCCATCACGGAAGACGCCGTAACCGGCTTTTTGTAGGAAAGCAGCATCCAGCCGGTGAACAGTTCGTCGCCTTTTCCTTTCCATTTTTGCGTCGTCATTTTGTGCGGAAAGTCGCCGAACCGGGTATTGGCGAACATTTGGCCGTCTTTGTCGAAACCGGCTGCATATCTCACAATCCTTCTTTCCATGCCCCAATTGTAGCCGATCCACGACGTTCCGGTGTTCCAGTAATTGCCAAAATTATCCTGAAATGTATTCCCATGCCCTGCCCCGGTCGCGAAGCCGCCGGGCTTGTAGGAAACCGGATTATAAGGCGCATAAGTGAATGGCCCGAGCGGGTCGTCGCCGATGTAAGTGCCATTGGCGTAAACATTGTATTCCGTGCCGGGTGCGCCGTATTGCAGGTAATATTTGCCATTATGCTTGGTCATCCAGGCACCTTCTGTGAATGGTTTGAAGGGATCGGAATGGTTCGGGCCGAAGCGTTCCCAGCCGTGCTCGTATTGATTTAACCAAAACATGGCCTTATACTGATCCTTGAAAGCCAGCTTTTTGCTGTGATCCAGCTCCGCGCCAAAAATCGGATAAACATTCGAAGAGCCCCAATACATAAACCATCTGTCGGTGTCGGGATCGTGGTAAATGGCTGGATCCCACGGCCCAATGTCCTTCGGCAGGCGCGGCGTCCAGCGATTGTAAAATTCCCAAATGCCCTTCTCCGGCGCAACGGAATATAGGATAGGCCGAGATTCGAATGTCGATTGGAACAAAAAAAGCGTGTCACGAACAGAAACAGCCGCCGGTGCACACATATCCTCGAAAGGCCAGCGGTTGGCAGTCAGATATTTCCAGTTGATCATGTCTTTAGAATGCCAGTAACCGCCCTGAATGGTCACAAACATGTAATAATCGCTTCCTTTTTCTGAAACTTTATGGTTAATGATCACCGGATCGGCGCCGGAACGATAACTTATTTTTTCATTCAACTGCTCAAAATTGTATTTGTAATCAATGTCCATCGGATTGCAATAGGTCGTTTGTGCAACCGCAGACTGAGAAATTAAGACTATGAATGCGCAGGAAATGGCTTGTAAAATGTTTCTGATCATTAGTATGTGAGGTTTGAATGCAGGAAAATCTTTTAATCATGCTAAAATAGGCACTTTCCCGGTAAACCGATAACGTTTACCTTTGCGCTTCGATTTTGAAATAAGAAACACCATTTATAATGACGATTGATTTTGTTGAAGAACTGCGCTGGCGCGGAATGCTTCATGATATGATGCCCGGAACGCATGAGCAACTGAAAAAGGAAATGACGGCTGGCTACATCGGTTTTGACCCAACGGCTTCGTCGTTGCACATCGGTAACCTGGCTACGATCATGCTTTTGGTTCACTTTCAACGTGCTGGCCATAAGCCATTTGCATTGATCGGCGGCGCAACGGGAATGATCGGCGATCCGTCATTTAAGGCTTCGGAACGGTCGTTTTTGGATGAAGAAACATTGCGGATCAATCAGGAAGGCATTCGCAAACAATTGGAACAATTCCTTGATTTTGACTGCGGTGAAAATTCAGCCGAAATGGTGAATAATTATGATTGGTTCAAAGATATTGGCTTTTTGCAGTTTTTGCGTGAAGCTGGTAAGTTTTTGAGCGTCAATTATATGATGTCAAAAGACTCAGTTAAAAAGCGTTTGGAAACGGGAATCTCATTCACAGAGTTTTCTTACCAATTGCTGCAAGGATACGATTTCTATCATTTATACAAAAACAAGAATATCCGTTTGCAAATGGGCGGCTCCGATCAATGGGGCAACATTACAACCGGAACTGAAATCATCCGCCGCAAGGAAGGCGACGAAGAAGGTTATTTTAAAGCATACGCATTAACCACGCCACTTTTAACCAAATCGGACGGCTCGAAATTCGGCAAAAGCGAAGGCGGAAACATTTGGCTTGATCCTGAAAAAACGTCTCCTTATGAGTTTTACCAATTCTGGCTTAACCAGGCTGATGAGGATTTGCCGCGTTATCTGCGGGTTTTTTCTTTCAAAAACAAAGAAGAAATCGAAGCATTAGAAACCAGCCACGCTGCCGAGCCGCATTTGCGCATCATGCAAAAAGCATTGGCATCCGAACTCACAATCCGCATCCACTCCGAACGCGCATATCAAACCGTTTTGAAAGCATCGGAAGTGCTATTCGGCAAAGCAACATTGGAAACATTGCAAAGCATCGAAGCCGACGAATTCGACACCATCTTCGCCGGTGTGCCGCAGACAGAGATTTCCAAACAGGATTGGAGCGAAACGGCCAACATTACGGATTTGATTTCAACCATTACCAAATTAGAAATTTACGCTTCAAAAGGTGAGGCTAGAAGAGCCATTCAGCAGAATGCGGTCAGTGTTAATAAAGTGAAAGTGAGCTCTGCTGAGCAAGCTTTGAGTGATTTTAGTTTGCTGCAAGACCGGTTTTTGTTGATTTCGAAGGGGAAGAAGAATCATTTGGTCCGGGTTGTTTAGTTGCCCATCCGTTTCGCTGTTGACGAGACTTTCTAAGTTTTGAAAAACTTGGAAAGTCTTTGTTGCATTAACCAATCTCCTTATAACAACGCTCCAACTTGGATAGCAACGTTGCAACTCGTAACTGGTTCGCAATATGCACGCGCATTTCAGGTGTTATTGAGTCAATGCTTTCAGTAAAGAGGATGCTCTCAATGTTCTTGTTCAGCGACTCGATCATTTCGCTTCCTTTGTCGGTCTGGAAGAATTGTTGGAGGATTGTTAAGTGATCCGGCAATGTTGCATAATGTGTTTGAGAAGTGTTCATCATGGCCAATTTGTGTTTATAAATTTGTTGTATTTTACGACAATATGTGATCAAAAAAAATCATTTCGGCTTGTAGTTAACAATTGTCTTAACTTCTATATCGCCAAATTCTTCCAAGATTTCTCTCATCCGTTTTTCAGTAATGCTTCCTCCATGCGTATAATCTCGCCAGGCATATGTTAGTCGTCCCTTTTTCTGCTCAGGAGGAAGATTTTTGTAAACGTTCTCAGAAACCACTTAAAAGCTTCGTCAATCGACGAAAATGATTTCATATTTCAAATGTAGATCAACTTGTCGAAAATACAACAAGCTCTTTTTGACTTGGCTTTTAGGAGGCTCCGTGGAGCCAAAAAATTTGAATAAAATTGTGTTGCTATAAACAGGAAATCCCTCTGGGATTCTTGATTCGTAAAAATTTCTGAACGCATTAACATTCATTCGATCCAGTCAAACAAATCGAGATCGCTGAGATTTTTGAAGTCTCGAGTGTTGTGCGTTATTAGTGTTAAGTTGTATACAATTGCCGTCGCCCCAATTAAAATATCAAAATCTGCAACAGGTCTGCCGATCCTTCTCAAATGCGCTTTTTGTATTCCAAACTCGTGTAGCGCGCCACCTACAGAAATGATTCGTCTCCAAAATAATTTTTCTAACCAATTAAAACGCGCCAGATTCATAGCGCGCTGCTGGGGCGCACTGTTTTCAATACCAAAGAGCAGTTCGGCGATAGTAATTTCAGAGAGGTAACAAGATTCCTCACCAACATCATTGATTTTTTCTTTGACTTTGTATTCGCCTTTGAGCAAGTGTACACAAATATTGGTGTCGAGTAAAAATATACTCATAATTCGACGTCCCTATCCCTGCTGAAACGGGAACCGTAGATCATAGCATTTAACTCGTCGCCTGTTTCCGGTCCTTCCCAACTTCCGGCAACTTTGTCTAGTAATGCTTGTGATTCAGCTTTGGTGAGGCGTTTTTGATTTGATTCGGAAGTGATAAGTCCAAGGCGATCAGCAAGTTCCTTTACAAGAGCAATGTCTGCTTCACTCTTTGCCTTGATGGTTAGTGTATGTGTCATAATGTGTATTTAATGGTAAAAAAGAGACCCGAATTTACTAAAATTTCCGAGCCTGCAAAACAGACAAATAGATAATTAGCAACGCTATAAAAGCAAAAAGTTCACCCTGAGCGCCCTGTGCTAATGGGAAGGGGGGTGAACGTGTTGACGCGAAATTAAATAATTCTAGCTCTTCCCAGTAAAACTATTCAAAACCGGCGCAGCCGTGGGGTTGTACTGATAAGACTGCCAGGTGCTATCCTCGTAAATCTCTACAATCCGGTAACCTTTATAAGTCGTTCCCCAATTGCCGCCAAAGTGGCCGTCGAAGAAGTAGGGTTTTATGCCGTAGATTTTGGTGCTGTCCTGGTCGTGGTCGTGGCCGTTGAAGATGGCTTTGATGTTCGGCGTGTTTTCGAACAGGTCGATGACTTCTTTGCATTCGATTCCGTTGACGGTCCATTTGGCGGGCGTGATGTGCAGGAATACGAAAATGCCTTTCTTGTCTTTGTGTTTGGCGATTTCGCTTTTTAGCCAAGTCGCGTCCGGACACACGTATTCGCCTTTTTCGTTGGACGTATCGCCGATGATGAATGCGTATTCACCTTTTGCAAAACTGTGATTTGTGGGATATCCCCACGTGCTTTGCCAAACGTCCAAGCCAACCTTATCATGATTGCCGCGACTTACGCAAAACGGCACACTGAGTGTTGCTGATCGTGTTTTTGAAATCAGATGGTAACGTTGGGTCGTCGTGGATGAGGTCGCCGTTGGCGCGTCGGAAGTCAACGCCTTTCTGCGTTTTTTCGCGATTTACCCGAGCTGATCAAATCCGTGTGGAATTGTTTGAAATCGGTATTTGGCTGGCCGTAATGTCCGTCGGAGGCAGACGATAAACCGCATGGAAATTCTTGCGGGAATGTCTGTTTTCTCCAGGTTTTGATATGAATGAAAGGCCTGGCAATGCGGGTAAAAGTTTGAGAAAAGAGCGGCGTTTGAATGTCATCGAATCGTTCAGGTTTGGGGCGTTTGGGGTGTTTTTATTATTCCAAAAATAGTTATTCGCGAATGATATTTTCTTTATCTTCTTGCACCTTGTTAAGAATATTTAATATAAAAATCAATTCATGGATCACTTAATCCTGCAAAAAGCTGCTTCCTATTGTGCTTACCAGGAAAGAACCCAAGATGAAGTGCGCCAGCGCCTGAAAAAATGGAATGTGTGGGGCGAAGAGGCCGACGAGCTCATTGCCGAGCTGATTTCCATGAATTATCTGAGTGAAGAACGCTTCGCGAAAACTTACGCGGGAGGAAAATTCCTGGATCAAAAAAAACTGGGGCCGGATGAAGATCAGGCAGGAACTGAACCGGCGTGGGCTGAGTCAATATAGCATTGAAAAGGGGATGGGGGAAATTGAGGATAAGGCTTATGTGGAGGGGCTGAGGACATTGCTTACAAAAAGAAAACGCTCCTGTCCAAGACAGAAGCGGATCCATTTAAATTAAAACAAAAACTGGCCAGATTCGCCTTAGGCAAAGGTTATGAGAGCGAATTGGTTTGGAAAGAACTTGAAAATCTGGATCAAAAATCAGAGTCAAACGAGATCTTATGTCCTGAATCTTTATCCTTCACACCACTCATTACACCGGCTTTCTGATATTCTCCAACGCGTTTTTCGAAGAAGTTTGTTTTGCCTGGAAGTGAGATCAACTCCATGAAATCGAATGGGTTGGCGGAGCCGAATTGTTTTTCGCAGCCCAATCTTTCCAGCCAGAAATCGGCAATGTATTCGATGTATTGATTCATCAGGTCTGCATTCATGCCGATTAGGGACACCGGTAATGCCTCACTTACAAATTCCTTTTCAATCGTAACCGCATCCATCATAATTTCAATCACGCGCTCTTGCGGTAACTGGTTCACAATGTGCCTTGTATAAAGCAAACATGCGAATTCACAGTGCAAACCTTCATCGCGGGAAATAAGCTCGTTCGAGAAAGAAAGTCCGGGCATTAAGCCGCGTTTTTTGAGCCAGAAAATAGAGCAGAATGATCCTGAGAAGAAAATTCCTTCCACAGCTGCGAAGGCAATGATGCGTTCTGCAAACACCGGGCTGTTGATCCATTTCAATGCCCATTCTGCTTTTTTCTGAACGCAGGGAATCGTGTCAATGGCGCGTAGCAAATGGTCTTTTTCAGACGGATCTTTGATGTATGTATCGATCAGCAACGAATAAGTTTCGGAGTGAATGTTCTCCATCGCGATCTGGAAGCCGTAAAAGCACTTCGCTTCTGCATATTGTACTTCGCTCAGAAAGTTGACCGCCAGGTTCTCATTCACAATCCCGTCCGACGCCGCAAAAAATGCAAGCACGTGCGAGATAAAATGCCTTTCACCGTCGTTCAGGTTCTCCCAGTCTTTCATATCCTGAGAAAGATCGATCTCTTCAGCTGTCCAGAAAGACGCTTCATGGCGTTTGTACATTTCCCAGATATCGGAATGTTTGATCGGAAATAGCACAAACCGCAAAGGATCTTCAACTAACAGGGGCTCCTGCCTGGTAAGTTCTTGTGACATAAGTATTTAAAAATTTTAACGGGGACCAGATGTATAATTTATTGATTAGCCCGGGCCAGATTTGCCGGACTGGAGAAAACAAATCTACACGCTTTGCCCCGGAAATTCAAGGAGAAACTGATCAAATTGAATTCTTATCGGGGGAATATTCTTAGGACGAATAAGCTAACTTTGTCACGCTCACATTACTTTAAATTTCGCTTACATTGAAGATTTCCGGCTTTACAATTATCAGGAATGCGATTATAAATGATTACCCGATTGTGGAGGCGATCACGTCGATTTTGCCCGTTGTGGATGAAATGCTGGTGAGTGTGGGGCATAGCGATGATGATACATTGGGGCTGATCCGGTCTATTGCTTCGGACAAAATCAGGATCGTGGAATCGGAATGGGATATGTCTCTGCGCGAAGGCGGGAAAGTGCTGGCAGTGGAAACGGATAAGGCTCTGAAACAGATTTCACCCGACGCTGATTGGGCGTTTTACATTCAGGGCGACGAGGCGGTTCATGAAAAATATCACCAGTCGATCATTGATTCTTGCAAGCGTCATTTGAATGATGAGCGTGTGGAAGGCTTGGTTTTCGATTACGTACATTTTTACGGCACTTACGATTACATTGGCGACAGCAGAAAGTGGTATCGACGCGAAATCCGCATCATCAGGAATGAGAAAAACCCGAAAGGTTTGCCAATTTCAGCTTATCGTGATGCGCAGGGTTTTAGAAGAGGAAATCAGAAATTGAATGTAATGCATTCCGGTGCAGCGGTTTATCATTACGGCTGGGTGAAAAGTCCGGCGCAGATGAAAACCAAGATGAAAAATGTAAGCCGTTTTTGGAATGAAGGCGAGGCTCTGGGAAAAGATTTTGGAATCGGACGATGCGTTCAATTATGAAGAATTTGATTCCTTAAAACGATTTGAAGAAACGCATCCTAAAAGTAATGCAAGAACGCATTGCACGGCAAAACTGGAAAGTCGATCTGGATACTTCCAAAAAACGATTTAAGCTGAAAGATGCGCTCCTTTACTGGTACGAAAAGCGGACAGGTAAGCGGCTCTTCGAGTTCAGGAATTACCGGTTATTGTGATATTAGGGCACAAATGAGTGTAAAACGATAACATATTTTAGCGTTTAAATCCTTAATATTGTAGTTTCAGGAAACTTCACGAAATTCCTCGTTACATGTTTGAGTATTTTAAAAATTCTCTCTCGCCAGAAAGAAAGCGCGTCGCCAATTTCAGGAATATCCTCACAAAACGGACACATTTGTGTTGGCTGAGGAAGGTGAAATTTCATTTGCAAACTGGAAAAACCCGTTGGTAAACCCAAAGGTGATAACGCAGGAAGAAGTCAATTTTTTCAAGAAATTTATTCCAAAAGGAAGCCTTTGCATTGACATTGGAACAAACATCGGCGACACGACTGTGCCTATGGCGCTGGCGACAGGCAAAACGGGAACAACGATCGGTTTTGATCCTAATCCACACGTTTTTAGAGATCTTAGAAAAGAATGTGGCGCTTAATGTTGATAAAACGAACATTATCCCGCTGCCTTATGCGATAACAAAAAGAAGACGGCGAATTTTTTTACAGTTCTTCGGAAGCGTCATTTGGTAATGGTGGTATTTCAAATGAAATCGTTGAAGATCAAGGCGCATTCCAGCTTCCGCAAAAAATCAAGGGCATTAATCTGGAAAAGTTTTTAAAAACCAATTATGCTTCTTTATTGAATAAGCTTTTCTTTTATCAAAGTCGATGTGGAAGGTGCTGATATGGAGGTGATTAGGTCTATTAGCGAATTGATCAGGCAATTCAAGCCCGTGCTTGTGGCGGAATGTTTTCCAAAAGCAACAACCGAAGGTAACGCGCAGAGCTTTATCACATCGTCTCTGAATTTGGCTACACATTACATTACTTTTCCGACTTCGACGAGAACGCGAAAATTATCAAAATTGAAGGCCCACGTGATATGAATAAGTGGAAAACCTTCAACTTTTATGCCGTTCCAAACGAAGCTTAGATCCAGCGTTTCCGGCGGAAAAACCAGAGTACAACTGCCGAGGAAAACACCATTAAAAAGAGCGATCCCCAAAAACCCCAGGGTTCGGACGTGCCTGGAATGTGGTTTAATTTATTCCAAAAATCCCTGCAATCAGTGTCGGCGGCATGAAAATGATCGTCACAACGGTGAAGATCTTGATCACCTGGCTTTGCTCAATGTTGATCAAACCCATAAATGTATTTTGCAGATATTCAAGGCGTTCGAAGTTGAAGGTCGTGTATTCCAGCAGTGAACTAACATCTTTCAGAATGATCCGCAAATGTTCCTTCCTGTCTTCCGGAAAATACTGACTGCGTGAAAATTCCCGAGAGTACGCGCTGCTTGTCAATGCTCGTTTCGCGGAGCATCATGGTGATTTCCTGCAAACCACTAATGCGGATCAGGACTTCCTGACGGGCTTTTTGTTCGTGTGTAAGGTCCTTACTTATGGCAGAAATGTCACGCGAAATGCCTTCCAACGAATCTGCATCGGCTTCAATGCGTGTTTCCAGCAACAGCAGCATAAAGTCTACGCCGCTCTGAATGCTTTCTGTACTCACTTTCATTTTCTTTACCGTATCCGCAAACGTTTTGGAGTCGCCGCGACGGTAGGTGAAAAGTACATTTTGATATAAAATAAAAGAAACCGGATACATTTCGTATCCATCCCGGTCGATCTTGGAGAAGTTAGAATTGGCGTTAATCGTGTCATTTTGTTCAAAAAACCGCGAACTGCTTTCAATTTCAACGATTTCCTGGGGCGTCTGGAAGCTGATATTGCATTTATTCTCGACCGATTCCTCTTCCTCCGCACTCGGCGATTGCAAATCAACCCAAACCAGATTTTTAACTTTCCCAAGCTCTCGAATATCATTCTCGCGCTTAATCAACCGACCTTCTTTATAAAATATGCGTACCATTTTTTAAAGTTGGGAAAGAAAACAACCACAAAAACCGATTTCCAAAAATGCGGATTTAAGTTAACTTGCACGCAGATTTTTAATCACACACTATTGAAACATAACTACTATCCCTACCGGGCATCGGAGAATTTCCTGTCTTTCGCTTTTGAAAGTCAATCGGCAACTAAGCGTATTGCGAAGGAAGTCGAATTCTTGCTTATTGAAGGAGATCTGTACAATTTGGCTTTTGGAGATCTTGATGAAAATGGAATGATAGATGACCTGTCAGTCAGCAATAATAAGGATATGATGTTGGTCTTAGCGACTGTTATTCAAACTATTATAATATTTTTTCAAATATATCCTGACAAGAGAGTGTTATTTAGAGGAAGTACTCCTGCACGCACCAGGCTTTATCAAATTATCATTAATAGAGAGAAACCGAGCTGGCAATCCCTGTTTACTATTGAGGGGCTTTTGGGTGACAATACGGAAATATTTCAAGCTGAAAGAAATTATAGTGCTTTTGTAATAAGTAAGAAACTTTAATCAAATGAAAACAAATACAAAAAGCTTAATCGATATTTCGAAAGTGACAATTGACAACACGCTCAAAAGTCATATCAATGATCCTTATGTTGTTCGAAAAATGGAAGCCGCAAGAGAAATTTTAAGCAAGCTCAAAAAGAAACTCTGAGCCAGACGTTCACGAACTTTTAGCTGAGGCATCCGATTTTTTAGAAGATCGTTGTAAATTTGTGTAATGCAAAGTACAAGTTCTCCAAGTATATTCACAACACAATTCTGGTTACTTGGCCTCAGTTCGTTTCTTTTTTCTTCCAGCTTCAACATGCTCATTCCTGAGCTTCCGGGATATCTTTCGGAGATGGGCGGCGCCGAATATAAGGGCGCAATCATTGGTTTATTCACATTAACAGCCGGACTTTCACGACCATTCAGTGGTCGTTTAACCGACCGCATTGGGCGTGTTCCTGTCATGGCATTCGGCTCGATTGTCTGCTTTGTATGCGGATTTTTATATCCCATTTTCACAACAGTAATGCCGTTTCTGCTTCTCAGGTTGGTTCACGGCTTTTCAACCGGCTTCAAACCTACTGGAACATCCGCATATGTCGCGGACATTGTTCCTGCCGACAGGCGCGGGGAGGCTATGGGCGTGCATGGGATGTGTATGGGAGTTGGTTCTGCATTCGGTCCTGCGGTGGGAAGCATGATTAGTGAAGCTTTTTCGCTGAATGCATTGTTTTACACATCTTCGTTATTCGCATTCCTGTCCATTGCGATCTTGTTGAATATGAAGGAAACGCTTGTTAAAAAAGAGCGTCTTTCGTGGAATGCGTTTCAAATTACCAGACGAGATATTTTTGAACCTGCCGTTTTCGGCCCGGCGCTTGTGACATTCCTTTGTTATTTCGGTTACGGCGCTGTGGCGACGGTTACGCCGGATTTCAGCGGTTATCTGGGGTTGCAAAACCGTGGTTTCTACTTCATGTTTTTCACAATTTTCTCGATTTTGATCCGGCTTTTTGCTGGGAAAATTTCGGATCGGCATGGCCGGATTCCGGTGACGATCGCTGGTTGCATTGTGCTTATTATTGCAATGATCATAACAGGTTATGCCAATTCTGTCCCGATGTTTTTTGCCGGCGCTGCATTCTTTGGCATGTCGATGGGGATTTTGTCTCCTGTTCTTTCTGCCTGGACGGTGGATTTGAGTCGGGACGATAACCGCGGGCGATCCATTGCCACAATGTTCATTTCCTTGGAAGCAGGCATTGGATTAGGCGCGTTTTTATCTGCCGAGCTTTTTGCAAATCAGCGCGGGAATTTGCCGCTGGTTTTCTTCGTCATGGCTGGTTTTGCATTGGCTGCATTGATTTATACAGTTTTGATTTATCAACTAAAAAAACGCCGCGCCCGTGTTATTTGACGATAGTTACCAAACCGTCACCGGTCCAGCGGAAGGGTTTTTCAAAGATAAGGGCAGCAAATTTCTGGCTTACAGCTTTCCAATAGAAGGTGAAACGGATGCGAAAACGCATCTCGCAACATTGCGGGAGCTACATCCCAAAGCCGTGCACCATTGTTATGCTTACCGGCTTGGCGCGGATCGGATGAGTTACCGGATGAGCGATGACGGCGAACCCTCGGGAACTGCGGGCAGACCGATTTTGAACACATTGTATTCGAAAAATGTGACGAACATTCTCGTTGTGGTTGTTCGTTATTTCGGAGGGACATTACTGGGCGTTCCGGGCTTGATCAATGCTTATAAACTGGCGACAGAGGATGCTTTGAATCAGTCGGAGATTGTTACCAGGCATTTTTATAATCTATATCAGCTCAATTTTTCCTATCCGCAAATGAATGATGTCATGCGGATAGTAAAGGAAATGGAACTGCCTGTGCGAGAGCAGGTTTTTGAAATGGAATGTCGGTTGGTTGCGGAAGTTCGTGTGGCTAGCACGGAAAGGTTTATTGCTCGCTGCGAGCAAATTGAGGGACTTAGTCATTCTCTTTTAACATCCGGATAAAGTCATCTTCGTAATCTTTAATCGCTTTCAGCAGCTCTTTCAACTCCTGTTCTTCCGGCGAGCCTTTTTTCGCACCAAAGATTTCATCTGCCCGTTCTGAGGCCTTTTCGTATTCGCTTTCGTTGTTGATTTTCATGATCTTCACATTTGAAATAAGAATTTGACGCACCTTTGGCAGCAAATTTTTGCTAAAATAATAAAGAACACGCAGGCAACATTACTTATTATCTATTTTAGCAGCCGGTGATTTGCAAGGGGCAGGCAAGCCGGAATGTTGTCAGGAAACTTTGCAACTCTGAGCCGATTTTTTGGGTTATCAAATAACCAGTTTTACTGAACTTTATCGCAAACGGAAATATCATTTTGGAACATTTGAATGCAACTGAGCTCGAAGGCCAGGATTTAATTGAAGTAGAAGGCGCACGCGAGCATAATTTAAAAAATATCGACGTCAATATCCCGCGAAACAAGCTTGTAGTGGTCACAGGCATTAGCGGCAGCGGGAAATCTTCATTGGCTTTTGACACCATTTATGCCGAAGGTCAGCGCCGTTATATGGAGAGTTTTTCTTCCTATGCGCGTGGTTTTATCGGCGAAATGGAGCGGCCGGATGTCGACAAGATCAGCGGTTTGTCGCCGGTTATCAGCATTGAACAAAAAACCACTTCCCGCAATCCGCGCTCAACGGTTGGGACGGTTACTGAAATTTATGATTTCCTGAGGTTGCTGTACGCACGTGCAGGCGAAGCATTCTCCTATGTTACGGGCCGTAAAATGGTCAAGCAGTCGCAGGATCAGATCATTAATCAATTATTTACACAGTTTTTAGGCAAAAAAATCAGCTTGCTCGCTCCTGCGGTGAAAGGGCGGAAAGGACATTATAGGGAGCTTTTTGTTCAAATTGCGCGACTTGGTTATAACAAAGTGCGGGTGGACGGCGAAGTGCAGGAAATTACGCCAAAAATGCAGCTCGACCGCTATAAAGTCCATGACATTGAGATCGTTATCGATCGCGTTGTTCCAAAAAAAGAATCCGAAGATCCGCAATCTCGTTATCGTTTGAGCCAGTCTGTGGCGACTGCGATTAAGCAAGGAAAAGGCGCATTAATGGTTTTGGATGAGAAAGGAGAAACTTACTATTTTTCCCAAAACCTGATGGACCCGGAATCGGGCATAAGTTATGATGATCCTGCGCCTAATGCATTCTCTTTCAACTCGCCTTATGGCTGGTGCCCGACTTGCCAGGGTTTGGGGATGATTGAGGAAATCACGGAAGAGTCCATTATGCCGGATAAATCTTTGAGCATTACCAAAGGCGGCATTGCACCTATGGGTGAATATCGGGAAGCGTGGATTTTCAAGCAGTTGGAGGTTTTGTTGAAGCCTTTTAAAGTGACATTGGCAACGCCTTTGGATAAATTTCCCGAGGAAGCCATGAAGCTCGTGCTTTACGGAAGTGAAGATGCTGTGCCTGTTCCTTCCAAAAAATATCCTGGAACGGAGTGGGAAACCAAGTTTGACGGCATTATCAACTTCCTGAAACGCCAGCAGGAGAGTGGAAACGACAAAATCCAGGATTGGTTAAAGGATTTCATGTCCGTCCAGACTTGCCCTGAATGTAACGGAAAGCGTCTGAGAAAGGAATCTTTGCATTTCCGGGTGGATGGAAAAGACATTGCAGAACTCGCCGATAGTGATATTCGTGTGTTGGCGGAATGGCTTGTGAATCTAGAAGACAGATTGGAGGAAAAGCAGCGCGTCATCGGTCATGAAGTTCTAAAAGAAATCAGGAAAAGAGTTGGTTTCCTGCTCGATGTGGGACTTGACTATTTGACATTGAACCGTGCATTAAGGACGCTTTCGGGTGGAGAAGCGCAGCGGATCAGGCTTGCAACGCAGATTGGGACACAGCTGACAGGCGTGCTTTACATTATGGATGAGCCAAGCATTGGATTGCATCAGCGTGATAATGTGCGGCTTATCAATTCGTTGAAAAGCTTGCGCGACCTTGGAAACACCGTTTTGGTTGTGGAACATGATAAGGACATGATGCTGGCTTCGGACTACATTCTGGACATTGGTCCGGGTGCTGGGCGTCATGGCGGGAATGTTGTGGGAGCTGGAACACCCGAAGTTTTTCTTCAAAATGGCTCCTTAACTGCTGAATATCTGAGTGGAAGAACTGCGATTGATGTGCCAAAAAAACGCCGGAAAGGAAGTGGCAAAACGATTTCCATTAAAGGCTGCACCGGACATAATTTGAAGAATGTAAACATGTCGTTTCCGCTGGGGACGATGGTTTGTGTGACGGGTGTGAGTGGAAGCGGAAAGTCGTCGCTGATCCATGAAACGCTGTTTCCATTGCTGAATCAGTTCTTTTATAAATCAAGAAGAGAGCCGCTGCCTTACAAATCAGTGGAAGGATTGGAGAATATTGACAAGGTTATTGAAGTGGATCAATCGCCGATTGGACGCACGCCGCGCTCGAATCCAGCGACTTACACGAACTTGTTTACAGACATTCGGACGCTTTTTGCCGAATTGCCCGAGGCTAAAATTCGTGGTTACAAGCCGGGACGTTTTTCGTTTAATGTTAAAGGCGGACGTTGCGAAGATTGTGAAGGTGCCGGAATGAAGAAAATTGAAATGGATTTCCTGCCGGACGTCCATATTAATTGCGAAACTTGCAAAGGAAAACGCTTCAATCGGGAAACATTGGAAGTGCGCTTTAAAGGAAAATCCGTTGCGGACATTCTCGATATGACTGTGGAATCCGCATTGGAATTCTTTGAAAATCAGCCAAGAATTTTACGTAAAGTGCAGACATTGAATGATGTAGGCTTAGGTTACATTACATTGGGCCAGCATGCCACAACATTATCCGGCGGAGAGGCGCAGCGTGTTAAGCTGTCAGAAGAGCTTTCCAAACGCGACACTGGAAAAACGCTTTACATTCTCGATGAACCCACAACCGGTCTGCATTTCCAGGATATCAGACATTTGCTTAATGTTTTGAACAAATTGGTAGAAAAGGGAAATACAGTGCTCATTATAGAGCATAACCTTGACGTAATTAAAGTCGCGGATCACGTTATTGACGTAGGACCCGAAGGCGGCGCTCAAGGCGGACGCATCATTGCGGAAGGAACGCCCGAAAAAGTGTCGAAAGTGAAGGGAAGTTACACCGGATATTTCTTGAAAGAAGAGCTGAAATAAGTCTTCCTTTTTACATCCATTTGCTCAGAAACTGATTAAAACCATCCTTATGCTGGTCGCTGACGGGAATTGTCATGCTGCCGATTTGGATGGTATTTTTTGTTACAGCGCTGATTTTGTCCAAATTCACAATGAATGAGCGGTGCACCCGCATGAACTTTGAAGACGGCAATTTTTCTTCCAAAGCTTTCAAACTTGTGAGCGACAGGATCGGTTTGGAATCGGATTTCAGATGCACCTTAATATAATCTTTCAGCCCTTCCATATACAAAATGTCGTCATAAGCGATTCTAACAAGCTGATATTCGACCTTCAAGAATAAGTAACCATCTTTCGGATCAGGCACATTTGCCGATGAAGCTTTGTTGACCAACTCGGTGTAAGCCTGCGCTTTGGAGGCTGCGCGCAGGAATTCTTCGTAATTAAAGGGTTTTAGGAGATAGTCAAGTGCGTCCACGCGGAAACCATCCAGCGCGTATTGATTGAATGCTGTTGTAAAAATGATTCTTGGCGCGCGGCTATCAGCCTTGTCAATAACGCGTGCGAGTTCAATTCCCGTCAGATCAGGCATTTGAATGTCCAGAAAAATGACATCAATGTGCTTTGAATGAATGGCTTGTAATGCTTCGACAGCGCTGGAATATCTTCCTGCCAGTGCCAGAAACGGTGTTTTTTCTATAAATGAACAAACAAGTCCGAGCGCTAACGGCTCGTCATCGACTGCTATGCATTGGAGTACGCTCATGCAGTTTCTAATTCCAAATGAACTTCAAATTCTTTCTCTTCTTTGTTTTCAGTCACTTCCAACTGATATTTTCCAGGATATAAAAGGTCGAGCCGGCGCTGCGTATTCACGAGTCCTATGCCGTTACTTTCGTCCAAAATAGCCCTCTTATCCGTAAACAAAGTGTTTTTGACCTCAACAAAAATCTTATGCTTGTCCTGCCGGATCTGAATGTCGATCCTGCTCGGCTGAACCGCGCTAACACCGTGCTTGAATGCATTTTCAATAAAAGGCAAAAATAGCATTGGTGCAATGGAAACGTCGTGCAAAGGATGCGGCGGATCAAGGTGAACGGTCACTTTATCCGTCAACCGCAGCTGCATTAATTGAATGTAATCCTGCGCAAAAGCTATTTCCTGGCTTAGTAACACGGTTCCGTGCTGCGTTTCGTAAAGGACATAGCGCATCATGCGGGAAAGTTTGTGCAAAGCTTCTCTGGCCGCCTCCACATCAATCACCGTCAATGCATATATGTTATTTAATGTATTGAAAAAGAAGTGCGGATTGATCTGCGCCTTTAAAAACGAAAGCTCAGAATTGATCTTTTCCTTTTCAAGATTTTCCCTGTATTGCTTATCACGCTGAACATCCTTTACTGCCGCAACGCTTGTGCTGATGCCGATGATCAGCAAAGCAGTAAGCAATGCAAAGTAATCGAGTCTGTCCTGCCTTTTCTTATCGCCATTTGTCTCCCGAGCCGTTTTGAATGCCTGATCCATCTGCTCACCGTGGTGAATTGAAATTTTAACTTGCTCAATAATTACAGCAAGCATCACAACCGAAACGAGGTTAAGTAAAATGAAACGGCTGTAATGGTTTTTTGCCAAAAACTTTGGAAACCAGATGTAATAGTTGAGATAAAAAATGGTGATCAGCAATGCAAATTGGACAGCTTGTTTCACCCAGAAGGTCATTGGAAATTGAATCTGCCAGCTAAGCGGCTGCCACATCAGGAACAGTGCCAGGAAACTCCATCCCAAAATATGCAGGAAGAATGGAGGGTATTTTCGAGCGGTACTTGCGTCCATCTTTTTATTAATTAGGTTATTGCAGTAAGGTAGCTTGCAATTACAATCTTACGCGTAATATATCAAAGTGCCTAGTGCAATCGATTAACACCGGGCAAATACCGACTGATGAGCGCCGTCACTCTATAAAGCAAGTTAATGTTACTGATGGTCAATTGTGCACTATTCTAAGAATTGGATTCGACGACTTATCGGCTGAAAGCGGGGTTTGATCGGTAGAAGTGTCCTCTCCATCTATTGCCCGATTTATTGTCAGGTTAAGGTATTTACTTTGAAATTGAATCGAACAATTATTGCAATACAACCATGAACATGACAAGAAAAGTTACTCCTATTATACTTATGATGTTGCTGAGCTTCGCAGCCTCAGCGCAATTCCCGGGAGGCGGCGGCGGATTTGGCGGAAACCGCGGCGGCGGAAATGACAGGCCGCAACGGCAGACAGTTATCCCTGGAACGGCTGAGGATACGCCCAAAGGAAATGGTAAAATTAAAGGAATCCTGATTGACTCGGTGAGCAAAAAGCCGGTTGAATTTGCAGCGCTTTCTTTGGTTGATATTAAAACAAACAATCCGATCGACGGAACGACTACTGACGAAAAAGGTGCGTTTGAACTTACAAAAGTGGCGTCGGGAAACTTTAAGATTTTGATTTCTTTTATCGGTTATAAAACCAAAACCATCAATGACATTAAGATTGACCGGAAAACAGAACTTGACCTCGGTAATGTAAGCCTTGGACCGGATGTGGTTCAGTTGAATGAGGTTGAGGTTGTGGGAATGGCGCAATTGATCGAGGAGAAAGTGGACAGACTTGTCTATAACAATGAAAAAGACATCACAAGCAAAGGCGGCGACGCTTCGGACGTAATGAAGAAAGTGCCGATGCTAACGGTCGATCTGGACGGAAACGTTTCCTTAAGAGGAAGTTCGAATGTTCGGGTTTTGATCAATAACAAGCCTTCGACCATTATTGCGACCAGTGTTGCGGATGCATTGAAGCAGATTCCTGCGGATATGATCAAATCTGTTGAAGTAATCACTTCTCCATCAGCTAAATATGATGCAGAAGGTTCTGCGGGGATCATTAACATTGTTACTAAAAAGAGCACGATCCAAGGCGGTACATTGAATTTGGATACAGGAATTGGAAACAGGGGTTCAAATCTTGGGTTAAGAGGAAATTACCGAGTTGGTAAAATGGGTTTCAGTTTGGGAGGGTTTGGACGGTTTAACTACAATATGCCGGGCAGATCTGAAAACCTGCAAGTTGGTAAAATTGACAAATTTTCGATCCGCCAGATGACCGAATCGGACAACAAGATGGCATTTGGTTCTTACAACTTTGGATGGGATTATGAGATTGACTCTAAAACTTCACTTTCTGCGGGCATACGTTACGGGATGCGTAACATGCGTAATCAGCAGGAATTATCGACATTCAACACGCAAAGCGACGGTACAACGCGCAACAGTTTCCGTGATGTGAATACGAAAGATTTGTCGGGGACATGGGACGTGAATGTAGATTATATCAAAACATTAGCAAAGCCACAGCAGGAACTGAGCATTTCGACGCAGTTCAGCCGTAACAACCGGACTAATGATTTTGACGCAGACATTTATTCTTTAAATAATAGCCAACTGCGCGAATTGCTGGGAAGCCAGGGAAACAACAACGCCAGCCATAATCAGGAAAGCACAATTCAGGTCGATTACCAAACGCCGGTTAAAGACAATCAGCTGATTGAATTTGGTGGAAAAGGCATTTTCCGTCAGGTGGTTAGTAATTTCGATTATTACAATACAGTGGATACACCACAAGCTGCGAGCAGTTTGAATTATGATCAGAATGTTGCAGCTGGATATTTTTCATACACCTATACAACAAAAAGTAAATTCACCGTGAAGGCGGGCTCGCGTTACGAGTATACCAGCATTGATGCAACACAGGGTGAGCAGGGCGACCTAAACATTCCGGCTTACAGCAATCTGGTGCCGAGTCTTAACTTGTCCCAAACATTTGGTAAAGGACAAACCGTTAAGCTGGGTTATAACCGTCGCCTTCAACGTCCTGGTATTCAATTCCTAAACCCTAATGTTAATGCGGCGAACCCACAGAACATCACTGTGGGTAACCCGCAACTCCGTCCGGAATTGACGGATCAGGTTGAATTGGGAACGAGCTTTTTCAAAAATTCACTTTATGTGAACGTTTCGACATTCGCACGTTTTACGAACAGTTCAATTGAAAGCATTCGTACAACCAGCGAAGAAGGGATTATCACGACGACTTACGGCAACATTGGTTCTAAGAAAAACTATGGTGTGAATGTGTTTGGAAACATGACATTCTTCAAAAGATGGCAAGTAGGAGGAGGTTTTGACGCTTACTACGCAGATCTTACTAATAATAATCCTGATCCTTTATTGGCAGCTTCCAACACGGGTTTCGTATTGAGCGGCCGTTTCAGAACCAGTCTTAACATTAAAAACGGATGGGGATTGCAAGCAGGTGGTTTCATGAGAGGACGTGATGTTCAGCTGCAAGGAACACAAGCTGGGTTCAGAATGTATGATTTGGGAATCAAGAAAGATTTTACCAACAAGCGCGGAAGCATTGGATTTGGAATGGAAAACTTCCTGGCTCCATCATTCAAAATGAAAACGCAGCTTGAAACGCCATCATTCACACAGAACAACACAAACTATCTGTTTAACAGAGGTTTCAGGATCAACTTCTCGTATCGTTTAGGTAAAATGACATTTACCGAGCAGAAATCACGCAGAAGAAAATCGGTTAATAACGATGATCAGAAAAGTGAAGGTGGTGGAATGGATGCCGGCGGTGCAGGTGGCGCAGTTCAAGGCGCAGCACCAGCTGTATCAGTGCCAACCATGCGTCCGATGGCACCTAATGCTTCAAGACCAGAAGGAGCAGGACGTCCGGCAGGCATCGACAGCACAGCAAGACCAGCAACGCAAGGGATGCCAATGCAGCCAGGTGCAAGACCGGATTCAACATCTCGTCCAATGGTGTCACCTGCCGACTCAACCGCAAGACCAGCAGTTATACCAGCTGACTCAATGGCAAGACCAGTAATGCCGGCAGACTCAACTGCTAAGCCAGCTGTTCCAGCCGATTCAACTGGCATTCCTGCAAAACCAGCAATGCCAGCAGATTCGACTAAGAAACCTTAATTTTTTGGGTGATATTGTGAAAAAGGCGAAGCCCGGATGTTTGTCCGGGCTTCGCCTTTTTTAGAGATTTAAATAATTTATATCGTCGGATTTTGTGACCTGATGTCATGCAAAATCCGATCAGCACCTGCTTCCAATAATTCATCTGCTAATGCTGTCCCAAGCTCTTCCGGGAACGAAATGGAGCCGGTTTCAGTCCTCTTAATTAATTCCTGACCGTCCAAACTGATTATGCCGCCGGTAATGTTGATTTGATCTTCGTTTAATGTTGCCATGCCGAAAACCGGGATGCTGCATCCGCCTTGAAGGCGTTTTAGGAAGGCTCTTTCTGCCAGCAAGCAGGTTTCGGTTTGATCGTGGTTGATCAGTTCTTTGATGATGGCTTTCTTTTTCTCAGCCAAATTTACGGCGCATTCAATAGCCACGCTTCCTTGGCCTACGGCTGGCGTAAATTCATCCAATAGCAAATGTTCGGCGATTTTATCATCGTATTTCATCCGGTGCACACCTGCATATGCCAGGAGCAGGGCGTCGCAATGGCCTTCATTCAGTTTTCGAAGGCGCGTTTGCAAATTTCCGCGCATATCCACGGTTTTGATATGCGGATAAAAATGTCTTAAAACAGCAATGCGGCGCGTAGAGGACGTCCCTACAACGAAAGATTCTCCGCTTTTAAGGGAAAGTTCAGTGTTATGGCTTACCAGAACATCGTTTGCTTTTTCACGTTCTGTAAAGGCGATTAGTTCAAAAGCATCATCCAGTTGCGATTGAAGATCTTTGGCGCTGTGAACGGCAATGTCGATGCTGCCATCCAGCAGCTGATCTTCCAATTCCTGCGTAAAAACGCCTTTACTGCCGATTTTAGACAAAGAGCGGTTCAGTATTTTATCGCCTTTCGTCTCAATGACAACAATTTCTGTATCAATGCCGCCTTCATTCAAAAGCCCTTCCACATAATGCGCCTGCCAAAGCGCCAATTTACTCCCGCGCGTTCCTATTTTTATATGCATGGTTTCCTTCATTCGGATGTCCCTTGTTGGAGACAAATATTCACTAATTAGTATGCTTGGATTAATATATCTGCTGGTATATGCAGGATTTCGTTCAATTTTCGAATCATAGCAAGACTCAATTTCCGTTTTCCTGACAGGATTTCTGACTTACGAGACCTATATCCTAAAATCTCAGAAAGATCCTTTTCGGACATTTCCATTTGATCCATTCTAAACTTGATTGCTTCGAGTGGATTCGGTTTTGGAATAGGAAAATGGGCGTGCTCATAATCCTTTACTAAGATTGAAAGCACTTCAAGCTCGTCAGATTCTTTCGAGTCAGCAGAAATATCCATTTGCATTAATGTATAGATATTGGCCAGCGCCTCTTCGTACTGTTCGTTATTTTTTATTGGACCGATCATAGCTTATCGTCTTTGCGTCAATTTTGTCGTATGCATCATGTGTCCCAAACCAAACAATAAAAACTATTTTCAGGCGAAATTCTATATCGACAATGAGCCGATAGGAATTGCCATGAATATTGAAAACGACTCGTTTATTACTTAAAATTGACGCCTTCCTATAATGTTCTTTCAACGAGTGAGGCGAATTCCAGTCACTAATTTCAACTTCTTCATACCAGGAAAGCAATGCTTGCTTAGCCCTGTGATAGGTTTCCAGATATTCTTTCAGCGTTTTTACAGCTATAATGCGCATACAACAACATAAAGATAAGAAATGTTACCATATTGGTTACGCTGAGTCGTTTTATAAAATCGATCAAACTCCGACCGTATCCCCTTCGTCGGTAATAATTTTATCTTCTATATAAGCAACAATTAAAGAGGCGATATCAATTCCACTTACTTCTTCAATTCCGCGGAGGCCGGGGGAAGAGTTCACTTCCATCACCAGTGGGCCGCGCTCTGATTGTAGCAAATCTACGCCTGCAATCCGGACGCCTAAGGCTTTGGCGGCTGCGATGGCGGTGTGTTCTTCTTCTTCGGTGAGCTCGATCAAATGTCCTTCGCCGCCGCGGTGTAAATTAGAACGAAAATCACTTTCATGACCTTGCCTTTTCATGGCTGCGATCACTTTGTTTCCAATTACAAAAGCACGAATATCGGCTCCTTTCGATTCTGCAATGTATTCCTGAATCAAAAAATTGGCCTTTAATCCATAAAACGCTTCAATGGTGGATTTCGCAGCCTTAATCGTTTCAGCCAACACAACTCCAACGCCCTGTGTTCCTTCCAGCAGCTTAATGATCACCGGCGGCCCGCCAACCATGTGAATGAGCTCATTAACCTGGGCAGGATTTTTGGCAAAAACCGTTTTTGGAATGTCCACACCCGACTTTGCAAGCACTTGCATGCTCCGCAACTTGTCCCGTGACCGAAGAATGGCCTGGGATTTGACAGTTGTAAACACTTTCATCAATTCCAATTGCCGCACCACAGCGCAGCCAAATGCATTCACAGAAGTGCCGATTCTCGGAATGACCGCATCAATTTCTGCGATGGGTTTTCCCTTATAAATAATGGTCGGTTTGCCCCCTTCGATCATTACGAAGCATTTTACATGGTCGATTACCAATGCTTGATGACCCCTTTGTTTAATTGCCTCCACCAGACGCTTCGTAGAATAAAGGTCGGGATTGGTGGATAATACGGCGATTTTCATAAAAATAATTAAAAGATAAAATGGGGTAAATTCAGGATTGATGTCGGGCGTGAGTACGATGAGATGCCTTTGAACGCTTTTTTGCAGATAAATCTTTTTGCGAGACATCCACTAAAAACCGCTTGTTTAGCAATTTGCGTCCTAAAAGGATCGGATATCTCATTTTACGCCGGTTGGCAAGTGAAAATGATGTTCGGATTTTTTTACCAAAGATGGTGATCTTCGTTTTGATCACATAACGTTTCTCCTCTTTTCCAGACGAATTTCGAACAATAGTTTCTGTAAAATCTGTAACGGTGAAGGATTGTTGAGGCGCTCCTTTTTTTGCATCCAGATAAAAACACAATTGCGGCTTATCGCCATCATGGATCAGCCGGACGCGGGAGCAATGGATGGACGAGGTCGTCGCCCCGGAATCAATGCGGACAGGAACATCGAACCAGCCCAGATCGGGCAGATCGACAATATCCGTGGCGCCGATTATTTCCAATGTTTGTTTCATCGTCGCTGGAAAAAATGGGCCACAGTTAGCGACAAATCAAGAAAAACCATTTTTGCCCGCACATTCCGTTCCATATGATAATAAGCCAGATTCACTTCTTCGATCATTTTTTCAAGTGAATCAAAGTTAACTGCTTTTGAAAAGTTTTGGACAAATGTCAACTCTTCATCCGGAACCCGCAGCAACTCACCCGCGCCATGACTCCAAATGAGCATATCGCGAAAAAGCCTCAATGCATATTCCAAAAGGCCTTTTTGCTTTTCTTTATTCATCACATCAAAGTTGTCCGCCAGCTTTACCAAATGCGAAATGTCATATTTATAGCAAGAACGCATCCAGCCTGCAAACCAGCCTGAACGATCGTCCTCCGCATCCTGCACCAGCTTCAATGCTTCCGACAAATTGCCATCGCACAAATAAGCAATCTGATTAGCAGCTGTGTCGCTAACCTGTTGCAGTTTTAGGAAGTAACGCACTTCTTCGTCTGAGAAAGCGGGAATGTTAATGCGCTGCGTCCGTGAAATAATGGTTGTTAACAGCTTGTCAGACTGATCACTAACAAGTAAGAATAATGTCTTTTCAGGCGGTTCCTCCAATATTTTCAAAATTGCATTGGACGAAGCTGCATTCATAATGTCAGGTTTCCAGATCGAGTAGGATTTTATATTCGCCTTCGTAAGCTTTAACAGAAAGTTTCCTCATAATGCCACGTGCTTCTTCTACCGAAATGTTGCCCTGCTTGTTTTCTGCGCTGATATGATCGAGCCATTCGGGAAGGACGCGATATGGGTTTTCAAGTAAAAATGAGCGCCATAGGCCCAGGAATGCTTCGCTGGTTTTTCCATCGATCTTTTTTGAAGTCGCGATAGGAAATATGAAATGAAAATCGGGATGGATCAGTTTGGCCATTTTTGCGCAGGAAGCACAAACGCCACATGCGTCTTCATCGCTTTTATTTTCACAGTTAATGTAAGTCGCAAATGCAAGGGCAAGCGCAAGGCCGCCACCGCCGGCAGGGGAATCAAACAGCTGTGCATGAGCCAGATGGCTATTCTTAACCGAGCGCCTTAACGTTGATTTTATATGTTCAAGTCCCGGTATTTCTCTGAAAAGCACGGTGGATGATATAAGCTAAATGTGAATGAAAGTTCTTTTTATTTAAAATCGCGTTGTCCGCTCGTTTGTTCGAACACGGATTTCAAGATTTGTTCATCATTGTCTCCGAATGTGACCTCTCTGCGGCTCACAGTGTCTTTTGCCACATCGAGTGCTTTCTGGAACCGATATTCTGCAAATCCTTCTGCATTTCCACCCCATGAAAATGAGGGTGTATGTTTCGCCTGAAAACCCGCACCGAACACATTCACACTTACGCCAACAACGGACCCTGTGTTGAACATGGTTGAGATTCCTGCTTTGGAGTAATCACCCATCATGAGTCCGCAAAATCTTAATCCTGTGTCTTTCAAGTCATTGGTCACATAACTATGCAATTTTACATTGCTATGGTCATTTTTTAAGTTCGAGTTATTGGTGTTTGCGCCCAAGTTACACCATTCGCCCAGCACTGAATTTCCCAAATATCCGTCATGTCCTTTGTTGCTGTAACCAAAAACCACACAGTTACTTACTTCGCCTCCGACTTTGCTAAACGGACCAACAGTTGTATTCGGACGAATTTTCGTTCCTTGCGCAAGCACGCTGCTTTCGCCAATCGAAAACGGTCCCTGAATCATCGAGCCTTCCTGAATGGTTGCATTTTTTCCAATATAAATCGGCCCATTTTCAGCATTCAAAATTGCGGCCTTTATTACTGCACCCGGTTCTATAAAGATATTTGCAGGTTTATAACAATGAGTAAAGGGATCGGTAAGCGGCTCTGAGGTTCTGTTTGCCGTTATCTGTTTAAAATCGGTCTCAATCTGCTCACCATTAAATGCAAAAATGTCCCAAACATTTCGGATCAGTGTAAACGAGCCTGCATAATGTTGAGGTTCATAATGCGTGATGTTCATGCCAGGCGACCACGTTTCGGCGCTTCTTATGGCGAGGATATCATCACCAGAGACCATTGCTGATTCTAAGGGCAGTTTTTTGATTTCTTCAACAAGTCCAGCATCCGGGCAAAGGCCACCATTGATAAAAATATTATCCGATGAACCGGACGGCGGAAATGCTGCCGACAAAAAATCCACAGTTTGAAAAGAAACTGCTGAATCCAGCCATAAACTCCATTTTTCGGAAATTTTGTGAATGCCGCAGCGGATCGCTGAAACCGGCCGTGTGTAGGTGAATGGTAAAAGTTGCGTTCGTATTACGGGATCGTCAAACAGAATAATTGTAGGCATAAGTGATGCTAGTATGTGAGGTCAAAGTTCGCCCATTTTTTTGGTTAGGGCAAAAAAAGAAGCAGTCTCTTGTAAATTGTACAAGAGACTGCTTCTTTGATTTCGGTATAGAAAGCGCTGATTAAGCTTCTTTCTGTGCTCCGTAACGTTTTCTGAACTTGTCTACACGGCCGGCAGTATCTACAAGTACATTTTTACCTGTGTAGAAAGGGTGCGACTGAGAAGAAACTTCGACTTTATATACCGGATAAGACTTGCCATCTTCCCAAGTAATATTTTCGCTAGTTTCTATGGTAGAGCGCGTAATGAATTTAAAATCGCTTGATAGATCCCAGAAAACTACGTCTCTATAATTGGGATGAATATCTTTTTTCATTGGTATATGGTATTATGTGTTTCGATACAATTCTCAAAAAGGATTGCAAAAGTAAAAATTCTAATTTAGTAAACCAAGAAATGCGTGCCTATCTTTTTGATAAAACTTTGATATACGCAGCTCTAAGTGATTAAACTTCACTCAATTGCTGTTTAAGCACTTCCACGCCGCGGCGCGCTTCTTTGTCGAAGTCGGTGTAAGTGAAACATTCGATGGATAATCCACCTTTATAGCCGATTTTTTTCAAAGCGCTTAGATAAGCTCTGAAATCATCGCCTCTCACGCCAGGAGGCGTGCGATTCTCCTTCTCTGCAATGTGGCAATGCACAATGTGCTTGCCGAATTTTACAATCTCATCCGGCGACTCATCTTCCTTTAACATGTGAAAAATGTCGCATAACAGCTTCACTCTGGGGCTTTTTACGGCATCGATGATTTCAACGCCCTCTGCCAGGCTATTTATAAAATTGGTTTCTCCCCGATTCAAAGGTTCTACGGCAATGGTAACACCGTATTTTTCCGCGAGCGGCGCCATTTCCTTAGTCAATGCAATGTGCTGGGCCTTTGCCTTTTCACGATCAAAACCTTCGGGGATAATGCGTGAACCGCCGCTTCCGAAAACAACATATTGAGACTTACATTCCTTCGCACGTTTCAAAACCAGGTCAGTCCTCTCTAAAATCGCCTCATGATTTGCATCCGGCCCAAGTGTTTTCAAGCTTCCCGGCAGCAATATGACATATGACTTGATTGGAAACTTCTCATTCCGAAGCTGTTGCAGGTTTTTGGCATATTGTGGATCGCCATCTTTTGGAATTAAAAAATTCCCCACCGACTCCTCTATATATGTACAGCCCGATTCACGCAGATAATCGGCCTTATCATAAGGTGCAAAAACGCCCAGTTGTAATGCATATCCCGGCCCGGTATTTTTAGCAAAAACAATTTCAGGCACGGCAAGTCCTGCTGCAAGTCCCGTCACGATTCCCGTTGAGGTTTTAATGAAATTCCTGCGTGATGAGGAAGTGATTATCTTAGTCATAATGTACTAGTTTTGATCAGTGTTATAGGAATCTTATGTAGTTACTAATGATTTGTTTCCATTATCATAAACTAAAATGTTTGCTTGTTTAGAATAGATATAGATAAACTATTTGTTATAACAACCTGATTTTCAAATTTTTGGTTGTTAAAAATCTCTATTGTCCAAATTAATTAGGAAAAAAAGTTTACAAATTTTTTATATTAAATTTTTGTAAAAAATTTTCAAGTTCCGTTTTAATGTTAATTATTCTTAATTGCCTAGCTTCTAGAATCTTAACAATTTAGTAATTTGGATTATCCCTATAAACCCAAAAAGCAGGCAACATTACTGATTGCGATTGTAATATTTTTGGTGTTATTTCAGGAGATTTTAAGTCTCACTTCTATTGCAAGTCAACGATAAAATTCATCACTAACTTCCTACAAAACAACATATTAAGATGTCAATGTATGTAATTAAACGCGACGGTCGCCGGGAATCGGTAAAGTTCGACAAGGTCACCGCGCGAATCGAGAAATTGAGCTATGGGCTTGATACAAACTACATCCAGCCTATAGAGGTCGCTAAGAAAGTGGTTTCCGGGATTTACGACGGAGTAACTACTGCGGAATTGGATAACCTCGCTGCTGAAACGGCGGCATCCATGACAACCAAGCATCCGGACTATGCGATTTTAGCAGCCCGTGTTGCGATCTCAAATCTCCATAAAAATACATTGAAGTCGTTTTCAGCAACAATGAAACGTCTTTATACATATGTTGATGGCAAAACAGGTGAAAATGCTTCTTTAATTGCGAAGGAAGTTTACGAAATCATCCGTCAGAATGCGTCTCTTTTAGATTCTACCATTATA
>NZ_CEEDCD010000031.1:0-140000 GCF_979253085.1 Dyadobacter sp. AC419 | reverse complement strand
GACTAGGGGGAGTCAAATCCTACCAAATTCTGACAAACTCCGAATGGGCTATGATATACACGGCAGTGAGGGCCGGGGTGCTAAGGTCCCGGTCCGAGAGGGGAACAACCCAGAGCATCAGCTAAGGTCCCGAAAATATATGCTAAGTTGAACTAAGGGGGTCCGACTGCAGAGACAGCCAGGATGTTAGCTTGGAAGCAGCTATACATTTAAAGAGTGCGTAACAGCTCACTGGTCGAGCGGGGCGGGCATCGATAATAAACGGGCATCAAGCATATTACCGAAGCTATGCGATAGTAATTTATTACGATCGGTAGGGGAGCATTCTCACAGGGGTGAAGGTATGGCGTAAGCTGTGCTGGACTGGTGAGAAAAGCAAATGTAGGCATAAGTAACGATAATGCGGATGAGAAATCCGCACACCGAAAGACTAAGGATTCCTCCGCTATGCTAATCAACGGAGGGTTAGGCGGGGCCTAAGGGATAGCCGACAGGCGATTTTCGATGGACAGCAGGTTAATATTCCTGCCCTTGCATGCAGTGTGAAGAAGTGACGGAGTATTGTGGTAAGTACGTACTGACGGAATAGTGCGTTGAGCAGAACCTACGGGTGAAGCGAACTTACGAAAACGCTTCCAAGAAAAGCTTTTGAAACATCAGCTGTACGCAACCCGTACCGTAAACCGACACAGGTAGTCGAGAAGAATATTCTAAGGTGCTCGAGTGAATCACGGCTAAGGAACTCGGCAAATTAACCCTGTAACTTCGGGAGAAGGGGAGCCTCCTCTGGCAACAGAGAGGCCGCAGAGAAATGGCCCAGGCGACTGTTTAGCAAAAACACAGGGCTCTGCCAAAACGAAAGTTGACGTATAGGGCCTGACACCTGCCCGGTGCTGGAAGGTTAAGAGGGGATGTCATCGCAAGAGAAGCATTGAATCGAAGCCCCAGTAAACGGCGGCCGTAACTATAACGGTCCTAAGGTAGCGAAATTCCTTGTCGGGTAAGTTCCGACCTGCACGAATGGTGTAACGATCTGGGCACTGTCTCGGCCGTGAGCTCGGTGAAATTGTAGTAGCGGTGAAGATGCCGCTTACCCGCCACGGGACGGAAAGACCCCGTGCACCTTTACCTATAGCTTTGCATTGTTTTCGGGTCAGGGATGTGTAGGATAGGTGGGAGGCTGTGAAGTTGCGTCGCCAGGCGTGATGGAGCCAACGTTGAAATACCACCCTTCGCTGGCCTGGGATCTAATCCGACTAAGTCGGAGACCGTGCATGGTGGGTAGTTTGACTGGGGTGGTCGCCTCCAAAAGTGTAACGGAGGCTTCCAAAGGTCTGCTCAACACGCTTGGTAACCGTGTGTGGAGTGCAATAGTACAAGCAGGCTTGACTGTGAGACCGACGGGTCGAGCAGGTGGGAAACCAGGGTATAGTGATCCGGTGGTTCTGTATGGAAGGGCCATCGCTCAAAGGATAAAAGGTACGCCGGGGATAACAGGCTGATCTCCCCCAAGAGCTCACATCGACGGGGAGGTTTGGCACCTCGATGTCGGCTCGTCACATCCTGGGGCTGGAGAAGGTCCCAAGGGTTCGGCTGTTCGCCGATTAAAGTGGCACGCGAGCTGGGTTCAGAACGTCGTGAGACAGTTCGGTCCCTATCTGTGGTGGGCGTAGGAAGATTGACGGGGGCTGCCTTTCAGTACGAGAGGACCGAGGTGGACCCACCGCTGGTGAACCGGTTGTCACGCCAGTGGCATGGCCGGGTAGCTATGTGGGGAATAGATAAGCGCTGAAAGCATCTAAGTGCGAAACTAGCCCGAAGACGAATCTTCCACATAAGGGTCGTTGTAGACTACGACGTTGATAGGCTGCAGGTGTACGTGTAGAAATACATTCAGCTGAGCAGTACTAATTACCCAACAGCTTGCACATTAAAATCTTAATTTACTTGATCTCTTCTACTTCCAATATGACATTGATTACTCAAAGATATTGTTGAGTGATAAAACCAACAAAGAGCTTGTTGGTGGCTATTGGCCTGGTGTTCACCTCTTCCCATCCCGAACAGAGAAGTTAAGCCCAGAACCGCCCATGATACTTGGATCAAACCTGGTAAAGTAGGTAGCCGCCACAATACTAACAACCGAAAAGCCTTGCAGAAATGTAAGGCTTTTTTTTGTGCCCTTAAGCAAGTCTTCGAAGCATTTTAGAATGTTACAATTGGAGAATTAAGATACTGGTCCCCCCGATGTGTTTGAGATTTTTAAATCTTACATCCTTTTCATATAATTCATTCATTGCTTTTCTTACTCCTTCCCAGTTTGTGTAGTCATGCCAAATGACTAAACCACCTTGACGCATTAGCTTAAACACTTTTTCGCTGTCATTGAGCACATAATCATATGCATGCGAACCGTCTATGAAAGCGAGATCAATGGTTTGATTGTATGTCTCGAAGTTGAAGGTGGCGGAGTCACCAAAGACTTGTTTGATCTTATGAGATTTCGGATGACCAATGAACCGTTCACCTGAAATATCTTTCTCCACGTATCTTACTTCTCCATCTTCGATTTCCATAAGTGTTGCATTCAGCTCTGATGCAGGCAAATCGAGCGTAAGTATTTCAGTTTCATCACTGGTATTGAGTGCCATATTCAACGTCGTGCGACCCTCGAAAGTGCCAATTTCGAAAATGCATTTTGGGTTGGCTTTTCTCACCAGATTGCTTATGACCTTTAGTTCAAACTCCGTCGTATGCCCAAAGCCACATTCATACACGCCCTCGTAAACGGCTTCATCATTGCCAAACAATTCAAATACATCTGTCTTCGGAATGATATAAGGATCAATCGGAGTTCGAATTTCAGATCCACTACTCTTATGGTAAACATGATAAAGAGACAGCAAGTCACTTCTTCGATTTGAACTGGCCATTCCTAATGTGAGGGTATAACCAATGCGCCGCACAACACCGGCATATAATCGGAAATCATCCAAAAGGTTTTTCATAATGAGGTGAGTTGAGATTATAAAATTAGGAGCTATTGAATTAAACGAACTAGTTCGTTTAATTCAATCTTGATTATGTATAAATATTTCGCTAATTAATCTTAATAAGTTCTAAGAATATATATTTTACTGTTACAGGCTTATGAAGACTATGAAAATTGTAATGCGGGACATTAACCCGTAAGTCGCTCACCAGTGACTTGTTAGGTATTCGCTAAGTTGTAATTCGGTAAATATTTAAGCTAAATAGCTTTTGATCTTATAACGACGTCATAGACTATGGAAACTGTTTCGAGCGCATCCGTTACTGAGGAGAAGTTGGCAACTAATGTTACACGACTTGCATCAATGGATGCGCTTCGCGGCTTCGACATGCTCATGATTTCCGGGGGAGGAGCATTTATTTATCTCTTAGGCGGCAAAACGGGGATTGCGGCGGTGGATGCAATCTCTGCGCAATTCGTACATCCCGAATGGCATGGCTTCAACATTCTACGATTTCATTTTTCCATTGTTTCTTTTTCTTGCCGGCACCTCGCTTTCGTTTAGCTTGACGGGTGGCATAGCAAGAGGCATTTCTAATCGTGAGATGATATCCAAAACGTTCCGGAGAATGCTGATATTAATTGCACTCGGAATTCTGGATAAGAATGCACCGATCGATTTGTTTGATCCTGCTCAGATCCGTTATGGAAGTGTTTTAGGAAGGATAGGCTTAGCAACATTTATTGGAGCCGTTCTATATTTACGCTTTCCTTCTGCAAGCCGTCTCTGGATCGCCGTGTCCTTACTAGCAGCTTACTATCTGGCACTGCTGCTTATTCCGGTTCCTGGCTTTGGTGCTGGTGACCTGTCTTTCAGAAGGAAATCTCGCTGGATGGTTTGATCGTAATTTTATGCCAGGAAAACTTAAACAGGGAACCTACGACGAACTTGCCTTACTGACACAATTTCCATCCATTTGCCTTACATTGTTTGGAACAATAGCCGGCGACATTCTCCTGAAAAACCAGAATTCAGCAGCGAAATTGAAACAACTTTTTCTTTACGGAATAATTGGGATCATCCTGGGTTTAATCTGGAATGTAGTCTTTCCGATTAATAAGCATCTTTGGTCCAGCTCGTTCATATTGCTTACAACCGGAATGGCATTCACGCTGCTCGCTTTATTTTACTGGATCATCGATGTCAAGGGATTCAAAAAGTGGGCGTTTCCATTTCAGGTGATTGGGATGAACTCGCTGGTTATTTATCTGGCAGTTCGGTTCATTGATTTTAATGCTTCTTCGAAATTACTTTTTGAGGGATTTTACAAATATGCGCCTGGGAAATGGCACGAGGTGTTCAAGCGCGTTAGGCGGCTTTGTGATCGTCTGGTTTTTCTTGTATTTCCTTTACCGCAATAAGATTTTTGTAAAGGTTTAGTCTAAGACATAAACCGTTTTGCCAAGATATGTTCCATATCGTCTTCCTTCCAATGCGATCGATTTCATCTTGGCTTTTGTGATCTTGTCAAATGGCAAGATTTCAATAGAGACATTGTCTTTTTTCAAAACACGTTTCCATAATCCTTTCACTTTGCCATCGACAATGACCGTGGGCATAAACATGCCATTGTTGCCCGGCACTATTTTACCAGCATGTTCACTCGCCAGAATCAATGTCCTGTCTGTGTAACCCAGCATATATTCATCAAAACCAGGTAAAAGAAATATGGATGGGATCGCGCTGATTTCGGGACGCTCAGTTCCGGTCCAGTAAATATTTCCGTTCGATTCGATCTTGTCAAGTTTTTCCGAGACCGAATTTAGTCCTTCGCGAGCGTCCGAAATTTTTAGTCCCGACCACCACACAAAATCATTGAGCGTAGCAGGCCCATGACTTTTGAAATATCGCAGTGCAAGTTCCGCAAGTGCCTCTTTGCCGTTTAAATCCTTTGAAACAGGAACCCATTCATCAAGTAAGGCATAAGTGGGCTGCTTTTCGTGATGTATGCCGTGACAGAGAACCTGCTTTTGAGCAAGATAATTGATAATATGAATTCCTCGCTGACCGGCGGTTGAAATGCCTGCATGCTCCAAAACAGCATAAACTTCGCTTCGCATAAGCTGCTTCCACCTTGCAACGCCTCGATCAGCAAATCCTGGCTTCTGTTGAAAGTGTTGTCATCCAACTCTAATTGACGGTTTCGGCCGGCTGAGCCTGCAATGATCCGGGGCGTAAGCAGTTTTAACATCCATCTTACGTCATCGGCGGCAACGAAATGCAATGTTCCACGCATAGGCCAGGTTCTCACGATAGCTCGTTGTGCAATGGCTTTGTCAATGTCCGCTTCCGTCCCATTTGGTAATCGTAAACCCAGCGACCATTTAGCTCCCGAATAGTCTTGAGCTTGTATGGCACCCATCCAACTTGCAACTTCCTCAGCCGTTCGAAATGAATGGTGCGAAATCTGTTGATTGTAAAGGCGCAGGGATACAATCTCTTCAACAGTCATGTTAGATAAATTTCTGCCCATCGCAAATCCTCCGGAGTTGTAATCTTTATATTTTCATAAGCTCCGGGAATCAAATAAATGGGATAGCCCGCTGCTTCCAGGACGCTCGCACAATCAGTAAATTGATCATTGTAATCTGTTGCAAATGCCTTTTTCATCCAATCCAGGCGGAATGTTTGCGGCGTTTGTATTAATTGAAACGACGCTCTGTCCATCGCCATGTTTTCTCCATTCGCTCCGGTTTTTCTGATTGAATCTTTCAGCGCGACACTGGTTACCGCACTGCCTTGCTCAGCCGCTTTTAAAAAGCTATTTGCAATGATTTCACGGCTTATAACAGGCCTTACGCCGTCATGCACGGCAACAAGTCCGCTTTCGCCCTGAATGCTTTGTAAACCGTTCTTTACAGAGTCAAAACGCGTGTTACCGCCTGAAATTAATGTGTAAATGGATTGGAATGCATGTTCTTGACAAAGCTCATTCCAAAATGTTATCTGCTCGGAAGGAAGCACCAAAATGATTTTTAACGCCTCAGCATAATTTCTGAAAGCATTCAGGGTGTGCATCAGTATTGGAAGACCGTTGATCTTTAAAAACTGCTTTGGAATATCACTTTTCATGCGATTTCCACTTCCTCCGGCAACTATTATAACGTATTCCTGCATATTGATCATAAAAGTGGTCATTTATGAATCAGGAAATCGCATCCTCGACCATAAATGACCACTTTGAAAATATTATTTAAACCTTAAATTATCAACATTGCGTCGCCGTAAGTGAAGAATTTATATTTTTCTTTGATCGCAAGCTCATAAGCTTTCATAACCAAGTCAAAACCACCAAAAGCGCAAGCTGACATTAGCAGAATAGATTCTGGCAACTGGAAATTAGAAAGCAATGCATTAGCGATTTTGAAATCGTAAGGTGGGAATACAAACTTATCAGTCCAACCTTCAACCGCTTTTAAATGGCCACTTGCAGAAACAGAAGATTCAACCGCTTTCAAAGATGTTGTACCAACTGCGCAAATGCGTTTTTTATTGTCAATCGCCGCATTAACGATTTCAGCGCTGCTTTGTGTAATTCTGTAATTTTCTGAATCTGTTTTGTGCTTTGTCAGATCCTCAACATCCACAGTCCGGAATGTTCCAAGACCCACGTGCAATGTTACTGGGGCAAAATTCACGCCTTTGATTTCCAGACGCTTCATAATCGCCTTCGTAAAGTGCATTCCAGCCGTTGGAGCGGCAACTGCACCAATGTGTTCAGCGAAAATTGTTTGGAAACGCTCTCTGTCAGAAGTCTCAACCTTGCGGCGTGAAATAATCTCCGGAGGAAGCGGTGTTTCTCCCAATTCATCAACCAGCTTCATGAATGCATCATTGTCGCCATCATAAAGAAAACGAATTGTACGTCCGCGTGAAGTTGTATTGTCAATCACCTCAGCAACGAGGTCGCTATCACCAAAATACAGCTTGTTACCAACCCTGATTTTACGTGCTGGATCCACCAAAACATCCCAAAGACGCATTTCACGGTTCAATTCACGCAATAGGAAAACCTCTATTTTTGCGCCTGTCTTTTCCTTCTGGCCATAAAGACGGGCTGGAAATACTTTTGTATCATTAATTGCCATTACGTCGCCGTCATCAAAATAATTGATAAGGTCAGCAAAGGTTTTATGTTCTATTTCTCCTGTTTTACGATGGACAACCATTAAGCGGGATTCGCCGCGGTCTGAAGGATGAAGTGCAATTAAACTTTGGGGAAGATCAAACTTAAATTCGGATAGCTTCATAGCTGAATATTCTGTGGATTTCTTTAGTCGTGTGACAATAAGGCGAACGCGTACTTCTTATGAAAGAAATGATTTGGCCTGGATTACTTGCATAGCTATTCCAAATTCTGTAATTTTTATGCAATCCAAATTCCAAAAAATTAAGACCGCAAAAGTAGTCATTTTCCAGGAAAAATACAAGAGCGCTGGCGCTTAAAGATTCTGGAAGCGACGTGATTTCCACTGAGATGAGCCTTCCATTGCTCCTGAAACAGGCAAGTCAACATTCAAACTTCTTTCTGATTGAATCTGAGCGGTTATTAATGCGGCTAATGTCGCTGCGTCATTAGACAGTTCAGCGTGCAGCATTTCAGGTTTGAAGTATGTGGTGACAAAATTCGTGTCAAACGATCCTGAAATGAAAGCCTCGTGGTTCATTACAAAACGGCAAAAAGGAAGCGTTGTCTGCACACCGGAAATCTTATATTCGTCAATCGCCCGCACCATTTTCTGAATGGCCTCTGCACGGTCGAATCCATATGTGATGAGTTTAGCAATCATTGGATCGTAATAAATAGGAATTTCCATTCCTAATTCAAACCCGTCATCAACGCGGACGCCATTGCCATCCGGTTTCACATAAGTGTGCAATGTGCCCACATCAGGCAGGAAATTATTGGAGGCATCTTCTGCATAAACGCGCACTTCAATTGAATGCCCATGAATGTATAGATCTTCTTGTTTCAATGTTAAAGGCTTGCCCTCAGCAATGTAGATCATTTGTTTTACCAAATCAACACCCGTAATCTGTTCCGTAACAGGATGTTCAACTTGCAGACGTGTGTTCATTTCAAGGAAATAAAAATTGCTCTGCTCATCCAGGATAAATTCCACTGTGCCCGCACCATAATATCCGCACGATCTTGCCACATCGATTGCGCAGCGGCCCATTTCAGTCCGGATCTGATCGGTGATCGAAATAGAAGGAGCCTCTTCAACCACTTTCTGATGACGCCGCTGTATGGAGCATTCTCTTTCAAACAAATGGATAATGTTGCCATGCTGGTCTCCAAGAATTTGAATTTCAATGTGTTTGGGTGATGTAATGTATTTTTCAATAAAAACAGAGCCGTCTCCAAACGAAGCCAACGCTTCACTTACAGCCCGGTCCATTTGTTCGTCGAATGCATCCTCAGTTTCGACTACACGCATTCCTTTTCCACCGCCACCCGCAGATGCTTTAATTAAGATCGGATAACTAATGCCACGCGCTTTCACTTTTGCTTCATCACGGTCAGTTATCGCATATTCCGTGCCGGGAACCATTGGAATGTTGTATCGGCCTGCGGCCTGTTTTGCTGCCAGTTTACTTCCCATCACCTCAATGGCTTCCGGAGAAGGCCCTATGAAGATGATCCCCGCTTCCTGCACTTTTTTTGCAAAACCGGCATTTTCTGATAAAAACCCATATCCCGGGTGAATGGCATCGACTTGCAGCTCTTGACAAACGTGAATGATTTTATCAACATTAAGGTAAGATTCCGAAGAAGGCGCGGGACCTATGCAAACGGCTTCATCCGCATAGCGCACATGCGGCGACTTCCTATCCGCCTCACTGAAAACAGCAACCGTCGCAATGTTCATTTCCCGGGCCGTCCGCATGATCCGCAAAGCAATTTCACCACGATTGGCAACCAGGATTTTCTTTATAGAGCGCATGAAACAGTTCAGTTTTTTGGTGGTATATTGTCGAAATCTGACATTATTTGGAAAGTAGCCTTTTTATTAATTTGCTAACTTACACTTTATCCTAATGTTGACATAGTATTAAAGTAAGCGCAAATTTTTTAATTTTGCATTTATCTAACATTTTTGTATTAATTGATTACCCACATAAAATAAAAGCGAGTGGATATTTTCGAGAAATTGCGTAACAACTCAGGTCCGATCGGAACACCGGCCAAAATGTTGAATAGTCATCACTATTTTTCTTTTCCGATGCTGGAAGGTGAGTTGGGACCGCGCATGAGATTTATGGGTCGTGAGGTGTTGAATTGGAGCCTGAACAACTATTTGGGACTGGCCAATCATCCGGAAATTAGACAAGCTGATACCGAAGCAACTGCGAAATGGGGCCTTGCCTATCCTATGGGCGCCAGAATGATGTCGGGAAACTCAACGCTTCATGAGACATTCGAGAAAGAACTTGCTGAGTTTGTCGGCAAAAAAGACGCTTTCCTGCTCAACTACGGTTATCAAGGCGTAATGTCTGCCATTGAATGTATTTGCGATCACCGCGATGTAATCGTGTATGATGCCGAATCACATGCTTGCCTGATCGACGGAATTCGCTTGCATAAGGCGAAATTGGGAGAATATTACAAGTTCAACCATAATGATATGGCGAGCTTGGAAAAAAACCTGATCCGGGCGACTAAGCTGGCAAACGAAAAAGGCGGTGGTGTCCTGGTCATAACAGAAGGCGTTTTTGGAATGTCCGGCAAAGTGGGCGATCTGAAAGCCATCGTTGAATTGAAGAAAAAATATGATTTCCGTCTGCTTGTCGACGATGCACATGGTTTTGGGACTATGGGCGAAACGGGCGCAGGTGTAGGAGAGCTGCTGGGCGTGCAAAAAGAAGTTGACCTTTATTTCTCAACATTTGCGAAGTCAATGGCGGCAATCGGGGCGTTTATTGCTTCCGATGATCCGGAAATTATCATGTTCCTGAAATATAATATGCGTTCGCAAACATACGCGAAGGCGCTTCCGATGCCATATGTAGAAGGATGCCGCAAGCGTTTGGATATGATCAAGACCATGCCTGAATTGCGCTCGAAGCTTTGGGAAAACGTGAAAGCAATGCAGGACGGACTGCGTGGCAGAGGTTTTAACATTGGTGAAACGGAATCTCCTGTAACGCCCGTGTTCCTGCATAGCGAAGGCGGTGTGCCCGAAGTGACGCGGATGGTTCGCGACTTGCGTGAGAATATGGGTGTCTTCTGTTCAATCGTTGTTTATCCGGTTGTTCCGAAAGGACAAATCATGTTGCGCATCATTCCGACAGCTGCACATACGCTGGAAGATGTAGAATATACGTTGAACGCATTCACAACACTGGCGGACAAATTGAAGAACCGCGTTTATCAAATTGAAGATGTTCAGGAAGTTGTAGAATAAGAAATCTGCATTTTCTGCTTACTGAGGGCTTTTTTAAAAAAAGCCCTCTTTTTTTTGATTTAATTTTGATTTTTTCAATTTAATTAAATCGCTGATTTGTAGCGGGTTATGTGTTTGCAATTAATTAATTGCATTTTAGAAGTGTTTTTTTTTGTTTTTTGGGTTGTGCAAATGCTTTTAATTACTAAATTTCGGTCAAAACATGCGTTTTTAGCGTGTAAAAGGCATTTTGAAACTAAAAAACAAAAACAAACATGGCAAGATTTGATGAAGTTAAAGATTTGATCCTTTCGCTAGAAGGCGATTTTGATAAGTTCTATTCAAAAGGCAACCAAGCAGCTGGAACACGCGTTCGTAAAGGCATGCAGGACCTGAAAACATTGGCGCAAGATATCCGTGCTGAGGTTCAGAATAAGAAGAACGAAGGCGGCGAATAGTCTGAAAGACATAAAATTTTATAGGCCCGGGCATTTGCTAATGTCCCGGGCTTTTTTGTTAGAATTTTTCAGAATTGATCATTGTTGCAATTCCGCGCGTAACAACCTTTTTGGTCGTCGCATCCACAATTTCAGTTGAAATCTCTGCAATGTGCTTTTCCGGATTAATGCTTTTGATCGTAAAAACAGCCTTATAGTCGGTTTCCACAAACATAGGCCGCAGGAATTCAAGCGTTTGCTTTACATAAATTGACCCGAACCCCGGAAATTGTGTTCCCAGCACTTTTGTAAAAATGGTGGCGCCCAGCATGCCATGTATAATCGGCTTTTTAAAAGAAGTCGTTGCCGCGTATTCAGCATCGAGGTGAATGGGATTGTTATCGCCCGTTAGGTCGGCAAAGCGCTGCACTTCCTCCTGGGTGAGCCGGAATGGCTCTTCAAAACTACTGTCTTTAACAGGATCAATATTCATAAGATGTGGATTACTGTGAGAAACGCGCAAAATTCGTTCAATTATCCGATTGTTGCAAACTGCGCCGAAAGCCCTTAAACCAGAAGAAGCCGCCCGTAGCGGGCGACTTCTTCTTCTTCAATGATATATATGAGATTATTCCTCAGTTTCCTCCGTTATAACCGTAACGCCATCTTCTAATGCAACACCCTCGATTGTTTTCGGTGCCCTGGCATTGTTACGTTTGTCTTTGAATTTTTTAACCTGCATTTTTAAAGTATCAATCGCTAAGTCGGTCGCCTCTTCGAACGTTGTGCCCTGCTCCCTCACAAACATTGTCCCACCCGGAACATATAGTTTAACCTCAAGAAGTTTGGTCTGTAACTTGGCATTATCACTCTTATCCAATTTCAAAAACACCTCTCCACTTGTAATACGGTCATAAAACGTATCTAGTTTATCTAATTTTTGTTGAATAAAGCTCAACAACTTTGGATCGGCGTCAAAATGAATTGCTTGCATCTGCAGTCTCATAAGCACTTTGTTTTAAGGTAAAACATATTTTTTCAAACCGTTTTAAAAGGCGTCCATTCGCGGGAACTCATCCATTTTCTGTCAACTCAACCTCAGTCCAGAACACGTTCCCAAGACGTTTTTTGATCTTAACGATATATTAAATAAAGGGAAATAATAAGTTAATGTCAAGTAAACCGGCTTGTTTTTAAATATATTTCTTCCACCTCAAAACCACAGAAATGCACGTTTAAGCCTCTTCCAAAAGTGTTCTGAAAGACACGTATTGGCCGTTAAAGAGCTGGTGGTGACGTTCCTGGATGTCCGCTTGAAAATGTGTCTGGTAAGCCAGGAAATCCTCCATGGTGCGGAAAGAAAACTGCGATGTATATGTTGAACCTTCGTTCTCAATTTCGGTGAGCAGACGGAAAAGTTTGCAGTCAAGCGGAAGGTTTGTTGCCATGATTTCCGGAATTTGAATGGTCTTCATGAATTGCAGCCAGTCTTTCTCAGCTTCGTAACTGATGTTGACGGTAATGTTAAATATGATCATGATTTTTGCTGTTTTCGATATGATTTGTTGTACAAATATCAAGCATAATGCCCGATTGAGCGTTACATTTGCATGCTTTTACTTGTTCACCATAAACTGATTTAATATGAATGCGCTTATACGTGCCCACTCAGGCCTCCGTTATGTAGTGCTTAGGACTTCTGATTGCGGCGATATTTGTTGCTTATACCAATTGGCAAAAGCGGTCGGAAGGCGACAGTAAAATTTACCTTTTCGCATTCATCGCAACGCATACGCAGCTGCTGATCGGCTTGATCCTCTATTTTATGAGCGCCAAAGTGAATTTTGACCTGATAAGCGAGAAAGTGTTCCGTTTCTATTCAATCGAGCATATTTTCATGATGCTTATCGCAATCGTGCTGATTACTTTGGGCAGGATAAGATCCAAGAAACTCACCGGAGCAGACAAGACACAGAACTGTGCTCTATTTCTATGCAATGGGCCTTATTATCATTCTGGTAGCCATTCCGTGGCCTTTCCGGAATCTGGGTGCAGGCTGGTTCTGATCAACCTGTCGGACTTTCCAAGTTTAATAGAACTTGGAAAGTCTAACCAAACAAATCGCTCGAAAGATAGCGGTCGCCGCGATCGCAAATGATGCATACGAGAACGCCTTGTTCCAATTCTTTCGCAAGCTCTACCAGCAGCCCAGGTTGCCCCGCCGCTGCTCATTCCCGCAAAAATCGCTTCTTCCCGCGCCAGTCTCCGCGTCATTTTCACCGCATTATCCTGCGTAACTTCAATGACCCGGTCAACTCTTTCTTTTTCAAATATCTTTGGTAAATATTCAACCGGCCATTTCCTGATCCCCGGAATGCTCGATCCATCAGTGGGCTGGCAGCCAACGATCTGAATGTCCGGATTTTGTTCTTTCAAATAACGCGAGACACCCATAATGGTGCCCGTTGTGCCCATTGATGATACAAAATGCGTTACTTTTTGATCTGTGTCTTTATAAATCTCCGGACCGGTCGTGTTGTAATGTGCTTTCCAATTGTCGGGATTAGCAAACTGATTTAGCATAAAATAACCTTCCCCCGCTGCTTTTTCTTCCGCAATGTCTCTCGCGCTTTCCATCGTTTCGGACAAAATCACTTTGGCTCCGAACGCTTCCATCGTCAAAACGCGCTCTTTTGTAGAGTTTTGCGGCATAATGATTTCAATGTCAAGATCAAACAACCGTGCAATCATTGCCAGGGCAATGCCCGTGTTACCGCTTGTGGCTTCAATCAGCTTTTTGCCAGGCGTAATTTCACCCCGGTCGAGCGCACCCTTGATCATGCTGAATGCAGCGCGATCTTTTACGCTGCCGCCCGGGTTATTGCCTTCCAGCTTGCCAAAGATCTTTACATTAGGATTGGGACTCAGTTTTTTTAATTCAACAAGCGGTGTGTTACCAACCAGATCAAGAAGTGAGGACATGTATTATTATTTTGTATTGGTAAAAAATGCCAGTGTTCCAATCAGATAATTTGTGATCGAACTGCTGTGATTTCCGCCTGGGACGGTTATCAATTCAACATTTGCGCCCAATGCCTTCATTGTATCGTAAGCTTTGACCGAATTAAAATAGAAAACGAGATTGTCTTTATCACCGTGATACAACTGCAAAGGCGCTTTTGGCTTCCAATTGTACACATTATTATCAGCAATTGCAGCGATAAAATCTTCATCCTTTCCATCATTAAGATCTTTCTTGAAGCTGTCATTCAGGATCGTGTCAAAACTCTGGTTAATAGGAGAAGTGATCCCGTTTTCAGCAATCCGCGATGCGAAAGGCTCTTTGAAATAATAAGAAGCAGGACGGTTCAGCTTGTAAATGCGGTCATAAGTAAGCAAAACCCAGAGATAAAGTGCATTATAAGAAGCAACGCCGTCCGTTTTTGTGTTGATGACGCGTTCCATAAAAGCAGTTTTATCATAAGCCCCCGCGCCGCAGCTCGAAGCCCTCAGATTGAATTCGCCAGGAGCTTCCTCTTCAATCATTTTATGCAAGGACATGGTCGCATAACCGCCTTCGCTGTAACCAGCAATGTATAATTTCTCATCCCACTTTACATCAGTCTGGTTTTTCAGGAATTCCTTGGCAGCACGAAGCATATCCAGTGAAGCAGATGCGAGGCTGGCGCGGTGCTCATAAGGATGCGGAAGATCTTTCGAAGCTCCGTAACCAATGTAATCCGGATAGGCGATAATGTAACCCATAGAGCCGAATAATGAGCCAAACGAAGCGGCCTCGGCGCCATCATTAAAATTAGAAGGAGCAGAAGCATCTTCACGAATAGTGCCGTGCTGCACACTAATCATAGAAACAGGATTGGGCGTTGATGGCAATATTAATGCTCCGGAAGCCATAATGTCGGCTCCGTCCGTGTTCTTCGTTTTATATGTGATCTTGTAAACTTTGATGCCGTTTTGAACATAACCAACCAAAATAGGGCTCAGCGCACCTGCTTTTTGCGCGATTTGCTCTTTGGTCAGTTCGCTGATAACACTACTTTCCTCCAGATATTGGTTCTCAACCGGCGGATCAATCGGTTCTGGCTTATCGTCTTTGCACGAATAAAGCAGCAACAAACTCCAGACAAGCAGGAAGGATAGTCTTCTTTGAAACAAAACAATCGTAAATTTTTGCATAAGGATTAGAAAAACAGGTCATCGTTCAGGTGTAGATAACGAACGATGACCTGTTTTAGATCGTGAAAATGTAAATTTTCTAACTTAAATTTTGCCCATATACCAGCTGATCATCCGCGCCGAAGCATCCGGACGTTCCACCATTCCCAAATGTCCCGCTTCGGCGAGTATAAATGGATAACTCTGTTTGGGGAATTCGGACAAACTGATGAGGCTTTCGAATGGGATCAGCTTGTCCTGCATGCCAATAATAAACAGCACAGGGAAGTTCATTCGCATTAAAACCGAAGTCCTGTCAGGGCGGTTGCGCATGGCAATGATGCCGGCAATGAGTGCCTCGGCAGGCAGCTTTCCATAACGGACAATGTGTTCCTTCACCCGATCGGGATAAAGCTCTTTATATCTTTCTCCGAAAAGGTTTGCAGCTGTATTTCTTAGAAATGCCTCAGTGCCATGGTTTTTCAAAAGCTCAATGGTCTGATTGCGCTGGTGTTTCTTTGCTTCGTCATCCGCATATGCAGTAGAATGGAAGAGGCCGAAACCTTCTAGCATGTCCATGTATTTATCTGCAAACGCAAGGGCAATGTAGCCACCCATCGAGTGACCGACCAGCGTGCATTTAGTAATGTTGGCGTTGGTCAGAAAACGGTGCAGTTCGTCTGCATAATCTTCAACAGACTGGCAAAATGTAAATAAGGAAATATTGGGCCTTACTATTGTGAAATCATCATTAAGCGCGGCATCAAGGTTATCCCAAATCGTATCATCTATGCCATGTCCGTGCAGCAGTACCAAAGTTTTACGGTGTAGATTCATATAGATTTGCTTTCAAGGTTGAGAACTTGTTTGGCTAAATATACATAAACCTTACGCTTTACGGGACTTTTCGCTACTTCAATTTCGCCATTTCTTCCTCCCGCAAGGCTCTTCTCAAGATTTTTCCAACATTGGTTTTAGGCAGCTCAGACCTGAATTCTATAAGCCGGGGAATCTTATAACCCGTTAAATTTTCCTTACAAAAAGCCTTCACTTTTTCCTCCGTCAGTTCCGGATCTTTTTTAACAACGAAGATTTTCACAAGCTCACCAGACTTCTCATCCGGAATCCCCACGCATGCAACTTCCATCACGCCAGGACATTGTGCAACCACATCTTCAATTTCATTTGGATAAACATTGAACCCGGAGACGAGGATCATATCTTTTTTCCTATCTACGATTTTGAAGAAACCCTCAGCGTCTTCAATGCCAATGTCGCCGGTCTTAAACCACCTGCCGCTTTCATCTTCAAACAGCACTTTCACCGTTTCATCCGGACGATTGTAATAACCCAGCATAATCTGCGGCCCCTTTGCGCATATTTCACCCTTTTCGCCCAATGGCGCCCAGGTTTCGTCATCTTTCAGAATGCGCATTTCTGTGCTCGGAAATGGGAGGCCAATGGTGCCTTGCTTATGATAGCCGTCCAGTGGGTTCACAGAAAGCACAGGAGAAGTTTCCGATAAGCCATAACCTTCCACGAGCGGACAGCCCGTTGTTTTTTCCCAGCGTTCAGCAACCACTTTCTGCAAAGCCATGCCGCCGGCAATGGTTATTTTAAGATCTGTAAAATCGACCGATGCAAATTCTGGGTTATTTAAAAGGCCGTTGAACAGCGTGTTGAGGCCAGGGAATATGTTGAATTTATATTTTTTGATTTCCTTAATAAAAGCCGGAATGTCCTTCGGGTTGGTGATCATAACATTAAGAGCACCCCATTTTATTCCGCATAATCCGTTAATAGTCAATGCAAAAACATGATACAAGGGCAATGCGGCAATCAGCGTAAGCTGTCCGGAAATCGCCGAACGTCTTAATTTTGACATCAGCCATTCATTAATGCCTTCCACATTGGCAATCAGGTTCCGGTGCGTCAGCATTGCACCTTTTGATACGCCCGTGGTTCCGCCTGTATATTGGATAAAGGCAATGTCAATGCCGGAAATGACAGGCCTTTTATATTCACGGCCCGCACCAATTGAAATGGCTTTTGAAAAAGGAAACAGCGTCCGGAACATTGTATTTCGAACGATCTTTTTCACATGCTTAACAACCGCATTAACAATGAATCTTTTTGGAAAACCCAGTAAATCACCGATTTCAGTGATGATTACATGTTGAATGTTGGTGTTAGCAATGATCTTTTCGAGGTTAGCAGCAAAGTTTGCGAGGATAACAACCGCTTTTGCGCCTGAATCCTTATACTGGTGCTGCATTTCCCGCGGCGTGTATAAAGGATTTGTATTGACGATCACCAGTCCAGCCCGCAAGGCGCCCATCATCGCAACCGGATACTAAGCACATTGGGCATTTGAATCGCAATGCGATCACCCTGAGCCAGTCCCAAACCTTGCAGGTAAGACGCGAAATTTTTAGATAATGTATCAAGTTCGCCGAAAGTGATTGCCTTATCCATGTTTGTATAGGCAGGCTTTGCAGCATTCTCGCGGAAGCTCGTCTCCATCATTTCAACGAGCGACGAATAGGCGTCGGGATTTACTTCATAAGGAATGCCCTCGGGATAGTTTTTCAGCCAGGGAAATGTATCCTTTGATATCGCAATCATAGCATGGAAGAGTCAAGGGTAAAACGGGTGTTTATGAAAATCAAGGTAATCATTAACAAAACAAGTTTATTGTTTGAGTGCAATTATTTCTCAAAAAATAATAGTCTGTAATGATAACGCAAAATCACCCTGGGAATTATTTTTTAGACACTTCCCAGCGCCATAGCAAACCTTCATCGGGATCATTAACGTCTTCGATTTGCTTGAAACCAAGTCCTTCCAGAATGCGCACAGAAGCATTCTCCTCAGCCAGCGTATGTGCAATCACTTTTTTGACAGCACTGTGACTAAATGCATGATCCACCAAACCCTTTGCCGTTTCGCGGCCCAATCCTTGCTTTCTGTGTGAATTAATAATTTCGTAGCCGATCTCTACCACGCCATTAGCGTCGGGCTCGCCTTTGAAACCACACGAACCGATCAGAATGTTTTCAGGGACGTGAATAATCAAATAAACCCACCAGTCTCTCAGCGGAGGGTGGGCTTTCCAGCGGTGGTAAGATGGTGTAAAAGTGTCCCGGAAATCGGTCCACTTCTTTGGAACATTAACACCCATAACGCGGGCTAATGTGTTGTTTCCCATGCGAATGGCATCAAAAAGCGTGTCATCGCAAGGGACAATTCTCAATCGGGGGGTCATAATCATGGTATCAATTTAACCCCCCGATTTAAGAACATTATGAATTGTTTTCGTCAAAACGATCGGTTATTGCCTTGCGGATTGCCTGATGCGGACGCATTCCTGCACTCCTTGTGCGAGGCACGGCTCTGTCGGCAGAGGCATTGGATTTGGCTCTTAATGCCAGATTTGAAACGGATAAATGGCTATTTCTCCAAGTCTCATATTCTTCTTCACCCATCACGTCGCGGCTAACCTGGCCGTGCGCATAACCATCTCCGTACGAGTGCACTCTCGTGTCCGTAAGGGCTTGTTTGCGTTCACCTTCAAGTGCCTCAATCTCTGCTTTTATTTTTGCTTCTTCCTGTCTCAATTCTTCCAAAGCAGGCATTACTGCAATGTCATTTTCAAGAATGCTTTTTTGGGTCAAATGTGCTGTTAGCGTTTGCTGCAAAGGCTCCATTTGTTTCAAAATGCGCTTTCTTCTGCGTCTTAACCGCCAAAGCTTCAGGATCAATTTGCAGCCAGCGATACCAGAATCCTTGCAAAACCGGCAGTGCCATTCCCAGGGAAACTGCGCCCGCAATCGCAAAAAGCACACCGCTTAATACGAAAGAAAGCAGCGCCCAAGGGCTGTTGACAAGATCCAGGTTCAGCTGATCTGAGTTGCGAAGCGCTTCCTCAATTTTATTTGTCAGTTCAGGGCTGTTCACCGGCGCACCCGTTAATGGGTCCACAGCATTCAATTGAAGGTTTTTAACCGATTTGTTAATTGCTTCTTTTAGCTTATCCGTCCGGTAAGCTTCGTAACGGAACCAGCCCAAAATGATCAATGTAACAATGGCAAAAATGGATAACACCAGCTTAAAGCCTGCATATCGGGATCTTGCCTTAGGCGTTTCATTTTTGTGATAAGGTTCTTCAATCAGGCGGTCATATGCTGGTTTTAGCAAAATAGACAACATCGCCAAACCGATTGCGAATGCCCAGGCTTCATTAGAATTACGAATGTTAAGCGCATAAGCTACAATTTCGTGGGAAATGATCAGGTCACCCGCGATGAAGGAAATGCCCGCAGCCAAAAAGATCGGTATCCTGCAATACGAAAGAGTAGGACGGTGCTTTGCTGGCGCGTTTCTCACGCAATTCCTCTGTTACTGAATCAATTTCTGCAACTGAAGCATCAATGTCCTGAACGCGCTTGGCAGCATTGTTCAGGCCCATCACTTCATTTTGCAGCTTGTCATAAGCCGTTTTGTGCTCTCTGATCGTTTGCTGCTGCTTATTCCTCACCGACGAAAGCTCTTCTTTCTTCGTATTGAGTCTTTCTCCATAACCCAGTCATGGTTCACATTACTGGATAAATATGCTTCATACACCTGGCGGTCAATGCCTTCGATTCCGCTGGAATATCCCGTTGCCTGAAAATCGCCGCCCTGGTTTAGGATTCTGCTCGTTCATGACGATTATTTTTGTTTGATCGAAGAAAATGAGTTCTTGTAAATGGTCAGGCTTATCGGGAAAAAGCCATGCCGGAAGAGATTAATCCCTCGTTTTCCGGATGAGGTTCAGCTGTCTCGTCGACAGTTCGGTTTTCATGCGCCGGGCCAGATAAAACTCACTTTCAAAGAGCTTGATCGGCATCTCGCGTTCTGCATAAAGGCGGTCTCGTCTCCGTTTCAGCGGCACTCTGCTCGCGAAGGATCTGCCATTTTTTAACCCTCAGTTCATCAATTTCCTGCTGCAATGTCTGGCATTCTGCTCTCCCAGTTGTAAGTGTTATCAATGAAGCTCCGGCTGTCCTTTTGCATGTTGAGCCAGGCCTTCATATCATTGCGAAGCACCGTAATGTTGCTCAGCAAAAGCTTGCCTGCGAACATAAAAAGGAAGAAAACAAACACAGAACAGCGCGAATGCCTGCCACCAGGTCTGATGTGGGATCGCATTGGCAAATACAAAAAGTGCGAGCAGCAAATGGAAGCCCAATTTCCTCTAATAATGATTTCCAGGTAACGCGGGATTCGGTGTCGTGAAACAAAGAGATTTTGCCAAACAAACTGAACATTCCCGCTAAGAACACACCCAAAGCGATCCACGAATTATCATTGAACTCCGGTCTCAACGATTCCCGGATCAGGAAGAAGTTTCCGACGCACATGGCAACGCAAAGTGTAATGCCGATCAATGTTCTGGGCAAATGATGCTCCCGCTCTGCATTTGTTGCGGGGTTCTTCAATTTGTCCTTTAATTCCTCAATGCGGTTGTTTTTCTGGCCTATAAAAAGGTTAAGTTCCTGAATGCGTTCGTTATGCTGCTCAATGTTGGCAATGTGCCCGGCCGCGAGGTTGGAGAAATACTTTTGTATAATGTCCGTTTTCTCATTTGGGTCAGATTCTGAAAGTCCGAACAAAACACCTTCATCACGAAGCGTGTCCTCGTCTTCCAGCCAATACGGAATGGCAACTTCCACCTTTTGTATTTCGGGAATGTCAGCAGTTATATTTGGCAATGTTGGCTGAGGCTGCACGGCAACCGGACGAGGTTGCGGGCTAGGAGCGGCGGCGATGTTTACATAAGAATAATCGGAGGGGGCAGTCGGAGCTGTTTCGTTTTCAACAGGCTCATCATCATAGTATTGGTCCTCGTCGGATGGCTTCGATGGAACCAGTTCGCAATCAATTCAGTCAATTTTGCCATAGCTTTTCATGGGTTAGCCTGCGATTATCCATGAAAACAGAGAAAATTGCTACATTATTGTGATGATCGGCCATTAAATAAGGTAACGTCCTCGTAATTAGGACATTTCAAACATCTTCTTTAAAGCCTGCCATAATTTCTTCTTCAAGTCACGATCTGCTTCAATAACCGGCAGCGGATCCGTCAAAAGAAACCAGACACCTTCCACGATTTTGGGCGTATAGGGGATTAATAAAAGGTCAAGATGGAGTTTGATCAGCGGGACGCCGAAAGTGATAAAGAAGTTCGTTTGCTTTTTCCGAAAGGACTTTTCGGGCATCCGGACCTTTCAAAAAGCTGTAATTTAATATGTCGGCCTTGTCAACTGAATGTCCGACGGCTTTCAGGATATATGTCCAGAAAAACGGATTCGGAATCGACAATGTGCTTATGCTTGGGTTCGTCGATGAGAATCAGAATGCGACGCCGCAATGCAGGGAATGTCGCCGCGGGCGGCGCCACCGGAACGCTGGCAATAACAGGTGGCGTCGGAATCGGAGGCGCAACGATTTTGGGTGTTGCGGCTGCGATGGGCGGAGTCGCGGGAACTGCCGGCGCATTGGACTGCACTTCTACTTTTTTCAATGTCAGCAAATTCCGAATCCAGCCTGAATAAGGTTTCGTTTTGATAAAGAATTTGATAAAATGCAGCGGAAGATGACATTAAATAAAGTCGTATTTAAAATTAAATTTTACCAAAAAAAGAAGCAGGCTCACTCCAAATGCCGATTTTCTGCTTCTTAGCCTGGATTTCCAGATTGGAATATTCAATGCTCTTCGAATATTTCTTGAAATGCACAGCGAGCCCTTTTTTAACCAGCTCTTTATTCAAAATACGCCCGTTCGGCAGCACAACTTCGCCCAGCAACCTTCCGTATTTATCAAATTCACCAGAATGCTTAATGGTAACCTGCTTCCGGAAGCATTGATCGCTTGTAAATTGCTTGGCCACTTTGTAATAAGGCCGTCCGCGCTCGGGGCAGTTCACATGCAAAGTCTGATCCGGACCGGCTTGCCCATTCTGTGGCCAGCCTTTTTACCGGTAAAAACAAATCTAAGTTCAATCGTATCTCCATCCTGAATGCCGATCACTTCTGCCTTTAAAGGACTAGGTAATGTGCTGCTTTTTTGGATGAAGTCATTCTGGAATTGAAGCGCATTGTTACTATTAAATGATGAAAGCGCGAGGATAATCGTCAGCGCAATCAGGCAATTGTATTGAATTCTATTCACTATTATTTTTCGTCGAGCTTATACCATTTAATGTCTTTGAGCGCCTTTCTGCGCGCTGCTGAGGCGGTGGGAGCGTAGTGCTTTTCGAGATAATCGAGTACTTGCTTTTCGGTTTCGCCTAAGTCCCACAAATTATGATTTGCCTGCATCCACCTGATTTTCTGCTTCCAGCCATCCCGCGTGAAGCGATTGGCAATGATCAGTTTGGATGAATGACAGCTTGTGCATTGCGCCTTAACCATGTACAAGTTTTCATCTGTAATGAGGCCTGTTTCTGTGTCTTTTTTAAGCGTATCGGCCAGCATAGGAAGCGAGGTTGCCGTTTTAGATTCTGGCAATTCACTTCTGAATGCATTTGACATTAACCCCAGCGAAAGGAAAAGTGCCAGGATAATGACCGATCGTATGTTTTTTATCAATTGCATGTTCTGTTTCCAATCAAAATTACCCCACTTTCACTGCAATGCGTTCGCAGGCGTTATTCAAATATCCGCCCGGATTCCAGGCTGGCGTAACCATGGGTTGCGCATTGCCTTTATCGTCAGTTGCTTTCGCCCACACTTCGTAATAACCTTTGGAAGGAAATTTCAGTTTGGCCGACCAATGCTGCCAGGCCAGCCGGTTAGCGGGTGCTTCCAGCTTGCATTCTTTCCACGTTGCCCCAAAATCAATGGAAACCTCCATTTTCTTTATCGCATGATCACCGGCCCAGGCATGCCCGCGCAGGGAAAGCTCCGCGTCAGGCGTGATCATTGCGCCGGATTTTGGATAAGTGATCAGCGACTTCACAGGCATTGACTCGATAATTTTGAAATATTCATCCGTCTGCGGCACGTCTTCACCGGGAGCGACAGGGCTTTTCGGCATTCTATAACTATGCCCTTCCATTTTCGCACCGTCATGCACTTTGTTCCGGATAGAAATCCTGCTGAGCCATTTACCAGAAACAGAAGCCGGCCAGCCACCGATCACCAATCGCAAGGGATAACCATGAAATTCAGGAATGTCCTTCCCGTTCAATTGCCAGGCGAGTAATGTTTCGTCTTCAAGCGCCTTAGCCATCGGGACGCCTCTCGAAATGGATTCTTTTTTAGGGTCCTTGCTCAAATGCAGGTCTTTTCCGTGGTAACCAATGTAAACCGCGTCATCCTTAATGCCCGCGTCGGCGAGCACGTCTTTGAGCCTTACCCCCGTCCATTCTGCACAATGCACCGCTCCCTGTCCCCACTGGTTTCCGGAAGCCTGCGGCTGAAATCCTGAACGGCCATTGCCCCCACATTCCAGAACAAGTTGATATGTATGCGTTTTAAAGCGTTTTTTCAGATCAGCGAGCGTGTAAGTCTTGGTTGTTTTTGCAGATTCCCCGTCGATTGTCAATGTCCAGGAACTGGCATCGATTTTCTCAGGCACAAGCCCATTATTACGGATAAACATTTTCTCAACCGGCGTAACTTTGTCATCCAGCAAATGGACCGGCGATTCCACGTTCCACGGTTTATCTCCCTGCACGATCATTTCAGGGCTTTTTCCTTTCAATGCATCAGATTCATCCAGCAAAAGCGGCACATATCCTTTGGGCATTTTGTCGGCAAACACAATGTTGGTTCCCACGGCAGTCACAAGTGCGGCCAGGCTGCCTTGCTTCAAAAAGCCACGTCTGTTAAATGCAGAATTCATTTTACGGTTCAGAAATAGTTCAGAATATCAACGGTCGAATTTACATAAACGATATTAGTTAAGCATCTGATTATAGGTTTTTAGACCATATTTAAATAAAAAAAGAGGCCATCCATGGGACGGCCTCTCGCTTCATTTTAATAGTGTGTATGCTGACACTTAGAACATTACGTTCACTTTTAAAAAGTGCATGTATACGTTCAACAGGGGAGAATCTACTTATGCCTTGATAAACGGACCTGCAATCGCAAGCACCGCTTCTTTTGTCAAAGGTTCGTCAAATGCTTCTGTAACAGCCGCATCCGATTTTGAAGCAAGTCCTTTAAGGTTAACACCACCTTGCGTCATATTGTCTTCGCCAGCGTAAATCGCAGGAACCGCACCTTCTTTTCCGGTGATCCATCCTTTCATTGCCGGATTTGCAGTTACAGTTGCGGCCAGTCTGCGTGCAATTGCCGCGTGGCGTGCTTCCACAGAGTGAACCTGCAAAGCGTATTCCAAAATCTGCGGATCAGCAAGCAATTCGCCAGCTTGTCCTTTGTAAGCACCAACGCCTGCGTCTTCCAATGCGCTCGAAACAGTTACGAAAGCCTTGTAATTGGTAAAATACATCACCGAAAGCGCCACCATATTTAAAGTCAAATGTTGGTTTTTTGATCGCTTTTGCACCAAGTGCTGCCACAAGGAATGCAACGTGCTGTGTTTCGTGCTTGCCGATTTGTGTGAATATCACTTTATCCGAAGCTGGGATAAGACCAGCGGCTGCATTACCCGATTTGTAAAACTCATCTTCCAGATATTCGAGTGTCAAAGCATAGTTCAACACGTCAACTGCCTTTGCAGACTGCGCATATGCTTTGTTTACGATCGAGGCAAATACAGTAGGAATTGCAACCGTTGCAAGCTTACTGCCAATTCTGTTCATAAAATGACGACGTGTAGCGTACTCCAAACGGCCAGCTGCATCTCCGTCAATTTTTTGAAAGTCATCTATAATTTTGAAAATATCCATTGTTTCTGAATCGAATTTGTGTTGAAATTATTTACCTACGTTCGCTCCTGTGATCGTATCTTTCACATAACCTTTCACAGCTGCAATGAATGTCTGCAGGTGCAACAGCTTTGTCAAATCCGTCACCGTTGATGATATCATCACCAGCAAAGTCAGCGGATTTAGGATTGATCAGGTCACGGATAACTGCCGCATGACGCGCTTCCACAGAAACGATCTTTCCGGCCAAAAGCAAATAACCTCCGTCTTTGATAAGCTTGCCTGCTCCATTGTAAGCAGCAACGCCTGTATCTTCAAATAATTTTGCAGCGCCCAAAACCGCGTCGCGCTTTGTAAAGTCGATTGTTGCAAAATTTGGTGTCAGACCTTTGATAGCCTTGTCGCCCAATGCTGCTTTGAAAAAATCGCGGTGAATTACTTCGTGGTCGCGGATGTCCGTAAGAATGGTTTTCTCAGCGTCCGTCATCCCAGAATATGGTGTGGCAATAACTTGTGTATAGAATGCAGCTTCCAATTGTTCAAGCGCATATGCATAGTTCAACACGCCCACGTCTCCTGATCCCAAATCTACTGCATCACCTGTTCCAGGGATCATTGGATCCGGATCGTCATCATTACATGCAGCACTTATTACGATTGTTCCCAAAGATGTGGCCAACCCAGCAGAGCGCAAAAACAAACGTCTGTTGACTACTGACGTGATTTCCCCCTCTTTCTCTCCGGAGTTGTTTTTTGATTTCATTGTTCTGTTCATAGCAATAAAAGGTTTCTTGTGTCCCTTCCGTTTTTCGAAAGATTTAACAGACCTACGACCTTCTATTTGCTTTAGATCAATGCGGTGGAAAAAGGAGAGCAGTTTCGTGAAGGGCTTATAAACAAAAAGGAGCCTATTGCTAGACTCCTGATGTTTTCAGACTAATCGATATTTGATTAACAACGCTGAGTAAATAATATCTGCAAACGGATGTAATGTTTATGTGAATGTCGCTGTAGGAGAAACTTTTAATGTAGAATTTATTCTATTTTTTCGCTACTTAAAAGTTCTACGCAAATATAATGTAATTAGCGGGAAACGGAAAACTTCCTTCAAAAAGTTTGAAAATTTTTTTCTGCAAAAATCGGAGCTCGCTGCCTGATTTACAGACTACATAGCACTTTTACATTGACGCTTAATCGTACAAGTTGTAGAAAGTTTAGACAACGCAGCGCAAACTCACGTTTATACTGAAATTTGTTAATATCTGATTATCAACTTAATTTGTAAATGGTAATCAATGGCATTGTAATGGCTCAGTTGCCATTATGAATAACCAAAAACGTATATTGATGATCTTATGAAAAAATTGATATTATCTGCACTGCTATTAAGTGTAACGGCAATCACGAATATGCAGGCTAATCCCTTGAAAAAAATTGCATCCGTATTGCAGGATAAAGTTGCTGTAAGGCCGGATGATCTTCCGGAAGCAGTGAAAAATACATTGTCTAGCGACGCCTATGCGGGTTGGCAAGTTACCAGCGCATTTTTGATCACCAGAGAAGATAACTCCCAGTATTTTGAGATTAATGCAAAGAAAGCCGATCAGACGACGGTGATTAATCTGGACAAATACGGAAAAAAAGTTGACTAGAATTTTTTGCCAATATTTGTTGGCACAGCATGAAAAGCCGGAGATTTCTCCGGCTTTTTGGTGTTTGTTTTTATAATTTTACATTCCCCGACTCGTTAATTAGTATTTATTTTTGAAAATTGAAATCCCCATGGCTAACCTGCTCCTCGTTGAAGACGACACCACATTTTCTAAGCTGCTAAGCAATTTTCTTGGCAAGCATGGTCATCAGGTGAAAGTCTGTTCAAATATAAAAGAAGCCAGGGAAGCGCTGAGCAGCAGTGATTCCAATGAACCTTACGAAGTGCTGATGCTGGATTATCGCCTGCCTGATGGCAATTCGGTCGATTTTTTGAAAGCATTGAGAAGTGAAGGAAACAGGACCGCTGCATTTATAATGACAAGTTTTCACGATGTCCGCACTGCTGTAACGGCCATGCAAATCGGCGCTTTCGATTACATAACCAAACCCGTTAACCCGGAGGAATTGCTTATGGTCTTGAGAGAAGCACTTAATAAATCGGAAACAGGCAGCACAAAGGCAGCGCCGAAAACGAGATCTAATGCGAAGGCTGACAAGCAGGCGTTGGAGTTTATTGAAGGAAAAAGTAAAATCTCTAAACAGCTTTATGAATATGTCCGGCTGGTTTCTCCAACGGACATGTCTGTGATCATTCAGGGCGAAAGCGGCACTGGAAAAGAACATGTTGCCAAATCCATACACAGATTGAGCAAACGCAGCAGCGGGCCTTTTGTGGCCATCGATTGCGGCTCATTATCAAAAGAACTGGCTGCGAGCGAATTGTTCGGACATAAGAAAGGCGCATTTACCGGTGCATTGCAAGATAAGATCGGCCAGTTTGAGGCGGCTGACGGCGGAACATTATTTCTGGATGAAATCGGTAACCTGGGTTATGATGTCCAAATCAAGCTTTTGCGGGCTTTGCAAGAGCGGATCATTGTGCCGATCGGTGCGACGCAGCAGATCAAAGTGGATGTAAGACTTATTGCTGCAACGAATGAAGATTTAATGGTTAATGCTGCCAATGGCGATTTTCGCGAAGATCTTTATCACCGTTTAAATGAATTTAAAATTGAGGTGCCGCTGCTTCGCAAAAGAGGTGAGGACCTGGGCATATTTATTCAACATTTTGTAGAGAAAGCGAACGAAGAGCTTGGTCGTAATGTGCGCGAGCTGTCCAAGGAAGTGATGGACGTTTTCCACAAATATGATTGGCCGGGAAACTTGCGCGAGCTTAATAATGTGATCAAACGCCTTGTATTGCTGTCAAAAGAAGAAGTGGCAACGTTAAATGCATTGCCTGCGGAGATGATCACCGCCATGGAGGATCAGCAAAAGCCAACTGGCTCAGACTTGAAAGCATTGCAGGAAACGCACGAAAAAGAAATGATTGAAAAAGTGCTTCAGGAAGTGCGTTATAATAAAAGTAAAGCTGCAAAGTTGCTAAACATTGACCGTAAAACGCTTTACTATAAAATCGAAAAGTATCATATTGAGTAAGCCAGAGCTCGTTCTTCGACTTGCTCAACAACGGCAGCCGCATTTCTGACAACCTGCCTCATTTCGGCAACCGAAACCTTTGCTGGATTTTCCCGTAACGCAATTTCATATTGTCTGAACTTGGTAGAAAGTTCGCGCGCGCCGATCTGTCCCGTGCGGCCGGCCATGCGGTGCATCAGTTCCTGCACTTTGTAAAATTCATTGACATCGATATATATAGCAAGGTCAGCGACGTCTTTTCTTGAATCTTTTACAAACTGTTCCAGGATCTCACGAAGAAGACTTTCATCGCCAAATGTCATTTCATTGAGCATTGTAAAGTCCAGCGAAGGAAGGTCAATTGTTTCAATATCGGCTTGCGGAATAATGTCCGGAGACGATGCTTCCAACAGTTCAAGCAATTCATTGGAATGAAATGGTTTCATCAGGAAACCGTCAAATCCCATTCCTAGCAAGCCTTCCCGCTCTTCCGGGAGCGCCTGCGCTGTTAATACGAAGAATTTGACATCATCATTTGCATCCTGGCGAAGGCGCTTACAAAGTTCAGCACCGCTCATGCCGGGCATGCGCATATCTGTTAGTACGAATTTTACCTGCTTGTCCCAAGGTCTGCTGAGGACTTCTTCTGCCGAAGAAGAAGCAGGTGCGAGGAATGCCGTTCATTTCGAGGACCGAAGAACACCATTTAAGGATAAAGGCGTCATCATCCACCAGCCAGACTTTTCCGGCGACGTTATAATTTCTTTCGTGTGTTTCCTCTGGCGTTATTTCCAGCGTTTGTGCTTTTTTCATACGGGTGGTTACAAAAAAAGTCGTGCCCTTACCCAATATGCTCTTCACTTTAATATGGCCCGACATTCCTTCCACCAATGCCTTCACAATGCTGAGACCGAGGCCCGTGCCGCCATATTTCCGCGAAATGGATGGGTCGGCCTGCTCAAATTGGTTGAATACGCGTTGAACCTGATCTGGCGATAAGCCTATGCCGGTGTCAACAACCTGGAATTCAATTTCAATGTCATTTTCGCCTTCAAAATTATTGACACGAAGCACCACTTCACCCGTTTCGGTGAATTTGATTGCATTGGTCAGCAGGTTATAAAGGATCTGACGAAGACGGAAAGGATCGCCTTTCAAGTATAAATTTGTCGAGAGACTATTTTCAAGCGAAAGTCCGAGCCCTTTGGAGGTTGCCGTGGGACGCAGCATTTGAATCACTTCGTTAAGCAACGGCGTGATGGCAAACGTTCTTTCCTCGAATGTGAAACGGTCAGAAATAATGCGGCTGTAATCAAGCACTTCATTTACTAAATGCAATAAATGTTCTGAGGCGGAATGCAGCGTTTCAAGATCCTGCCGCTTCGGTTTTTCGTCCTTTTTTAATGCTTCCGTATAACCAATGATTGATTGCAGCGGCGTCCGGATTTCGTGGCTCATATTGGACAAAAACCGTTGTTTGGCCATGCTGTGATATTCGGCCTCTTCTTTTGCCTCTTCAAGCTGAGTGCGATATTCGTTGCTTTTTGTAATGTCGGTAAAGATCAGGTAAGCGAGCAGGGCTGTGAGGAAAAAGAAGCCCAGCATAATGTATTCCAGTTTATGGATAATGTCGTAAACCATGAATTGCGACTGGGATCCTTCCTCATTGGACTTCGTAAGCACGTCTTTTTCCACTTCCTGCATTACGCCCAGAAGCTGCTGAACGAGCGAATTGCCTGCTGATGCAAGCTCTTGCTCGCGGTCGACAAAACTGTTTGTCCTTACTTTTTGCGATTTTTCGATGGCATGCACAGCCTCGCCCACTTTTTCAATGGCACTGTCTTGCTTGGCAATGGTGATCATTGTATCCACCTGCACAGCAACTTCCTGCTTTTGGACCACCTTAGGAAGCACAACAGGCGCATTTTTCTTGGCTTTTTTCGAACCTCCGAAAACGCGGTTGAAGAAACCTTTTTTCTCCGCCGCCGCCTTTTGCATGGAATCCGGCAGCTCTGTATAAACTGTGGTGGTTGTGGTTCGTTTTTCAGTTTTGACAACGGTGCTGTCGGGTCTGAGCTCGGTCGTGATTAATCCGGAAATGGTCTTCACTTCATCTTCTAAATCCTTGTTATCGACCAGTTTGGATCGCACTTTTACATAATTTCCATAGATTTTTTCCCGCTGTTTGAGGATCGTTTTCATGGAATCAATGCGGATCATTTGCAGCGGATCGTCATAACTCATGTCACTTAATGAGTCCAGCGTCGCGACGAGTTCCTTGGATTGGGCCAAAACTTGTTCGTTTTTTTCTTCGCCTTTTAATGTGCGCGTATTTTGTAAATGATCAAGCTAAAGAATGTTTTTGAAGCATCTTATTCACCAACCTGAGCTGATCATTTGGCGCAGAGCATAACTTCCAGCTTCGTCAACATGGTCTCAAAAGCCTTTTTACTGATAATCCAGGAAGTGCCCAAAGCCAGCGACGCAAGGAAAAACGCCAGCACGACCTTACCTTTTACGGATTTCAGGAAAAACAGTTTACGAAAAGCGGACATATTGAATGTTTGTATGCAATGTCTTTAACGAATTCACAATCGCAAAAAAGGCACACAATCAGCTGCATGTGTCTGATTTATAACGTGAATATAACGCATTATCAATAATTTTTGCATCAATCCCAGAATGGAAAAAGGCTGCTCCTGATATGGGAAGCAGCCTTTTAAACTTATATTATGAAGGAACAATCGCCTCAGCGAAGTTTCTTTTTTTATTTGGCAAGAGAATTAATCCAGGCAGCAATTTTCGCAGCCTCAGCTTTTGGAACTTGCGGCATAGGAGCCATTGGCGTTGCAAAATCCGGCCAGTTTTCAGGCTTAGGGTTGTAGATCAGATCAACGATTTTCTCATTGCTGTATTTACGCTTTGCAACATCCTGGTAAGATGGGCCAACCACTTTTTTGTCAGCTGCATGGCAGGCCAGGCAAGTGTTTTTTTCCAAAAGCGGTTTCTACTTCCGCCCAGGTTGGTGCTTTTGCAACCGCAGCTTTACCCGCTGGCGCTTTGCCTTTTCCGTCAGGAGAAACGTGTTCTTTTTCAGGCGTAGTAACTGTTGCAGCAGCTGCATTTCCAGAACGGGTTGTTTTCAATTCGGAAACTTTCAGTTTTTCGCCGTCCGGACTGTTGTTCAATGTGTAGTAAGCATCCGCGTGTACAAGCGACCAGCTGTTTGTAGCAGCACGAACGCCTTCCAACTGGATCTTATGCACATAATACTGACGCATGCCATCCAAAACGATCCTTACTTTCTTCGCATCATCCGAAACTTTTACGCCCACCACTTTCACATCTTGTGTGTTGATCGGAGGACTTCCGTAAACTGGATAATGTTTGTACAAATAGCTGCTAACTTTGTAAGAATCAAGATCTTCTGCTGATTTGCGATCCACAGGCATGGTGAATTCGATTTCAAAACCGTCAGGCTGCGCTTTCACCGTGTACATTTCAAATGGCATTTTACCATTCCAAACCAAACGCTGTAAACCTTGATTCGCATCTCCGGCTGATCCCCATCCGCGGTTTGTTTCACCCACGAACATTGAACCGTCTTTGTCAAAAGCCATACGCAACACGCCTGACTGGAAACCGCTGCGGAAACCAATGCTCGCGCCCTGATACTCGCCTTTTACTTTTTCCAAAACAATGCGCATAATGTTGCTTTGTCCCTGGTCACCCACGAAAACCTGTCCGGTAAATGGTCCGAAGTTTCCTTGCGTGTTGTCCATAATCAACTCAGATGTAGAAACACCGTGAACGCCATATGGTAACCAAACAGCCGGAAGCTGCACCATATCGTATTTTTCTTTCAATTGATAAAGAAACTGAGGCGTCTCATTTCCTGTGTTTTCAGGCTTGATCGCACGGCCATTTGAATCTTTGTTCTGGCGGTTGTCACGCTCAGCGAAGAATTGCTTTTCAGTCAGCTTAACAGGAGAATTAGGCAGTCCAGCCCATTTCAAACCAGCCGGGTGGCCCATAAAGCCTCCTTTTTTAACCTGGAAAATAGCACCGGTTCCCATCCAGTCACCCTGGTTATCTGTATAAAACAATTCACCATTCAACATGCTGATTCCGGCCGGCGAGCGAACGCCTGTTGCGTAAGGCTCGAATTTGCCATCATTAGTAATGTGAAAAATCCAGCCACGACCAGGAACACGGCTTTCGCCTCTCCACCATTCTTCGTCACCAAATGCTACGTTACCACTTACAAAGAAGCTTCCGTCTGGTGCCAGTTTCGGACCAAAGAGAATATTCATGATAATGTCCTGACAAAGGCCATGCGTAAACAGTTTCGTAAACATCCGCTTTGCCATCACCGTTTTTGTCAACAAGCTTTGTAAGCTCACCGCGTTGTGCGCAATACAATGCACCTTCTTTGTAAGCAAGGCCCAGGATTTCGTGCAAGCCTGTTGCGAACTTTCTGAAATAAGGCGTGCGGCTGGTCGGGTTATCCACGATCCACACTTCACCACGGCGTGTAGAAATGGCCAGTGAACCGTTTGGCATTGTAGTCAGTCCACCCACTTCTAGGATAATTCCTTCCGGAATGGGCGGGGTAATGATTTTGTAAAAGTCTTCTTCTTTCGGGGACTCCTGCGCTTTAAGCACCGAAAGTGTTGCCAGAAGAGCAAAGGCTATGTGAGCAATTTTTTTCATTATGTATTGAATAATAGGGGATTAATCAGAATAGGATCGAATATTTAACTTCACCGTTTGTAACAGGCACCAGCAATTCCTGCATGCCGTCGGCGCTTCTGATCTCAGGTTTCACACTTTTATCAGCCAACTGAATGTAATATGACTTGTTATCAATGGCATAAAGTCCGTCCGACACTTTTTCAATGTTCGTTCCGTCTGCCAGGCGAGCTACAAGGTCCTTTGCAGGGTTGTTAACCTTAATGATCCTTTCGAAAAACTGGTTGTTAACCACTGAAATGTAATCCGTTACATTAGAGCCGAATGCCTGATATTGGAAAGTAGGCACATCCTGCTCGTCCAGAACATAGCCTTTTGGACGGTAACCGCTGCCGGTTGTGTCCGCCTGCCATTTTCCTTTGGCCGATTTGCCAAGCACCATATCATTGCCCAGCAATGTTACGCTTCCTCTCGGGCGGGAAGATCCGTCACCGCGATCGTGCCACATTGGAGTTGCGTCCAGAAATTCGCCGCGCCAAACTTGCAGAACAGCACCCTTATCCAGATCATATGTATAATGCAGATTTGTAGGGCTTCCCACAGAAACCGCATGCACTACACGCTGTCCTTTTCCTTTGCCTTTTTTGAAATCCATAAAACTCCGCGTAACATTGTTTGTTCCGGCAGAGATCAGGATCGGGTCGTTAACGCCGCCTGCCATTGCAGAGCTTTTGGTATGATAAGCCACTTCTCTGAAACCAGGGCCATTTACCCAAAGACCAAGAACCGGACGCATCCAGCCATCTTTTTTATTATTAAAGATCTCAATGGTGTGATCACCCGCTTTCAAATTTACTTTTCCTTCACGGAATTCATTGTTCGATTTCCAAGCCGCATCGATCACATATTTGCCATCGATTTTCAGGTAAGAATTGCCCGAAGCCTGTAATCTGAAATTGTAATCACCTTCCGTAGGCGCATTGTAGCGTCCTGTATATACGTAAGAGTAATTGTTGTTCTCTTTCAGGATTTCCCAGCTCAATGCTTCCGATTTTCCGGTTTCCGCAGCAGTCAGTTTGGAAAGATCTTCTGTCTCCGACAAAGCGCCGTAATATGTCTTGTAAGTAAGCTCCGATAACGTACCCGGCTTTTTATCAAAATTATTGATGATAATGTTTTTGATAGCCAATGATCCGTGGTCACCCTGGATGCGGATAGGGCCCATAGCCACATCTTCCGCAGTCAGTGAACCGCGCGTAGGACCGCTAACTTCCACATTTTCATGGATTGTAACGCCGTTCAGCACGATAGAAAGAAACACTGCATTGGAGATTTTCTTGCCATTTGCGTCAAAGCGCGGAGCTTGGTAAGAAATCTTAATGTTTTGCCACAAACCCGGTGCTTTGGCAACATTGAAACGTGGCGCATAGCCTTCGTAACCTTTTTCGCCTTCTGGTTTTGAATCGTTCCAACGCTCGTAAATTCCGCCGTTGTCATTGTATTTAGCAGATTTTTTACCCCAGCTGTCGAAAAGCTGCACTTCGTAATTGCCTTGTAAGTAGATTCCGGAGTTGGATCCTTTGGTGAGCATGTAATCCATCTCAATGTCCAGATCGCCGTGTTTGAAATTGGAGATCAGTTCATATTGGTTGCCGTATTTTCCTTTTTCGTGTGTACAGGCCAGCACGCCTTTTCCTGGCGTTGTGATCAATACATTTTCTTTGGAAATGTCAGCAGAAGCATTGCCGACGATCTTCCAATTGTCGGATTTTGTAGTAAACGCACTGAGGTCGTTAAGAGGGACAGGTTGCTGTGCATAAGCGGATTGCATCGTAAAGGCAGCAATCCCGCCCGCAAAGAGCTTGAAAAATGAACGGTTAATTTTAAACATACTTGAAGTAAGCTTATGTCGGTTTATTTGAAATGCCGCGCAGCCTGGGGCATACGCGGCTGCAAATTACGTGATAAGAATCCGAAAAATTACATTTAATTAGGTGAGAACCGCGTTTGTTAGTGCTTTTTACTTAATGTTGTGTTTTGATATTATTTCAATAGTTATTAGACTAAAAGTTAAGTTTTAAAATGAAAAAACTAATCCTGACCGCATTCAGCCTTGCAACGGCATTTGCTGCACATGCACAGTTGCAACCTGCCAAGCAAACTCCTGAATCGAGTGAATTGTGGAGCCCGGTTCCACGCGTTGTAACGCCTGGCAAACTGTCAACGGCTGTTTCTGGTTTTACCGCACCTTCTGATGCAATCGTTTTATTTGATGGAAAAAATCTGGATGCATGGGTTTCTGGCAAAGACGGCAAAGCGGCTGCGCCCTGGACTGTTGGGGACGGCGCAATGACTGTTGCTCCTAAATCCGGTGACATTCAAACCAAACAAACATTCGGAGATTACCAGCTGCATATTGAATGGCGCACACCTGCGAAAGTGGAAGGAAACAGCCAGGGACGTGGAAACAGCGGGATTTTCATGCAGGGAATTTATGAATTGCAGGTTTTGGACAGCTATAATAACCCAACTTATTCAAACGGACAAGCGGGTTCAATTTATAAGCAAACAATGCCTTTGGTAAATGCAACCGTAGGACCAGGCGAATGGCAGACTTACGATGTTGTTTACACAGCGCCGCATTTCAATAAGGATGGTCAAATGACGATTCCGCCTTACATTACCGTAATCCACAATGGTGTTTTGGTTCAAAACCACACCATGATCCAGGGAACGACTCCTTACGTGGGCCAGCCTACTATTGAGCCGCATGGAAAAGGTCCTATCAAATTGCAGGATCACAATAACACGACAAGTTTCCGTAACATCTGGATCCGCGAGCTGTAAGCAACGTGCGACCTGAATTTCGGGTACAAGGATCGAAGGGCTTAAACGGTTTAAAACATCGTTTAAGCCTTTTTTCATTTTTAAGTTATTCGTATATTAATGTAGTTATTGCCGAAAGACATTGTTGACATGCAGGAGATTGAGCCATATTACAATTGGGAAAAACATTATGTAGCCAGCCACGACGAGAAATCGCCCTTTTACGGCCGGACTTATAATCTGGATTATTACGAAAATGCGATTTACGGTTACTACATTCATCCGTTATGGGACGAAATAGGCTCAGAGACGCTGTATGTAAAGATTATTTTCGCGGATTACAACAAGCGCTATGCGGTCATTGAAATGTTTGGCGAGTGGAATGACGCGCTGCATAATGACATTATGTTGTTTAAGCGTCAGGTTGTGGATCCGCTTGTGGATGAGGGCATTAACCAGTTTATTTTAATGGGTGAAAATGTGCTGGACTTCCACGGAAGCGAAGATGATTACTATGCCGAATGGTTTGATGACATTGAAGACGGCTGGATCGCGGCGGTGAATTTCAGGGAGCACGTGGAGGAGCAGTGGAAGAAGTTCAGGCTGGATTATTATATTAATTTCGGAGGCACATTGCAGCTGAATAACTGGCGCACGATGCAACCCGAGCCGTTCTATGAATTGATTAAAAAATTGATGATTAGAAGGTTAGAGTAGGAGAAAGCTGCATTGAAACTAGGAACGTTCCGAACTCCTTTGTAGATTTCGAAATCAACTGTTACAAATTTCCCACCTAAATTCCTTTCCAATGGCTGAAAACGAAAACCCCACACCCGAGGAAGTGACCGAATCGCTTCAAAAGAAAGTTGAAGAATTGAAAGAACAAGCTGCTGAGGAGAAAGAGGAGATCGTGAATGAAGCACAGGAAATAAATGAAGATGCGGCATTGTTTGAAACGGACAAAGCAGACGAGCTCGAAGTAAAAGCAGAAGAAAAAATTGAAGAAGCCGGCGTTGCCGCTGATGGAATCAAGTCCGAAGTGTATGAAACATTGGACGATCTGAAAGCCGCCGGCGAATCGACATTCGACCAGACAAAAGACGAGGCGCTTGAACTGGAAGCGGAAGCAAGCGAAAAAGTGGACGAAGTGAAAACCTACACAGCAGATAAAATTGATGATTTCCAGGTTGCAGCGGCCGACAAGACGGAAGAAGCCAAAGAAATTGTGGCAACGATTAAAGAAGAAGCCGCAGTGAAAACGGAGGAAGTGAAAGAGGAAGTGATCGAACAGACGGAGGAAGTGAAATCGGGATTTGCTCAGAAAACGGAGCAGTTGCAAAACGAAGTTGAACTGAACATTTCAGCCGGAAGAGTGAAAGCAGAAGAGTTTATCACGGAGTTTAGCGCGAAAGCGGAAGACGTTAAAGAAGTTGCTGCTGAGAAATACGAGGATATCAAAGAGGATGTGCAAGAAAAATTCGAAGAAGCCAAGGCGATTGCAGCCGAAAAGCTTGCCGAAGCACAAATCAAAGCGGAAGAACTGAGGATCAAAGCTGCCGAAGAATTTGAGGACATCAAAGAAGTGGCAACCGAAAAATATGAAGAAACCAAAGTAAAAGCGAAGGGCTTCTGGGCGCGCTTGTTTGGTAAGTAATTAGAGAAAAATCATTTGTTGAAAACCTGTCGGCGCTCTGTCCGACAGGTTTTTTTATTTGCTCAAAAATTTAAAACAAATGGTTACAACTAAATGAATTTCAATTGGATCATGCTATTAAATGCTTACTAACCTTAACAGATAACATTATGAAAGTCTCAAAATCAGTATTAAAAGCCGTCGCTGTTGCGGTTACCGTTACAACATTGGCATCTGCGTGCACCGACGGCTTTATAAAACCAAATGGTGAGAAGACGAGTAAAAATAAAACCATAGACAATTGTCCTGGCTGTGGAATGGGTTGATTGACATTGATCTTGCTTCGTTATGTCTGAAATATTCGCTTCTATTGCCTGCAACCTCGATGCGCACATTTTACAAGCATCGCTTCCTTTATTTGAAGAAGAAAAGGTGGAGGCGATTGAATGGTCGTTCGACTCTTTGTTTAAATTCAATGAGATACCGTCCTGGTTTACCGATCTTGTCAGGGAATTTAGCGACCATAACAGGCTGATCGGACATGGCGTTTACTTTTCACTTTTTTCGGGGAAATGGTCAGCGGAGCAGCAGGAATGGCTTGATAAGCTCAGAAAACTGTCGTCGGAGTTTAATTTTGAGCACATTACTGAACATTTCGGGTTCATGACCGGAGCTGATTTTCACAAAGGCGCTCCGATCGGGATTCCATTTACGACCCGGACATTGGCGCTGGGAAAAGACAGGCTGCTCAGAATTCAGGATGCATGTCAATGTCCCGTCGGCCTTGAAAATCTGGCCTTTTCCTATTCTATTGATGAGGTCAGAAAACATGGGGACTTTCTCGACCAATTGGTAGAAAGTGTCAACGGTTTCATTATTTTGGATCTGCATAACATTTACTGTCAGGTCCATAATTTCGACATTGCATTTGATGAAATTGTTAAATTATATCCGCTGGACAAAGTCAGAGAAATTCACATTTCAGGAGGCAGCTGGGACGATGGCCACGCGAATGGAAGCAAAAAAATCCGGAGGGACACACATGACGAGTCTGTTCCGGAAGCAGTCTTTACATATTTACAAAAAGCAATATCTCTGTGTCCGAACCTGAAATTCGTTGTGATGGAGCAAATGGGCACGGCGCTCAATACGATCGAAAGCCAGCGGCTGTTTCAGCAGGATTTTTTGCGGATGAGCGACATTATCAAGGCGGCGGACAGGTTTAGGCCGGATCATGCTCCGAATGCGTTCACTCCTACTAAGCGTTTAATTTCTAGTAAAAGTCCGCTCGAAGACCTTTTCCTGCACAGCCAGCAAATGGAATTGTCCCGCATTCTGGAAACCGCCGGAAACCTGGAAGAAGCGCGTGCAATGCTCTGTGCTTCTGATCTTCGCAACAGTGCGTGGGAAGTTGAAAAGTGGGCGCCTTACATGTTGGAAACCGCAATGTCCATTGCCCAAAAATGGAAAAACGGATTTATATGAAACTGATTTTTACACTAATTGACTGATTTATAACGATTCATGGCTTGATTTTTTAACTTTATGTTTTTCACAAAAAATCAACCCATTAATGTCACAACAAACCTTCGCTCTTCCTTATAAACATCCATTTACCCCGGATACACAATTTAACAAGTCAGTCGCTTATTTTTCAATGGAGTTCGGCGTCGATCAGGCGCTCAAAATTTACTCAGGAGGGCTGGGTTTTCTGGCAGGCTCACACATGCGCAGCGTATATGCGCTGAAACAGAATTTGATAGGCATCGGAATGCTCTGGAAACATGGCTATTACGATCAGGGCCGCAAAAAGGACGGAAGCATGGAGCCGGAATTTCGCGAGAAAATGTATTCCTTTCTTGTCGACACAAACATACGTTTCCAGATCCCCGTTATGGGCAAAAGCGTGTGGGTGGCTGCTTACTATCTGCCGCCGAATGTCTTCCAATCTGCACCATTATTCCTGTTAACAACCGATACGGACGGCAATGATGACACGACACGTGCGATCAGTTATTCGCTTTATGACGCTGATGTCACTTACAAAGTTGCGCAATGCATGGTGCTGGGCATTGGCGGTGCGAGACTGCTTGAGGAGTTGAAAATACGAGCCGGAGGTTTATCATTTAAATGAAGCGCATGCGGTTTCAGCCCTTTTTCATTTATACAAAAAATATAAAAAAGTCGCTGAGGTTAAAAAACGCGTTGTCTTTACCACGCACACACCCGAAGAGGCTGGTAATGAGAAACATGACATTAACTTCCTGAATAAGCTGGGATTCTTTTCCGGGCTGGATCTGGGAACGGTCCGCAAAATTAGCGGCATCAGGGACGACACGTTCAACCATTCGCTTGCGGCATTGAGTTTGAGCAGAAAGGCCAATGGTGTATCCAAATTGCATGGCGAAGTTTCGAGAAATATGTGGAAGTCGCATGCAGGAATTGCCGAGATAGGACACATTACCAATGCGCAGAATAACACTTACTGGGTTGATAGTCAGCTAGAAAGTGCTCGCCTTGCCAAAGATTCTGCCCAGATTGTTGCCCGGAAAAAAGAGCTGAAAACGATTTTATTCAAAACAGTTGCCGATCAATGTGGTAAGATTTTCGATCCCAATGTGCTTACGATTGTATGGGCGCGGCGATTTGCGGCTTATAAAAGACCAGACATGCTGGTTTGGGACCTTGAACGTTTTCGTAAAATGATGAATAATACGGATCAGCCGATTCAGGTGATCTGGGCTGGGAAGCCGTATCCGAAAGACGAAGGCGCAATCGACACATTCAATCATTTGTTTTATCTAAGCCATCTTTTTCCAAATATGGCGGTGCTAACAGGTTATGAATTAGCACTTTCCAAGTTATTGAAGGATGGTTCCGACGTTTGGCTTAACACGCCGGTTGTAACCCGCGAAGCCTCCGGAACAAGCGGGATGACGGCTGCCATGAATGCTTCGCTTAACTTATCGACATTCGATGGCTGGATTTGTGAATTCGCAAAAGACGGTGAAAATTCATTCCTGCTGCCGGTTGCCGAAGGCGACGACATTAACAAGCAGGATTGCGATAACCTCATGCAAAAGCTGGAAACAGACGTGATCCCAACTTATTACGCCAACCAGGAAAAATGGCAGCAAATGGTTCTCAACAGCATGAACGACGTCAATGTAGACTTCAACTCCGATCGCATGGCGCGTGAGTATTATGAGACGCTTTATTAAATTATTCTGCTAGTTAGCCCCCAATCTGCTTCGCAACCAATTCGATGCCTTCCCGAAATGTATGCGGTTCGTAGCCAAGTATGTTTCGGGATTTTGTTAGGTCGAAACCGGTTTTTGGCGGACGTCTGGCGGGTTGCGTAAATGACGATGCGTCGGTTTGGAAAATGAGTGATTTGTCGAGTGAAAAGTAATCGGCAGCCATGATCGCCATTTCGTAAGGTGTTAGAAAATCCTTTCCGGAAATGTGAAAAATCCCTTTTGTGCGCTGATCAGCAATTAAAAAGCATCCCAAAGCCAGATCTTCTGCCAATGTCGGGGTGCGGAACTGATCGGTTACAACTTTGATCGCGTTGCCTTCTTCCAGTGATTTTTTAACCCAAAGAATAATGTTACTGCGGCTCATGTCGTGCGCAATGCCGTAAACGAGAACAGTCCGTGCAATAGCCCAGTCAATATCAGAACTTAACAAGGCTTGTTCAGCAGCATATTTGCTCCAGCCATAAAAACTGATGGGATTAGGTGCATCTTCTTCGATAGGGCCCCGATTTTCCATCGAAAACGAAGCCTGTAGAAACATGTTCAAGGAAAATGTTGTATTTCCGGCAAGCTTCTATCAGGATTTCGACGGCAGTCACATTCAGTTTCCAGCACGCATCTTTCTCCATTTCACATTGATCCACATTGGTCATTGCGGCAGTGTGGATAATCACATCCGGTTTTACCGAATCTAAAACTTCATCAACATTTTGCGCGTCCGTTACGTCCATCTGAACATAACGGTAACCGTCCGAAACGTCGAGCCGGTTTGCGCCTTTTGCAGTTGCTATGGTTTCAATTGCATCATTTTCCGCCAGCAGCGCGACCAGTTTCTGACCAAGCAGTCCGTTGGAGCCGGTGATGAGTATTCGTTTCTTTTTCAATGCGTTAAGCCTCGTAATTCCAGCCGTATTTCTTGGTAATTTTCTTCTTCTTCATTTTTTTGATCGAAATCTGCATCGAAACATTTCTCTCCGGACGATCGCGCTCATCTTTTTCAACAGAGCCAATTTTGTCGATCACTTCCATACCATCAATAACCTGTCCGAAAACCGTATAAGCTCCATCCAAATGCGGAGTTCCACCAATGGTTTCGTAAACTTTTCTCTGGTCGTCAGTTAATTTCCGGGCGGCGCGGGCAGCTTGTTTGTTTAGATCATTCTTGCTCCATTTCCTGCCTTGCACAATGTAAAACCGGCATCCGCTCGATTCCTTTACAGGATTGTTGTCGCGTGCGGCCGCTAATGCGCCTTTTTGGTGGAATAACTTTGGACTGAATTCGGCAGGAATTTTATAGCCGTTATCGCCTTTTCCAAGCATATCGTCTGGCTTGGCATTTCTGGAATTAGGGTCGCCGCCCTGGATCATGAAATCATCAATGACGCGGTGGAAAAGCAAGCCGTCGTAGAATTTCTCTTTTGATAATTTTAGAAAATTGGCTTTGTGTTTCGGCGCTTCGTCAAAACAGGATGATGCGCATGGTGCCTTCCTCCGTTTTGATTGTTACAACTTCGTCTTTCTTGGATTTGTTTTGGGCAAATGCGCCCACAGAAAACAGGCATAATGCTGCCAGAAGCAAAGATTTGTGGTTTTTCATAAGATTTAATTAGCCGCAAGAACATTTTTATCAGTCGGAACAAATTGGAATTTTAGTCCATAATCCTTTCCTTTTGATACATCTTCCATGTTAATGCGAATTGACTTTTTGTTCCAGGTCGCTTTATTGGGTTCCTCTTTTGGCGCATCATAATGCTCCGTAAAGTATTTCTTTCCAGCATTCCAAAGCTGTTTCGTCGCTTCCGGACTGTTGAGATATACATCAACGGTTATTTTGTTTACCTTCTTGTCCGGAGTCAGGAAATATTGCACGTCAATGGTTTCCAGCTGAGGCGTTTCGGACGTATAACCAAGGTGATCGGCTGTTTCTTCAAACATTTCGAAACTTTCAGACGCCTTCACCTTACTAACGGCATCACCAAACGAAACGCCACGCAAAACGCTGCCCTCCGCTTCATTTTCTCCCAGTATAGCTTGCAGCAGCGCCGATTGGTCACTGTTTAGTTCATTTGTGGCAGCAGGCGCTTCGGTTACTGCTGAGTCGGTTGTGGCCTCCGTTTTTTCGCTCGTTTTGGTGTCACATCCGAAGATCACCGCTGCAAAAAGCATGGCGGTAACCGAGATTTTAAGACTTTTCATGCATGTAGAGGTTCTTTTCATTCGGTTTGTTGTAAGTGATAAAATAGTCGTGCCTTCATTTCGGAAAGGGCTTTCAGATGTGCAATGTAGCCATATTTCCATTTTTCAAAAATGATTTTAAAACTCTCGCGAGACATTAAAGAAGAATCGCCGCTCACCTTTTCCGTTCAAAGTGAGATTAAACCGGGCCAATATATTGTAAAAAGTCACGATATCAAGACCGGCACCAGCGCCGTAAAGCATTGAGTTGGCAAGCCTGGTGTTGTTGAGTTCAGGATAACTGTTTTTGACATAGCCCGCATCCGCAAAAGTATTAATGTAAGCCGCCAGCGGAATGGTGTTGAATTGCTTTACGGGAATAAAGGAAAAGTGTTTCTGGAACGAGAATAGTTTGTATTTCAATTCGTTTTTAAACAATGCATAATCCTGTCCATCAACCACATACAATTCATAGCCGCGGACAAGATCATTGCGGTAACCCAATCCGATCGTTTGCAAATAAGGTTGTCTTCTTGGCAAAGAAACGTGTCCGCGCAAACCTGTGTTGAAAAACCACCGCTTCGAAATGGGAATGTATTTTCGGTAAGAACCATAGAAATACAGCATATTAACATCGTCATTGGGCAAAAGTCCGATTTTCGAAAGCTGCAACGCCAGACTTTGTCCCTGCAAAGCATATTGCACATTGTCACGCTTGTCGTAGCTGAATGTATAAGTCAGTTGAAAATAGCGCTGTAATGTGCGGCCTTTGAGCAAATAATAAGGATTAAGGTTTGCAATGGTGTCCGAAATTTTGCTGTAACTCCACCGAAGGTCGGCCGTGTGAAACGTGTAATATTTGTTGCGGCGACTAATGCTCACGTAAGAATAAAACCTTTCGCGGTTAATGTCCTCGCTGTTGAAATACTGCAATTTGTCACGCCAGGTCCTAAACGCAGTGGTTTTGTTGACAGAGTAAGAGGAACCGATAGTGATGCCCGTTTTTTGTGCTTTGTCCAGATAAGGAAGCGTGTAAGCAATTTCAAATTTTGGGATAAAACCGAATTCTGCCAGAAAACGAAGCTTATCCGCACGTCCCGTAACGTTTCCATAACTCATGTAAACGCCATAAGTTGTCCTTGACAGATCGCGTTTGCGTTCATACCACCATTCATTAAAATTGCGGTCAGCGAGCTGGAAAACGGGCACAATGATCAAATACCAGCGCTCCTTAACCATAATGCGCAATGTCCGTTCGCACCGAATCCGGATTGCTTTGCGCAACAAGGTCGACGGTGACAAACAGGTTGGTGTTGATAATCTTCCGGCGGTCAATTTCCAGTGATTCGGGCAGCAGATTGGCTGCGAGTGTGTCACCTGTTTTGATCGCCATTTCACGCAAAATAATGCTGCTTCTTGTGCGGTGATTCCCTTCAACCAAAATGTCACCGACCACAACTGTTCCGATCGTGTCTGTTTTAATGGTTTGAGCGTAAGCGGTTTGTAAAAAAAATAAAGCGAATAACGGGGAAGTAGCGCTTCTTAAAAAGTCTGATAGGGTTCATTCTTCACGGCCAGATTTCAGTACAGAAACGATACATTCGATGAATATGGTGAAATTTTGGTAAAAATAAGGTTATCTGATTTAGTTCAGGAAGCTTTCAAAAAAACATATTCCGGGCGATAGTCTTTTCACAAATCCTTCGAGTATTTCTACAAAGACTTAAACGGCTATTCCTATGTCACTTTCCCGGGCTGAAACATTGATTAATAAACTGATCAGCAACAAACTCTCCGGGGAGGAACTTTCGGAATTGCTGGCAGGCATTAACAATGCAGAAGACCAGCAAAAATACGCCGATGCACTCGAAATTTACTTCGATTATTTGCTAAAAGAAAACGAGAAAAACCATTCCGCAAACGGATATCCGCAGAACGGACAATCACCCAATGGTAAGGATAGTCCTTAATGCCGCCTCCGAAGTAATTACCCTGAAATACCCGCGCTAACGGTGCTGACACCCTCGATAAATTGGTCTCATTTACAAACCTCTTTACAGTTTTACTCCTGTTATCATGACTAATGACAATCACCTAAAATTCAAAGATTATGGATCCAATCTCTATTATTAGTATGCGACGAATACTCTGGTGTTTGCTCGCAGTAGCTTTTTTTATTGCGCCTGGAACGGCTGATGCGTTCGGTGTTCAGAATTTGGACAAAACAATTACGGGGAAGGTGTCTTCAAAAACGGATGGCACGCCCATGCCAGGTGTCAACATTATCGTAAAAGGCACGCAGGTAGGAACTTCCTCCGACGCTTCCGGGAATTACTCGATATCTGTCAATGAGCTTTCAAAACCTGTTCTTGTCTTTTCTTACATCGGACATGAAACACAGGAAATCACTGTTGGCAACCAGTCGGTGATCAATGTTGACCTGGCGGAAGGCGCAGAGACGCTTAATGAAGCCGTTGTAACTGCCTTGGGAATTTCCAGAGAAAAGCGTTCGCTAGGCTATTCTGTGGCCGAAGTGGATGGAAAAGAGATCAGCCGCGTTGCGCAGGAAAACGTTTTAAACTCGCTTTCGGGAAAAGTGCCTGGTGTTACGATCAGTTCAACGGGCGGCACGGGATCATCCGTAAGTATGGTTATCCGCGGCGCCACATCGCTGAGTAATGACAATCAGCCTTTGTTTGTTGTGGACGGTGTTCCCATCACAAATACATTGAATAACGTAAGCCAGATTGGAAATGACAACCGGGTGGATTATGGAAATGCAATTTCGAGCATTAACCCGGACGACGTTGAAAGCGTCTCGATCCTTAAAGGTCCGAATGCAGCTGCATTATATGGTTCAAGAGCTGGACACGGTGTTGTGCTTATCACCACAAAAAGTGGCAGTAAGTCCAAGAAAATGACCGTTTCAATCACTTCAAACACTGTTTTTGATAAGCCTTACAAATTCCTTGATATGCATTCTAAGTTTGCAACAGGAATTTTGCCATTTACACCGGACAACAATCCTTACCCCGGCGGCGTGTTGCAGATTGATGAAAACTCGGCCGGCGGCGTCGGTCCGGAGCTGGACAAAGGTTACAAGGCGGTGCAATGGAACAGTCCTAAGGATGAAAATGGAAATCCGATCCCAACTGAGCTGGTTTCGCACAAAGACAATGTTAAGAACTTTGTAAGAACGGGCATTACAACAACCAATGGCATCTCGGTTTCGAATAGCAGCGAACTGATCAACTATCGCATTTCGTATTCCAATATGTCAAACCGCGGGATCATTCCAAACTCAGATTTGTTCCGCAACTCCCTAAGCATCAACTCTTCATTGAAGGTTAGCAAGAAATTGACGATCGGGACGAATTTGGATTTCAGCAGAAACAATTCCAATAACCGACCTGCAACGAACCGCGGAACCAACCCATTGCAATGGGCTTACGCCGTGTCTCCGCATATCGACATTCGCGATCTACGCAATTACTGGGTTCCTGGTCAGGAAGGTCTGCAGCAATTGTCACAAGGGCCTGGGGATTATAACAATCCATATTTCATGGCTTATGAGGTCAATAACAGCTTCGTTCGCGACCGTTTGTTCGGCAATTTAAGAGCCGATTGGCAAATCACGCCTTCCCTTAGTTTAATGGGTCGCTATTCATTGGATACGTATAATGAGGATCGTGAAACGAAAATCGCTAACAGTTACACCAATGATAGCCGCGGTGCTTATGGGATCACGAATCTGTCACGATTTGAGCGCAATGCTGATTTTCTGCTTACTTACAAAAAGGACATCAGCGATTTAAGTGTTTCCATTTCTGGTGGAGGAGATGCGTTTTCAGAAAAATACGGACATTACAACAGCCACTAAAAACGGAACGGGACTAACCATTCCAGGTCTGTTTAATATTGCCAACATTGCTCCGGCCAACCTCTCTTTTTCAAGTTATCTTTCCCAACGGGCTGTTTTCAGCGTTTACGGATTGGCTAACCTGGGTTTCAAGGACATGATTTATCTGGATTTGACTGCGCGTAACGACTGGTCGAGCACGCTTCCGAAGGCAAACAGATCCTATTTTTATCCTTCTGCATCTTTGAGCCTGATCCTAAGTGAAATGTTTCATTTGACTAACCCGATCAGCTTATTAAAGGTGAGAGGCGGTGCGGCTCAGGTTGGTAATGATACAAATCCTTACAGCTTGCTTGCAACATTAGGCAATGCAGGCGCATGGGATGGAATTACCAGGCTGACAAAGTCCGGACAGATCCTTTTGCCTGATCTTAAACCTGAAATTGCAACTTCATACGAAGGTGGTCTTGACCTGAATCTGTTCAGTAACAAGCTTCGCTTTGCTGCAACTTATTATCAGGTTGAAAACAGGAACCAGATTATTCCGACTAAATTACCCGGATCAAGTGGTTTTTCTTCAAAGAACATCAATGCCGGTCTGCTGGTGAGCAAAGGACTTGAACTTTCGCTGGGAGGAACACCATTCGCGAAAAACGGCTGGAGATGGGACATAAATGCAAACTGGTCAAGAAACAGGACGACCATTAAGTCGCTTTCGGACGGTCTTGAATTTTACACATTGTGGACTGATGCGAAAGGCGGCGCCTGGACTTACGTAGGAGATCAAATTGGTGATCTGTATGATTCTGAGATCGTTACTGTGAAGGACAAGAACTCGCCTTATTATGGTTATCCGATTCTCGATGATGATGGATCATGGCAAAGCATCAATGCATCAAACACCAGAAGCAAGATTGGTAATTTCAACCCGGACTTTATTTTGGGCATGCAAACGTCGCTTAATTACAAAGGTTTCAGTCTTAACATGACTTTTGACTGGAGAAACGGCGGTGAATTCGTTTCGCAGACTTATCGATACAGCGAATCAGATCTTCGGTCTCAGCGCTTCCTCGATAACCTGATTAATCCCAATGGCCTGACGGGTGATCAGTTAAGAGATTATCTCGTTAATAATGATAAAGTAATTATCCGTGGCAACAACTTCCCGATTGTAGGCGGTCCTACTAAAGAATATGGTGGTTTCCCATTTGAATACGGCGGCAACACTTACGATTATGCAGTGTTTAATCCGGGTGTAATTGCCGAATACGATTCAGAAGGAGAGGTTACCAGTTATGTAGAGAACCTGGGCGGCCCTGGAACAAAATACATTCCGTATGGCGACAATTATCCTTGGAGCTTCTCGCGTGCAGCGACATTCGACGCGGTCTTTTATCAAAATGCGTGAAATTTCTTTCGGTTATGACCTGCCAGCCACTTTTGTAAAACGAATTGGTTTGCAAAATGCCAACGTGGCGATTTACAGCCGGAATATTATGCTATGGACAAAAGCTAAGATCGGAATCGATCCTGAAATGGCGTTCCAGCAGGAAGCAAATGCGCAGGCAGGAACCCAGTTCAAGCAAGGAATCGAGCGTTATAATGTAACGCCGTGGGTGATGCCGATTGGTTTCAAGCTTGGGCTAACGTTTTAATTTCGAGAGACATAGTTTAAAAATAGACTCATGAAAAAATTTCACATTACTTCAATTCTGTTTTCGCTCCTGCTCACTTGTCTTACATTCTCATGCAAAGACCTTAGTGAACTGAAACGAAAATCCCAACGGTGTGGGCCCGGAAAAGGTTAACCCCAATCTGATGCTGCCCACCGTGCTGACCGAAGCCGCAAAACTCTACGTAAATCTTGGTTATCAGGACATTGCGGGCGTGGTGCAGCATACGCAAAAAGATGCGTGGTCAAGCGGTCATAATGATTATGACTGGGGTGGCGACCAAAGCTGGAACGCATATTACGATGTGCTGAGAAATAATGATCTGCTGTATACAAGGTCTGTTGAATCGAATTTTGAATTTCATCAGGGCGTTGCGCTCGTTATGAAATCATTCATGTTCGGGTTGATCACGGATCTTTGGGGCGATGCGCCTTACACCGATGCATTGAAGGGAGAAAATGGCGGCACGTCCAGCATTCTGCCTGCATTTGACAGCCAAGATAAGATTTACGCTGGCATTATCGCTGATCTTGAAAAGGCAAACATCATGCTTTCTAAACCCAAAGCAGATTACAGTGGAATTGTGGAAGGTGTGGATGTGTACTACGGCGGCGATCCGGCAAAATGGAGAAAGATGGCTAATTCACTGCTGTTGCGCTATTATATGCGTCTTTCGGCTAAGCAGCCTGAAATTGCAAAGGCGGGAATTGAAAAAATCGTTGCCAATGCAGCACAGTTTCCGATTATTACGAGCAATGACGATGACGCCACCATGGCATATCCGGGAAACAGTGAAGCAGATGCATGGCCAGCCAACGCAGTAATCGATGCCAGCGGAAGCAATTACCGCCGTATAAAAATGGCCGCTACGCTTGTCGACAGATTGCAGGCTATTAAAGATCCAAGACTTGCGATCTGGGCGAAAAAGGTGGAAGTTCCGTTGGTTGTCGATGCAAAACTTCCCGCTGGAACGGATAAAATTGTGGATGGAAAAAGATATTTGTCTCCTGATAAAGTTGGAAAAACTGTGATAGACACCGATCCGGATTATGTTGGATTGCCCACAAGTTTCTCTGCATTGCCATCGGCTTATAACCTTAATCCGACTCCTGGACAAACTTCTTACAACCCGCACGTGTCGTTTTTGAATGAAATTTACAAAGCCGCAAAAGGGCCATTGCTCAAAGCAAGATTGATCTCCGCCGCAGAAGTGCATTTTATTCTGGCAGAAGCCGCTACAAAAGGCTGGGCTGCGGGCGTTGCAAAAGCGCATTACGAGGCAGGTGTAAAAGCATCGCTCAGCACATGGACAGTTGGTGATGCTTATGACAAATACATTGCACAGCCAGGCGTCGCATTTGACAAATCGGTTAAGCAAATCATTGAACAGAAATGGATTGCAAGCTGGACAGCGGCAACAGAAGCCTGGTTTGATTTCAGAAGAACGGGTTTTCCTGAGCTTAAAGCAGGGCCTGCGGCAAAAAGACAAGTGCTTCCATTGCGGTTCTATTATATGCAGGATGAGCTTAGAATAAACAAAACCAATGCTGAGGGAGCTGTGAGCAAGCTGGAAATTACAAGTTATTCTCAGGCTGATAAGGGCAATAGTCCGTGGTCAAAGCAGTGGCTTGTGCAAGGAACCGGTAAACCCTGGTAATCATTTTTGAATCTGGTGAAAAATTCCAAACCGGAGCCGTTCGTGTGATCGATGGCTCCGGTTTATTATTGGAAACCATCGAAATAACCGTCCATTACTAAATTTAAATGTATGTCATTCAGATTAGCCACTGTTTTTAAAATCATTCTGTTCCAATTCCTGCTGACAACTGCTGTTATCGCTCAAAAGATTACCCCGGAAAATGCCCTGAAAAGTTATCTCGAAAATGGTGACAAGACATTTAAATGGGAACTGAAAGAGACTTTTACGCGAGGCGATGTGACGTTTTATAACATTCTCGTAACGTCTCAAAAGTGGCGTGAATTTGTCTGGACGCATCAATTAACTGTTATGGTGCCGAAAGAAAATAAGCATGACGACGCGTTGTTGTTCATCACTGGCGGATCAAACACAAACGAACTTCCTAACTGGAACACCAAGCGTGATGACAAGCTTTATGAGCCGTTAGCCGAAATGGCAACCACAAACAAGGCCATCGTAGCTCTTTTAAAACAGACGCCAAACCAGCCGTTTTTCGATGACCTGACCGAAGACGCGCTGATTTCCTACACGCTCCACAATTTTAAAAAAGACAAAGATTACAGCTGGCCGCTGCTTTTTCCAATGGTGAAAAGTGCCGTGAAAGCCATGGATGTTGTGCAGCAATTTGCCAAACAAAAATTGAATCATGAGGTAAATAAGTTCGTCGTAACCGGCGCTTCGAAACGCGGCTGGACAACCTGGCTTACCGGTGCAAGCGATCCGCGCGTGGAAGCGATAGCGCCGATGGTGATCGATGTGTTAAATATGCCCGTCAGTCTTGATTATCAAATCAAATCCTGGGGTGAATACAGTATCCAGATCGAAGATTATGTCAAGCTGGGCATTCCGCAGTCAACCGGGTCGCCTGACGGTGAGGCCATTACAAAAATGATTGATCCGTTTTCCGTACCGTGATAAATTGACGATGCCTAAGATGATTTTCATGGGAACAAACGATGAATATTGGGTGGTGGACAATGTTAAAAATTATCTTGACAAAATTCCTGGCAAAAACATGCTCCATTATGTTCCCAACGCGGGCCACGATCTGGGCGATGGAAAGCAGGCGATGGCAGCATTAAGTGCTTTTTTTGGCGCGACGATCACAAAAACGCCTTATGCTGAATGTCAATGGACACAATCTTTGTCTAAAAAAGGTGTAAATCTGGACATTAAGGCCAGTGCAGATGCATTGGTTGACGTCATTCTATGGTCTGCCCAGTCCAAGGATCAGGATTTGCGTGATGATATTTGGACAAGTAAGAGTCTGGGCATCAAGAAGAAATCGGAGGTTTCAATCTCAGAAGCTTTCCCATCAAGCGGTTTCCGGGCCTTTTATGTGGACTTGAAATACCAGACGCCACAAGGGAAAACTTACACGGAAAGTACGAGGGTGTTTTTGACAAATGAAAAAGCGGTTTTGTAAATGCAATTGGCTGTAATGCTGTGGCTTATTAAAATTGAATGATCTTGAAAACCATTGACAAACTCCATGAGCTAGCGATCAACGGCGGCCCAAAGTCCGTTCAAAAAGAATTTCCATGGCCTATTTATGACGCAGCCGACATTGAGGCAGTTACAGCCATTGTCCAAAGCGGGAAATGGGGAAACCCGGACTGTGGGGATGAAGTCGCAAAGTTTGAAAAGGATTTTGCGGCATATTGCGGGAGTAAATACGCCGTTTCCTGCGTAAACGGCTCTGTTTCACTCAGGCTGGCTCTGATTGCTTGTGGCGTAAAGCCGGGTGACGAGGTGATCGTTCCGCCATATACATTTATTACCACAGCTTCATCGGTCATCGAATGTAACTGCGTGCCGGTGTTTGTGGACATTGATCCGGAAACTTATAACATTAGTCCCAAGGCAATCGAGGCCGCAATTACAGAACGGACGAAGGCAATCATTCCGGTGCATTTCGGTGGATTGGCCTGTGATATGGAAGCGATTCTGGACATTGCAAAACGACATGGATTAAGGGTGATTGAAGATGCCGCGCACGCGCACGGAGCTGAGTACAAAGGCAGGAAATTAGGTTCTATCGGCGATGTAGGCAGTTTTAGTTTCCAATCGTCCAAGAATCTGACGTCTGGTGAAGGCGGGATTGTGATTACGAATGATGATGACTTGTATGCAATGATGCGCTCGCTCCGCAATGTCGGGCGCGTTGAAGGCGGACAATGGTATGATCATTACAATCCTGGCTGCAATTACCGCATTACCCAAATGCAAGCCGTGTTGCTTTCGCAGCAACTCACAAGACTGGAAGCGCAAACTCAAAAGCGAAATGAGAACGGCTTGTATTTGAATCAATTACTCGCAGGCATAAATGGCATTACGCCTTTATCACGCTCCGGGGAGATCACGATGCATTGTTATCACATTTATATTTTCAAATACGATTCCAGTGCATTTGGCGGATTACCGAAAAATGACTTCGCCGCAATGCTTGCCGCAGAAGGCGTTCCCAGCTTCAAGGGTTATCCGCATCCATTGTACAAACAACCGCTTTTTCAAAATAAAAACTTCATGTGCTACGCCATCCCCGAGCAAGTCAGTTACGCAGATGTTCATTGCCACGCCGCCGAACAAGCCTGCGCCACAGACGCCATCTGGATCCTACAACACGCCATGCTTGGAGAGAAAGAAGATATGGAAACGTTTGCTAAGGCAATTTTGAAGATACAGCAGGCAGTTTCCTAAGCAAGGAAACCGCCCGCATTCATTTCCCAACCCGAATCCTGACCCCTTCGCTATGCGCGGTGAATTCTGGGGCGTACATGCATTGAATGGTCGTGATGCCGTTGCTGAAATCGCCTTCCTGGTTGATGAAAAGGGGATATTCGAAAACGTAGGTGCCTTTTTTTAATGTGTTGAAAAAGAAATTGGTGCTCGCGTCTTTGGTACTTTCGTAGTAACCGAGGCCATCCTGCCATTTGTAACTGCTCAACACATTGACCGGTTCGAGACCCGACGCGCGCATGTCCTTCATATGCACATATTCCATATCGCGGTCTGCACGTAGTTCGATCCGGACTTTTACCTTGTCGCCCACATGCAATATATCTCCCGCATTAACCGGTGTCAGCACCGGGCCTTTGTCTGAATTTTTCTCAATAAATAGCTTTTTGGACAGCTTTAAAGGCGTTTCTGAATAAGTGATCTTGTCCAGATCTTCAAAATATTGCCAGTAAACGGCGCCCCACGACGGTGCACTCGAGTTCGTTTTATCGCCTTCGATACGCACTTCAATGTTGCCCATCCCAGCAGTGACTTCTTTCCCGTCTATGGCCTTTTTAAAATAGCCGGTTCCAGCTTCCGCTTTTTCAGGCTCTATCTTCGTTTTGTCAAGATAAACGGAAACATTGCGCTCGTCTGCAAGCCAGTTACTGCCCGTCATCAGCAATGCATAGCAGGCTTCTGCGGTGGCTTTTGTGCTTTCCCAGTTATTGGTTTGTTTGTTTTTTAAAAGCCAGGTTTTTAGGTTGTCAACGGTCGCTTCGTCGTTTGCAATTTCCTGAAAAGCTTCGATTAGCAATGCCTGGCGCTCAATTGGCGCTTCAAACCACCACCAGCCACGCTGATTATTTTTCCAATACATGCCCAACTCCTCATGCACGATCGCTGTTTCTTTCAACGATTTCAGGATCGCTTCCGGCGTCGCTGAATCCTTGGCGCGGTGCAAAACAAGTGCACTCATGCCTTGCATATATTTGGTTTGTTCGGCCCATGTCAGCCTGGTCCGCTCCATAAAATACTGATACGCTTTTTGAGAGGCAGCCGCGACTGGCTGTTCTTTGAAAAAGCTGCGCATGTACAAAAACTGGATCACAAGCTGTGAGGGAATGTATTGCTTCAGGTCTTGTTTGTATTTCAAAAGGTCATTGTAATCGTCCGCAATCCTTTGTTCCAGATAAGGCAGCGCCGATTTCACAATTGCATCCAAATCACCTTCCTGACCTTTTTGAACAGCGTTTGTTTTTCGCAGATGCCCAATGCCGCTCAGAATATACTGGGTCATATAACGGTCATCCGGCCCACCTTTGAACCATGTAAAACCTCCGTTTGTGCTTTGTAACTGACGTAATTTTTGAGCAGCATTGCTGAGCTCGTTTGTCATTCTTAACAGGTCAAACAAAAGTGCAATGTTCTTCTTTTGTTCACTTTCGGTTTTTGCAGCAAGCACCCACGGCGTTTCTTCCAAAATGATCGATTTCAGCTCCGGATTTTTTTGCAGGTTGCTTAGCAACGCAGTTGTATCGCTTTTGCGCCAAGTATCAAAAACCTGCGCAATCCGCGTTGAACTTGTGACGACCGATGCCGCCATCGAATTGGCATAATATCGATTCCAGGTTTGTTCAGCACATTCATATGGATATTGCATCAGATAAGGCAGCGCCTGAATGGCATACCAAGCAGGATTACTCGTGTATTCAACGGTCAGAGACTGGGTCGTAAGCGTCTTCGAATGCTGCGAATCGAGCAATTTTTGGAATTTGAATGTCTTATTTTCGGCTTGTCGCATGGCCAATGGCATCGTTTCGGTCACCAGCATGCGGTTGGAAAGCACCGGCAAAATATTTTCCTCCGCATCCGAAAAACTGCCCGCTTTTGCGGTCATACGCCATGTAACGGTTTTTGTATAGCCTTTTGGAATTTGAAATGCAAACTGGGCAGATGTGCTTTGTCCCGCCGCAACGGTAAACTCCTTTTTAAAGACATTGTGCAGGAAAGTGTTGTCAATCGCTGCATTGATTTCTGTATCAAACAGTTGCAAAGAAACCTGTCCGCTTAATGCCTTATCCGATAGATTAGCAACTTTCGTAGAAAAAACAATCCGATCGCCTTCCCGCAAAAATCTGGGTGGATTAGGCTGCACCATCAGTTCTTTCTGCGTAACAATTTCCTTGCTGCTGTAACCAAATGCCAGCTCTTTTGTATGTGCCAACGCCTGAAATTTCCATCTCGTTAATGCTTCCGGCATGGTAAAGGAAAACGTGATTACGCCATTTTTATCCGTTTGCAGGTCGGGAAGAAGAATGCGGTTTCGTTGAAGTTTTTACGAATTCGAGCAGCTTGTGCATCGTTGTTATTTTTACCGGGAGCATTGGATGGGACACCATAGCCAACCACAACAACTTCACTCATCGCCTTGGCGTCTTCACCAATAGACATCGGTGCCGCAGCCATTTCCTCAACCATATTATTATTGTTGCCAGTCTTCTTTGCCGCCACATTACCGCGCAACTGCACCCCTCTCACCCCGCCGCGCGGAAAGTCCCGATATGAAAGGTCAATGCCAAGCAACTGATCGTAAAGTTTTTCAAAATTCTTGTAGTGATCAGGTAGATAATAGAAGACTTGCGCATCTCTTGTCGTGAAATTTCCACCGTCGTTCCAACGGGCAATGCCATTGTTAGTCGGCCAATGTGCGGGCTTTTGCCATTGATGCGGAAAAAACTGATCGAGCGACGCGTCATACATGCTGGCAAGCATTTCTGCCGCCACTTTATCCTTCTTGTAACCAGAAATCTTAACCTTCCATTGCTCCTTACTTCCCGGCAAAGCTTTATCCCTAAACGTTTCGTATTCAATGTTCAGGTCTTTGTTCGTCCAGGGAACATTCACAAATTCCTGATGCTGATGCACGCGGTTATGCTTTACGAACATATAATCAATGCTAAATCCGCCACGGTCAGATTCCTTTGCAGCAATGTCGAAAGTGCGTTTTTGATTGCTAAGTTTGAAAAAGGAAAAGTTGTCGGGATTTGCCATTTTGCCTGAACTGCTGATGACAAAAACGTCATTGGCCGACGTTCCTATTTTGACAGTCGTTTTCTCACCCGGCTCAATGGTTGCACTGCTTTCCGTAGCAATGTATTGTGGGAAAGCTGGCTTACCGGCTTTCGGATCAACTAATTCAACATATTTAACATCTTTTACTTCCGCGTTGCTTTCATCTTCTGTTGTGATCTCAATTTTATAAAATCCACCGGTCAGCTTTGTTTTATCGATAGTAAATGCCTGATTTTCGGTAATAGTGGCTGTCTTTTCAAAAACTACATCCTGCACGGGCCAGCTTTCCTTTTCAGCTTCCTTATCATATTCATCATTTGGAAAGGCCGCAATAAACTCCTCTTTTGTCATTACAAATAAATCGGGGCGCTGCCAGTAACGGGAACGGATCAATCGATTTTCGGGCATTAACCGGGAAATTTTCACAGTAACCGGTGTCGAAACGAATTTCCCGTTCATGTTTTCGGCCCTTATCTTCAAATTTGCGAGACTGTCCGCGATAGCCTTCTCAGGAATTTTCGTTTTTAGCACAACTGATTTATAACCAACAGAAACGGTCATTTGCGCACTTCTCGTTTCTCCATTGATATCCGTCACATCAGCATAAATCACAAAATCAAAAACCGGTTCAAGTTTTTTATCCCTTTTTGCATCGGGTATGGCTTCGAAAGCAATGTTGAATTTGCCGGACGCATCCGTGACGGCCTCCCCGTGTGTGATAATCTGCGGGGCAGACGGCGTATAATAATGCCACCGGCGAATCCAGGGATACAAAAACCTTTCACTTCGGATAACCCGATAACTGACCTTCGCCCCGTCGATGAAGTTTCCTGCATAAGCCGTCCCAACGCCAGTCACCTGAATGGTGTCGCCCAGCTTATAAGTGCCCCTCAAAGTGTCAAACTGGACGGCGAACTTCGGCCTTTTGTATTCTTCAACCTGAAAAGAAACTCTGTCTCCGTCCGCGTCAATCGAGAATTGTCCGTTCAAGATGCCTTGCGGCAAAACGAAGGTCCCCGAAAAGCTTCCAAATGCATTGACTTTCTTGGTGTCCCGTCCAACGACTTGGTTAGTAGCATTGTACAGTTCAATTTCAATTTCTTCGGTCTCGTCCTTTGCAATGTTGCTGCCGTCAGCAGCGATTCCTTTGTAATAAACTGTCTGGCCCGGTCGATATAAACTGCGGTCTGTGAAGACGTAAATTTTTGACTGAATGGCTTTTTCAGCGTTAGCTCCGTTGTAAAATGTGCCGAATTGTTCCTTAATGAAGAGCTTATCGTTACCATTTATAATTTCTAACATCTGGCTCCGAGACTCCGGTTTTTCTGAACTTCGTCTGTCCTTAAAATAGCCATTCTTGTCCACCGGAGTTTGGGCGCCTTTCGTCGTTTTATATTCTCTGCCTGCATAATCATATTTCGAAGTCCAGATCGTGACATTTGCGCCCGGAAGTGGTTGCCCGGTTTCTCTGTTCAGCACAAAGAAATCATTGTTTCTCTGGATAAAACTAATGTTGCTGACATAGAACAACCGCGCGCCGGATAAGGATTTGTTTTCAGCAAAACTGCCGTCCAGGCTCGCCAAAAGCACATATTCTCCCACTGGCAGCCCTTCAACTTTTAGCTCAACTGCATGTTGCTGGAAATCTTTTGTGTCCGGCAGCTTTTGCTCCCATGCCCGGACCGGCGTCATTTTGGCAATCGAACGGAAAACTTCCTGGACTTTGTAGTTCTGAAAAGACGCTTTTATCGCGTCGGTTGCCTTGAAGACTCGCAGATGCAGATTAGTTAAGTTTTTGTATTCCAAAAACATCAAAAACGGCTTTTCCGGCACATTGACTTGCTCAACTGTGAATTGTAAATTTGGCCTTTTAATCCCTTGCAGCGCATTATAAGCATTAACTCCTCCCTCACGCTCCGGATTTTCAACAACAATTTTTTCAAGAATAGTAACTGCCTTTGCTTTCTCAAAACGATAGGTCGAATCGCCTCCTGCTTTATACAAATTGCCTTTTTCTTCATGATACGCAGCTTTCAGAAACCAAGCCTGCGCGGCGGCAGGCGTTTGTTGATATTGATCGGCTAAGTGACTTATAGACATGTAATAAAGCGTGTCCGTGTCCGGGTGGACAGACTTCTGGCGGACGAATTGCAGTCGCTGAATGTCTACGTCGATCAATGCATCTGGCTGTGGATCGTTGATATGAAATGCGATCAGTTTCTGATACAATTGAAGTGCGAAAAATTCGAGGGAAGTGCTGTCTTTCGTTTCAAATTTCCTGTGAATGAAATCCGCCGCAGGGTCGAATGCAGATGCCTTGTCTATCGCGAATGCGTAAGAAGGCTTTTTAATGTCGCGCTCGTCGGAAGAAAAATATTGTAAGGCCTTGTGCGTGAGTAAATCATATAAAGTGGGGCGTAGTTTTCGGACGTTACCATTTGCGATTATCGCATCATAAGGTTCAAGTTTGGTCTGTTTTAATAATGCTTCATTTTCAATAGATTCCAGATATAATGTGCTGATTTTCTGGTGAAAATCTTCCGTTGTCCATGTGTTAATGTCCTGTTTGTTGAAACCAGTCGTCGCGGTGCGTTCGTAAAGTTTCCATCGAATGCTTTGATAATAAGCATAATACGTTGATGCAAGCAGGTTTGTAAGAATGGATTTGGATGGCTGCCGGCTTGTTGCAATCTCTTTTTCGAGCTCGGCAATCGCTATGGCACCTTGGTCTTCTCTCGTTTCCGTTTGCAGATTGACCATGTAAACCGCCGCTTTTATGATCTGGGCGTCCTGATTTTCTCTTTTAGCCAATTCATAAATTCGCTTCACTTCTTCCAATGCGGATTTTGGCAAATTCTTCTTTTGATGGCCTTCAACAATTTTCCACTGCGCATCGTAATTTTTGACCTTGTTCTGTCCGTGCGTGTGCATAGGTAAATAGCAGATTAATAATGTGAGGAAATAGCGGAGGCAACACGGAAATGCTTTCATTTTTTAGTTAAAAAGAGGAGACGATTGGCAACGAATTAATGCTTTAAAAATGTCAGGAGCAGTCGCACTAAATATAGTTGATAGCCAAAAAGATTCCGCAATTATTTACCCGGCGGTGACTTTGCGTGTACGATCGTTAACTGCAAATTAATATTGGCAAGAAGTAAAAAAGTAAGCGATTGCCACTTTGTACAATAAGAACTATCTTTAATAAGGAGTTTTGAAGAAATATAATTTATCAATATTCGAGTTGAACGAAATTTATCTAATTGATTTATGCGTACGATAATGCTGGTTGGCGGGATAATCATTGTGCTGGTGCTGGGCAAACTTTTTGTTTTTTCAAAACCAGGAAATGATAAGCCCGCGGGGACGGGAAGCAAAGGAGCAACGGCATCGGCTGGGGCGGTTGTGCCTGTTAATGTACATGTTGTGCGCAAAGAAACAATTGAAAATCAAATATTTGCATCCGGCACAGTCATTCCGAATGAGGAAGTAAATGTGATGGCGGAAGCGGCGGGGAGGCTGATCAAGCTTGACATTAAAGAAGGTGCTTACATTGAAAAAGGCCAGCTGATCGGTAAAATTAATGATCGCGAACTTAGGGCCCAGCTTCAAAAAGTGGAGTATAACCAGGAGCTGAGCAGAAAAATTGAGGCGCGTCAGAAAAAGTTGCTGAATGTAGAGGCAATCAACCTGGAAGAATACGATGTCACTTCCAATAACATCCGAATACTCGATGCAGAGCGGGAAGTGCTGGAAGCGCAACTGGCAAAAACGGAAATCCGCGCACCTTTCAGCGGAAAAATAGGATTGAAATACATTAGCGAAGGCGCTTATCTCTTGCCGGGTACGTCCATCGTGACCATTGTACAGAGCAATCCGGTCAAAGTTGACTTTACGGTTCCCGAAAAATATTCTCCGAACATTCGTGTGGGTAATGTCGTCAAATTCACGCTGGATGGCGATCAGTCGACTTATAATGCAAAAATCCTGGCTGTGGACCCGAAAGTGGATGAAAGTCTGCGGACGTTGAAAGTGCGTGCAATTGCTTCTAACCCGGGCGGTCGGTTTGTGCCGGGCATGTTCGTCAAAATCCTGGCAGATCTGGATGCAAATAAGTCAGCAATGATGATCCCGACGGAAGCCATTGTGCCTGTTTTGAAAGGTAAGAAGGTTTTTGTTGTAAAAAATGGCAAAGCGCAGGAAGCAATGGTCGTGACCGGGTTAAGGACGGATAAAAGCATTCAGGTGATCGAAGGTTTGCAGCCGGGCGACTCGCTGATAACGTCCGGAATTATTGCTATTAAGCCAAATACGGCTGTCAGAGTGAATTGAGCAGGAATATTTAGTCCCAAATGTTGTCAGCCGACACTAAACTCCCATTATGAGTATATCAACGCTCTCGATCAAAAGGCCGGTTCTGGCGATTGTCATGAACCTGCTGATCATACTTTTCGGATTTCTCGGATATAAGTTTCTGGGGATGCGGGAATTTCCTTCCATTGATCCGCCCGTGGTTTCCATCCGGACGAGTTACACCGGGGCCAATGCGGACATTATCGAATCGCAGATCACAGAACCGCTTGAAAAACAGCTTAATAGCATTGAAGGGATTAAGTCTATAAACTCTACAAGCAGCCAGGGCACAAGCCAGATCACAGTTGAATTTGACATTGGTGTGGACATGGAGCGTGCCGCCAATGACGTGCGGGATAAGGTGGGCTCGGCTTCACGCACATTGCCATTGGATATTGACGGGCCGCCGGTTGTTGCAAAAGCGGATGCCAACTCAGAGCCGATCATTGTGTTAACATTCAAAAGCGACACACGTTCGCATTTGGAAGTGAGTGATTATGCAGAGAATGTGATTGCCCAACGTTTGCAAACCATTGAAGGCGTAAGTGAAATCCGGATTTTCGGCCAGAAAATATCGCCATGCGCATCTGGATGGACCCGATTAAAATGGCTTCGCTAGGCATTACAACGCAGGATGTGAAAATTGCGCTGGATAAGGAGAATGTGGAATTGCCAAGCGGTAAACTGGCTGGTGACAATACGGAGCTTACGGTTAAAACGATCGGTCGTTTCAGGACGGAAGAGGATTTTAATGAGATGATTATTAAGAATTCGGCAACGCAAACGATTCACTTAAAGGACATTGGGCACGCAATGCTGGGTCCGGAAAATGAAGAAACGATTTTGCGGCTTGACAATGTGCCTATGATCGGCCTGGCGATTTCTCCCATGCCGGGCGCCAATTATCTGAACATTGCAGAGGAAGTTAATAAGCGGATGGCGGACATTAAAAAGGAGCTGCCCAAGGATTATGAGCTTGATACACTGATTGATAACACAATTTTCGTAGAGCGCTCCATAGAAGAAGTAGGCGAGACGCTGCTGATCGCAATCGTGCTGGTTGTGATTATTATTTATCTCTTTTTCAGGGATTGGCTTATCGCATTTCGCCCGCTGATCGACATTCCGGTGTCGCTGATCGGGACGTTTTTTGTAATGTACATCATGGGCTTTTCCATCAATGTGCTCACTTTGCTGGCCATCGTTTTGGCGACTGGACTTGTGGTGGATGATGGAATTGTCGTCACGGAGAACATTTTCAAGAAGATAGAGCAGGGGATGGGGCCGATTGAGGCGGCAATAAAGGGCGCTAATGAGATCATTTTTGCAGTTTTGTCGACTTCTATTACGTTGGCGTCAGTGTTTCTTCCGGTAATTTTTATGGAAGGCTTTGTCGGAAACCGTTTCGGGAGTTTGGGATTGTAATCTCCGCTGCGGTGCTTATTTCAGCCTTTGTTTCGCTTACATTAACCCCGATGCTGAATGCATATCTGGTTCGTAAGACGCACAAGAAGAGCTGGTTCTATGAAAAAACGGAGCCTTTCTTTCGAAAGCATTACCAATAATTATGGCACCGCTTTGGTAAATTCCTGAAAATGCGCTGGGTTGCGATTCCAATCGTGGCCGCCACGGTGGGCATGATCTGGTTTTTCGGAAAAGGGCTGCAATCCGAACTTGCACCTTTGGATGACCGCAATTGGTTCAGGATCAATATGACCGCGCCGGAAGGCTCGTCATTTGAATTTACAGATCGTTATGTCCAGCAAGTGGGGCAAATGCTGATGGATTCAATGCCGGGTAAAAAAGGCCTGATGCTCATCACTTCACCTGGAAATTCCGGACTTGGCGCAGCGAACACAGGAAGCGGCAGAATTGCTTTGGTTGATAAAAAAGAAAGAAAGGAAACGCAGCAGGAAATAGCAGACTACATTAATCAGAAGTTGAAACAAATGCCTGATGCAAAGTCATTTGTGGTGCAGCAGCAAAACGTTTCTGTGGACTCGCGCGGCGGCTTGCCGATCCAATATGTGATTCAGGCGCCGGACTTTGAGAAGTTGCGTTCCTATCTTCCAAAATTCATGGAAGAAGTTTCCAATGACCCGACATTCGCCATTACGGACGTCAATTTGAAGTTTAGCAAGCCTGAAATACAGATTACGATTGACCGGGAAAAAGCAAAATCACTGGGTGTGACCGTTCAGGATGTGGCGCAGACGATGCAGCTCGCATTTGCGGGTCAGCGTTTTGGCTATTTTACAATGAATGGGCGTCAGTATCAGGTGATTGGACAATATGACCGTGTAAACCGGGACGAGCCGCTGGATTTGAAAAGTATGTTTGTCAAAACAGCAAATGGCAGCCTTGTCCAACTCGACAACATTGTTAAAGCGGAGGAAGAAAGCAGTCCGCCGCAGCTGTTTCACTACAATCGCTATATGAGCGCGACCGTGCAGGCTGCATTAGCGCCCGGGAAAACGATCGGCGACGGCATTGCTGCTATGGACCGCATCCGGGACCGGTTGAAAGATGAGGCCATTCAAACTTCATTAAGTGGCTCATCACGGGATTATGCGGAGAGTTCTTCCAACACGATGTTCTCTTTCTTTCTAGCACTTGTGTTGATCTATTTCATTCTTGCAGCGCAATTTGAAAGTTTCGTGGATCCGTTTATCATTATGTTCACCGTGCCGCTGGCCATTGGCGGAGCCGTATTTTCGCTTTGGTTTTTTGATCAAACATTAAACATTTTCAGCCAAATCGGAATGATTATGCTGATTGGTTTGGTAACCAAAAACGGAATTTTGATTGTTGAATTTGCAAACCAGCTTCGGGAGAAAGGGCTTGGCATTCAGGAAGCAGTGCTCGAAGCAGCAACATTGCGTTTCAGGCCAATCTTGATGACGAGCCTTGCAACGATCCTGGGTGCGTTGCCAATTGCGATGGCGCTTGGCTCAGCCGGTAAGAGCCGGATGTCGATGGGAATTGTGATTATGGGCGGATTGCTGTTCTCGCTGGTGCTCACATTATACGTGATTCCCGCCATTTACACATTCTTCTCACGACCAAAGAATTTCGAAAAAATGAGGATGATTGATCAGGTCGCCCGCGAAAGTGAATTGGTGGACCCTGCGTGATCAGGCTCTGCCCATGCTTTTTAACATTCTCACATGAGAACCCAATGCGTTGGCAAAGTTAGCCTTCGCATTGTAATCCAATCCGAATTCCAACGCCGTTGCCTGCACAATCGGCGACAGTGCGTGATAATGGATGTGGGAAATAGAAGGAAACAAATGGTGCTCGATCTGATAATCCAAACCGCCGATATACCAGGATAAAAAGCGGTTCCGACCAGCGAAGTTGGATGTGGTTTGCAACTGATGTACAGCCCATGCATTCTCAACGCAGCCTGTATTAGTTGGTTCTGGCTGGTGAACACCTTCGACAACGTGCGCCATTTGGAACACGGTGCTCAGGATCATGCCGGCCGTGCAATGCATAGCCATAAATCCAATAAACCATTCTCCAAAAGTAAGTGAAGTAAAGTAAAGCGGAATCACGCAGATAAACAGGACGTAAGCCACTTTGGTGATAATAAGCTTTATCAATTCCTTGCGTGGAAAAGGCTTTGTCATTCCAGATTCAGACATTTTGTTAAAAAGTGAAATCTCTTTGAAGTCTTTCCAAAGAAATGACAATGTCATCAGGCTGTATAAAAAGAATGCGTAAATGTGCTGGAAACGGTGGATTTGCTTCTGCTTTTCCTGAAAAGATAATCTTAGCAAAAACTTTCCCGTAATGTCTTCGTCAACCTCGTGAATGTTGGTGTATGTGTGATGAAGCCTGTTATGCTGCACTTCCCAATTGTATGCGTTGCCGCCAAGCAGGTAAATAGAAGCGCCAAAAATCTTATTCAGCACATTGGATGTTGCCAGCGAACCGTGTATCGCATCGTGCATAACCGACATGCCAACGCCCGCAACACCAAATCCCATAACGATCGTCAGTAAGAACATGGTCAGGTTGGAAAACCCGCCAGTAAGTATCAAAATGTAAGGGATCAGATACAAACTCAGCATAAACAACGCCTTGTAAATGATCTGCTTACCTCCCGATTTACAAATATTATTGGTTGAAAAATATTGATCGACACGTTGGCGAAGCGTAGGAAAGAACGTGCTTTTGCCAGCGTTGGTAAACTTTATTTTTTGGTATTGCATAAAGAAAGGGGACGGAATTAGCTCTAACAGAATAGTTTGCCCAGCCCCTTAGGAACGGAAATATCCTGGTATTATTAGTTAAAGGTAGATATTAATTGGAGAATCAATAAAATATTCTGCAAATGTCCATTCTTCAAAATATCCTGAAAGTGGGGTTTTGGGCAAAAAATAAGGCCGACAATTAGCCGGCCCTATCACTATCATTTATATATGCTTACAATGCGAACTTCTCTTTGATCGCATCGACGAAGTCAAGTTTTTCCCAAGTGAAAAGTTCTACTTCCACTTCTTTCTCTTCGCCATTTGCGCCTTTGAATGATTTGGTAACCACCTCATTCTTGCGGCCCATGTGTCCATAAGCGGCTGTTTCCGAGTAAATCGGATTACGAAGTTTCAAGCGCTGCTCGATTGCATAAGGACGAAGGTCGAAGATCTCGCCTATTTTCGAAGCGATATCGCCGTCGTGATCAGATACTTTGGCAGTTCCGTAAGTGTTGATATACAAACCACAAGGCTCAGCCACACCGATCGCGTAAGAAACCTGAACAAGCACTTCGTCACAAAGTCCTGACGCCACCATGTTTTTCGCAATGTGACGGGTTGCATATGCAGCCGAACGGTCTACTTTGGAAGGATCTTTTCCAGAGAAAGCACCGCCACCATGCGCACCTTTGCCACCGTAAGTATCAACAATGATTTTACGTCCTGTAAGTCCTGTATCGCCGTGCGGGCCGCCGATTACAAACTTTCCGGTTGGGTTAATGTGGAAAGTAATGTCACCTGTAAACAGCTTTTGCAATTCCGGAGTAAGTTTCGCTTTCACGCGTGGAATTACAATGTTGATAACATCGGATTTGATTTTGGCAAGCATTGCAGCTTCCGCGTCGAAATCATCATGCTGTGTTGAAACAACGATTGTATCGATACGCAATGGCACATTTTCATCACTGTATTCAATCGTCACCTGAGATTTTGCATCCGGGCGAAGATATGGGATCAGGCTGGATTCGTTATTTCTGATCGCTGACATTTCCTGCAAAATCTTGTGTGCAAGATCCAATGCAAGTGGCATGTAATTCTCCGTTTCGCGTGTTGCGTAACCAAACATCATTCCCTGGTCACCTGCACCTTGCGCGTTCGCTTTTTCTTCAAAGCTTTCGGAAGCAACTGCGCGGTCAACGCCTTGGTTAATGTCTGCACTCTGATCGTGGATAGCAGATAAAATACCGCACGAATTGGCTTCAAACATGTATTCACTCTTCGTATATCCGATTTTCCTGATCACCTCACGAGTGATTTTCTGAACATCCAGATAAGTGTTGGTTTTCACTTCGCCAGCCAGAACCACCTGTCCTGTCGTTACCAAAGTTTCGCAGGCTACTTTACTGTTAGTATCCCAAGCCAAGAAATTGTCAATTAAAGCATCTGATATTTGATCGGCGACCTTGTCAGAGGATGTCCTTCAGATACGGACTCCGAGGTGAATAAGTATGGCATAAATTGAAATTGTTAATTCAGCAAACAATGTGAAGTTAGTGTATGGATTAAAAAACAAAATTGAACTTTTTTGGGACATTAACCAAATATAATCACCTTAAAAACACGCGTGAACCATGCCCGTTAGTAAACAAGAAAAGCCTGCTTTTTCACCAAAAGCAGGCTTTCAATTATCTTGTTAGAATGTATTGATTTCAAATCGGCACATTAACATGCCGCTCTGCATGGTGACTTGATCTTACCAGCGGGCCGGACTCGACGTATTTGAGTCCGCGTTTTAGGCCTTCTTCTCTGTAATTATCAAACATTTCCGGCGTGATCCATTCGATCACTTCGTGGTGCATTTTGGTTGGCTGTAGATATTGTCCTAATGTGAGAATGTCAAGACCGTTTGCTGCCAGGTCATCCATTGCTTTGTAGACTTCATCCTGCGTTTCGCCAAGTCCAAGCATAATGCCTGATTTGGTGCGCTGGCCAAATGCCTTTGTTCTTCTGATCTGCTCCAGACTGCGCTCATACTTCGCTTGCGGACGCACTGCACGGTATAAACGTTCAACAGTTTCCATGTTGTGCGAAACCACTTCCTGGCCCGCTTCAATCATGTGGATCAATGCATCCCAGTTGTTTTTTACGTCTGGAATAAGCGTTTCTATCGTTGTTTCAGGCGTATTTTCCTTCACTTGTCTAACCGTCTGATACCAGATTTCGGCACCGCGATCTTTCAATTCGTCCCGGTTTACAGACGTAAGCACCGCATGTTTCACCTGCATCAGCTTAATAGCTTCCGCAACGCGTCTTGGCTCGTCGGTGTCATATTCATTAGGTCGTCCGGTTGCCACTGCGCAAAAGCTACAGCTTTCTTGTACAAACATTGCCCAGGATCATAAAAGTAGCCGTTCCTGCACCCCAGCACTCGCCCATATTCGGGCAGCTGCCACTTTCGCAGATCGTGTGCAGTTTATAATTATCAACCAGCTGCCTTACTTTCCGGAATTCAGGCCCTGCCGGAAGCTTCACTCTCAACCAATCCGGTCTTTTCTTACGCTCCGAGGGAATAACAGGTAATTCAATCATATTTATTGGTAATCTCTGGCAATGTGACCTCAGCCAGCATTGTCAATGGGTAATTTATTATCTCTTTTTACTCCCAAAATATAGGGTTAAATAGCCGGAAGTGAAAAAACTTCTGTTTTCCGCAAAGGCCATAATCTCCACTTTTCTGGTAAATGCCTCAGCAATAAAACCAATTTCAACACCAGTTACATTTTCACGAAAAGCACTTAGTTCAAAGCTCATTGCCGTCTTAACGTGCAATCCCGGAACAATTTTAGTTTGTCCGAATCCTTGAAAGAAACTTCCTGCGCCTACAATGCCAGTCGTTTGCGTGCTTCCTGCATGTTTTACAGGATCAAACGGTTCAGTCACAACCTGGCCGTCAGAACTTTGAAATTGCACCATATAAGGCTTTTCCAAGCCAAGCGACGGTCCGGCGGCGACTATTCCGCTGATAGAAATTCCTTCATCATCCTGTCTGCTGAACAATGTCAGCTCACGCCCGTATTCCGGTCTTAACACGAAAAGATAATTTTGCTTTCCGTAAACCAAGCGCGCGCCCGTTACAAAATCTTGTTGCGAAAGTTCTTTCGGATGCTTTACATTGACAAGTTCAAGCGCAAGATAGCGATATTGATTTTTGCCAAAAAGCTTTGAACCGAGTGCAGACGATTGTCTGAAAACGGCGCCTCCCAAAATCCCTGAATTTGTATTTGTAGTTACGCCAAAGGAAGTAAAAGATTTATAGCTCTCTTCATTGTCCTCAAGCTTAGCCCGACGCTGCGCATATATGTCTGTCGATAGTGCAAACAGAATAGATACTGATAGTAAAAATTTTACACGCATCATATATTTAGATCTAATTCTCCTGTTACAGAAAGTGTCGTATGAACAGTGAAAGTACAAAATAATAGTGTGAAAGCAGCTGCATATCGACACCACATTAACGGTTTTTTGTACTTTTATGTTCTTTGAAAGAAAAAAGAAATAAAAAAGCCTGCCAGAGAATCCTCGCTCTTGCCATTTTTTTAAATTAATTTTTCGCTAATCTCCTACTAATCAGAATCATTTGTCCGAATTCATCTATCAAAGCGCAATCAGTACAGTCGCCTCTTTGATGAAGGTTGCGGCAATGTTCAATGGCAAAATCAAGCTGGGTGTTGAGGGTAGAAATGGCTTGCTGGACAAGATGGAACAGTCGTTCCAAAAGCTGGTAAACGGCCGTCCGGTTGCTTGGTTTCATGCGGCTTCCCTGGGCGAGTTTGAGCAGGGCCGGCCCGTCATTGAAACTTACAAAACGCAATTTCCTGATCATTTCATTTTACTGACATTCTTCTCGCCCTCTGGTTATGAGGTCAGGAAAAATTATGCTGGCGCGGATTACATTTGCTATCTCCCGCTTGACACAGCTGCCAATGCAAAGCGATTTGTCAACATTGTAAAGCCTCACATTGCCTTCTTTATCAAATACGAGTTTTGGCATAATTATCTGAAAGCGCTGAAAAAGAACGGGACTTACATTATCTCTTTTTCCACGATCTTTCGCCCAGGTCAGGCTTTTTTCAAAAAAAGCGGCTCATTTTTCAGGCAAATGCTTACCGCATTTGACCACATTTTTGTTCAAAACGAGCAGTCGCTCAAATTGCTGAAAAGCATTGACATTCAGCAATGCAGCATTGCCGGGGATACACGGTTCGACCGGGTGGCCGCCATTGCTTCCAATACAAGAGATTTTCCGGAAATAGCAAAGTTTCGTGACGGCCAAACCTGTCTGATCGCAGGTTCCGTTTGGGAGGCCGATATGCAGGTTCTGATCCCGGTTTTGAACCATTTTAAGGGTAAATTAAAAGCCATTATTGCGCCGCACGAAATCCATAAGGAGCAAATCGAACAATGGAGAAAAGCGCTGACAGGAAAAACAATATTGTATTCTGAACTGGCAACGCGCGACGACAGCAGCGAAAATGATTATCTGGTGATCGATAACATTGGAATGCTATCGGCTTTGTATCAATATGGCGATCTGTCATTCATAGGCGGTGCTTTCGGATCCGGATTGCATAACATTCTGGAAGCCGCAACTTTTGGCATTCCGGTTGCTTTTGGAAATAAGCGTTATCACAAGTTTCAGGAAGCGCTGGACTTGATTGAGCAGGGTGGGGCAGTGGCGGTTGCCAATCAAGATGCGCTCACGGCAACGATTGGTCAATGGCTGGCTGAGCCTGAAACAAGAAAAACGGCCGGGGTCGTTAATAAGCGATACATTGCCGCGGGAATGGGATCGACAGAAATGATTCTCAGCGAAGTGAAAAAATTACAGAGCTGAGCATTGCTTACATCAGCAAACACTCAGCCCTGTGTGCTATCAAGAGAATTCTTTTACGATCAAATGTTCAAACAAATGCGCTTGCGTGCCTAATAACCTGGCTTTTGCGCCTAATTTGGAAATGTGAATCGACAGTGAATTTTTGAAATCGGATAAGCAATATTTATTAATCGCCTGCTCTATCGGATTGGAAATGAAGGGTCCGGCCTCTGCAAGCAAACCGCCCACAATGATGACTTCCGGATTGAAAAGGTGAACGGCCGTTGCCAGACCTTTCCCAAGTTCCGTCCCCACTGTGCTTAGCAAATCAATCGAAAACTCATCACCCGCATGCACGGCTTCGATGATGTGAGAAGTGTCCAGCAAATCCAGATTGTTATTGACGATTTGAGACAAAATAGTTGCTTTCCCGCTGTTGATGCCTTCTTTCGCCCTTCTGATTAATGCAATTGCCGAAGTTATAGTGTCTAGACAGCCGACTTTTCCGCAATGGCACAAAAGTCCGTCCGGTTTTACCTGAATGTGGCCGAGCTCACCTGCAAATCCGGATGCGCCGTTGAAAACTTCACCATTGATAATGATTCCCAAACCAACGCCCCAGTCAATGTTAATGGTCAAAACCTGCGTTTTTTCCATCGCAAAGCCAAATCTGTGCTCACCGATCGTTGTCGCTTTTGTATCATTAAATAAGCAAACCGGCAATTTGAAATGCTTTTTCAAATGCGTAACAAGCGGAACGCCGGGCGGTGTCAGATTAAGATAAGTCAGGTTAATGCCTTGGGAAGAATTGATCAGGCCAGGCATGGAAACGCCGATGCCCCAGAGCTTGCTTACATTAATGTTGTTGGAAGTCAGGAAGTCGTCCGTTGCAGCGAAAAGCTGTTCCAGAAAAGTTGCCGAATCATCGAGTCTGATATCGACTTTTCGTTTCATTATCAGCTGATTATGCAAGTCGAAAACGACAAGCTGCGTGTCATGGCGATTGATGTCCATGATCAGCGTCAGATATTTCTTCGCATTCAGGCCGTAAAGCACAGGCGGTCGACCGGCTCGGGCCGGGCCGGTGCCGGTCTCAGTAATCCATCCCTCGCGGATAAGCTCATTGACAATGCCTGTCGCTGACGGAATGCTGGCATGGAATAACCTTGCCATTTTGTTGATTGAAGTGTCTCCGGATTGATATAAATGAAGCAATAAGTTACTCCTAATGCGGTTTTTTCTAATATCAATAACCGAATTGGCTTCTTCTACAACTAAGTCCATTTGTGGAGTGTAAATGTTGGGTAATACAGATCTTATTTAAAATTCTTTATAATAGATGCCTACTAATGTATGCAAAAAGCGCTTAACTCTGGGGTAATATTAAAAAATATTATAATCAAGCTTCAAAAGTTACTTAAGAAAACATATGACTGCTAAAAAACTACTTAATATTATTCAAGTGATTTTTTTGCGGTCTGTTATAATCTTTTCAACGGTTGCAGAAACTTCTGTTAAATTCGCTACTTGCAAAAAAAACAACGAATGGAATTAGTGAGAGGGTTGGTGTTGCGTTCGACAGGGTCGTGGTATGATGTACGCGACAGCCGCGATGGTCATATCTGGCAATGCAGGCTAAAAGGTAAGTTTAAGGCGCTGGGTTTAAAGGTGACAAACCCCATTGCCGTGGGTGATTATGTGCATTTTGAAGCAGAGGATGAAACTCAGAATTTCGGGATCATCCACGAAATCCTGCCCAGAGAAAATTATGTGGTGCGGCGATCGGTGCATAAAACGGCGCACGCACATTTGATAGCGGCCAATGTGGATCAGGCCATTCTGATCGCGACGCTTGTTTTTCCAAGAACTTCATTGGGTTTTATCGACCGTTTTTTAGTGGCGATTGAGTCGTTCAGAATTCCGGGTGTGGTGATTTTCAATAAGCAGGATTTGTTGAATGATGATATGAAGGATTTTCAGTCCGAGCTGATGGAGTTATATGAAAGCCTGGGTTACACTTGCATGGCGACCACCGCTGTAAGTGCGCAAGGACTCGAAGATTTCGCCGGGTTACTGAAAGGCAAAGTCTCGCTGTTATCCGGACATTCTGGTGTAGGAAAATCAACATTGGTTAATGCTATTGCGCCGAGCCTGGACATTAAAACGCAGGAAGTTTCCACTTTCGCCAATAAAGGCGTGCATACAACGACATTTGCCGAAATGTTTGAATTGGAGCCGGGAACATTCATTATTGATTCACCCGGAATAAAGGAATTAGGACTTTCGGATATGAAGCCCGAGGAAATAAGCCATTATTTTCCTGAAATGCGTGAGCTTTTAAACCAATGTCGCTTCAACAACTGCCAGCACATCAATGAACCCGGTTGCGCTGTGAAAGACGGGGTTTCGGATGGCCTGATCGCCATCAGCCGTTATGAAAGTTATCTGAGTATGGTAGGCGGCGCGGACAACCGGAAATAAATCATGAAAAATGTAGAGCACATTGGCATTGCGGTAAAAGAACTTGAAGCAGCTGAAAAATTGTTTTCCAGTCTTTTTCAAACCAATCCATACAAGCGTGAAACGGTAGAATCCGAAGGCGTTTCCACTTCATTTTTCCAAGTTAACCAAACCAAAATTGAGCTGCTGCAGTCCATTTCCAGTGATGGCGTTATTGCAAAATTTATAGAGAAGAAAGGCGAAGGTTTTCACCACGTGGCATTCGAAGTTGAAGACATTGTTGCTGAAATGGCGAGGTTAAAAAAAGAGGGTTTCACCTTGTTAAGTGAAACCCCCAAATTGGGCGCTGACAATAAGCTGGTTTGTTTTCTGCATCCAAAAACGACAAATGGAATGCTAATTGAGCTTTGTCAGGAAATAAAACCGTAATCGCTAAAAAGGCAATCCAACGGCAATGTTGAGGATCAGGTTTTCCCTTCTCCACGCCCTGCTCCTGAAATTGACCTCATTAAAGACCCAAGGATTTTTATAAGTAACCTGGCCTTCCGGTGTTTCCGATGCTATTTGTTTTGTATACCAGGGTTTGCGGAATGGTGTTGCAAGGTCGAGTCTGAATACGAGATAAGAAAAATCGAGACGCAAGCCTATTCCACCGCCAACAGCAATTTGCTTGATGAAATCCTTGCTTATAATGGCCGACGAATCATAACCGGACCTTTCTGGACTTCCGAATGACCAGATGTTGCCTGCATCGACAAACACAGCACCGTTAATAATGTTGGTAAATTTCATACGCAACTCGGTGTTGAACTCCATGCGAATGTCTGCAAAATTCTGATATCCCAAGAGCGCGATTGAAAGTGTGTCTGGCTCATATGCACCGGGTCCGAGTGCGCGTGCACGGAATGCTCTGATGCCTGTGCTTCCTCCTCCAAAATATTGCTTAAACTGTGGTGTCGTCATATTCCGGGAAACACCGTAAGGTTTTATAGCACCCAGTAAAAGTCTGTTTGCCCATTTTATACCCGGAGTTATCGTGCGATAATATCGAACATCCCCATCCAACTTTACATATTGAAAAACAGGCACACTCAGGAATTCACGCATACCCAGAGAGTCATCCGCTGGTTTTTTTGCAAACAGGCTTAGTAAATTTCCGCCATAGTCAATTCCTCCTGTTAAGGCGAATTGATTTTTGCTAAAAGGCCGAGGCGTTGGGCGGTAGGAAACAGAATAATTTGATCCTGCAATAAAATATTTAGTTTCTACAAGCTTTAAATATCTTACAACATCAACCGGATTTGTGTTTGAACTAAAAAGAACATCTAAAAGTCGTTCCCATTGCACATTTGTGGGTTGAATAAAGTTGATAGATATCGGAGTAAGGGTATGTTCAACTTCCGAATTTTTTCTCCAAATGTATGACCAGTCGCCACGAATCGACGTCGTGGTAAAGAAACCTCTCTGAACACGGTTTTCGTAGTTAACAGAAAGGACAGTTTTGGGAAGTACCTGGCTTTTCTCAGGTCGGATGCGGACAAATGGAATGATGAATCTTGGGAATGAAAGATCGCCTCCGATACCATAACGAATGTATTCATTTCCGATCCTGTTTGGATTGTCCTCTTTATTGCCCCGGTTTCCGCCCAGCTGCACGTCAAATCCAAAGAATGCTTTAATAGCAAGCATTTCTGCGCCTTTAAATGTATTTCTGTTGCGCCACGCAACGTCTAGCTGCGAACCACCGAGGTTATTGGATTTCGTACTTGCACTGATACTCGCCTGAAGCGACTTTTTTTTCAGCGGTTCCAAATCGTAATGCACATCCAGCAATGCAGAATCGGAACGCGGAACAAGATCAAAACTATTTTTTACAAACTTGAAATTTTGCAGATTGATCAATCTTTGCAGTGAAATGTCATGCATTGTATTTGTATACATGACACCTCTACGGAAGCCAATCGCATCATAAAATATCCTGCGCTTATATAAATTGCCCGGGTCTTTGATGTTAAGGCCTCTCCTAAGTGGCTCACGTGCTGCGGTTGTGTCAGACAAAAGACTTTCCTGACTTCCGGTGTTGACGTAAATCTTGTTGATAAAATATTGTTTCAGCGAAGTCTGAGCGGTTTCTGATTTTACTTCCAGAAATACATTAACCTGCTGAGGCGCCAATGTAGAATCAAGCTTACCGATTGTAGAGTCTACTTTAATGATCAGATAATCGGGATTAAAGAAGTAGTAACCTTTTCCTTTTAATTCAAGATCAATCCGGTTTCTTTCGGTTGCAATAACATCCAGGCGAGGCGGTTCACCCTTTTTTAGTAATGTTTTCTGTTTGGCCAATACGAGATCGCGATTGAACAGCGAACTGTCCCTAACCACATAATTTATCTCATTCATGACGTAACGCGGCATTACGTAAACGTCAAAATCATAAATGGCCGTTCTGCGCTTTTCTTTTTTATCACGAACTAGCTTTCCAGTGGCTTTCGAACGATAATAGGCTTCATTGTCTAAATAAGAAACCATATTGGAAGCATTAATATCGGCGACACGCTGCGTCGCAAACTTGGGCGCTTCTCCTAATTTGTTACGAAACCAGCTGCGTAAGCCACCTTCATCCTTTGGTTCACCAATAAAATACCACCACCATACTTTCCATGGAAAGCCGAGCAGCGTTTTGTTTGGCGGCGGCTTGACGATTGCTTCCAACTCAGAAGCTAACCCGGAAACCTTTGGCTTCGTAAGGGTGTCGGGTTGGACGCTCACTTTGCTACCTACATAGAGACTTTGGCCTTCGGGTATGTATTTATTCACTGAACAGCTGCTCAGCGTTACCAGAAAGACCAATATGCCTAATACACTTTTTCTCATTGTTTTTGCCTTTCAAAAAATTCACGCAACAGATCGTAGTCTGCCGTTACAATAAAACTTACGCCTGTTTCGATAATAAAACCTTCGAGAATGGACTGATACTGGTTTTTACGATAACCGCGGAATAAATACCGGCCGTCTTTTGTAATCGCGTAATCCAACGCAATGTTGTCAAACACTTCAGTCGAGTTCGCCGAGTTGGTTTGGCTTTCCAGCTCAAAATTCTTTCCTACCGAGATTTTCAGACGGTCATTCAGGAATGCTTTGCTCAAACCAAGATTTAAGTCGGTGCGCGCACCGGTTGTCTGATCCGCGGTTGAGTTGAGGCCAATGTTCAAGTCGACGCCTTTTACAAGGTCGGATGCCAGATTGTTGAGCTGATCACTGAGCAATTGGCTGACGCTTTGACGAGCCACCGCTTCTGCACTGGAACCCAGATTAAAGCCCGGTGAAGATTGATTTGTAATAAATTTATTGGTAATCAAAAGTGCAAACGCCTGCTTATTCATCTCAGACGGGTTTCCCTGCATTTCTTGCCAAAATATCTGGTTAGTAATGTCGCTTTTAATCTGCTCATCTATTTGCGTACCTGGAACAATGTTGAATGCAATGTTCGGCTTTGTCAAATTTCCCGTGATGAGCACCTGCACCTGGATCGGAATTTTGCTTGCGCCCTGGAATTTCTCTGCAATAGATCCCGGATCAACCTCTACGGTGTAACCTGCCGTGATGTTCAGATCTGCCTGCATTACATCGCCCGTCCAGATCAGGTTGCTTCCTTTGAGAATATCGAATTTCCTTTTCAGGATCTGCAATGTAATGTCATAGGAACCTTCGGTCAGGTCATATGAGCCAAGCATGAACAATTGTCCGTTCGGGGCGATTCCCGTGTTCAATTGTGCATTTCCTTTCAGCTTAATGTTGTCTCCGTTCAATTCATCAATGACAACTGTGAACTGAGATTCATCATCGACTTCAACATCGAGTGAAATTTGTGATGCAAAACCAACTTCTACGGCTTTGTCGGCAGAATCGACTTTCGCAACCTGTGTGGAATCGCTCATGTCCACAAATTCAATGATCCCTTTCGAGGCGTCTCCAGCTTCCGTCGCGTCATTTGGCACAACGAATGTGATATTGCTTTCCGGATCCACTTTCACCCTTCCGTCGATGACAGAGTTGCTGCCCTGGCCTTTTACGGTCAGATCTGCATCAATATTTGCCTTTCCGTAGAACAGCTCGTTTTGTTTTTGGGTGGAGTTAAGCACATTAAAGTTTTTGGCATTAATGGCAAGATCATAGCTCACATTCGGAATGTTAGCGATGTCCACTTTTCCATTGATCTTCATTTGCTGATTAGTGGAATCGGCAATGATGAAATCGTTGAAATTGATATTCTGACCATTAAAATTGATCTTTTGATTGGCCAGCGAATAACGGGAACCAAGCTGCGTAGCATTAAAAGCGACTTCGTTGAAATTAACCGCTCCGTTCAATCTCGGGCTGGTCGTTGCGCCGGTGATTGCAATGTCTCCGGTGAGATTTCCGGTTGCATTTTTTAGCTCACCAAAACTGAATGCTTCAATCGTCTGTGCACTAAGGTTTTTCAGGTTCAGATTGAAATCCATCGGTGTTTCGGATTTCAGATTATAGCTTCCGTTCAGGCTCATATCATTCTGCCCGTTCACGAGCGTCATGGCAACGCGGATCAGATTTTCTGTTTCATTGGTCGATTTTAGCGCGAGGTTACCAACCGGGATTTGCGTTACGGCCAGACTATCGATCGTAAGCTCGCCTGTGTAAACCGGAGCTTTCATATAATCGCTCAAAAGTATTTTTCCATTCAAAATTCCCGTCGCCAATGTCGAGTCCCGCGTTGCGATGGCGATCATGGGGCCGATTGAAATATTGGCGATCTGAATGTCCAGCGGACTATTCGGTGCCTCGGCTGTTGAATTAATGGTTAAGGATTGATCTTTGCTTTTGATCACAAAGTTTTTTACAAAAACACTGTCCGGAGCATATTGGATATAACCAGATGTGTCGGTTTCCCAGGTCAGATAATCCAGCAAAAGATCTTCTCTCAAATTGAGCTTATAACGGTTGCCTGCAATGGCAAGATCGCCCTTAATGGCGTGGCGGTCCGTGTTAACTGAGTCTTTAACAATGAAATCGAACTTCACATCATTGTTTACAATCTTGCTGTTCAATGACGCATTCTGAATCCTGAAACTGCCGGTGTTAACGAGGCCCACATTGGCGTTCAATGCTGCATTTTCCTTCGTAGTGCTGAAATCCACCGAAACGCGTTCCGTTTGAATGCTGTCGTAGTTGACCATTGGAATGCTCAGCCGCGCCACAATTGATGAATCCTGCTGATTGTCCATTTTAGCACGGAAATCAATGTTATTCATCTCTTTCAGCTGCGGAACGAACATATTAATGGCGGGGTGATTGCTCAGCGTCGCATCAAGTGTGAAGTTAACGGGCTTTGTTACCGGAGTGTAAGTCAGGTCCGGTGATTTGAAGTGTTTACCAACTTCGGTCAAAAGTGCGTCCGCGATCTCCGTATACACAAAATCACCTTTCATTTGTGCTTTCAAAAATGGCGATTTAATGTTGGCCTGGCGCATTCCGCTTGAATCGGTTAGCTGCACATTGATCGAATCCAGCTTGATCGGTTTGCCATGATGCGTAAGTGTCACCGTGTTAATGTCCACCGTTCCCAAAGGATTCGCAGGATTTGTAGAAGGCATATCCACCTTGATATCACCCTCGATCTGCAATGAATCCGCATACAAATTCAATGCAGTCAAATCCAGCTTATCAATAGAAACATCGGCTTTTACGGAAGGGAATTCTTTTGAAAGATCGGCTTGGGCGGTGAGGTCAACATCAATGTTCCTGTCATTCATGGTGGCGGATACATTAGCCAATCCATTATCCACATCTCCTTTTAATGTCAAATTGTTGTATACATAACCCTTAATGTCCGCACTTGCCACAGTTCCGTCGAGGCGTGCTTTCATTGTTTCAGGTGCGTAACCCACGCCTTCGAGGTCTGTGCGTAATGTCAGCTTGCCCATTTCCGCAGGCGGCTGCTTCATTAGTTTGCCCAAATCAAAATCATTGAAAGCAAGCGTGCCATTATATTGAGCCCTGATGCTGTCAGTTATATTTTTCAGATTTCCCGAGAATGTGCCGATCCCGAATGATGTGTTAATAGTCGTTGTAAGCGTCAGGTCCTCCATCGAGCCGTTCACTTTGCCGGTTATTTTAATGTTTTCAGGAAGTTCAATTGATGCGGGAACTGCGCTGTCGGGCAGCATTTTCATGAGGTCTTGCTTCGTGGAAGACAGCTCATTAATGTTCATATCCAGTGCCAGTTTATTGGCATCAGGCAACCCACGAACACGTCCGTCCAGGCTGAGAACAGTCCCATTAAGCATGCTGAAACGGGCTTTCGAAATAAGCATATCGTCGACTGAGCCGCTGATTACGCCCGTGCCTTGCAAACTTCCGTTGGGTTCTTTGTTGAAAGGAGGCGTTTTTGCAAGATCCGGCACCAGTAAAAGAATGTCCGCAAATGCTACGCGGCTGTCAGTAAGCCGTAAGTTGATTTTTACATTTGCAATGTCTTTCGCAAGGTCATCCAGGCTTTTGTAGCGCAGGCTGAGCTCGTCCCGCAATGTGGTTTTTGGTGTTCTTACGAGCAGGTTTCTCAGGTAAGTCTCCTGTTCGCCGTATTTGAAGTTTGTTCTGAATTCAACCAGCTTAAAGCCGCTTTTCTCCTCAAATGAGCCAGATTTAAGCGAGCCGGCAATGTTTTCGGGAGAGAATATGAAGTCCTGTAAATTAATGTTCAGGTTTTTGATATCGAGGTGCGCAAAATCCAGTCCTTTTGGTTGTTTTGCCGTGTTGAAATCGTCGTAGCGAATGTCATTGTCGGCCAGCTTGATTTCACCGACTTTCACATTCCATCCCGGTGTTTCGGGTTCGGCAGAAGTTGTGTCTTTTTTCGCTTCAGTCTTCGCTTTTTTGGCAAATTCAGCATAAAGCGTCATTTTTTCCAAATTCAGGTTACGCACGTCCACGCGCTGACTGCCCATGTAAATGTTGTTGATATGGCCTTGCAGCTTACCGACATCCACACCGTTCTTCAATCCTGCAATCTCGTCTTCAAACACCCATTTAAACTGCTGAATGTCAATGTCGCCCACTTTAATGTCCAATGAATCGGCAGGATCGGGGACATTAGCAGGGGTGGTTTCCGTTTTGAGCGGCTGATACATTCTCAACTTCACCTGGCTGTTCAGCAAGGCAAGTTTAGAAGGATGATATTGGGAAATGGTGGGGTTGAATTTATCAAAACGAACCAACGCGGAATCAATGTTTGCAATGGCGTCTGTTCCGGTTACGGCGTCGCGGTAAGATAACCTTACATCTTTCAGCGAAATCTGGTCGAGACGCATTTCCAATGGCTTGGAAGTGGTGTCAACCTGTGAAGTTGTGTCCGCACTGGCAAACGCATCTACAATAAATTGAAAGTTGAAAACGGTGTCCGGCAAAACCCTGTTAATGTTTGCATTAATGCCTTCGACTTCGACTTTATTGATGCCAACATTGCCTTTAATGAGGCTGTACATGTCCAGATCCACATACAATCTTTTGCCCGACACGAGCGTGTCGCCTTGCTGGTCTTCAAAATAAACGCCTTCTAATAAGATCCAGTCCGGGACGTCGAAGCGCACTTTTTCAATATTGACCTTTGTTTTAAGCTTCTTGCGCAGATATGAGTTGGCCTGTGATGTCAGAAAGTTTTGTCCAAATGGCGTCTGAATGCCCCAAACCAAAACCCCAACCAGAATCAATATCGCCAGAATTACAATTGCTAATACTTTTAATGCTTTCTTCATCCTTGTCTTTTATTCCCTGTTTATACGGATCCAGGTGATGAGTAATCGGGTGCGCTTGTTATAAAAAATCTGGATAGTTATTCCAATTAACCATCCAGATATAAATTTCAGGCCAGCAGTTTAGCGCTTATCGTTTAAACAGCTCTGGGCTCACAGCTCCGTTGATGACGGCAGTGGATACAATTGTCACCGGTTTTTTATCTAAACTATTGACTTCGACCAATTTGCTAGGATAGGAGATGCCGTAAGCCGATTTTGTGTAATTAGACATGTCTGTGGTTGTTTCCACACCGCCTACATTTTTTCTTACACGCCATAGCAAATTGGTTTTTGTGTCAAAATAAAGGTTGTATTTCACACCTTTTCCTTGCAGCTCAACCTGCATTACGGGAATGCCGTTAATGGTTTCAATGCCAACGGTTGTCGCAATCAAGCCTCTATTTTTATAATCAATAAAAGGCAAAAGCGCGTCATACATTTCCAGTCGCATGTTTTGCTGTTCTGCCTGGCTCAGGTCTTTCACGTCTATCTTTTGACCGATAGGGACTTTAATCCAACCCTGATCTCCCTTAACCGTGTATACGAAGCTGCGTTTCATGATCGTCTTCGACTTGTAGATGGATTGATCAGGAATAGAAACCGTCACATTGGCGTCATAAGGCGCAGCGGAAGGAGCAGAGTAACTTCTTTTCAGACTGTATGATTTAACGCCGTCCCAAAGTGCTTTTCCGCCAGTGGCTTTAATATAATTGTTGAAAATAGAATCAACAGGCACTTTCTGGCCGAAGGAATATACGGATACAAGCAGCAGTGCAATTATAATGTTCAATGATCTTTTCATGTCAATTGTTTTTTTATGTAGTTACCCGGTTCCGGATGATTTGAAAAAACGCTTTGTCTTTTCTTTAATGTTAGATCCGATATCGGGTTAAGAGTTTAATTAAGGCAAATAAATTCACTACTGCACTCGGTTGCGTGCAAAAACCATTCCATTTGAAAAAGAAATACGCAGAATTGGACCGTTTGCGGAACCGATTAGGAAGAATTCACTGAAAAGTTTAAAAAGAAAAGGGAAGAGTAAAAAGTTACCCTTCCCTTTCAGATGTCCCGGGGACATTATCATCAGGCATCGTCGCCTCCGCTTGCGGAAATCTTGCCAAACCTGTATTGAAAGGTCAGATTAACGAGGCGGTTGGTTTGCTGCCAAAGTGAATGCTGTGCGTATGTGGCCGTATTAAGCTGGCTTTTGTACGCGCGGGAAAGGAAAATATCCTGCACATTAAAGGAAAGCGTTGCCTTTTTTTCCAGCAGATCTTTCCGGATTCCCATATTGGCTACAAACACACCTTCGCGGGTTCCCTGCGCAATGGCTCGCGGGCCTTCATAATTGATGTAGGCCGACGCGCGGAAATCCGCAGGCAAGGTGACGAATGCATTCAAGTTGCCCGAATAACTCCATGTGCGGTTATCAATTTGCGCAATTTGTGAAACAACTTCGCTTCTGTAAATGCGGCCGCTTCCATTAATTTTAAGCACTTCCCAGATCGTTTGTGAGAAATCCGTTTCAACGCCGTAAGACAGCTCCCGGCCGACATTGGCAAAACGGGTTAGTGAAATACCACTTTCATCAATGGTGCGAATGCGGGTGATGGCATTGTTGGAGTAATCCATAAATAAAGAAGGTCCCCATCCGCCGGATGCCTCATAATTGGAATAGCCCAGTTCTGCTTTATGTGTAAATTCCGGTTTTAGCGAAGGATTTCCCGATTGGATATTGCGCGGGTCAGAAACGTCTGTGTAAGGGTTGAGCCAATCTGCTTCCGGGCGTTGTACGCGGCGGCTGTAATTGAGCTTCACCTGTGCTGTTTCGCCTAGTTTGCGGGTAAGCGCCAAGCTGGGCACCAATGTTAGAAAGTGAACGCTGAAAGCCCTGTTAATGCTGATCTGGTTAATGTCCTGGTTATAATCCGTCACGCGAAGTCCTGCGCGCATGCCCCAAAGATCTGTTTTTTGAGAAAAGGTCATGAAGCCCGTGTAAGTCGCATCTTTATAGCCAAACACATTGCTGATGTTCGGGTCAAAAACGTAGCTGCCCGTTTCTTTTGACATATTATAAAAGGCATTGGTGTTGTCATTAGAGCTCATCCGCGACCGCAGTCCGACTTCCAATGTCGATTTTGGCGTGATAGGCCAGGTGTAATCTGTGTTCAAAAAAGAGTGAATGACGTTTGTTATCGCGCAGGTTTTGCTGGTTGCGCATTAAGCTGTCAATTTCACTTTCCTGATTGTAATAAGATTCTCCGTCCGAAGCGCCTAAGGAATAACTGCTTGTGAAATTGAACTGGTGGTCTTTGTCTGCAAATTTCTTCCGGTAATCGAGGCTTAGGTTTAAATTATCCCCATTTCCCTTGCTGTTATTGAGCCTTGTAAATCTTTCGGTAACGATACCGGAAGCAATGCTGGTTTCATTGAGCAGGCTGCTATTATTACGGCTTTGGTCGCGTGAATAATTCGCACCGAATTCAACCGAGTTTTTTTCATTGAAATCGTAATTAACCCCAATGCGTCCGAAAGCATTCTTACCCTTATTTGCACCCGTTCCCGACTGCTCTAAAAAGGAAAGGTGTTTCAGAAATAAAATTTTCGCGGCTTAATGTTCTTTTCCAGGTCATGTTGCGTGTTTGTCCGCTTAGCGAAGCATTTACACCAAGCTTTCCGGCGCGATAACTTAAATTTCCTGAGGCGTTATAATTGTTTTTATTACCCAAACTCGCACGCAAGCCGCCGTTGGTGCCCCGGATTTTTGTCTTTTTTGTAATGATGTCGATCACACCCGAAGCGCCCTCACCTTCGTATTTTGCCGAAGGCGTCGTCATTACGTCAATGCGTTCGATGAGGTTGGCCGGGAAGGATTGGAGAATAGTAGGAAGGTCACTTCCATACAAATTGGAAGGTTTTCCGTCGATCAGCACGACCACATTGCCTTTGCCCCGCACTTGCGGATTTCCGTTTTCATCCAGTGAAACGGCCGGGACTTTTTCAAGCAGGTCACTCACATTGTTGCTGGTCGCCAGCATATCTTTTCCGATGTTGACGATCTTTTTATCAATGTCATCGACGATCATACTTTTTTCGCCTTTTACAATCACTTCGGCCAGCTTCTGTGCTTCCGGCAGAATCGTAATGTTGCCGAGATCCTTCACATTAGCCTCTGCCGACACATTGATATTTGGGACGAAAAGGGTTTGATAACCCATATTGGTTACGCGAAGCAAATATTTTCCGGGCGCCACATCTGTAATGCTGAAAGCGCCGTTTTCATCCGCAACGCCGCCGCTCGCAAGTGATGAATCCTTGGCCATCAGCAAGGCAACCGTGGCAAAACTGACGCCAGCATTGTTGGGCGATTCAACAACTTTACCAACAAGCTTGCCACCATCAGGCCGAACAGATTTTGCACCAATCGTAGGAAGGGCATTTGCTTCGGATAGCGTAAAGAGAGGAAGATTTAATATTAAAAGAGCAAAGAGGCTAAGAAACGGAGTTCTTTTCACGGGTATAGGTTTTAGATTTTTGTTAGGAGTTTAGTTATTTAAATGGTAAAAATGTGTGTAGGATATGACGAAACCGGGTTTCAGTATAATGATCAAAAACCGGCAGGCAGGAACATTTTTAACGCCTCTTTCGCCAGATTAATTACATAAAATTATAAAAAAATTAAGAATGATGGAATTTTAGAAGGTGTTTGCCGGATCCGCAGTAGACGAATTGGCAACCGCAATGCCGAATGGCCCGGAGCTTTCGTTATATTTGTTATTATAGCATAGCATTCAATAAATAAAAATCCGGCTAGGCGAGGACGCTTCTTCTGAAAGATCATATTTTTGCAGGATGTATAAAATTCTCGTTTCCCCTATACTTTTCCTGTTTGATGCAGAACGCATTCATTACTTCGTTTGCGAAGTGCTGCAATTGGCATTCAAAATCCCCTTCGTTCCACAAATTTTAAGGTCATTATACACTTTTGAGCATCCCGATCTGGTGCAGGAAGTCGCTGGTTTGCGGTTTCGTAATCCGGTCGGACTGGCGGCGGGTTTCGACAAAAATGCGGAAATGGTCGATGAGCTTGAAGCGTTGGGATTTGGCTTTATCGAAATCGGCAACGGTAACCCCGCGTCCGCAACCGGGAAACGAAAAGCCCAGATTATTCAGGTTAAAAGACGATAAAGCCCTCATTAACAGGATGGGTTTCAATAACAAAGGTGCCGCTGTTGCAGCTGCTAAACTTGCACAACGCAAGTCCAAAATTCTGGTAGGAGGGAACATTGGTAAAAACAAAGACACACCAAACGAACAGGCATTAAGCGATTACCTGATCTGTTTCCGTGAATTATTTGACGTCGTAGATTATTTCGTGGTCAATGTAAGCTCGCCTAACACGCCCGGATTGCGCGACTTGCAGGAAAAGGAACCACTGACTGCTTTGCTGCGTGAATTGCAGAAAAAGAATACCGAAAAATTTAATCCAAAACCTATATTTTTAAAGATTGCACCCGATCTGACGCTGAGCCAGCTCGACGATATTATTGATATTGTAAAAGAAACTCAGATCGCGGGCGTTATCGCTACCAATACAACCATTAGTCGTGCAGATCTCCGGACGAGCGCTTCGGAAATTGAAAAAGCAGGCGCCGGCGGATTAAGCGGAGCGCCGCTCGCACAGCGCTCGACGGAAGTTATTCGTTATATTTGTGATAAATCGAATCATGCATTTCCGGTCATCGGAGTGGGTGGAATTGATTCAGCGGCTGATGCCAACGATAAGAAAAATGCAGGTGCAAGCCTTTTACAATTGTACACAGGATTTATCTACGAAGGGCCAGGATTGGTAAAAACCATTTGTAAATCCTTGGTCAAAAGATAAGTCGGATACCACTTCACGCATCCCAGAATTAAAGATAAATGTCAGTAAATAAGCTCAGAGGCAATACTCAGCGCCAAAAAACAGAAGAAGCAACGAGTCCCGGCCTTCGCATATCCTTTGATTGGGACAGGATTTTTTCAAATCCAAAAAATATTCTCGCCTGGGGCACCTTTTTCATCGTGCTCGGGCTGATCATGGAAGTTTCATTTCTTTCATACATTATCACCGGCCTTTCCGACCAAAGCGTGATCGACGGCCTTGGCCACGAATCCATTCGCGATGCAGGACGCCAGACGCGAAACTTTTTTGGCGTCCTCGGCGCAGTTGTCTCCCACTTTTTTGTTTACCGATGGTTTGGCATCGGCGCGCTTTTACTCCCGCTTGTTCCATTCGTTGCGGGATGGAAAATGACATTCGGAAAAGAGCTGCTGCCACTCACCAAAACAACCAAGGAGGTCATTTTCTTCACACTTTGGGTGAGTGCGATGATGGGTTACGTGGTGCTGATGAGCGATAAGGAAAACACATTGAGTTTTGTTTCCGGCGGCATTGGTTACATGATTAATGTTGTGCTTTTCGACTGGCTTAAATGGGGAAGTGTGATTCCGATCATATTCGCGCTGTTTGTATTTGCCGTTTTCTTCTACGATGCAAGATCCGCTTACGAATCTTGGCAATTGAAGAACGTGAGGCCGGACATTATTCCTGATCCCGCTATTAAAACTGAAACCGCCGCTGTTTCGGAAGAAAAAGCCGCTGCTCCTGAAAGCAATTTCACTTCTGTTGTCAATGACACTTATGATGACGACGATTTTATTCCCGAGCCAAAAGAAGAAATCGAAGAACCTGTTGTTGTTCAATCAGATGCAACATTTGAAGTCGTTAAGCCCCAGCCCGTTCCGGTTGTCATTCCAGTAACGCCTGCTCCGGCATCGCCGTTGAAACTGGAACTGGAAGTGGAGGATACGACGGTGCTGACAAATGAGGCAGTACAGGAAGATTTTGAAGACGAGGATATTCACGCCACGGTTCTACGCGAATTCGGTCAATATGATCCGATGCTTGATTTGCCAACTTACCAGTTTCCGAGCATTGGTCTTTTGAATGATGCGGTTGATAATCAGCATGAAAAAGTAAGTCAGGAAGAGCTCGAAGGCAATAAGACAAGAATTGTAGACACGCTAGGAAGTTACGGAATCAACATTTCCAAGATCAAAGCGACCATTGGGCCGACCGTTACATTGTATGAGATCATTCCGGAAGCGGGTGTCAGGATTTCGAAAATCAAGAATCTTGAAGGTGACATTGCACTGAGCTTGGCGGCTCTTGGGATACGGATTATTGCGCCTATGCCGGGCCGTGGAACGATCGGAATTGAAGTGCCGAACAAGAACCGGGAGACTGTTTTTATCCGTTCGGTTTTGTCAAACGAAAAATTCCTGAAAGCAAATTACGATCTGCCGATTGTTTTAGGGAAAACCATTTCAAACGACATTCACATTGTGGATTTGGCCAAAATGCCTCACTTGCTGATGGCCGGTGCCACGGGACAAGGAAAGTCGGTCGGTTTGAACGTGATCCTTGCTTCGCTGATTTATAAAAAGCATCCTGCCGAGCTGAAATTTGTGCTCGTGGATCCTAAAAAAGTGGAATTAACCCTTTTCAATAAACTGGAAAGACACTTTTTAGCAAAGCTTCCTAATGCCGAAGAAGCGATCATTACCGACACCAAAAAGGTGATTTTTACCCTGAATTCATTGTGTATCGAAATGGATTCTCGTTATGACCTTTTGAAAGAAGCTGCGGTAAGGAATTTGAAAGAATACAATGCGAAATTCGCCCAAAGAAGGCTAAACCCAGACAAAGGCCACCGTTTTCTTCCTTATATCGTTCTCGTCATTGATGAGCTTGCCGACTTGATGATGACTGCCGGCAAAGAAGTGGAAACGCCGATTGCCCGTTTGGCGCAGCTTGCCCGCGCGGTGGGGATTCACTTGGTTGTAGCAACGCAACGTCCTTCTGTGAAGGTTATTACGGGTTTGATTAAAGCCAATTTCCCGGCGCGTTTATCATTCCGCGTAACATCCAGCATTGACTCCCGCACAATCCTCGATATGGGCGGCGCCGAGCAGCTTGTGGGACAGGGTGATATGCTGCTGGCAATTAATTCGGAGGTGATCAGGCTTCAATGTCCGTTTATTGATACGAGGGAAATTGAGGATGTCTGCGAGTTTATTGGTGCTCAGCGAGGTTACGACGATGCTTATGCATTGCCGGAATACGAAGGCGAAGATGCATCAGAAAGCCGCAGCGACCTAAATCCAGACGATTTCGACGGCCTGTTACCCGACGCAGCGAGGCTCATTATTACGCACCAGCAAGGAAGCACTTCACTCATTCAGCGTAAAATGAAACTTGGTTACAACCGCGCAGGGCGCATTATGGATCAGCTCGAACTGCTTGGCGTTGTCGGCCCGTTCACCGGAAGCAAGGCGCGGGACGTCATGTTCCACGATCTCAATATGCTCGAAGAACATCTTCGGGTGATGGGCGTCGTTTAGGCATTAAACCTTCAACCGTAACATTGGTCTAAAAATTGTAGCACTGCTGTATCACACAGTTTTAATTAACTCATTAAGAACCAAAACGTTTTCTATGAAAAGTATCAGAATAGGCGCTTATTTTTTCGCATTAGCAGTGATCTCGACTTTGGCTATGGCACCCGCCAATGCTCAGGGCGACAAGAAATCATCTGCTATTTTGGAAGCAATGAGCAACAAATATCAGAAGATCAAATCCTTCAAAGCGACTTTCACCTACACACCCGAAGGAGGCAAGCCGCTCAAAGGTGAGGCAACTGTAAAAGGCACGAAATTCAGGCTTAAAATGGCTGGACAGGAGATTTTCAATGACGGAAAGCTCATGGCAACCTACATCAAGGAGACAAATGAAGTGAATTTGCAGGACTTCGATCCAACCGCAACAGGCGATCTGGATCCCACAAAAATTTACTCAGCTTACAAAAAAGGCTTTAAGTATACATTCCTGAAAGAAAAGAAGGAAGGAGCGAAGACATTGGAAGTGGTTGAATTAACGCCAACCAAGAAAGAAAGCCAGGTTAACAAGGTGCAGATCGCCGTTAACAAGGCCGATAAATCGATCAGCAGCTGGACAATTTTCCAAAAAAACGGGCAAGAAGTTACCTACACGGTTAATCAGTTTGAGCCGGATGTTGCCGTTGCCGACACTTATTTTGCTTTTAATGCAAAACAATATCCAGGTGTTGAAGTGGTTGATCTGCGATAATGCTCAAAGCGGATCAATAAGCCATCAAATGCATTTAAAGAAAAAAGCGGCGGATCCAATTGGGTCCGCCGCTTTTTTAGTCTGCAAATTGTATCCTAATGTCTTAATTAACAGCTTGGTGCAAGTCGCGATATTTCTTGATCAGGTTGTGTGATTCAAGTAGTTCCGCTTTTTGGTTCGCAATCAATTGTCTTACATTAACCGGCAAATCGGTGTCTGTTGCCAATGCGTCGTCATATGCTTCCTGCGCTGCATCTTCACCATATTCGCAGCTTTCAAGGACCGAAGTTCTGTCATGGCCTGTGAATGTTGCTTTAATGTCCATCCAAACCCTGTAAATCTTGCCTGAGTTAGTTGTTCCGGTTTCCACTTCGCCGCCTAAGGTGCGGATCTCAGCAGTTAATTCATTTATATTTTCACGGCTTTCATTGGCCATTTTTTGAAATATGCCTTTCAGGTCAATGTCAATATCTTCAACTTCATTTATCGCCCGCTCGTAACCCTCAATGCGGTCGTTGTTGATTTTAATAAGATCATTCAAAACTTCAACAAGATTTTCATTGGTTTCCATAACAATGTCTATTTTAAGTTTGTGATAATTTCTAGTTTGTTAATGGTTTTTGTAAAAATGCTGTGCCAATTGCGGAGACGGCTTCAACGTAGCCTTTCTGAAAATTTTGGAAACGTATATGTAGTTCTTTTTGCACGGACTATAAGATGAAACCAATCTTCACACCGCCCCAGCGATGATCCAGCCCGGTCTTGAATTCCCTGGTCAGAAAAGTTTGATAATATTCAAAATAGAGCCGCCAGCATTGCACAACAGCACCCAAATTATTCTGAAAAGTAACTCTTTGAAGTTGAGAACCCGAAAGTTTATACGGACTCTTCCGATTAAAAATCCCGCCTTGAAGCGTTGCATCATAACCATTGAAGCCCGCTAATGACTGATTATAGAGATAAAACTGAAAATTTTTCTTAACCGGCTGACTGTTTTGAAATAGCGATGAGAATTTGCCAAGTTTGAGCGTTAAGCCAGCTTTGACCTTATTATTTAATGTTCCAAGCTGTAACTGGCTATCCGTGTTTAACGAAATCAAGTTGTGAAGGTTAAGCAGTTCTTTCTCAAACTGAACTTCATAATTTACAACAACATCATTTCTGATCTGATATTGCCAGCCCTTCGGCTCGCGGTCGCCCGTCCATTGATGGATTTTTGTTTGCATGCCACCCGCAAATGCAGCCGGTCCGATCATGCCGGTGCTCAGAATGGCGGATAATCTGGTTTTATTGATCGTATCCGTGGAAGTGCGAAATGTTTTGAGCATAATGACGCCTGCAAAAGGACGATCGTTGTAAAGAATTGCGTTGCTCGAAATGCTGGTCGGTGTAAATCCGTAATGTTCAAAAGCCACTCCGTTACGCTCAAAGCCATTAGGGAGTTTTATCAAAAGCTTATTAAGCGGATTCTTTTTCAGGACGGGATTGACAACTTCGAAACTGTAACCCTGCGTGTAGTAATAATCACTTTCTGCAAAGAAATCATTGTCGTAATGAAGTCTGACATATTTTTCGCCAGCTGGCGAGCGAAATGACGCCGTTTGGTCAATTCGCTGCGCAGTGCCGATTGTTGATAAAAGTATTAGTGTAGGAAGCAGGATCTTGAAACATTGCATAGCTGATATACGCCATGCTGCTGTCTTCAGACCTGATGTGCAAGCAAAGACTTCACCCGCTGCTCGCTGGCCGTGAATAAAGGCTGCTCTTCAACGGGCTTGTTTACAAAACGCTGAATTTTCCCGCTTTCATAGGCCCGGAACACCGCAGGGTGCACATAATATTTTTTGCAAACTGTCCGCGTATTTCCCAAATGTGCCGCCACAACGTCCAGACACGTGTTTAAGGTCTTCGTAAGCTGCCTTTTCGTCTCATATTTTTCCTGACTGCTCAGATATTCAAAAGCGGTCACCGTGCCCATCCAGGTCCGGAAATCTTTGGCAGAAAAATGAGAGCCCGTATGCACGCGAATGTATTCGTTCACCTGGCTCGCATTCAGGGAACAACGTCCGCCATTTTCCATTGTATATTGGAAAAGGCGCTTGCCGGGCATTTCCTTATATTGTTTTACGAGCCGCGCCAATTGGGTATCACGCAATGTAATGTCTTGCTTAATGCCCTTTTTACCGGTAAACATAAACCTGATTCTGCTTCCCGTCACGGTCGCGCATTTTGCATCAAGCGTCGTGATTCCTGACGAGCCATGCTTCAACTTATAACGCTGATTTCCAACACGAATGCAGGTTTTATCCATGATCTTGATCACCAATGCTATTGACTTTTGCAGATCAAAATTGCGTTTCCTTAGGTCATGCTCCACTTGCTCCCTTAATTGAGGAAGTGCTTCCGAAAATGTAAGGAGGCGATAATATTTCGTCTGGTTGCGGATCAGGTTCCAGTGCGGGTGATAGCGATATTGCTTTCTTCCGGCCTCGTCGATTCCGGTTGCCTGAAGGTGCGCATCCGGGTCTTCGCTGATCCAAACTTCGCGCCAGGCCGGAGGCAGCACCAGCGATTTGATCCGCCTGATTTGCTCCTTATCCTTGGCCCTGGCGCCAGTGGAATCTACATAATAAAATTTTGGCGACTTGCCTTTTCTGATAAATCCGGGCGCATTACCGGATTGAATATAATTTAAACCTGCGGCAGCGGCGGTGAGCGCAGGATCTTTCTTTAACTTCTTAATTTGTTTTGCAGTGATGACGGGAGCTTCCGTCAACGTTCCAACTGCTACGGCTACCGACATATGGAAAAACATTAGACTGTTTTGCCCATTGTACCAAATTAATACCAGCTAAAAGCAGGCCACTAATGGCATTCCAATGAGGAACATTCTACTCATTTTTACATGCAGCATTTTCGTGCTATTGCTTCTCGAAAGGCAGATATAATGTAAAAACAGAGCCGACGCCGAGTTCTGAGCTGGCCACGACAAAGCCTTTGTGATTTTCTGCAATTTTCTTGCAAATGGCTAAGCCGATGCCCGTTCCGGGATATTTGTGCGCGGGGTGCAGTCGTTGGAAAACGTCAAAAATCCGGGACTCGTATTCTTTCTCAAACCCGATCCCATTGTCCTGAAAAGCAATGCTGAAATACTGCTGATCACGCGCTCCCCCTGGTTTACTACATCAGAATCGACGACACTTACGTTAATGTTGATCTCAGGCGTCTTCCCGCTTTCCGTGAATTTGATGGCATTGCTGATCAGGTTCACAAATAGTTGATGGATCTGAAATGGGATCACTTTAAGCGTCGGCAGCGAATCAGCATGGATAACCGCGTTTTTCTCTTCAATGTTGTCGCGCAGTTCTTGCAGCACATTTCTTAGGATCAGATCGAGGTCAATGGGCTCAAAAACCTTTTCCATATTTCCTGCTTTGGAATAGGCAAGAATGTCTTCAATCAAATGCTGCATTTTCTCTGCTGCAAACCGCATCCGTTCCACAGAATCTTTAACCTGCAATGACAAGTCCGGATCTTCCCGGTCAAGCACTTTGGATGCAAAGATCTGGATCTTCCGCAACGGCTCTTTCAAATCGTGGGTGCTGATCCAGTTGAGATTCGCCAGTTCCTGGTTAGCTGTTTTCAATTCCTCGTTCAATGCACGGTTTGCGTCCTCCTGCGTTTGAATCACCTGGAAACTAATGTGTTTTTCCAATGCAAATGAGAAGCTGGAAGCAGCATTGATCTCAGTTTTTCTCCATGAAGCGCTCCTGCCTTTCACGACTTCCATCCATCGCTCAAACGACTTCCGGGGTGAAAGCCGCAAACCTTCTTCATTGGGCAAAATGGCTTTGTCCGGATTACCAGCCCAGTTAATGGTTTCCACTTTTTCCTGGCGCATCCAAAGTATCCCGTCGGGACTGCCAGATGACAATGGGTGGTAAATAATGCCGGCTGCCTGTTGCGAAATCGAGTTTCCGTCTTGATAAATTTCCGTTAAACGATCTGTAACCAGGCCTTGCTTTTTATAATTTTTTGCCAAAAAATGAAACAAAGCCGTAAGCGGTTCATCTTCCGGTGTAATGCCATTTTTATAAAGCTGGGCATTTTGAAATATCGCCGCACCCGAAGCATTCGCCAACGTCAGCAGCGCCTCAGAGGAATAGCAATTTTTGATAAAATTTTCATTTTCGTGCAGATCGGTAAGCAAACCTCCGAGGGATTTGTCGACCAACTGGCTCACTTCGAATTCTTCTGCAACTTCCCTTACTGCAATTTGGGACGTAAGAAAATGTCCTTGCAGCAAAGCAGAGAGCCTCGTATAATGCGGCAGCACTTTTGGGGAATAATGATGGCAAGCGATCAGTCCCCAAAGTTTTTGATTTTGTAGCAAAGAAATGGTCAGCGTTGCGCCGACGCCCATATTTTTCAAATATTCAATATGGATCGGCGACACGCTGCGCAGGATCGAAAGGCTCAGATCAAGCGATTTATTGGTTTTTTCGACCGCGTCATCAAGCGTTAGCAATGGCACCGGAACATAGTTAATGTCGGCAATCATCCGCAGCGGATTGCGAACGTAAAGCTCGCGCGCCTGCACAGGAATGTCCGTATGCGGATATTTTTGTCCTGCAAAGGACTGTAAATCTTCACGTTTGCTTTCTGCAATGATATCCCCATTGTAATCACCGTCAAACTTGTAAATCATCACCCGGTCGTAACCCGTGATCGCACGCGTTTCATTCGCAATTTCCTGACATAATTCCTGCAAATAGTTCGTCCGCTCCATAATCGACACGAATGTCCGCGTCTGATTGTAGAGATTCGGCAAGTTCACGGTTCCGTCCGGGAAAGGCTCGAATTCAAGAATTAAAGTGTCATTGCTGACGTGAACGGTCGTGTTATAGTAAATATCGTTCAGTGAAAAAACGAAAGGCTTCGCTGTATCAATAAACTGAGCAGTGGCATATTGGGCAAAATCATCAGCTTGGAGCGTCGGGAAAATTACAGAAATGCCTTTTCCCAAAATCAATTCAGGGGACAAGTCGATATATTCAGCGCTGTTTTCGCTGCAAAATTCAATAGTGTAAGTCTTCTTATTAACGCCTAGCAAAAAGCCATGCGGCTGAATGCTTCCTGGTATATGGATGGGTTCACTTTCGCAATTAGTCAGGTTGACAAGATCGCGATTGACTATGTTCTTAATATTCATTTGTTACTTTTCAATTACCGCTTCGTCAAGCCAATGGTCTATGATCGTGAATGTTTGAATGGCGCTGTCAATGATATTTTCTGCTTGCCCTGACTGTAGTGCAAACTGTGTAAATGCAGAGATGAAAGATTTCCACATTGTGCCGGTGTGCTCACCATATCCCCAGAAGTAAGAAGCACCATTGTCTGCCGTAAGTCCGAGCGTTTTGTTAACATGCTTGTATAACATGCGCCCGCCTAATGTGGACCCTTCCAAAACATACATAGCGCCCAGGGCCTCAGCAGCACTGGACAACGTGAAAGTGTAAACGGGCAATGCATCAATTTGAGCAGCAGAAAATCCGGTTGCCAAAAGATCCTTCTCAATCATCTGCGAACGGAAACGTTCGCTCAAATCTGGAATAATGTGTTGAATTTGGGGAAATACAGCCTTTTCACAACCTAATGTTACGCCGTATAAAGCAGAAAGATAAGTCTGATAATCTGCCACGGAAACATCCGCTTCGAGAATCGCTCTCGACAGATTGTTATCTTCCAATTTCTGATGGCTGGCTGCTGTTTGCTTTCTTAAACTTTGAACGAATAAGTCCTCACCCGAATGACCACTGCGCACTTCACTCATAGATGCATTATGAAATTCACTTAAACCTAATCAGTTATCAAAAATTGTTCCATGCCCATCAAAGGATCGTTAGCAGATTCTGGAGAAAGACATTTATTAAGTATATCAATCAAACCTGAAAAGCTGGTGGGTTTCTGGATATACAAGTGTGCACCGCCCTCATAAGCTGAATCCAGCATGTATTTGGCAACAGAAGTCGACAATATTATGACTTTCGTTTCCTGAAACGTGTCCAGGCTACGAATTTCTACAAGACATTCAAGCCCGTTTTTAACAGGCATGTTCATATCAAGGAAAATAAGGTCGGGAGTGTATTCTTCATTGTGCAGGATCTGCATCAGCCGCATGCCGTTCTCAGCCACGACAAGATCCGTTTGAACCGGCACCTGGGCAAGCGCTTCCCTGAAAAGGAAGGCGTCGTCATCATCATCATCTGCCAGGAGAATCCGGAGTTGTTTGTCTTGGCTCATTAAAATCTATTTGCTGATAGGGGGTAGTCAGCACGTTTAACATCTAATAGTATTTAAGAAAGAAACCGCAAAAATCAATTTCTAACCTAACAGGCAAAAATAATACAAACTTTTGTAAAAGGAGAAATTCGCCTTCATAACAATCGTCATGGCACAGTTTTTTACCCTTTTAAAACTATCATCACGAAAAATTGAAAACAATTATGAAAAAGTTAACATTAAGTGGTTTGCTGGTAGCGGCCATGTTGACGTTCACAGCATGTAACAGTAACAAGGCTGAGGACAGTAAAGAAGTTGCAGAAGAGCAAAATGACGCCAAATTGGACGATACGAAGCTCGAAGACGATTCAGAATTTGCTGTGGCAGCTGCCGATGGCGGAATGATGGAAGTGCAACTAGGCGAATTAGCGCAAACCAACGCTGCAAGCGCAGATGTTAAGAAATTTGGTTCTACAATGGCGACCGAACATGGTAAAGCTAACGAAGAACTGAAAGCGCTGGCACAAACTAAAAATATTACTTTGCCGATGTCACTGAGTGACGATAAGCAGAAAAAAATAGACGAATTGTCTAAGAAAAAGGGCGCTGAGTTCGATAAGGACTACATTGCTTTCATGGTAGACGATCATAAAGAAGACATCAGCGAGTTTGAAGAAGCCGCTAGCGATGCCAAAGACGCAGAGGTGAAATCATGGGCAGCAGGTAAAGTGCCCGCTCTGAAACACCATCTTGAAATGGCACAGGCGCTTAAAGACAAAATGAAATAAGAATCTTATTTCATTGCTAAGGCCGGGATCCGATTGGGTTCCGGCCTTTTTTGTTTTCCAGATATGGATAAATAAAAAGAAATCCTGAATTTGGGCAACAGAGCCGATCACATAAGGTCGCAGCAAGTATTTAATGACAAACATTTGTTAAATACTTTTCTGATAGCTTATTTGTCTACCAATTAAATAGAGTAAATGAAAATGCGTTCCGGGATTTCCTTAACTCACCTTCCTAAATTCGTTCTTATTCTGGCGCTTGCGCTTGCTGGGGGAAATTTATCAGCCCAAACCGCAAGTCGGCCAAACATCATTTTTATCTTCTCCGATGACCACGCTTATCAGGGAATCGGTGCTTATGGAAACAAAATCGCTAAAACTCCGAACATTGACCGCATCGCACGCGAAGGCGCATTATTGACCAATAATCTGGTAACCAACTCCATCTGCGGACCAAGCCTGCGCCACATTGCTCACCGGAAAATACAGCCATTTGAATGGATACAAGCGCAATGATCGAACCCGCTTTGATACGAATCAGACATTATTATCTAAAACTTTACAGCAAAGCGGATATCAGACTGCCTGGATTGGCAAAATGCATTTGAACAGTCTTCCGGCGGGGTTTGATTACTGGAATGTGTTGCCGGACCAGGGCAATTATTATAATCCGGATTTTATCGGTCAGCCCAATGATACAACCCGTTACACCGGTTATGTTTCAGATCTGATCACGAAGTTTTCTGTGGACTGGCTGGAAAAACGGGAAAATTCCAAACCATTTTTCCTGATCGTTGGGCACAAAGCTACCCACCGCGAGTGGCTGCCCGATTTGCAGGATCTCGGCGCGTATGATGATGTAACATTCCCTTTGCCCGCTAATTTTTATGACGATTATAAGGGACGGAATGCAGCCATGCAGCAGGATATGAGCATTGAAAAGACCATGCGCCTGAAACAGGATTTGAAAGTTGGCGTCGATTATGAAAACGATTATGCTTACAAACGCTTTAACCCAGAGCAAAAGAAGGTTTTCAAAGCATATTATGACAAAGTTGCCCAAGAAGTAACTGACAAAAAACTGACTGGAAAAGCATTAACTGAATGGAAATATCAGCGTTATCTGCGTGACTATTTTTCAGTTGCCAATTCGTTGGACAGAAACATCGGGAAGTTGCTCGACTATCTGGATAAATCAGGTTTGGCCAAAAACACAGTGGTGATTTATGCTTCGGATCAAGGCTTTTATCTGGGAGAGCATGGCTGGTTTGATAAGCGTTTTATTTACGAGGAATCATTAAAAACGCCGTTTGTGATCCGCTATCCGGGTGTAATTAAGCCTGGGAAAAAGGTCGATGATCTGATTGTAAACATTGACTGGGCGCCAACGGTGCTTGATCTTGCGCAAGCAAAAGTGCCTTCTGATGTGCAGGGAAAATCGTTTTTACCTTTGTTAAAAGACGCACAAACAGCCAAAGTGCCGTGGCGTAAAGAAGCATATTATCATTACTACGAATTTCCCGAGCCGCACCACGTTTTTCCACATTTCGGATTACGGACAAGCCGTTATAAGTTGGCCTATTTCTACGGAGGAGCCGATTCCTGGGAATTGTATGATCTTGAAAAAGACCCGAGTGAGAATGCCAACATTTACGGCAAACCCGGCACTGAAAAAATTACCGCAGACCTGAAAGGGAAGTTGAAAGCGCTGATGCAGGAATATAAAGATGACGAAGCATTGAAAATTCTGGCAGCAGCTAAAAACATTTAACAGTCTGAAAGTGCATAAAGCAGCATATGACGCCGTGGTGGTAGGTTCTGGACCAAATGGATTAGCAGGGGCGATCACTTTGCAGCGTGCAGGATTGTCGGTTCTGCTGGTTGAAGCAAAGTCCACGATTGGCGGCGGCATGCGTTCGGCGGAGCTCACACTTCCCGGTTATGTGCACGATATATGTTCAGCCGTGCATCCGATGGCGTTGTTATCACCGTTTTTCAAAAGCCTGCCATTGAAAGATCTTAGACTGGAAATGATCCATCCCGAATATGCAGCAGCACATCCGTTTGACGACGGCGGCGCGGCAACATTACATCAGTCATTGGCCGAAACCGCGGAAGGGTTAGGAGCAGATAAAAAACGCGTATTTAGATTTCATGCAGCCGCTCGTCGAAAAGTTGCCAGGCTTACTTCCCGACTTGCTCGGGCCGTTGGAATGGCCAGCACATCCGATTGACCTGGCAGCATTTGGGTTAAAAGCAATTCCACCCGCAACCTGGACGCGAAAATATTTTAAAACAAAAGAGGCAAGAGGGCTTTGGGCTGGAATGGCGGCACACGCGATACAACCTTTACAAAATGCAGCGACGTCTGCATTTGGAATTATATTGATGGCAGCAGCTCATCTCGGCGGCTGGCCCGTTCCCAAAGGCGGAAGTCAGTCCATAGCGAATGTCCTGACTGCTTATTTCAAATCTTTGGGTGGTGAAATACAAACAGATTTTGAAGTTAAATCACTGGATGAACTGCCTGATTCAAAAGTCGTTTTGCTGGATGTGACACCTAAACAGCTGTTGCAAATTGCGGGCAGCAAGCTTCAGCGGATCGCATCGCGCAAAGCTCGAAAAATACCGCTATGGAATGGGCGTGTTCAAAATAGACTGGGCTTTGGAAGAACCGATTCCTTTCGCAGCCGATGTATGCAAAAAGGCTGGAACGGTGCATTTAGGGAACACATTTGAAGAAATTGCGCATGGCGAGAAAAGCTTGTCACAAGGCAAATATGTTGAAAAGCCATTTGTGCTTCTGGCGCAGCAAAGCTTGTTTGATCCGTCGCGCGTGCCCGCAGGAAAGCAATCAGCGTGGGCTTATTGTCACGTTCCGAATGGTTCAACCCGCGATATGACGAACATTATTGAAAATCAGGTTGAGCGTTTTGCACCTGGTTTTAAGGATACAATTAAAGAAAAGCATGTAATGAATGCGGTGGCAATGGAAGCTTATAATCCCAATTACATCGGCGGGGACATTAATGGCGGCATCCAGGATATTTTTCAGCTTTATTCGCGGCCTATATTGCAGGTTTCGCCTTATCGCACATCGGCCGAGGGCGTTTATTTATGCTCGTCATCCACACCGCCGGGTGGAGGCGTGCACGGCATGTGCGGTTATCACGCAGCAAAGCGTGCATTAAAAGATGTTTTTAGAATCAATTTCAGGCCAATCGGCTGCGGTTTAATAATTAGGTTATGAATTTTGTTGAAGCGGTTAAAATGAATTTTTTGGTAGGCTTAGCAATCTTTGCGGCAACAGGCTGTGAAAAAAAGCAAACGGCCGAAGAAAGAAAAGCAGACAGCCTTGCACATTGCATTGCTGACGGAATGCCCTCGCGCGCAGCTGCGATAAAATGCGAGTTACGTCGCAGAGGGAAAAGGCGACACAACCGGAATGGCATGGATTGGCGGCGGTAAGTTTCTGATGGGAGCCGACGAATTTCCGGATTCACGACCTATGCATGAAGTTTCTGTCAATGGGTTTTATATGGATAACACGTGGTAACCAATGCGGAATTTGCAGCATTCGTAAAAGCCACCGGTTATAAAACAGTTGCAGAAAGACCATTGAACCCGGCAGATTCATCCAGGCGTTCCGGCCGATAAGCTGGTGCCCGGTTCAGCCGTTTTTACACCAACCAAAACACAGGTTTCACTGGACAATCCGCTGCAATGGTGGAATTACGTGGCAGGAGCAAGCTGGGCGCATCCCGAAGGTCCGTCGTCATCCATTAAGGGCCGCGAAAACTTTCCGGTAACACACGTTTCTTATGAAGATGCAGCGGCTTATGCCAAATCGGCCGGAAAAAGGCTTCCTACCGAAGCAGAATGGGAATATGCAGCACAAGGTGGAAAAGGCAATCACACTTATTACTGGGGTGACGAGTTAAAGCCCGGCAACAAATGGGTTGCTAATATTTATCAGGGCAGTTTTCCCGATAAAAATACGAACGAAGACGGCTTCATAGCAGCCGCTCCCGTGCAGACATTTCCTGCGAATCCTTACGGTTTGTATGATATGGATGGCAATGTTTGGGAATGGTGTGAAGATCTTTACAGACCGGATTATTATCAAAAAAGTCCGAAGGATAATCCGAAAGGGCCGGCCGATAGTTATGATCCCGATGAGCCGGGTGCTGTGAAACGTGTACAGCGAGGCGGTTCTTTCCTTTGCAGTGACGATTATTGCATTCGCTATAAGGCAGGCAGCCGTGGAAAAGGCGAAGTAACCAGCGGCAGCAATAATCTGGGGTTCCGCTGCGTAAAGGATAAGATCTAATTTTTGTCACGATTGAGTAAAATGAATATGCACTATCTGACCGTCCCAGGCCTGGCCAGCTCAGGTCCGCAGCACTGGCAAACCCTTTGGGAACAGCAGTATCCGCATCTTTTCAGCAGGGTGCAGCAGGAAAACTGGGACTGGCCGGTTAAGGCAGATTGGGTGAAGCAACTAGATAAGCAAATAAGTGAATTAACAGGCCCTACTGTGCTGGTTGGGCATAGTTTGGGCTGTATAACCATTGCGCATTGGGCTCAGGAACACAGCTCCGCCAACATTAAAGGCGCGCTGCTCGTTGCACCCGCAGATGCCGAAATGTCCAGACGTTTAAATTTTGTTGTCGGATTTACTCCGATCCCGATTAAACCTTTTGAATTTAAAACGGTCGTAGTAGCGAGCACGAATGACATTTATGCAACCATAGGCAGGTCAAAGACCTTTGCTGAGAACTGGGCAGTGATTTTGTTAATGTTGGAAAAAAAGGGCGTATCAATGCGGTTTCCGGACTGGAAGATTGGAAAGCGGGAAAAGCGATCCTGGAAAGCCTGAGTGCATTTAAGTTTCCGAATAAATTTTATTATATCTTCTTATCTTACAAATCAATTTTACAACTTAACAATCGAATGACTATGAAAAAAATGTTTGTTTTCCTTGTTGCGGGTTTGCTGTTCAATGCTGCTGCAATCGCCGGCGGTCCTGATAAAAAAGCTGCTGACAAAACACTTGCAGTAGACACAAAAAGCAGCAAAATAACCTGGGGCGCTAAAAAAGTTACTGGAACGCATGCGGGCGCAGTGCCTGTGGAAAGTGGTTCATTGATCGTTGATGGAAATAAATTGAAAGGAGGGAGCTTTGTCGCTGACGTGAAATCACTTGTTGTGACTGACATCGAGGATAAGGATATGAATGGAAAATTGACAGGTCACTTGAAAAGCGACGACTTTTTCTCAGTTGAAAAGCATCCACAAGCGAAATTGGTTATCACTTCGGTAACACCAAAAGGCGGTGACAATTATGATGTCGCTGGCAAACTGACTATCAAAGGCATCACACAGGATGTGAAATTTCCTGCATTGTAAAATCAGATGCTAACAAAGTGACTGCTAATGCAAAAGTAACTGTGGACCGCACGAAATATGATATCAAATTCCGTTCGTCCAACTTCTTCGAAAACCTTGGCGACAAGGCAATCGACAACGACTTTACATTGGATGTGAATCTTGTGGCTAACAAATAAGATAAGGTAATTTTAAGAAAGTTTGTATAATCCGGCTCGATTCGTTCGAGTCGGATTTTTAACCCAATTGTTATCCATGAAGAAAATATTTACCGGCTTGGCCGCAAGCCTGATATTATCTGGCAGGAAGCGCTTTTGCCCAAAAAGAAAACAAGCTTCCCGATTGGACATTCGGCGGTTTCCAGCGCCCGGCCGGTGTTAATCCCGTTATTTCCCCGGATTCCACTACAACATTCTTTTGCCCGATGAACAAACGGCAGGTGGACTGGGAGTCCAACGAATACATTCAACCCGGCTGCAACGATTAAAGACGGCAAAATTGTCGTGCTTTATCGCGCTGAAGACAAAGCAGGCCGCGCCATCGGAAAGCGCACTTCGCGCATTGGTTACGCCGAAAGTGAGGACGGAATCACATTCAAAAGACGCAAAGAACCCGTTTTATATCCCGCAGAAGACAACCAGAAGAAAAACGAATGGCCGGGAGGCTGCGAAGATCCGCGCGTTGCTGTCACTGAGGATGGCTTATATGTGATCATTTACACCCAATGGAACCAGGACAAAGCGCGGCTGGGCATTGCAACGTCGAGAGATTTATTGAAATGGGAAAAGCACGGACCTGCGTTTACGAAAGCATTCAATGGCAAGTTCAATGAGATCTGGTCGAAGTCCGGCTCCATCATCACGAAGCTGGTCGGCGACAAACAGGTTATTGCCAAAATCAATGGCAAATACTGGCTCTATTTTGGAGAAGCCAATGTCAATCTCGCATCTTCCACCGACCTCATTAACTGGACGCCGCTTGTTGACAAAAATGAAAATCTGGTAAACCTCATTTCTCCAAGAAAAGGCTTTTTTGACAGTAACTTAACCGAATGCAGCCCGCCAGCCATCGTTACCGAAAAGGGAATCGTGCTTTTATATAATCGTAAGAACGACAAAGGCGAAGATGGCGACAAGCGTTTTACGCCCAACAGTTATTGCGCCGGTCAGGTTTTGTTTGATAAAAACGACCCTTCCAAAGTGCTCGCCAGACTGGATGTTCCCCTTCTTCCGCCCGATGCGAATCATTTGAGAAAAGCGGGCAATACGTCTTGCCGGAACCGTTTTCATCGAAGGAATGGTATATTTCAAAAACAAATGGCTCCTATATTACGGGCTGTGCCGATTCCCGAGTACGGTGTCAGCAGTTTACGATCCCAAAACCAAAACCGCAGGCGATCCGTTGCCATGATGTAACCCGGTTGGAACAATATTATTTACTTGCCGATCGATCTATCTGCAATGCGTTGGCGTATATCGTAGTATTAAAAAACAAACTTATTACCTATGAAAACGTCGATCAAATTTACAAGCTTTCTTGCAGTGGCTTTAATGACTGCTTTTGGTGCGTTCGCGCAGGAAAAATCTAAAATGGTGGGTCAAGGCGCAGAAATGTATCCTAAATAAAAACATGATTGAAAACGCAGTTAACTCTAAAGCCATACGACATTGGTTGCAGCAGTAAAAGCAGCTCGCCTGGTAGAAACATTGTCAGGAACAGGTCCTTTCACGGTTTTTGCGCCAGTTAACGCAGCATTTGATTGCATTGCCAGGCACGGAACAGTTGAGCAATCTTTTGAAACCAGAAAACAAAGCGACACTTGACTTCGGTTTTGACTTACCACGTGATTCCTGGAAAAGTTGATTCTGAATCGAGTTCGCAGAAAATGATCGAGGACGGAAAAGGAAAGGCAATGGCGAAAACAGCGCAGGGTGCTGAACTTACGTTCTCTATGGACGGAAAAGACCTGATCGTTACTGATGCAAAAGGTAACAAAGGAAAAGTAACCATCGCAGATGTGTATCAATCGAACAGGCGTGATCCACGTGATCGACACAGTTTTGATGCCTTAATGAATTGAGTTAGTGAAGTTCGTTGAGTGAAGTTGGTTGTGATGTGGCGGGAGAGCTTAGGCTTTCCCGCCTTTTTTTGTGCCCCATGCAGGTTAGTACCGGATAGTCCCCCGGATAATTTTCGCGGAATTTTCGGATATTATTTTCTGCTTTTTTAAGAGTTGTTAACTAAAAATTGCCGTTGCTGTATAGGGAAGACTCATTGTTTACAAAAGTCGCTTAAACCTATAAATACAATCCAAATGAATTCCAGATTTATCAGCGCCGGACTTATCCTGGCCGTTTTAATGACCATCGGAAGCCAGGTTTCAAGCGTAGCCCAAAAGAAAGAAGGGTTCGTATCTATTTTTGATGGTAAATCTTTAAAAGGATGGGATGGTGATCCAAAATACTGGAGAGTGGAAAATGGAAATCTTGTAGGAGAAATCACGCCGGAGACCCTTTTGAAAACAAATTCATTCATTATCTGGAAAGGCGGTGAGCCGGCAGATTTTGAATTGAAAGGCTCGGTAAAAATCGCGACAGCCGGTAATTCAGGCGTTAATTACAGAAGTGAGCAATTAACAGACGTGCCTTTTGCATTGAAAGGTTACCAGGCCGATATTGATGGAAAAAACAATTATACAGGCCAGAATTATGAGGAACGCAAAAGAACAACATTAGCCTATCGCGGTCAGAAAACGACGATTAAGCCTTACACAGGCGAAAATACACCCGAAGCTGTGCGTGCAGGCGTAAAAGGAAATGCCTGGACAGGACTCGAAGTGACGGGCTCGTTAGGAAAGTCAGATTCGTTGAAAACCTTGATCAAAAGTGAAGACTGGAATGAGTTTCACATTGTAGCCAAAGGAAACCGCCTGCAACATTATATCAATGGTGTGCTAATGAGCGATGTAACTGATAATGATACGCTTAATGGTAAAATGAAAGGATTGCTTGGCGTGCAGGTTCACGTTGGCCCACCCATGAAAGTGGAATACAAAGATTTGAGAATCAAACAATAGCGTGCATGCCAGCAATGGCAAGAATGATAGTAAAATGAATAAAATAGGATTTAATGTGCTTGCCTGGACGGCAGCGGTTTCGGATGATCTTTTCCCCATTTTAGACCGGCTGAAAGGCATCGGTTACGACGGAGCAGAATTTTATCTGGGCCCGCAGGAATCAGCTGCTTATCAACGTGTTGGGAATTATACCAAAGATATCGGACTCGAAACTTCGGCTGTAATGACGCTCGGCGCGGACGAAAATCCGGTGAGTGAATCAGTTGAGGTGCGGCAAAGGGCTTTGGATAAAATAAAATGGGCTGTCGATCGCGCACATGATCTGAATGCGAAAATCATTTGCGGCCCGTTTCACTCGGCGCACACGGTTTTTGTGAACCGTCCGGCTCAGGATCAGGAATATGCATTGGCAGGAGAGGTTTTGAATGCAGCAGCAGAATATGCGGCTCAGGCCAACATTATATTCGCGCTGGAAGCACTGAACCGTTTTGAATGCTATCTGTGCAATACCATGGAGCAGCTGCTTAAACTCGTGAAAGCAGCCGATCATCCCAATGTGCGCGCCATGTTCGATACGCACCATTCCAACATTGAAGAGAAAAAATACGCAACCGCGCTTCAAACCATCGCGCCCGTTTTGGCGCACGTGCACATCAGTGAAAATGACCGCGGCACGCCCGGAGATGGACAAGTGCTTTGGGACGATGCTTTTTCGTCATTAGCGGCAATCAAATATAAGGGCTGGCTTACCATTGAGGCATTTTCAAGGAACGATCCGGATTTTGCCAATGCGATTGGCGTGTGGCGCGAGTTTTCAGATCCTTGGGACATTGCCGAAAATGGATACAAGTTTATCCGCGAAATGAGCCTGAAACACGGTCTGTAACCAACCCACTTTTATTCCCGAACCATGCAAAAAATCCTGAAATCATTGCTGCTGACCAGCATTGTTGCTTTTATTTTCTGTTTTAACACAGCGAATGTAAATGCGCAAGATTTTGATGCTGAAATGTATCGCGTTGTTTACAAAGGCGACAAAGGTCCGGGTGTTGGTAAAAATATCGTTTTCATTGCAACGGATCATGAATACAGGGGGGAAGAGTCGTTACCAGCACTGGCAAGAATTTTAGCAAAAAATTACGGCTTCAACTGCACCGTCGTGTATGCGCTGGATTCCGCAGGCAACATTTTTCCAGGCGGATCTAACATTAAAGGCCTAGACGTGCTTGATAAGGCCGATTTACTCGTGATGTTCATGCGCTTCGCCCATTTTCCGGACGCAGAAATGCAGCACATTGACGATTATATCAAACGCGGCGGGCCTATCGTCGCTTTCCGCACATCCACCCACGCTTTTGAAATCAAAAACGATCCGAAATGGGCACATTACAGCTGGAATTATAAAGGTGATAAGTCCAATTGGAAAGATGGTTTTGGCGAATATGTGCTGGGCGAAACTTGGGTTTCTCATTATGGCACCAATCACAAGCAATCTTCGAAGATCATTATCGAAAAATCACAGGAATCGCACCCGATCATGCGCGGCGTGAAAGATATGTGGGTGCAATCCGGCGGTTACACAGCTGAGCCTAAGGGAACAGTGCTCGCAAAAGGCCAGGTCCTGAACGGCATGACCGCAACTTCCGAGCCTGACAAAACCAAAGAATTGCTACCAGTTGCCTGGATTAAGGAATATCAGGTCGAAAATGGCAAAAAGGGGCGCTCGTTCACCACCACACACGGTGCTTCCGAAGACATTTTAAATGATGGATTCAGAAGAATGGCGCTGAATGCAACTTTTTGGGCGATGGGCATGGAAAATGACATTAAGCCGACTAATAACATTGCTTTCGTAGGGCCGTACAAACCCACAACCTTCAATTTTAGCGGTTATAAGGCCAACGTGAAGCCTGCGGATCTTGCAGGCTGGGATTCGCTCATTATGCCGGGCGAGATCGTCAAAAAGAAGACAAAATAATTTTTGATTTATATAAAAATAAAAAGCATTTAATGTCTCAAACACTTCCATTTCGCTTCGGATCAGAGGTTTACACCTGGTTTATGAGCAACAACGGGCAAACGCATCAAGGTCGGCTCGGCCACATGATTGAAGTCATCTCGAAAGCCGGATTTACCGGAATTCAACCGATTTTCACCTGGATGGGCGATTTGATCGATCCGGATAAGCTGGAAGCAAAGTTGGACGAACAAGGCATTGAGCTGGCTGCATTGGCATTGGCATTGGATTGGAATGAGGCGGAAGAAACCGAACGCGAGCGCGAAGTGGCAGATCATGCGATCAAAGTTTTGCAACGTTTTCCGGGTGCGGTTTTAAATACAGTGCAAATTCCAACAGGTCGCCACGATCTTGCCGAACGCCAAAAGCGGCTTGTGAACATTGTCAACACGGTTTCACGACGTGCAGCGGACAAAGGCGTTCCTTGCAGTTACCACCCCAATTCACCGCATACATCCATTATCCGCACGGCCGAAGATTACAAAATCGTGCTGGAATCGCTCGATTCGACGGTTACAGGCTGGACGCCGGATGTGGGCCACATTATCAACGGCGATATGGACCCGCTTTCCAAAATGAAGGAATATCAGTCGCTCATTAACCACGTTCATTATAAAGATTGGGACGGAAATCCTGAATTTACCTTAATGGGTAACGGAAAAGTCGATTTGCTAGGCGTCACGCAATGGCTCAAAGACATTAATTATAGCGGCTGGATCATTTGTGAAGACGAAGGAAAGGAAGCATTGGAAGATCCTGATTTCGTAACCACCCACGACGGCAATTGGATCCAAAATGACCTGATTCCAGCATTAAAATAACATCGGCTGTCGAAAATCGGCCGTCGGCAGATTGATCTGCCATTGCTAAGGCTCCGGAGGAGCTCCCTGTTTCTAGCAAAACGAATTGACAAATGTTTAAGCCCCAGCGGGGCTTCCTGAAAATAACTTGTAAATGCCAACGATAAAAACCAACGGAATAAACATGTATTACGAGGAAAGGGGCTCCGGCGAGCCGCTTTTGCTGATCATGGGCATTACTGCGCCGGTTCAGTCTGGAATGTGCATGTGGCCGATTGGAAACACCATTTTCGCTGCATCATCGGCGATAACAGGGGCGTAGGGCAAACCGACAAACCCGCAGGCGCATATACCAGCGAACAAATGGCCGATGACTACGCCGGTTTGCTGGATTCGCTGGAATTGGAGAATGTGAATGTTGTGGGCTGTTCCATGGGCAGCACTATTGCGCAGCAACTCGCAATCAGGCATCCCAATAAGGTCAAATCATTGGTGTTAATGTGTCCCTGGGCGCGCTGCGATGCATATGCGAAAGGTTTATTCCAGCACATTATGAACAGCAAAGCGCGGTTCAGACCCGAGGAATTTAGTCTTTACATTCAATTACTAATTTTTTCCAAATCATCCTGGGACGATCCCAGAAAGCATGAAGAGCTGGAATTGGGCAGAAAACAGGATGCCGTAAATCCTTATCCACAGCCTTTACACGGCTTGGAAGGTCAGGCCGCCGCTTGCATTAATCACAACGCGCTGAACGATTTGGGTAAAATTAATCAACCAACATTGGTGATAGGAGGCCGGGAAGACATTTTTACGCCCGTTTGGATGGCAGAGGAAGTCGCAAACGGCATTCCGAACGCTGAGCTTTTCCTTTATGACAAGCTCGGACATGCTTTTCACTTCGAAAACACGGATGATTTCAACCAGAGAGTGAGGGATTTTCTCTCAAAAACACATTAAAACGAGGTGATTAGCGCCTTTTTTATTTTTGAATTGACCTAATACAAAATGGAAAGTGCGGAGCATATAAATCAGGACTGGACGGACAAAGTATCCAATCACGCGCAGATAGGCGGCATTGAAACGTCCGTTCTGGACAATGGCGCGGGAAGAGGAACACGCATTGCCTGGATCAACACCGGCGCAGGTTTGCGTTTTAAAGTGGTCATTGACAGGGCGATGGACATTGCCGAGGCATTTTACAATCAGCATAGTCTGGCCTGGCTGAGCCACGGCGGCATCACTTATCCGCAGCCTTTTTCTGACAAAGGCATTGACTGGTTAAGAACATTCGGCGGAGGCTTGCTTACCACTTGCGGCCTTACGCATGTAGGCGGACCGGAATCGGACAAATTCGGAGACAGAGGTTTGCACGGACTGATCAGCAATTCTCCCGCAGAAATTGTGTCGATTATTCAGCCCGAGCCACGAGCTGGGAAACTGGAAATGAGCATTACCGGCATTATCAAGGAAACCAAACCATTTGGGCCAAGTCTGGAACTGCGCAGAACCATTTCGGCAACATTAGGACAACCCGGAATCCGCATTCATGACGAGGTTACCAATAAAGGCAACACGCCGTCTCCGCATATGCTTTTATATCATTTCAATTTTGGCTGGCCGCTCGCTGACGAAGGAACGGACATTCTTTGGAGAGGCAAATGGCATCCAAGACACGGCGAAGAAAATGCCAAAATTTTCAAAGAAGGAAACGATTTCAAAAAGTGTCCTGCGCCATTGGAAGATCACCTCGGAAGCGGTGAAGAAGTTGCTTTGGTTGACATTGAAGCGGATATTTTCGGCGACAGCGTTTGCGGACTTTATAATGAGAAGATCGGTCTGGCTGTTGGATTAAAATTCAAAAAAGAACAACTGCCCTGGATGGCTAACTGGCAACATTGGGGCAAAGGAGAATACGTTACCGGGTTGGAACCGAGCACGCATCCGCTGTCTGGGCAGGCGAAGGCGAGAGAAGATAAGACATTGATTTTCATTAGCCCTGAGGAGACGAAGGTTTACGATGTTGAATTGAATGTGATGACGGAGCAGGAGGCAATTGATGAATACTTTTTATAAGGAGAGGAGATATATAATAATAACTAAACCAACTTTTAACCACAATGGGACTTTCGAGTATAGCTGAAAAGGCGTTAGAGCAGGGAAAAGGAATTTTGCGTTTGGCGCCGACCTGGGTGCCGCGTTCATTTTGCGTTCCCGGCCGCAGGATCAAATTACATCCGGACGATTATTATGTACTGGGTGGAGAGCGTGGCGGTATCGATGAGCGCTGGTTATCTTCTACTACTCCCGCGGAGAACGGGCCGCTGACAGGCGAAAATGAAGGTTTGAGCCAAATTGTTTTGGAAGATGAATCAGGCGTTCAAAAAGTCACATTGCGGGATGCGGTGGAAGAGCTGAAAGGTGAAATTATTGGTAACAGACTTTGGGATCAATACAAAAGCTGGCCGATGTATTCCAAATTTTTTGATAATATGGGCCCGCTTCCGCACCATATCCACCACAGAGACGAGCACGCCGCAATGGTGGGCCAGAATGGAAAGCCGGAAGCCTACTATTTCCCGCCGCAACTCAACAACCATGGCGGCGATTTTCCTTATACATTCATTGGAATTGCTCCCGGAACTTCCAAAGAACAGATCAAGGAGTGTCTGATGAACTTCACCAAGGGTGACAATAAAATAACGAATTACTCTCAGGCATTTCGTCTGGAACCGGGTACGGGCTGGGATGTGCCTCCCGGCATGCTGCACGCGCCGGGTAGCTTGTGTACATATGAGCCCCAGAAAGCTTCAGATATTTTTGCGATGTATCAATCACTTGTGAACGAGGCTGTTATTCCCGAGGAGTTGCTTTGGAAAGGCACCCCGCAAGACAGAATTGGCGATTACGACTTGTTGATGGAAGTAATCGACTGGGATTTGAATGTTAATCCTAATTTGATGGAGAAACATTTCATGCGTCCGAAACCGGTGAAAGATGTTGCCGAAATGGAAGCTGAAGGATATAGCGAAAACTGGATTTGCTACAAAAACGAAGCTTACAGTGCCAAAGAATTGACCGTATTCCCCGGGCAAACCGTAACAATTAAAGACGGTGGCGCATACGGAATGATCGTGATGCAGGGCCACGGTAAGTTTGGCGAATGGGACATTGAAACACCCGCATTGATCCGTTACGGACAACTGACGAATGATGAGTTTTTCGTAACTGAAAAAGCTGCAACAGAAGGAGTTGTGATCAGCAATCCTTCCAAAACAGATCCAATTGTAATCTTAAAACACTTCGGTCCGGGAAATCCTGACTTAGTTCTTTAACCAATAAATTCTTAAACCATGCCAGAAAATAATTATCCCAAGCTCCACAATGCCACATGGCCTGGCATAATTGGAAAAGGTTCTGATGAAGAGCCCATTATTTCTTTTGATACAATGCTTGAAAAAACGGCCTCTGCGGAAGTGGATGGCGTCCGTTTTGACGGCGTTGACTTAGGTCTTTTTGACCCGCATGTTGGTATTTATATGAACCAGGACGGCGGAGCGGAACGTCTGGCTGAAAAGCTGAGCGGCCTTAACCTCGAAGTGGGAAGTCTTGTCGCGAACGTCTGGGCTGGTTCTGCGATGGGGACTAAGGAGGCGAAAGACACATTTGTAGAGCAGGTGCGCCAGGCTTGTATTTTTGGTAAAAAACTACGTGATCTTGGCCTTCGTGAAGGCGGTGTAATCCGTGTTGACTCAGCTGCTTCTCCGGAAGTTTGGGCGGTTGATCCTGCTGCCAATACAAAGCAAATCGCTGAAACATTCAGACGCGCTTGTGACGTTGCTGCTGATTTTGGTGAAAAAATCGCTGCCGAAGGTGAAATCTGCTGGGGCGGAATGCACAGCTGGCGGGCGATGCTTGACACATTGCACGCTGTGGACCGTCCGAATATGGGTTTCCAGGCTGATATGTCACATACATTCCTTTATCTGTTGGGTTACAATGCACCTGAACATCGCATTTTACCAGTTGATTTCCAATGGGGCGATCGCTTTGCTTTGGAAGAGGGTTTGAAAAAAATGACTGCTGAATTGCGTCCGTATACATTCGATTTCCACGTTGCACAAAACGACGGAACGGTTCACGGAACAGGTTCGCACGATAAAACGGGCCGTCACTCGTCTGGCAACCGATCCAAACGGCAGATTGGACATTACAAAAGACGCCGGATATTGGATGCGGGATGAAAACGGCAACATTACCAAGGCATTCCGTCACATTTGCTGGGATGGCTGCATGTTCCCGAACGAGGTGATGACCAATCAGCAAACCTGGAATGACATTCTTGCGGCGCTGGTGAAAGTGCGTCAGGCGCATGGCTGGTATCAGGAAGATTCAGTTGTTTCTACCATCGTTTAACCGATTTGAATTCAGGAATATGTCAAATAAAAAAGAAATCAGGATTGCATTGATCGGAACCGGATTAATGGGCCGCACGCATTCCAATGGATATAAAAGAATAGGCGACTTCTTCCCGGAGCTGGAATATCGCCCTGTTTTAAAGGCAGTTTGCTCACGCAACGAAGAAAAAGTGCGGGCTTTTGCTGAGCAGTGGGGTTACGAATCCATCGAAACGGATTGGAGAAAGATCATCGAGCGCGATGACATTGACGCAATTGACATTTGCACACCCAATGACACGCATGCCGAAATCGCGATCGCGGCTGCGGCGGCGGGCAAAATGATACTTTGTGAAAAACCATTGGCAAGAACATTGGAAGAAGCCAAAACCATGGTGGATGCCATTGAAAAAGCCGGTGTAAAAAACACGGTTTGGTATAATTACCGCCGCGTTCCCGCCGTAACATTAGCCAAGCAAATCGTCGATTCAGGCAAATTGGGCCGTATTTTCCATTATCGTGCCAATTTCTTACAAGACTGGACCATCAATCCGGACGTTCCCCAAGGAGGCGCTGCAACGTGGCGACTGGATGTGGACGCAGCCGGCTCCGGCGTGACCGGCGACTTGCTGGCGCATTGTATCGATACAGCGATGTGGATCAACGGCGGCATCAAGGATGTTTCGGCTGTTACCGAGACATTTATCAAAGAACGCGTGCATTCGGCCAGCGGCGAAGTGAAAAAAGTAGGCATCGATGACGCATGTATTTTCCACTGTCACTTTGATAACGGCTCGTTAGGTCTTTTTGAATCAAACGCGTTACGCACGCGGCCACAAGGCACTTTATACATTTGAAATAAATGGTGAGCATGCATCCATTCGTTGGGATTTGCACGATTTGAACCGTTTGGAATTCTTCGATCATAGCGACGAATCCATCGTCCGCGGTTGGAGATCAATTTTGGTAACAGACAGCGACCAGCCTTACATGAAGCGCTGGTGGATTCCGGGTACGAGCATTGGTTACGAACATTCATTCATCCACCAAGCCGCCGACTTTTTCGAAAGCCTGCAAACCGATGAGCCGTGCCGCCCAACATTCAAAGACGCTTACGAAACCCAGAAAGTCTGCGAAGCAGTTTTGGATTCGGCAGCTTCAAAGAGCTGGAAAGACACTAATGTGACTTGGGAAGGCTAATTTAAATCAGCTTTATCCTGTCCTATTCCAGTTTATCTTCCATTATCATAAAGCCCGGGGTTTCAACCCCGGGCAATGTTTTGTTTTTGAGGGTCTTGCATCCAATATGTGTTCTTGACTTCTTTATTATCTAAAAAGAATCCCAAAACAAAAATATTGCCCCCGGTTTCAACCGGGGGATTAAAAAAGAATGATGGGAACAATCCTCCAAGTCTCAAATCTCTCAAAATCATTTTCCGGTGTGAAAGCACTGGACAATATTCAGTTTGAGCTAAAAAGGGGAGAAGTGCATGCTTTGATGGGGGAGAATGGAGCTGGGAAATCTACATTTATGAAAATTCTGATCGGCTTGCTGGCGCCGGATTCGGGGGAAATTGTTTTTGAAGGACAAAATTTAAAAAACAGCAAAGTCAGCGACACATTGAAAAAGGGCATTTCAATGATCCACCAGGAAATTCTGATCATTCCAGAACTGACTGTTGCGCAAAATATTTTTTTAGGGAGAGAAAAGGAAATTTCAGCAAGAAAAGGCTGGACATCCGGCTGGTTGAATGACACTTCCATTGACAGAAAAGCGGCGACGTTACTGGATGAAATGGGTGTCAACATTAATCCTAAATCCAAAATAAAGCATCTTAGTGTCGCTCAGATGCAGATGGTGGAAATTGCAAAAGCGATTTCAAATGATGCAAAAGTGATTATTATGGACGAGCCAACTTCGGCCATTTCTGATAAGGAAGTTGATACACTTTTCAAGATCATCAAAGATTTAAAAGCGAAGGGAGTAAGCATCATTTACATCTCTCACAAAATGGACGAGATCTTCCAGATTTCGGACACCATAACCGTCTTGCGGGACGGAAAATACATTGCCACCAAGCCTGCTTCTGAGCTGGATAAGCAATCACTGATCTCCTTGATGGTCGGCCGGGAAATTGACCATATGTTTCCTGGATCATCATTTACAAAAGGTGAGCTGGCGCTTTCAGTGAAAGGTTTAAGCAAAAAAGGGCAGTTTGCCGACATAAACTTCGACGTCCACGCCGGGGAAATCCTTGGTTTTGCAGGGTTAGTGGGAGCCGGACGAACTGAGATTGCACGGGTAATTTATGGTTTGGATAAGCAGGACAGCGGTGAAATCAGCATTAAAAACAGAGCTGTAACGAATAAAACACCCCGGCAAGCCATTGAAAACGGGATCGGTTATGTGAGTGAAGATCGCAAGGGTCTGGGGTTTATTCCCGGCATGTCGGTGAAGGATAATACCACATTGGCCAGCATGAAGCGTCATAAAAAGGGCATTTTCATCAATGGGTCAACTGAAAAAACTTCCACCGAGCAAATGATCGCAGACCTGCACATTAAAACTGCGGATATGAATCAGAAAGTCAGCTATCTGAGCGGGGGCAATCAGCAAAAGGTAGTCATAGGAAAAGTGCTGCTCGCTGCACCCGAAATCATCATTCTTGATGAACCAACAAGAGGGGTGGATGTGGGGGCGAAATTTGAAATATATAAACTCATCAGAAGCCTTGCCGATAAAGGAATTGCCATTATTATGATATCTTCTGAGCTGCCCGAAATCCTGGGAATGAGTGACCGGATTTTGGTTTTGTCAAAAGGAAAACAAACGGCGATCCTTTCCAAACAAGAAGCGACGCAGGAATTAATTATGAAATACGCGGTTGCGTGATCAAAAGCATTATGGATAAATCTTTCCGCTTACAGCGTTTTACACAATACGGCATTTTCCTCGCTTTTGCATTGATATGCATTGCATTAGCACTGAGCACACCCCGGTTTTTTACTGTTCCGAACCTGATGATCATTGGGACGCAGGTTTCCATCAACGCATTGCTCGCATTCGGCGTCACTTTTGTGATTATCACTGGGGGGATCGATCTTTCGCTTGGTTCAATGGTTGCCGTTGCCGGAGTTACGGCAGCCATGTTCGCGCATCCGGACACTTATCCATTGTTGGTGCCGTTGCTAACGGGTTTGGCGGCCGGAGTTTTATTTGGTGCTTTCAATGGATTTGTAGTGATCAAAAGCAAAGTTCCACCCTTCATCGTAACGCTCGGCACGATGACCATTGGGCGTGGATTAGCATTGATATTGAGTAAAGGCAGGCCTGTTTCTAATTTGTCAGATTCATTTAATTTTATTGGAGGCGGCAATGTGTTCGGCATTCCTTTTCCCATTATTATCCTCATCATCGCGTTCGTAGTTTGTTCTGTTATTTTAAATAAGACCGTCCTCGGTCGCTACATGTATGCGGTGGGCGGTAATGAGCAGGCGGCGCGTGCATCGGGAATCAATGTTGGCAATGTAAAAATGTGGGTATATACGCTATGCGGACTGCTTTCTGCGGTAGGCGGAATACTGCTCACATCCAGGATTACGACCGGGCAGCCCAATGCCGGAGCAGGTTTCGAGCTCGATGCCATTGCTGCCGCCATCATCGGCGGAACAAGCACATCAGGTGGCACCGGCACCATGACCGGAACATTAATCGGTGCGTTGCTCATTGGCGTGATCAGTAACAGTCTGGACCTGCTGAATGTGACTTCTTATTATCAGCAGGTTGTGATGGGCATCATCATTATCGGGGCGGTTGTGCTGGATAGCATGGGCGAAAAAAGATCATTAGTTTTTAAAAATCGAATTAGGATAGCATGGCGCATTCAATGAAATATTTCTTTCTAACAGCATTAACATTGGCAGTTGCAGGCTGTAACCAGTCTCAAAAAAATGAAGGCGCGGATGGCAGATCCGGTAAAAAGCTGGTTGTAGGCGCCACGATGCTAAGTATGCAGAATGAATTTATCGTTAATGTCAGCGATGAAATGGAAGCCAAAGCCAAGGAGCTGGGCGTTGAACTGATCACGGTCGACGCAGAAAGGTCTGCTTTGAAGCAAGTGGAGCAAGTGGAAAGTTTCATCGCCCAAGGCGTGGACGCAATTATCATGAACCCTTGCGAAGTGGAAGCCAGCTCGCCAGCCGTGAAACTTGCTATGGATGCCAACATTCCGATCATCAATGTTAATTCAGAGACTTCCGCCAAACCAACCGCATTTGTCGGTTCCGATGATACTGAATCTGCACGCATTGCTATGAAATATCTTGCTAAAAAACTCGGCGGCAAAGGAAATGTGCTCATTATGCACGGATTTATGGGTCAAGCTGCTCAGATCAAACGCGACAATGGTGCAAAAGAAATCCTGAAAGCCAATCCAGGCATGAAACTGCTGGCAGAGCAAACCGGCGAATGGGACCGCGCAAAAGCCATGTCTTTAATGGAAAACTGGATCCAATCCTACGGCTCAAAAATCAACGCCGTCTTCGCGCACAACGACGAAATGGGCATGGGAGCCGTAAAAGCCCTCGAAGCAGCGGGTTTGAAAGACAAAGTAATCGTTGTAAGTGTAGACGCAATTCCGGATGCCTTACAATCCGTAAAAAAAGGAGCGCTGAATGCTACTATTTTCCAGAATGCTCAGGAACAAGGCGGAAAGGCGATAAGAAACAGCCGTGAAGGCGGCGAAGAAAGAGAAGTTTGAAAAAGAGGTATTGATTCCGTTTCAGTTGGTAACTAAGGAAAACGTTGAGCAGTATTTGAAGTAGGAGTGTTTATAACTCCTTTTGATCGAAAAAGACACTAAGGTCCATCTTATCCAGACTTTTCTTCACCTGTTCTAATTTTCTTTGTGAAAATGCGTCAATCGCTGCACGTTCTTTTTCGTTCTTTGCAATAGAACGGACTATTTTAACTTTGCTTTGCATAATGATGTGATTTGAATTTCAGTTTTACAACAAATCCGTCATAAGGGCGGTTCTTGGCAAATGGCTCAGCCTCTGACTTAATCCTTCCAAAGATATCAAAGTCTTTTTGAAACGTGCTTAACTCTCTACTTATAATCATCCTGTACAGACGGGTTCTTTGAGATGTACTTCCTTCTATATAAAGCAATGCTTTCGGATTTTCCTGAAAAAACAGATAAATACTTTGAATGACAGTTGCAATTATTTTTTCCATATCAGCATTATTGCTAACCGCCAAATCATCAATCCCAGCATTCTCTTTCAAATCGCCAAAAGCCAGATTGTACACATCAATGCTATCAGAGTAACGTGTGAATGTAATGATTTTTGAAATTGTCTTCTTTTCGCTGATGCTATCAAACAGAAACTCCAAGCCGTCTTCACTAGCTTCAGTCTCGTAATATTCTGAATTCATATCCTTTAAATTGCTTTTCCATTGATACGGCGAAGCATTTCATTGGTCACGCAATTCAAATAAAAAATTTTGCTGAAAGTAAACCAGCCGGGCAAATCCCTTTTAATCACAACTAAACCAGACCATAACCAACCATTCAATCAATGAATAATTTCAATATCAACCGCCGGAGTTTTACTGCATGGCGCTACGGCGGCGCTTGCGCTTTCTACATTTGGGGCGAGGGGAATGGACCTTATTAATCCTGCTAAAATGCTCCGCGTGGGGCTTATTGGAACTGGTTGGTATGGAAAAAGCGATTTGTTCAGGTTGATACAAGTGGCTCCGGTTGAAGTGCTTGCGCTTTGTGATGTGGATAAAAATCAGTTGAATGAAGCGGGAAAACTGGTGAGCCAACGGCAGAAATCGGGGAAGACGCCGAAGCTTTATGCCGATTATCAAAAAATGCTGGCTGAAAATGAAATGGACATTGTGCTCATTGGCACGCCGGATCATTGGCATGCATTGCAGATGATTGACGCCGTGAAAGCAGGAGCGCACGTGTATGTTCAAAAGCCGATCAGCGTTGATGTGATGGAGGGAGAGGCAATGGTGGCCGCTGCAAGAAAGTATAAAAAAGTGGTTCAGGTGGGGACGCAGCGCAAGAGTACGCCGCACTTGATCGATGCGAAAAAGAACATTGTTGATGCTGGCTTGCTGGGCAAAATCTCACACGTTGAAATGTGCTGTTATTTCCACATGCGAAATAATGGCAATCCGCCCGTTGAAGCAGTGCCCGACTTTTTGGATTACGAAAAATGGACCGGCCCCGCGCCATTGCGGCCTTATGACGGTTTGCCACACGTTCGCTGGTGGCGCACATTCATGGAATATGGAAACGGGATCACGGGCGATATGTGCGTCCATATGTTTGACACGGTGCGCTGGATGCTCAAACTGGGCTGGCCGAAAAAGATTAGCTCTACGGGCGGCATTTATGTTCAAAAGGAAGGGAAATCAAACATTTCGGACACGCAATCGGCCATTTTTGAATATGATGAATTGAATTGCGTTTGGCAGCACCGCACCTGGGGAACGCCCAACAATCCCGATTATCCGTGGTCATTCACTTTGTATGGCGAAAAAGGAACATTATGGGCGAGTACAATGGCTTATGATTTCATTCCCAACGGCAAAGGCGAAAAGATCCACAAAGATGTGGTTTTTGAAAAAGAAAAATACCCGGAAGATGTGACAGAAAAGGCCATTGAACTGAACGCAGCACCCGCCACAAGGCTCCATATGCTCGACTTTTTGAGTGCGATTGATAGCAGCAGCAAACCTGTTGCCGACATTGAAGAAGGACACATTTCGACGGCCAGCTGCATTCTTGCAAATCTTTCGATGAAAACCGGGCGACCCATTGTTTATGATCCGGTAAAACGCGAAATTGTAGGGGATAGAGAAGGCAAATGCGCTCTTAGCCCGACCATATCGGGATCCTTACAAACACCCGGATTACAAGAAAGTTTAGGTTGGTATAAAAGTTTTGTGGTCCCTATAAATCCCAGTGCTTCGCGTCCGGCTAACCCGGCGCTTTTTTGTTTTACAACCATTTCTCACTAGTCCGCATCCTGTTAATAGACCGCTTTCAGTGCAAACGTTTGCATCGCCGTTAATGCGGCGGAAACGCGCATTTTAGTGATTGAAAAAATGGATTTTTTTAAACTTATATACCAAAATTTTTTGTTTATAGTTTATATGATATTGTCATCCGAACAATTAAACTTTTGCCCTCGGAAACTGTCAGATATATACAATAACTAAACGTTCAAACAAATATGAAAACCATAGTGAAGTTGATGAAGTCACCGCAGCGGTGGTCGTTGCGGGGCTGCTAATGATGGGATGCAGCCAGGGCGCTGCAGGTAAGTTATGATTATGATTCTTCTGTTAACCTAAAACAATTCAAAACGTTTAAAGTGGAAGCCGAACACAACATGGAAACGGATCCGCTTTTGGGAAGTGAATTGAACAGAAGAAGGCTTGGAGATGCGGTTGTGGAAGTGATGGAGGCCAAAGGTTATAAAATGGACGCCAAAAATCCTGACATCATCGTAAGGTTTATGACGGATGTGAAAGATCGTCAGCAAGTGCGTTCCAACAACATGTACTCGCCTTATATGTGGTGGTACGGCGGCGGAAACAACATTTCGACCTACGACTATCAGGGAAAGCCGTTTTATCCTGAACATTTATCAGAAAAACGGCGACCGGATGGTTTGGCGAGGATGGGCTTCCGGAAAGGTGAAAGCGCCAACCAAAAAAGAAGACCGCGAAACGATGGTAAAAAACGCCGTGAGACGGACATTCTGAGGACTTTCCCGCAAGCCACGTCGGATACATATAGCAGGAATTAATAGAGTAATCGACCAAATTGAAAAGAGCGTGAAGGCTAACCTTCAGCGCTCTTGTTGTTTACAAACTCTCCCCATTCCTAAACTCCTCCGAAGCCTACTTCACAATCGGATCGCCTGCGTGGAGGTCGACCGAAAACTTCGACTAGTGTGTCCACAACGGTTCCCCGTTTCACAGGCACCCGTTCTGCTTTTTTCTATCTGTTTTCCCGGATCACGAAAATTTGTTCGCTGGAATAGACTACTGCCGACGTGGGGACGAATAATGTGTTGGTGGTGCGGGCTGAGTTGAGTGAAACTTGGGCGTACATGCCTGCTTTGAGTTCGTTGGAACGGTTATCGACGTCGAACTCGGTCATCATGGAGCGGTTTTCGTTCAGATAATGTTCGCGAACTTCTGGCGTAAATGCCTTTGTATTGTTTTTCCGGACTGGCTGAAACGGTGAAGTTGATTTCGCCTTTGGAGGGAATGGCATTGACCGATCAATTTTTCTGGGATTGCCAGCGTTAAACGGAGTTTTGTGTTGTCTTCCAAAACAAATAATGGTTTGGCGCCGCTTTCTCCCGGTCCTACCCAAAGCGCCCCGACGGACTCAGTGCCCGCTCCGGTGATAATGCCGTCGAATGGTGCTGCCAACTCTCAGATATTTTAGCTAAGTGCTGATTTTGTTTCCGTATAGGAGCGCGCAGCCTGCACATTTCCCTGGGCCATCGCGACTGCCGAACTGTCTGTGATCGACCTCGCTTTAGCGATATCCAACTCGTTGAGCGACACGGCACCCTGGGTTTTGTTAGTGCGCAAAAGGCGATTATAGGTCATGGAACTGGTCTGAAATTTGGTCTGACTTTCGTGTAATGCGGCTTCGGAAGCAAGTAGCTGCGCCTCCGCCTGGCTCAATTCAGATATAAGACTTCTCGTGCTATCGAGCGTAGCCAGAATCTGTCCTTTTCGAACCATCGTTCCGCGGTCTGCATTTACGCTTTTTACAAATCCTTTCACCTTTGGATGAGAAGATGCTGACCTTATTCCAGGGTTTTAATTCGCCGGGCAATGTGAGCTGTTTGGCAGGTTTCAAACTTTGCACTACGGCCATTTCAACCGCAGGTTCCTTTTCTGCTTTTTGCTCCTTATGCTCCGTAGTTTCAGCCTCGGAATTGCATGACGTGAATCCGAAAGACAGCGTTCCAATGATTAAAAGTGATTTTAGGGTGTTCATAGAAAGGGAATTTTGAAGTTTTTTGCGGAAAAAATTGCTTTCCGGATCTTCCGGATCGAGTGATAATGATTGAATGGATGCTTTTTTTCTGAACCATTGTGAAAACGGCCGGAAGAATTAGCAGAGAAGCCAATGTGGATGCGATCAAACCACCGATTACAGCTTGTCCGAGCGGTGCAATCTGGTCGCCGCCTTCACCCATCCCCGATGCCATCGGAATCATCCCGGCGATCATCGCGATGCTGGTCATTAAGATCGGCCTGCATCCTGCTTCCGGCTGCTAAGATCACAGCCTTATGTGAGTCATTAAGCTGCAAACGGAGATTTTCCGCGTTGGTAACCATTAAAATCGCATTCGCCACAGAAACCCCGACTGACATAATCAGACCCATATAAGATTGCAGATTCAATGTCGCGCCGGTCAAAAGCAGCAAGCTGATGGAGCCGACAACCACTGCTGGGATCGTCGAGAGAACAACGAGTGATAACTTAAATGATTGATATGTCGCAGAAAGCAACAGGAACATGATCACAATAGCGATTACCAAACCAACCTGTAAGCTGCCCAATGTTTCGGTCAGCAGATCGGATTGTCCTTTTAGCTCTAACCAAAACCCCACGCGGAGGTTCGCCGACGTTTTTTATGGCTGTTTGGACGGCTTTTGTGGCTGCACCCAGATCCTTTTTATGAATGTTGGCAGTGACGGTTACCAACCGGTTCGGTCCAGCGCGGTCATATTCACCGGGCGCTGTTTTTTCCGAAAATGTGGCAACATCGGCCAATAGGGGATTGCTAACACCCGTTTTCAAGGGAATTGTTCCAATGTCTTCGACAGAAGTCATCTGATATTCCGGGATCTGAACCTGAACCTGATAGGCCAATCCTTTTGCATCGTCAAGCCAAAGGTTTTTATCTGTAAAACGGCTTGATGAAGTGGCGGCGACCATGGATCGCGCAACCTGCGTAGAAGTGATGCCTAACTGACCCGCTCTTTCGCGGTTGATCTCCACATTCAGCACCGGATATTCCAGCGGTTGCGCAATTTGTACATCGCGCAAGAATGCAATATGCTGCATTTCTTTTTGAATTTTCTTGGCAAATCTTCCCGCTTCTTCCACATCCTTCGCAGCCACGCTCACCTCAATCGGTGTGGAGGCGCCCTGACTCATGATTTTATCGACAAGCTCAATGGGTTCAAAGGAAATTTTCAATGCAGGAATTTCCTTGCCGATGCGTTCGCGCAGTTTCTCCTTCAATGCATCCATTTTTACTGGAAAATCTTCTCGCAAAGAAACCTGCAAAACGGCCTCATGCGGCCCGCTATTGAACACGAAAATATTGGATGTTCCGTAACTGGAAGGCACCGTGCCCACATATGCCGATGAAATCTCGACATGTTCCTTGCCCACTTCGGATTTGATCAGATCCAGCACTTTTAATGTTGCCTGTTCCGTTCGCTCGACGCGCGTTCCGTCTGCAATCCGCAGGCGCATTTGAAACTGGTGACTGTTGGCTTTTGGCAAAATATCGGTCCCGATCAGGAAAAAACCACCGACGATCAATGCGACTGCTCCGACCAGATAAACGGGCACCACGAGTTTCCCTTTGCGCATAATACTGCTCAGGAAGTCAATGTATTTCAATTTGAATTTCTCAAAACCCTTCGGCGGCAATGACGGGTGCGCACCTTCTTCAATCACATCGTCGATTTCCTTTTTATCCAATGCTAATGTCGGCGCTTCGTGATGCGGATGGTCTTTCAATAGCCAGTTGGCCAAAACCGGAACCAATGTTTGGGATAATAAAAATGATGCGATCATAGCAAAACCTACGGCCAATGACAGCGGCAAAAACATGGATCTCGGAATGCCGCTCATCACAAACGAAGGCGCAAAAACGGCCAGGATTGCCAGCAGGATCAGAAATTCAGGAAAAGCAATCTCCTTACAAGCATCCCAAATGGCCTGTTCTTTGGGCTTACCCATTTCCTGGTGCTGGTGAATGTTCTCAATGGTCACCGTCGCCTGATCGACCAGCACACCAATTGCCAATGCTAACCCGCTCAATGTCATAATGTTGATGGTTTGACCAAACAAATTCATCAAAATCACCGCGGACAGGATTGAAATGGGAATGGTAACAATTACAATGATCACGCTGCGCCAGTCGCGGAGGAATAGCAGCACCATTAAACCGGTCAGTAATGCACCGAGAATCCCTTCCGTGATCAGGCTTTTCAAAGAATTGGTGACATAAACAGATTGGTCAAACTCGTAGGAAATCTTCACATCCTCGGGAACGGCATTGCGTAATTGCGGCAATGCTGCGCGAATGTTGTTCACCACATCCAGCGTGGAAGCATCTGATTTTTTAACAACAGGAATATAAACCGCACGGCGGCCGTTGATCAACGCATAACTCACCGTAACGTAGGCGCCATCTTCCACGGTGCCTACGTCGCGGATGAAAACGGTCGGTCCTGCACCAGATGCGGATCGGGATGTTGAGGAAATCTTCGGGTTTTTTGATCAAAAGAGTTGACCCGGCGTCATCAATGTTCGGTCACCCATACGAATGTTACCCGCAGGAGAAGGCTGGTTATTTGTCACAATGGATTTAATGATCTCTTCCGGCGTTAGGTGGTAACTTCTCATTCGCTCCAGGATCAACGCGGATGACGATCGTGCGCTGGTTTCCACCAAATGGTGGCGGACTTGGAAACGCCTTCAATGCGGCTGAACATTGGCCGCACGCGGGAAGACGCAAATCCTAATTTCGTTCAATGACCGGGACGAGCTTTCGAAAACCATTTGTCCGATGGGAACAGAACTGGCGTCAAAACGCACGACTTGCGGCGGAACTGTTCCTTCGGGCATGTATGCTTTTGCCCGCGAAACATTGTTGGCGACTTCCGCAGCGGCCTGCGCCATATCGGTTCCTGGATAGAACGAAAGTTTGATTAGCGAAAGCCCCTGAATGGTCTTCACATCCACATCCCGGATGCCTGAAACATACAGAAAGTGGTCCTGATAACGGGTCGCAATGAAGCCGTCCATCTGGTCAGGAGCCATTCCACCGTAAGGCTGAACGACGTAAATAGTCGGCAAATCGAGGTTCGGGAAAATGTCGACAGGAATGCTGCGGATGGACAGAACGGAGAAGAACAGGATCCCGATCACCACCACCACAATGGATATAGGCTGCCGCAATGCGGTTCGAATGAGTTGATACATAGTGAATTAATTATTTATTTGGCGATCTGATTAAGGAAAATGGACAAGTCTCCTCCGGCGGCAGCGGCCTGCATCAGCAGCGCCCGCCAGGCATTTCCGTTTGTGACGAACTTGTCCACCTCGGCGCGGTTAAGGGCATTAACGCTTTGCGCTAATGTGAATAAGTCGGTTAAGCCGCTTTCGTAGCGCGCTTGTGCCTGATTGAAAGCACCTTGCGCAGCATTTAACTGAACGGGTGTTAACCGCGCCTGTTCTAATGCCAGTTGAAATTGCATGTCTGCGTCGCGGCTCTGGCGGTCGAGTTGCAGTTTCTGGGGTTCGATAAAGTTCTTTAAAACGCTCAACCTGAAACTGTTCGGTTTTGTAATCATTACGCACCCGCAAAATATTGGTCAGGTTCCAGCGTGTGGAAACGCCAAACAGATAATTGTAAACCTGATAATTTACGCCGCTTCCAAAATCCGTTTTGAAAGAATCATCCTTATTAGAAACACCGGAGCCACGAGCCCAGCCCGAGCCTAAGATCGAAATAGATGGCAGGAATGATTTACGAACGGCATTACTTCTGGCCAGGGAAGCGTCAATCTGACTTTGGGAAAAACGCAGTGCCGGGTTCTTGAGGAAATCTGTTTCCACGTTTATAGCGGGCAATTGAGAGTAAAAAGCCATGCTATCCACCTGAATGCTATCCCGCAACTCGCCGGTAAGCTCGGCCAATCGCAGCGCCTGTGCCTTTAGGGAGCGCTGACTTTCCAGCAATAACAATTGTGCTTTTGCAAATTCGGCACTGGCCAGCGAGCTGTCCACGCCGGGACGCATGCCGGAGCCCACCGCCGCATCCGTAACCTGCTTAAAAACAAGCGCTCGTTCCAGATTTTGCTTTTGCGCTTCTACGAGTTTCTGATTCATCAGCAGCACAAGATATGCGTCCACAATGCGCACCTGATGCTGGAAAATCTCGTTCTCATAATCGGCCTGACTGCGGGATAATTCTGCTTTGGCCGTGTTGACATTGGCCTTAACCTTTCCAAAATTGAACACACGCCAGTCTACGAGCGCACTGGTAAAGCTGCCGAATGTTCCGGTGTAAATGTTGTCAGGCCGAATCCCGCCGGAAGGAGAAATCACGCTGCCTTCATTGCCCCAAAGGAGCCGGCAACACTGTTATTGGTCGAAAATGTGTATTGATCCTGAATAACAAAAGCAGGCAAATAGTCTGTTTTGACAGATTTGATGCGCATTTCAGCTCCGCGCACTTCGGCTTGCTTTGCTTTCAGAAAGGGGTAGTTTTGGGTGCCTTCCTGCAATATTTCCTGCAAGTTCAATTGCTGCGCGTTGCACATTAAGCTGGACATCAATAATGCGAGCAGGAAAATGAGGCCGGTGTTTTAAGCTTTTCTGGAAAAAGCTTTTTCGAGATTGGAATGAACATGATATAACTAGTTAATCCGATAATATTTTGGACGAAACTAGAAGTCAATTCTGGAAAAAATTGGGAAAAAGGGCCTTCAAGGCATTGTAACACAAATTATTATCATCCTAAATTTTTCCAGAATCGTATCCTACTTTTGTTCGATATCCTATAAAATCCAATGAAAGTTTTAGTTGTAGAAGATGAAAAGGGCCTGGCAGAAAGCATTGTTGCGTATCTGACGCGGGAAGGATTTGTGTGTGAAGTGGCTAACACATTCTGGCAGGCGGATGAAAAAATCAGTTTATATCAATATGACTGCACGATTGTAGATCTCACGCTGCCCGACGGCGACGGATTTGACATTGTGCAAACATTAAAAAAGATCGCCGCCGCAACCGGAATTATCATCATATCTGCCCGTAACACGCTGGAAGACAAGATTAAGGGCCTCGAAATTGGGTCGGATGATTATATGACCAAGCCGTTCCATCTTTCGGAGTTAAATGCGCGCGTGAAATCGCTGATCCGGAGAAGGAATTTTGGTGGGAATAATGATATGACCTGGCAGGAAATCCGGGTTCAGCCGCAATCGAGACGCGTTTTTATTGCTAATAAGGAGTCGCTTTTGTCAAGAAAAGAATACGATTTGTTACTCTATTTTCTATCCAACATTGACGTGGCGCTTACCAAGGAATCCATCGCGGAACATCTGTGGGGCGATCATATGGACTCTTCGGATTCGCTCGATATGGTTTATTCACACATTAAAAACCTGCGGAAAAAGATTTTGGAAAAAGGCGGAAAGGATTACATTCAATCGATTTACGGCATCGGATACAAATTCACAGCGCCTTGAAATTACTCGAAAAAACCAGCCGCATTTATCTTCTAGTCTCATTATGCACTTACCTGGCGGTGGGCATTGCATTTTATTGGAGCATTAAATACATGATCTATGAAGAAGTAGAAAGCAGGCTCCGGGTCGAAAAACGAGATTTTGAAACTTATGTAAAAACGCATGACACGTGGTCGACGAATTCTTATTTTGTTGAGAACAAAATTGAAGTTGTGCCCGCCTACGAAAAGCCAAATAAGAAGGTCATTTTCAAGGACACATTGATCCAAAACCGATATGAAGAGGGCCTGGACCCTTTTCGGCAGGTGACTTTTTACACGACCATCGGCGGTGTGTGGCATCGGGTTGCGATCCGGAAGTCCATGATCCAATCTTACAAATTGATAGAGGCCATTTCGGCTGTTATGATCGCTTTTTTGGGGATATTAATGGTCGGGATGTTCTTTTTCCAAAGGCGCCTTTCAGGGAAATTATGGCAGCCGTTTTACGACTCGCTGGCCAGCATTAAGGATTTTGACTGGACCAAAAAGTAAAAAGCTTGAACTTGCTCAAAGTGAAATCACAGAATTCAATGAGCTGGAAGATGTGATGGTCAAAATGGCATCCAAAATGCAGCACGACTATAAAAGTCTGAAAGAATTTGCCGAAAATGCTTCGCACGAAATTCAAACGCCGTTGGCACTGATTAACGCGAGGGTTGAGCAATTCATCCAAACCGGCGATTTGGGCAAAGAACACACTTACTGGATCGAAGAAATTTACCACGCCTCACGTCGCATTTCCCGGCTTAACCAAGGGCTGCTTTTATTAGCAAAAATTGAAAATCAACAATTCACAGATTTAGAAAATACAGATCTGTCTGCACTGCTCATTTCCAAATTGAAGGATTTCGAAGACATTATTTCACATCGCGGAATTCAAGTGCATGTTCGTTGTGATGAGCCATTTATGATGATTATGTCACCCGCGCTGGCCGAAATAATGATTGTGAATTTGATCAACAATGCTATCCGGCATAATCATCAGAACGGTGAAATTCAAATTGAAACAGGAAGCAAATTTTTGCAGGTTAGCAACACAGGAAATGCCTTGCGGGCCGCTCCCGAAGACCTTTTTGAAAGATTTAAAAAAGAATCGACCGGAAGTGAGTCACTTGGCCTCGGACTCGCTATTGTAAAGCAGATTTGTGATAATTATAATTTAACAATTGATTATAAAAATCAAGAATCTACCCACACGATCCGTATTAGATACTAAATCAAAATCCCGGAGGGATACAATATCGGTAGCAAAAATGATTTTTTAAACAACGAAAATCCCGGAGGGATGAAACAGCGTACACGCCGTTTCATCCCTCCGGGATTTGGAATTGTGGTGAATTTATGTTGTTACCAATGTTGCATCGCTGCGCGATTTGGCTAGCGAGCCACTTTGTTTAGTTCTCGCAGTCAAAGTTTTGTTGTCAGGAAATTCCTGCGGGATCCAGCGGCTGACGATTTTTCCGGAAGCGTCGGTTACCAAAAACGGATAACGGATGTCAATCGCGTATTTCTCTTTGAGCAATTCAATGTTCTCGTCTGATGCCCAGAGATGTTTTGCATTAGGACGATCTTTCGCATATTGTTTCCAGGTCGAAAACGGGATTCCAGGTGCGACGGACACATAAACGAATGTTGCTTTGTCAGCAAGCTGATCTTCCAATGCTTTCATGCCCGGCTCGTGCTGACCGATGCTGAACGAAAACACCATGCAAACCGGCTTTCCGGTAAGCGACGAAACAGCCACTGCCGCACTGTCCACATTTAGTAATGTAACGTCAGAAAGTGAAGCACCTGGCTGCAAAGATTCCTTCGTTGTGATCAGCTTCGAAATGTATTCTGCATTCTGCGACTGTGGGAAAGTTGTTTTGTAATCTTCCAAAAGCGCCTTGCTCGTTTCAATTGATGGAATGGCGGTTGCAGCGTAGTTAAGCCAGTAAGTCAGCAAATATTCCTTTTGTTTTGGATAATTGGCCAGTTTCTCTTTAACTAAATGCATACACATCTTTCAACGCTTCCGGACTGATCTCATAACGCGACTCGGAAGTTAATGGAAACTTGCGGGTGGAAGGAATCAGGGCCCAGTTACGGAGCTCGTCGCGGTAAGATTGGCTTAGCAATGCATCGTCAGACAATATTTTGAAGTCCGCTAATGTCAGATCTTCCAGTTCTTTGCGTTGCTTGTCGTCCAATTTGGCGACCCGGTTGCGACGCATGATCTTTTCCTGGATTAAGCGGCGGGTTAATGATGGTTCCGTTGCAGTGGTCGCCAGCACATAGGCTTCAAATCCGGGCGCGACAGGATTGGCGGCTTTGAATTTTTCAAATGCTTCAAGACGCACATTTTTAAGGCTATCGCTTTGCTGCACAACGCTCTTATTGTCAATCTGTGAAGGTTTGTAGCCAAACACAGGCAAATATTGATATTGGTTTTCCAGGAAATAATTTTTCAAAAAAGTCTGATAATTGGCATTTTTACCGGAAAAAGTAACGTCCGCATTATCGGCAAAACTAATGGTAAGATCGTCGCCGGGCTGGATGAAGAGCATCCACGTTTTGTTTATAGCTCCGCCGCCATATTGCAGGCGCATCATTCTTGGTTCAGGCAATTGAATGACTGCTTTTTCAGTTGTTTTATCTTTGAAATCAGTTGAAACGACCGGTTCTAATTTGACGTCTGCAAGGCCTATGCCCAGATTGGGGTGAAAGTGTACATCTTCCTGAACCAATGTTGCCGTTACCGGGCCTTGTTTTGCGTTAGTGAGCGTTATAGTTGCGGTATTCTGGGCTTTTACCAATGCACTGGTAAATAACAGGATCAGTAATGTTACTTTTTTCATTTTGTGTATAATAAGTTATTTGAGGTTGTTTCTCAATTGTAAAAAGTGTGCCAATATACGTAACATCATACGTCATTGGCCTGCACTTCATTTAACTTAGCTTTTTAATTCCCGGATTTACAATGAGTCGCGTTTCGATTATACAGTTCAATGACCTCCGCTCCCGGTTTCAAGGCGAGCTTTATTATGACAATTCAACATTGCACGCGGCCCAAAAGTCGATTTACGCAACGGACGCTTCTGTGTATCAGGAAATGCCGCTTGCTGTTGCATTGCCGCGAACGGTGGAGGATATTCGCAACCTCATTGAATTTGCAGGAAAAAATAAAGTGACCCTCATTCCGCGCGCTGCGGGCACTTCCTTGGCCGGGCAGGTTGTAGGAAGCGGCATTGTGGTGGATATATCCAAGCATTTTAGCAAAATAATAGAAGTTAATGTTGCCGAAAAGTGGGTGCGCGTGCAGCCAGGCGTGATCCGCGACGATCTGAACAAGCATCTGGCGCAGTATGGACTTCTTTTTGGCCCTGAAACTTCAACGGCCAGCCGCGCCATGATCGGCGGAATGATCGGAAATAATTCCTGCGGCCTGCATTCCATCACCTGGGGGACAACGCGGGACCATTTGCTCGAAGTAAAAGCATTGCTGGCAGACGGCTCGGAAACTGTTTTTTCCAAACATTCATCACAGGATTTTATACAAAAAATTGCGCAAAAGCAGGTTAAGGGTCAGCGTGAGCAAGCCATTTTCGCAGGCATGTTCGGACTAATTTCTAATCCGGTTGATCAGGAATTGATCAAAAAGCAATTTGCAAAACCAACTGTAACGCGCAGAAATTCTGGTTATGCGCTCGATGCGCTGGTCAGGGATTTTGAGAAAAATGAAATAAATCTCTGTAACCTGATCGCGGGTTCAGAGGGAACATTATGCTTTGTTACCGAGGCAAAACTGGCTTTGGTGGATGCACCGCCCGCTTCGGTCGGGGTGGTTTGTGTGCATGCCGATTCGCTGGCTGAGTCGCTGCACGCGAACCGGGTTGCGATGCAATTCAACCCGAAAGCTTCCGAGCTTGTGGATCGCTATATTATGGATTTCACCAAAGCGCACACGGTTTATTCGCACAACCGTTTTTTTATGCAAGGTGATCCGGCGGCGTTGCTGATGGTTGAGTTTTGGGGAAATAACAACGAAGAAGTTGAGTTACAGGCTGCAAATCTCATTGCCGCGCTGAAAGCCGAAAACCTGGGTTATGCTTATCCGCTTTTGTTTGGTGAAGATGCAAATAAGGCCTGGGACATCAGAAAGGCCGGTTTGGGTTTGATTCGAAATCTGCCGGGCGATACGCAGCCGGTCAATTTAATCGAAGATTGCGCGGTTGCAGTTGAAGATCTGCCCGAATACATTGCAGAGCTTGAAATCCTTTTGAAAAGTCACAATCTGCACGCTTCATATTATGCACACGCCGGCGCTGGTGAATTGCACGTGGAGCCCATGATCAACCTCAAAACCGAATCGGGCAAGCAACTTTTTCGCCAGGTTTTGGCGGATACGGCTGCATTGGTCAAAAAATATAACGGTTCGCTTTCGGGAGAGCATGGCGACGGGCGGTTAAGGGGCGAATTTATTCCTTATATGATGGGGAGTGAAGTGTATGAAATGTTCAGGCAGGTGAAGCGCATCTGGGATCCGGAAGGGATTTTCAATGCGAATAAAATCGTGGACACGCCGCCTATGAACGAGTTCCTGCGCTATGAACAGGATAAGCCGCAACCCGAAATCAAGACAATTTTCGATTTTTCAAAACAGGAAGGCATGCTCCGGCTGGCTGAAAAGTGCAGCGGATCAGGCGATTGCCGCAAAACCGAACTGACCGGCGGAACAATGTGTCCGAGTTACATGGCAACCCGCCGTGAACGCGACACAACACGCGCGAGGGCGAATATTCTGCGCCAATATCTAACTCCTGCAAACAAAAAAGAGCAAATCAGCGCCACACAAGAAATGGTAAAGGAAGTGCTGGATCTTTGTATTTCGTGCAAAGGCTGCAAATCAGAATGCCCTTCTAGTGTAGACGTGGGCAAAATGAAGGCGGAATTCACGCAGCAATATTATGACACGCACGGCATTCCGATGCGCAGTAAGCTGATCGCTAATTTTTCCAAACAAATGAAAATGGCCTCCATCGCGCCGTGGGCTTTCAATGGTGTTTTTGGGACGCCGTCGCTGCGGAAGATTGCCAACAAAATGGTCGGATTTCATCCCGAGCGCACAATGCCGCATTTGCATACGGAGACATTAGAAAAATGGTGGAAAAAAAGATCAAAACCGGCTCATGCAAATCCGCGGAAAGTCTATTTGTTCTGTGATGAGTTTACGAATTATAATGATGTTGAGGTTGGTAAAAAGGCTGTTGAATTGTTGGAAAAGCTTGGTTATGAAGTCATTATTCCAAAACATGACGAGTCGGGCCGTTCTTATTTGTCCAAAGGTTTTGTAAGGGAAGCGCAGAAATTGGCGGTTAATAATGTCTTGCTTCTTAAAGATCTGATCACTTATGACACGCCGCTGATCGGCATTGAGCCTTCTGCAATCCTTTCGTTCAGAGACGAATACATTGATTTGGTCTCTGCTGAGCAAAGAGAAGACGCCGTGAAAATCTCTGAAAATGCATTGCTTTTTGAAGAGTTCATTGCGCGGGAAATTGATGCAAAACGACTTAGTAAAACCGTTTTTACACAAAAAAAGCAACTCATTAAGTTGCACGGGCATTGTCATCAAAAAGCATTATCTACATTAACTGCCTCTAAAAAAGCACTGTCACTTCCCGAGAATTATCAGGTTCAGCTGATTCCGTCGGGTTGCTGCGGGATGGCTGGATCATTTGGTTACGAAGAAGAACATTATGATGTTTCGATGCAAATAGGAGAGCTGGTGCTTTTCCCTACTGTTCGCCAACAGCCTGATGATGTGCTTATTGCAGCTTCCGGAACCAGTTGTCGTCACCAAATGAAAGATGGGACAGGACGTCGTTCACAACATCCTGTCGAAATTTTATGGGATGCACTTATTAAGTAGCAAACGCTTATTCCGTTTTGCGAACGCCTTGCTCAATGGTGTCTGACGCAATGCTGTCAGCCGCCGCTGCGCCTGCTGCGCCGGAACCTTGTTCTGATGGAGTTTCTGATTCCGTAAAATTCTCGTTGTGGTTAAAAAAACCGCCCCAGAATCGCAATGGCCATCAATACAATTCCTACCCCCAATATCCACTTCCACACGTTTTTTGTATCTTGGTTGCTCTGGCTTGGTCGTCAGTTTCTCGCCTGTCCATGGTTTAATGATTTAGTTCGATGTGGGTGTTACCAATTTTGTACCAAAGACCAAAAACCCGTTTTCAGGGCATTTATATAATATTGTGTTGATAAAATTTCCCCAAACCAAGTCATTTGGATAAAATGTAATAAAACAGGTATGTTTGATGTTAACTTAGTTGAAAATTGGAATCGCTCACAACAACCTCTTTACGATATTCGGCCATATCTATGAAAATTTCCCTCAAATGCCTTTCATTGCTTTTTGTATTTTTCTTAGTAAATGATCTTGAAAGCAAAGCGCAGAACACACGTAGTTTCTTTTCCATTACGGGGGGTTACAGCTTACCCGTTGGCGAGTTAGCGCGTGAAAAACTGGATGACCCGTTTGCAGGTTTGACTGGTTCAGGCGTTTTTGGTCAGGCTAATTATGACTTTCGCATTGCAAGATGGTTGGGGCTTCGTGCATCGGGAAGTATGAACATTAACAAGACAAATTCTCAGCCGATATTGGACAAAGCCAATGACTATGCGCAGATTCTTGGCGAGACTTACACTTGGCAAAGCGATGTTTCCAACTGGAAATTGAATGCAGTGATGTTTGGCCCTGCTTTGTACATTAACATGAATCGGGTGCAACTTTGAGTTTCATGCGCAAGCGGGAAAAGTGTGGGCTAATTCGCCGACTGTTGATTTGATCGGGACATCAGAAGTGGGTGGGGAACCGATTACAGTAAGTCTTAAAAAAGCAACAACCAGCGCTTTTGGGCTTGCCGGCGGCGGAAGTTTGCGTGTGCCATTATCGGGTGCATTGTTTTTTCAGCTGAGTGCCGATGTGATCGGAGCGGAGGCGGAAATTAAAGACGTTTACATTCGCGCAGTGCGGGGTCCTTTGGAAATTGCTGATAAGATCAGCGAAAAGCGTTTCATTGGCGTGGTGAATGTGGGCGCTGGTTTTGGCATTGCATTCTGATAAAAATATAGCTTTATAAGAGAAAACGGGTCGGATGCCGCACGCATCTGACCCGTTTCTTTTTTTCCCCTCAGTCAAACCTCCATTACTTGGCGAACCAAACGTTTCATTTTCATATCATTCTTGCCACCCTGGCTGGCTAATGCAGCCGAGAAGTTTTCGTAGTTCAGCGATTCTTCTGAACCCGGGTAAGGCATGCGCGTAGGAATGACATTCTGATTTGTATTTAGTACGGGCGCTTGCAATGCAGGAATCCCTGTTCTGCGATATTCTGTCCAGGCTTCCAGTCCTTGTCCGTAAAGCGCGATCCATTTTTGCTCCATAATCTGCGTGTAACCCGGTGCGCCAGCCTTTAATGCATTGGCCGTCAGATATTCCGGTGCAACGGTGAGCTTGTACTGCGCGTGAGAAGCAGTGATGGCGTCGGTGTAATTTTTGGCAGCATCGCCCGCTGCTGCAATGCCTTTGTAGGCAAATTCCGCTTTCAAAAACAGCAGTTCAGCGTAACTCATGATCACACCGGGCGCAGTAGGAGCGATGAAATAAGCGCCCACGCGAGATGTGTTTTCCAGTCCCAGCTTGCCCGCTTCCGATGAAGATAAGCCATTGGGAACGCCTACGTAAGCAGGTTCAAGTGTGGAAAGATTAGCGTAAATCGGCAGCCTTACGTCATTTAATGACTTCAATTTGTTAACCAAAGTGGCGCTAACACGGTGATCGTCACGCGTTTTGCGGTTCACATTCACCGGATTCTGATTGTTTGTAACGTCCAGATAGTTCAGCTGAACATTCTCAGAAACGGAGCTGATAACCGGATATTTGGTCGGGTCACTCAAAATGCGGGTGACTCAGCTTTCACATCAACGGTTGCATCCGTTTTGTCGATCATGCGGCTCAAAATGCGGAGGCTCAGAGAATTGGCAAATTTTTTCCATTTGTTTAGGTCGTTGCCAAACAGGATATCACCGGTGATCGCGATGCTTTTATCCGTTGTGTTAATGGCTTCGCCTGCCGCTTTCAGCTCTGCAATAAGTCCGGCGTAAACATCTTTTTGCTTGTCATATTTGGGAAGCAATGTGCCTTCCAGCCCTTGCAACGCATCTTTGTAAGGAATGTCGCCATAAATGTCACTTAGCAGGCAAAAAACCCAAGAGCGCATAATGACTGCGACCGATTGGTAATTCACATTGTTGGTTTCTTGCCCAATCTTGTAAATGCGCTGATAATCAGCAAGGGACTCAATGTAAAGTCCTTGCCAGCCAGCCGTAAATACATCGCTTGAAACCGTGTATTGGTCAATGTCCGTGTATTGGATCCTTGCCCAGTGTTGTGAAAAACCATCGCCCACATCCATTCCCAGCGAACCGCCCCAAAATATGTCCACAGCGCTCTGAATGCCGTGCGGAAGAAACAGGTCGGCGGTGCCGGTGGCGGCGCTGTTGTTATTGGTGTTAATCTCGTCAAACTCACTCGTGCAACCCGCAAAACCAAGCAATGATGCTGAAAGTAAGCCTTTGAAAATGATTGAATTTATATGCTTTTTCATGTCAATTCGGTTAATAACAATGTCTTATAAATTGAAGCTGATGTTGAAGCCCACTGTTTTTGTCGTAGGAATCTGACCGTTTTCTATGCCTTGCAGGTTGCCATCATTGTAATAGCTCGTTTCCGGATCGATGTGCGGCAGATTGCTTTTCAGCAGCGCCAGGTTACGTCCAACGATCGAAACAGCGATGTCGCGGAAAGGCAGCTTGTTGAAGACTTTGCCGGAAAGCATGTAAGTGAATTTCACCTCGCGCAGCTTCACATAACTTGCGTCGAAAATCGTGTTCTCGTTGTTGGTCAGCAAGTAATATTTGTGGTGATATTCTTCTGATGATATCCTTTTTTCGTTTGGCACATATTCCGGCGCAGCAGCTGTTCCTTTGTTAACCACACCCGCACCGATCACACCTTCTTCGCGGCCGAATGTTGTTTCTTCTTCAAAACTCCCGTGTAGCGGCCAATGTTGATCGATTGTGAGAAAATGTCTCCGCCTGACTTAATGTCGATCAAAGTGCTCAGTGAGAATCGTTTGTAAGTAAATGTGTTTGAAATTCCGCCGATCCAGTCCGGTGTGAAGCTTCCCAGCACGCGGCTTACCGGATCGATCATCGGGTAACCTTGTGCATCGTAAACAATCTGTCCGTCCGGAGCGCGCAAAAAGCCTTTTCCAAAGAATGTTCCGTAAGGTTGTCCTACACGCGCTTCAACAGAAAGTCCACGAAATGAGCTTGTTGTCGTTGCCTGTGTAAGCGAGTTGTAGCTTGTGTTGAGCTGGTAAGTCGTCAGGCCGCCGTCGAGCGAAAGCACTTTGTTCTTGTTTTTTGCCCAGTTCAAACCAATGTCCCACTGGAAGTTATCAAGCTTAACCGGTGTCGCAGTAAGTTGAATTTCAATACCCGAGTTTTTGATCTTACCGGCATTCAAAAGTTTAGACAAAAATCCTGTTGCATTGGAAATGTTCACATCCAGAATCTGGTTTTTCGAAACTTTGCTGTAATAAGTTACATCAATGCCTACCCGGTTTTGCCAAAGTCTGATTTCCGTTCCAATCTCGTAAGACGAAGTGATTTCAGGTTTCAGATCTGCATTCAGCATGGCATTGTTTTCAGATAAGCTTGGTGTGCTTCCCCACGCGTTTTCGTATTTGTAAGTGCTTACAAGGCGATAAGGGTCCGTATCGTTACCCACCTGTGCAACCCCAGCCCTGATTTTGGCAAAAGAAAGCACGGAAGATCTCACATTAAACATGTCCGTAATAATTGCGCTCACCGCCGCAGAAGGGTAGAAATAAGAGCGATTGTTCGAAGGCAATGTGCTCGACCAGTCGTTTCTGGCAGTCAAGTCTACGAAAAGATAGTTTCTGAAACCAAGGTTAGCTGCGGCGTAAAGGCTGTTTACGGTTTTTTTGATAAAACTGTTTTCACCCACAAGCTTCTGGCGAGAGTTACCAAAGTTGTAAACACGCGGAATGGCCAGCTCGGTTGCGCCCATGTAATTGCGCTGCGCATAATTTGTTCTGTGGTTACCGCCGAAATTGGCCGTGATGTCAAACTCACCAAATTTGTGCGTCGCGTTCAAAAGGAAGTCCGAGTTGGATTCGCGAACAAAAATTTGCTCCTCATTATAAGCGTCAAACAAGTTGGAAGTCCCGATCACAGGCTGGCGTGCGGCACTTTTGGTTTTGCGGCGATCTTCGTAGAAATCAGTTCCTGATCTTCCGGTTAATGTCAGCCAATCGGTGAACTTATAAGTTGCCGAGAAATTTCCGTGAAGGTGGTCTTTCTCATTTGCTCTTGTGCTTTCGTTGAGCAAATAATAGGGGTTAGTCCAGTAATTGTCGTTCCAGTTGTTCTGGTAAATGCTGCCCGGCTTTTTATAGCTTGTCAACTTGTCCATATCCACCTGGCGGCCAAACCAGATGAAGTAAAGTCCGAAGTTATTGCGGTTATCGCTGCCGTCCTTTACATAATTTCCGGTCGCTCTTACGCTCAATTTTTTGGTCAGATTCCAGCCTACATTCATGGAAACCGTGCGGCGTTTGTAATCTGTATTAGGCAAAATTCCGGTCTGGCTCAAATTGGTAAATGATAAGCGGAAATCTGCTGTTTCATTTCCTCCCGTCACGGCAACGCTATTCGTATACGTTTTGCCTGTTTCAAAGAATTTATCAACATTATCTGGATGTGCGATCCAGGGCGTAGGCGTTCTGGTGCCGTCCGCTGCAATGGGCGAATCAAATTGCGGGAGCAATCTGTCCAGTTTCGGGCCCCAGCTTTCATCCACACCGTCGCCCTTGCCTCCGCCTTTTCCATCCACGTAAGAGAAGAGGCCGCCGGCACCTTGTCCATATTCATTTTGCCATTCAGGAAGTCTGAACGGCGTTTCAAAAGCTGTATTTGTGTTGAATGACACACCGATTCCCTTTGTTCCTTTTCCACTTTTGGTGGTGATCAAAACTACACCATTGGCACCGCGCGAACCGTAAAGTGCTGCTGCACTGGGTCCTTTCAAAACGTTGATCGATTCCACGTCGTCCGGGTTAATGGACGCTGCAGCATTTCCGTAATCCACGCCTGTGCCCGAACCAAAGTTGCTGTTATCCACCGGAACGCCATCTACAACGAATAGAGGCTGATTATTGCTTCCAATTGAGCTTGCACCGCGAATGATCATCCGGGAAGACGATCCCGGGCACCATTGGAATTGGTAACTTGCACACCCGCAAGTCGTCCCGAAAGGGAGTTGATCAGGTTGGTTTCCCGCGCCTGGGTCAATGTTTTTCCGCTCACTTCCTGCACAGAATAGCCTAATGCTTTCTTTTCGCGCGCTATACCGAGGGCCGTTACAACGATTTCACTGAACTGCGTTGCGTCGCTTTCGAGCTTGATGTCAAAAGTCGTTTTGAGCCGACCGGCAGTTCTGATGTTTTGTAGCCGATAAAGGAAATTACCAAGGTTGCCCCGGGAGGAGCGGTCATTGTGAATTCGCCGTTTGCGTCGGTTGTGCTTCCGCGGCTGGTGCCTTTGATAAGAATGCTGGCACCCGGCAGGTTTCCGTCGTCAGACAGAACTTTTCCCTTAATGTTCAGGTCCTGTGCAAAGCTGGCTCCGGAAAGGAGCAATAGCATAGACAGAAAGCCCAAAGTAAAGACTTTTCTCATAATTGAATTTTTAAGGAGTGAAATAAGTTAGGCATTGCTCAAACAGAATTATATTCTAGTGAAATTGAATTTGGCATAATAATAAATTAGATAAAAGTGTTTTGTTAAAATATTAATGTGGTTAAATGATTTTATTTAAAACATTATATTTTAAGATGTGATAGTGATATGCGGCGGCTGCGTATAGGTCAATCAGCAGGCATTTGAAGTATGGGGCGTGTGAATTGTTATATTTGCATTCGGTTCAAACCCGGTGACGGCGAACCATTGATCATCTGCTTATTCGAATATAGCTTTAAATGAAGGTTCTTAAATTTGGCGGCACCTCTGTCGGCTCGGTTGACAGCATTAAAACAGTAATCAGTATTCTTGAAAAAAACCTTGCGGAAGGCGAGCGGATCGCGGTCGTTTTTTCAGCAATGGGCGGCGTAACGAATCGGCTGATCGAAATCGGTAAAATGGCCGCTGCGGGAAATGCCGAGTATATGGATTTCCTGAAAGGCGTGGAAGAGCGCCATTTCGCAGTGGTTCGCGGCCTGATTCCGGTGAAGAGCCAAAGCAGCACTTTTGCAGCGGTAAGGGGCATTTTCAACGAGCTGGAAGATATTTTAAGAGGTGTTTCCTGGATTAAGGAGCTTTCCGAGCGCACGCTGGACCTGATCATGAGCTTCGGAGAAAGGCTTTCAACATTGGTAATCACCGAAATTTTGAAAAGCAAAGGCATTCCGGCCGAGTTCTGCGACGCACGCCAGATCATTCACACCAATGCAACTTATGGCATGGGTGATGTAAATTTTGAGATTACCAATCGTCAGATTTTAGAATATTTTGCCAAAACATCCGCTTTACAATGCGTAACAGGCTTTATCGCTTCCACGGCAGAAGGCGTTACGACAACATTGGGCCGCGGCGGTTCTGATTATACAGCTTCCATTATAGCAGCAGCGCTGGACGCGAGTTCGATTGAAATTTGGACCGACGTGGACGGCATGATGACGGCTGATCCGCGCAAGGTTGCCAATGCATTTACGATTCCTTCGATTTCCTATTCTGAGGCAATGGAATTGTCGCATTTTGGTGCGAAAGTGATTTATCCGCCAAGTTTGCAGCCTGCATTTGCAAAGAACATTACGCTAAAAGTCCTGAACACATTTAATGTTGATTTTGAGGGCACTTATGTCCAGAAAGCGGCTAACGGGAAGGATTATGCGATCACGGGGATTTCTTCGATCGATGAAATTGCTTTGGTGAACATTCAGGGCAGCGGCATGATTGGCGTTGCAGGCATTTCGGGAAGGCTTTTTACAGCGCTTTCCAACAATGCAATCAGCGTAATACTCATTTCACAGGCTTCATCGGAACATTCCATCTGTTTTTCGATTGATCCAAAAAATGCACAGCGGGCGACGGAAGTGCTGGAAAAAGAGTTTGCTATTGAGATTTCATTAGGTCATATCGACAGCATTGCCATTGAGAAAAGTCTGTCCATTATTGCAATCGTGGGCGAGGGGATGAAAAAGAGCACGGGTGTTTCCGGAAAGCTGTTTTCTGTTTTGGGTAAAAATGGTATAAATGTGGTTGCCACCGCGCAGGGTTCTTCCGAGCTGAACATTTCTGTGGTGATTGCAAAAAGTGACCTTTCCAAAGCGCTTAATGCCATTCACGGCGTATTTTTCCAATCGGAAACGCGTTCGCTTAACCTGTTTATTGTTGGAATGGGGCTTATAGGCGGCACATTGCTGGGCCAGATAAAAAACCAGACAAGATATTTAAGAGAAGAAAAACTGCTCAACCTGAACATTGCAGGTTTGTCCAATACAAAGAAAATGCTGCTTGATCCGCACGGCATCCAGCCCGACAACTGGCGCGACCGCGTGATGGATGAGGGTGTGAAAACGAGCTTGCCGGCATTTGTACAGCGCATGATCGAGCTCAACTTACCGAACAGCGTTTTTGTAGATTGCACGTCGGATAAGGACATTGTGCAGTATTATAATATGTTGCTGGATGCGAGCATTTCGGTCGTTACGCCGAATAAAGTTGCCAATTCGGGTTCGTATTCTGAGTATGTTTCCTTGCAACGCACTGCTTTACAGCGTGGTGTGAAGTTTTTGTACGAGACCAATGTCGGCGCAGGTTTGCCGATCATTAATACGATCCAGGGCCTGATGGCCAGTGGCGATAAATTCTTGAAATCGAAGCGATCCTTTCGGGAACGCTTTCTTATATATTCAACAATTTTGGCCCGGGAATACGTTTTGCAGATGTTGTCCGGGAAGCGAAAGTGAAAGGTTTTACGGAACCCGATCCGCGCGAGGATCTGAGCGGAGCCGACGTTGCGCGTAAAATTTTGATTCTGGCGCGTGAAGTGGGCGTTCCACTGGAAGCAGATGAGATTAAGATCAAAGCAATTTTGCCAGGAAACTGTCTGAATGCGCCCACAGTTGATGCATTTTTTCAGGAATTGGAAATATCCGACGGCTTTTTCGCCAGCATGCAAGCGGAGGCAGAAGCGAAGCACGAAAAACTGCGTTTCATCGCCACACTGGAAAACGGAAAAGCGAGCATTGAGTTAAAAACTGTCGACGCGCAGCATCCTTTTTACACATTATCCGGAAGCGACAACATTGTTTCATTCACCACCGAACGTTACAAAGACCGCCCATTGGTGATCAAAGGCCCAGGCGCCGGCGCCGAAGTAACCGCCTCCGGCGTCTTCGCAGATATCATGAGTATCAGTAGTTATTTGGGGTAAGCAAAACAATCATTTAAAGTGAATTCAATAAGAGCTTTTGCGCCGGCTACGGTGGCTAATGTTGCGTGTGGGTTTGATATTTTCGGCTTTGCGATTGAGGCGCCGGGCGATGTTGTTGAAGTGACCAGGCGCGATGAGCCGGGCGTGGTCATTACAGAAATAACGGGTGATGAGGGACGGTTGCCGCGTAATGCAGAAAAAAATGCCGTGACTGTTGTAATGCTACATTTATTGAAACATTTGGGCATTAAAGATTTTGGTTGCGAGGTGATTTTGCATAAAAATATGCCCTTAGGAAGCGGAATGGGTTCAAGTGCGGCGAGTGCAGTGGCGGGCGTCGTGGCGATGAATGAGTTGCTGGGCAATCCGCTGAGCCGTCAGGATTTGCTGCCGTTTGCTATGGAAGGGGAGAAGATCGCCTCCGGATCGGCGCATGCTGATAATGTCGGGCCGTCGCTTTTGGGTGGTTTTGTGGTGATCCAATCTGTAACCTACTCGTTCAGG
>NZ_CEEDCD010000030.1:0-79261 GCF_979253085.1 Dyadobacter sp. AC419 | reverse complement strand
TGCCTGTACTTCGTTCGGTTGTGGCAAACCGGTGTTTAACCGAGCCTCTCATTGTCCGTTCTCTAGTTTTTCGCATTTATCGTGAAACGCTTTCGCGTTTTTCGTGCGCCGCTTCACTGAGATTGCCGATGTTTTCTTTGAACTAGGCCAAAGACCATACAAAAAGCCCTGTTACAAGACCGTAGCAGGGCTTTTTTGCTTTAAATCAATTATAGTTTTCGCTCAATAAGTCTGATGATCTTGCCCAGTTCTTCGGCATCGACTTCACTGAAATCATTCAATTCATCACTATCGACATCCAGCACCATCGCAACTGTTCCATTGCGGTGAAAAACGGGTAAAACGATTTCTGACTTAGAAGCGAATCCAGGCAATATGTCCTGGAAATTCTTCAACGTCGGGCACGATTAATATCTTTTTCTGGGAGTAACTGGCTCCGCAAACACCCTTGTCGAATGTAATCCGCGTGCAGGCGATCGGGCCCTGAAATGGCCCGAGCACTAATTGGCCTTCTTTTACGATATAAAATCCAACCCAAAAGAAGCCGAATGCTTGCCCTTCAACGCCGCGGCAACATTGGCCAGATTGGCGATGAGGTCGCTTTCGGTTGTTACTAATGCTTCAATTTGTGGAAACAGGGCTTTGTAAACGGTCGCTCTGTCTGTGCTTGTGGGGACTATTAGTTCTTCTGCCATTTTTGGTAAATATCTTTGTCAATCATTGAAACAGGCGTGGAGGGCGATTAGTTACCGCGACCTTTGGAAAAGATAACGGGTTAAATATTAATTTTAAGTCCATTTAGTTTAAAACGAATGATTCAAAGACATATCCTATTGATGGACGGCCCTGATCACAAGGGCTTGATTTATCAGGTTACCCGCATACTTTTTGCTCGATAATCAGAACATTATACGCAATGACGAATATGTAAGCCCCTCCAAATATTTCTTTATGCGGACGGAGTTTGAGGGTGAAACGGATATTGACAAACTGATGGAAGTTTTGAAGACGGATCTGCCCGCAGGCCTTAACCTGCGCATTAACCCCAAAAAAGAAGAAAGACATTGCGCTTATGGTCACCAAGGAGCACCATTGTCTAGGCGAATTGCTGATAAGATATGCTTTTGATGAACTGGATGCGACCATTACTGGCCGTGATCAGCAACGATAACACATTACAGCCGCTGGTTGGTAAAATTGGCATTCCATTTCACTTCATTTCGCACGAAAACCGCTCGCGGGAAGAGCATGAGGGCAGCGATTTTAAGAACCCTGGACATTTACCGGCCGGAATATCTGGTTCTGGCCAAATATATGCGGGTGATCACGCCAAATTTTGTGAATCAATTCCCGGACAAGATCATTAACATTCACCATTCCTTCCTTCCTGCGTTCATCGGCGCGAATCCTTACCGACAGGCTTACGAGCGCGGTGCTCAAAATTATTGGGGCCACGGCTCATTTTGTAAACAACGATTTAGACCGAAGGACCGATCATTGCACAGGACGAGAAATCTGTCGATCACAGGCAAACTGCATCGGATATGGCTACATCGGGAAGGGATACGGAAAAGGGTGTTTTGTCGAAGGCGTTGAAGCTGGTTTTCAATGATCGCGTGTTTATCCACGGCAAATCGAACCGATTATCCTATAACGAGAAAAAAGCCCTTAGTCAGAATCACCGAGGGCTTTTTGCAATCTGATGGATGTTATTCGAATATGTAATGTTACAAATAATTCTTTAAAACATCAAATTCAGATTCAATGGGTTATGCTTTTTTAATGATTTTCTAATTATTCCACTGGGATCGCCGTTCTGCGGCCAAATCTACCAGATCCGCGTCGTTCACTTCCTTCTTCAAATCGGCTACTTCAAGGAATCTTGCAGACAATTCGTCCAATGCTGGCTTGTCGAAGCTAAATCCAAGTAATTCGAGGCGGTGCTTCAAAGCATGTCTACCGCTACGGGCTGTCAAAACAATGTCCGACTTGTCCACGCCCACATCCTGCGGGTTCATTATTTCGTAAGTCAACTGGTGTTTTAAGAAACCATCCTGCGTGAATCTCCGGAGGAATGTGCAAACGCATTCCTTCCCACAATTGCCTTATTCGCCTGAACCGGCATGCGCATCATTTTCGAAACCAACTGACTGGTCGGATAAATGAACTGCGTACTAACCCCCGTTTCCAAACCAAGTTCTTTGTGGACCGTCAAAGCCATTACAACTTCTTCCAAAGACGTGTTTCCAGCTCTTTCACCAATTCCATTGATCGTAACCTCAACCTGTCGCGCTCCCTGGCTTATTCCGGCAATCGAATTTGCAGTCGCAAGTCCAAGATCATTATGGCAGTGAATGGAAATAACTGCTTTATGAATGTTTGAAACATTCTCGAAAACGTATTTGATTTTGGAACCATACTCATCCGGAAGGCAATATCCCGTCGTATCCGGAATGTTCACTACTGTTGCTCCTGCGCCAATCACCGCTTCAACCAATTGCGCAAGGAAAACGAGATCAGCACGACCGGCATCTTCACAGTAAAACTCTACGTCCTCAACTTTGGATTTAGCATATTTAGTCGCAGAAATAGCTCTTTCAAGGATCTTTTCGCGGGTCGTGTTGAATTTGTGCTGAATATGAATATCCGAAGAACCGATGCCTGTGTGAATCCGTCCGCGTTGCGCATATTGCAATGCATTAGCAGCCGCATCAATGTCGCCCGGCACTGCACGTGAAAGCGCACAAATGATTGGCTCACGAACTGCTTTGGATATTTCAACCACTGAATTAAAGTCGCCAGGACTTGAAACCGGGAAGCCGGCTTCGATAATGTCTACACCGAGTTTTTCGAGCTGCTTGGCTACAACAACCTTTTCTTCTGTCGTTAATTGGCTGCCTGGAACTTGCTCGCCGTCGCGCAAAGTCGTGTCGAAGATCTGAACTCGATTACTCATTGGTGGGAATTAAAATATTAATGGATACGAATTTAATAAATTTCAAACAATATAAAACCCTTTCCGGATTAGAGAAAGGGTTTTAAACGAATCAAAACATAACCTTTCCCGTGTTCACGGTATTAGCAAAATAAGGAGATTAAGGTTCAATTCGAGTGCGTTCATGATATCAGGTTGCGAAATTTCGCTAACAACATTTTGTTCTGCAAATAAAACATAAGTTTTCCTTCAAACAAATATTATTTGGCAAAACTTCTGTAAAATCAGATTCTTTTCAAAAGCTCAGCACCAGCCGATTGCGTGTTCAAAAGCAGGTGTGCAGGCGTTGAAGCGTCCGCAATGTCTTTTGTCCTGAAACCGTCTTTAAGCAACTTGTCAACTGCCGCAATGATCGCGTCCGACTCTTCTTTCAAGCCAAATGAAATGTCAAGCAACAACGCCGCAGAGAGAACTGATGCCAACGGGTTAGCAATTCCTTTTCCCGTAATGTCGTGCGCAGAACCGTGGATCGGCTCGTAAACGCCCGTGCTGTCTCCTACCGAAGCAGATGCCAGCATGCCCATTGATCCTGCGATCTGGCTTGCTTCATCCGTCAGAATGTCTCCGAACAAATTGGCCGTTACCACAACATCGAAGCGTCTTGGATCTTTAATTAGCAACATGGCTGCTGAATCTACAAACTGGTGTTCAACCGTAACGTCAGGATATTCAGGAGCAAGCGCCTGGATCACTTCGCGCCACAAACGGCTTGTTTCCAAAACGTTAGCTTTATCAACTGACATTAATCTTTTGCCACGTGTGCGAGCTGCTTCAAATGCCTTGCGGCCAATGCGTTCCACTTCGTATCTGCTGTATTCGGCAATGTCGTAAGCTGTGTTATTATCGTTTTTACGGCCTTTTTCCCGAAATAAATGTCGCCCGTAAGCTCGCGGAAGAAAAGGATATCCGAACCTTTCAGGATTTCAGGCTTAATGGAAGAAGCACTCAAAAGCTCATCAAACAATTTGATCGGACGCAAATTCGCGTACAAACCAAGTTCTTTACGCATTTTCAGCAAGCCTTGTTCAGGGCGAACTTTTGCGGTTGGGTCGTTATCATATTTGGGATGGCCCACGGCTCCAAAAAGGATCGCGTCCGCGTTGCGCATTTTTTCAAGCGTTTCGTCAGGAAGCGGGTTTCCGGTTGCTTCAATCGCAACGTGACCCATTAATGCTTCGTCATAGCTGAATTCATGACCGAATTTCTCAGCGATTTTCACCAAAACACTTTTTCCAACTTCTGTAACTTCTTGTCCGATTCCATCACCCGGAACAATTAGGATGTTTTTCTTCATTAAGGTTTGAATTGATAATCAGTAATTAAATATTTGGTCAATGGCATAACCATCAAATAGCCGCAACCAAAGGAATTTCCGGCGAAAGCTCTACTGCTGACGGGATGCCAATTAGGTTTAGCATTTTCTGTGTGGCCATGATTGCTGACACGGTTTGGTCGGAATCTAGGCCGCGGGTTTTTACGTCCTTGCCATTGATTTCCCAGGTAATGATCGTTTCGCAAAGGGCGTCGGTTTTTCCACCGGGCGGAATGCGCACTGCGTAGTCCGTCAGCATGGGCAAGCTGATTCCTTTCCGGCAATATATTTTTCAATGCATTCATAAAAGCGTCATACTGACCGTCTCCCTGCGCATTTTCCTCAAAAACCTCTTCGCCAAACTTAATCTGCAATGTGGCAGAAGGCTTCAAATTTTTGGAATGTGTAAGCACATAATTGACAATAACGACCTTTTCTTCAATCGCATTACTGGCCAGAATATCAGAAATAATGTAAGGCAGATCCTCGGGCGTTACCGCTTCTTTGCGATCGCCCAGCTCAATGATCCGCTGCGTTACTTTTTTAAGATCCGAGTCAGAAAGTGAAATGCCAAGATCTCTCAGGTTGTTCTCAATGTTCGCCTTCCCTAAGTTTTACCCAAAGCATAAAGCCGCTGACGGCCGAAGCGCTCAGGCATTAACTTACTGAAATAGAGATTATTCTTTTTATCACCATCGGCGTGAATGCCAGCCGTTTGGGTAAAAACACTTTCACCAACAATGGGTTTATTAGATGGAATCCGGACACCAGAAAACGTCTCAACCAGCTTGCTAACCGTGTACAACGACCGCTCATTCACAGAGGTTTTAAACTCCGGCATCAGGTCATTAATCACGGCAATCGTGCTCGCCAGCGGCGCATTGCCCGTTCTTTCGCCCATGCCATTGACCGTCAAATGCAGTCCATGCGCTCCTGCACGCAATGCTTCCATGACATTCGCAATGCTCAGGTCATAGTCATTGTGCGCGTGGAATTCGAAATGTTTGCTTGGATAACGGTCAACGATCGATTTGCAGAAAACTTATAAGATTCAAAAGGCGTTAAAATGCCGAGTGTATCTGGCAGAAGAATGCGCTTTACAGGCTGTGTAACCAGGAAATCAAGCGATTGGAATACATACTCGGGAGAATCCCGCATGCCATTGCTCCAATCTTCAAGATATACATTGCAATCTATGCCTTGGTTTTCAGCAAGTTCGATCACTTTCCGAATGTCTTCGAAATGCTCCTGAGGCGATTTTTTCAACTGGTGTTTCAGGTGATTGAGCGAACCTTTGGTCAAAAGATTCATCACCCTGGCGCCAGATTCCAGCATCCAGTTAATGGAAGCATCACCGTCAACGAACGTCAGGACCTCAATTTTATCCAAAAAACCATTGGCCTTTGCCCATTCGGTGATCTTTTGAACAGCCTGAAACTCTCCTTCCGAAACCCGGGCAGAAGCAACTTCAATGCGGTCCACTTTCACTTCCTGCAAGAGGATTTGAGCAATGGTCAATTTTTCTGATGCGGAAAACGACACGCCGCTGGTTTGCTCACCATCGCGGAGTGTCGTGTCCATTATTTCAATATAGCGGCTGTTCATAGGGGGCGTGCGGCCGGGGCATTAATAGAGTCTCTCTGCTTCAAATTCCTTGATTTCACCTTTCATGGCTTGCAGATAATCGATATCGTCGAAGCCATTCATCATGTTATGTTTTTTATAACCATTGATGTCGAAAGATTCAGATTCTCCGGAGCCAATGATCGTGATCTTCTGCTCGTCCAGATTCACTTCAAACTCAGCATTAGGATCAGCTTCGATGGCAAGGAATATTTTATCCAAAAACTCCGGGCTCACCTGAACGGGCAAAATGCCGATATTCAATGAGTTACCTTTAAAAATATCTGCAAAAAAGCTGGAAACGACGCAACGGAAACCGTAATCATAGATCGCCCAAGCAGCGTGCTCGCGGCTGGATCCGCTTCCGAAGTTACGTCCGCCAACCAGTATTTTTCCTTTATAAATCGGATTGTTCAGAACGAAATCTGACTTTGGTGTATCATCACCGTTGTAGCGCCAGTCGCGGAAAAGGTTATCACCAAATCCTTCACGCTTGGTCGCTTTAAGAAAACGCGCCGGGATAATCTGGTCTGTGTCAACGTTTTCTATCGGCAAAGGAACTGCCGTACTTTTTAAAACTGTGAATTTATCGTAAGCCATTTGAATGTCGAATTAGAATTAAAGAAGTTCTCTCGGGTCAGTAACAACGCCGGTCACCGCAGCAGCAGCAGCCACCAACGGACTAGCCAGAAGCGTTCTTGCGCCTGGTCCTTGACGACCTTCAAAATTGCGGTTTGAAGTGCTGACGGCATATTTCCCAGCTGGAATCTTGTCATCATTCATTGCCAGACAAGCTGAACATCCAGGCTGACGAAGCTCAAAACCAGCCTCCGTAAGAATGTCCAAAATTCCCTCTTCTTTAATCTGCGCCTCCACAATGTGTGAACCCGGAACAACCCAAGCCGTCACATTATCAGCCTTTTTACGACCTTTTACGATCGAAGCAAATGCACGGAAATCTTCAATGCGACCATTCGTGCAGCTGCCGATGAAAACGTAGTCAATTTTCTTGCCTAACATCGATTCATTTTCATGGAAACCCATGTAAGCCAATGACTTATCATATGTCGACTTTCCGCCTTCCACTTGTTCCGAAGTAGGGATATTTCTTGAAATTCCCTGACCCATTCCCGGATTCGTTCCGTAAGTGATCATCGGTTCGATGTCCGCAGCGTCGAAGTTATATTCTTTGTCAAATGTTGCTCCTTCGTCTGTTTGCAGCGTTTTCCAGTAAGCAAGAGCTTTATCCCACTTCTCTCCTTTTGGCGCTTGGTCACGGCCATTAATGTATGCATAAGTGGTTTCATCCGGCGCGATCATGCCACCGCGTGCACCCATTTCAATGCTCATGTTACAAACCGTCATCCGGCCTTCCATGCTCATATTTCTAAAAACGTCGCCTGCATATTCAACGAAATATCCCGTTGCGCCGGCAGTTGTCAGCTTCGAAATAATGTAAAGCGTCACGTCTTTCGGCGTAACCCCTTTACCCAATGTTCCATTGACATTGACACGCATTTTCTTGGGCTTAGGCTGCATGATGCATTGTGAAGAAAGCACCATTTCAACCTCAGAAGTGCCTATACCAAAGGCAATTGCACCAAAAGCACCGTGCGTAGATGTATGCGAATCACCGCAAACGATTGTCATGCCCGGAAGCGTGATTCCGTTTTCAGGACCCACCACGTGCACGATTCCGTTTCTGGCGTGGCCGAGGCCCCAGTGTGAAATTCCGTATTTTAATGAGTTGGTTTCCAGCGCTTTCAACTGATTTGCAGAAAGCGGGTCTTCAACCGGAAGGTGTTGGTTAATTGTCGGTGTATTGTGGTCAGCTGTGGCAAATGTTCTTTCAGGATACATTACGCCGATGTTTCTGCTTTCGAGTCCCAGAAATGCAACCGGGCTGGTTACTTCGTGGATGAAATGACGGTCGATGAAGAACACATCCGGACCATCTGCAATTTTGCGTACAACGTGTGCGTCCCACACTTTGTCGAAAAGGGTACTTGCTTGATTACTCATTTGATGATTATTAAAATTTCGCCTCTTCAAGACTGACTTTCAAGAAATAGCGAATAAAACGCGCCTTTCTTAAAAGGAGAAATGAGATTACAAATTACCATAAATTAACGGTAATAAGTATAACGTTAAAGGTTCAAAAAATAGTGATTTTGGTTTTTGAAAGAAGTTTGAGCGGAAATTGTTATTGGGGGAATTGGGATTACTGGAATAATGGCTCTTGCCTGTTATCCCAGAAGAATAGGATGCTTACCTCAAACACAGAAACTTGATAAAAGAAAGAGCAATTCTTGTTAATATAGCCTTTTCTGACATCAGAATTTCCTTCAATGGATTTGAAGATATAAGGAGTTTTCGAAAGCGTTTTTAAGGTTTTGAGAGCCTTTCGCTCGAATTTTTTAGCGGCAGTCAAACCAAATTTAGAGACAATTTGATTAAAAATGGATTCGTATGTTTCTGTCGCTGTGTGTGTAAGTGTAACTTTTAGAATCATTTGCTTTCGGCTCGCCTCCTTTCAAACTCTTCCAGCGTGATTGTTCGGCCGGCTTTAACGTCGTCCAAACCTTTTTGAATTCCTTGAATAACGTGGTCGGGTAGAATTTCCTCTTTTTCGTAAGGCACATTTAGTGCTTCCAAAAATGCTTCTACCGCCTTCTGCTGGTTCTTTTTCGGATAAACGTGCAATGCTTCCATGCTGAACAAAATGATAATTGATCTATACAAATATAAAGATTCAAGCAGATTTACCAGCGGCATATTCACGCTTGCCTCTTCGGCGTTCTACCGTATTTCTCCTTATAAGTCTTTATAAAATGAGAAACGCTTTCGTAACCGATCTCCGTGCTGATTTCCGAAACATTCTTAGTGCTGTTTCTCAAAAGAAAATCTGCGTAATCTATTCTTTTGTTTTTGAGCCAAAGCGCGGGTGAGGTTTTGAATTCGTCTTGAAAATCTCTTTTGAATGCTGACAAACTGCGTCCCGAAAGTCTTGCTAACTCATTTAATGTTAATGGTTTGAGATAGTAACTGTTCATTAAGAATGACAAATCCGCTTTTTCACCTTTGTATAAACTGTACAGAATTGCACGAAGTTGTTTTGAATCGTCCAGTTCCAATAAATGGAGCAGTAACTCTTGAAATTTAAGCCGAAGAAAATGGTTTTTTAGCTCTGTTCTTGATCTAAAATAGGGAAATACGGATTGAATAAACTTCTCAAAATTCTCGTCTGACTTTAAAAGCAGGATCGGGTTTTCCAGCACCGCAGTCGCTTTGGAAGGATTAAACAATTCAGGATGCAAACTGACAAATTCTTTCAAAAGCTTTTCATCAAAAAAGAAAACCAGGCTTTTGTAAGACTCATTAATCGACTCAGACATTAGATAAAAACCACGCTGCACAAACAGAATGTCACCTTTCTCGACATGCACTTCCTGCGTAGGACTGGTAAATTTCTTCTCTCCCTCCAAAACCACAATAACCGCATGTTCCTCAAAAAACACGTCATATTTGGAAGGATAAACCTCATTGCGATAGGCAACAAAAGTCATATCCTGAATCTTTAAAGATTCAAATTCCTGGGAGCTGATATCGGAAGGGACGCGGAGCATTTGTTAAACCATAAATTGAAACAAATCCGGCTGGTCATTCAAATACTCATAAACAACCCTATTCGCATCCATTCTCTCGATTAATGGTGCGAAATCTTCGCGGTTTTTTAGCTCGATGCCGACTAATGCGGGGCCTTGCTCGCGGTTGGTCTTCTTGACATATTCGAATCTTGCGATGTCGTCGTTGGGTCCGAGTACATTCAAGAATTCACGAAAAGCGCCGGAGCGTTGAGGGAAGCGGATAATGAAGTAATGTTTTAAGCCTTCGTAAAGCAACGAGCGCTCTTTGATTTCTTCGGTCCTCGTAATGTCATTATTGCCTCCGCTGATTAATGCGACGACATTTTTGCCTTTTATTTCATCTGCGATCAAATCCAAAGCTGCAACCGTGAGCGCACCTGCGGGCTCTGCAACAATGGCTTCTTCGTTATAAAGCTGCAAAATAGATGAACAAACTTTGCCTTCCGGAACGAGGATCACTTTATCCAAACTTTTGCTGCAAATCTCAAATGTAATTTCCCCAGCCCTGCGAACCGCCGCGCCGTCAACAAATTTGTCAATGTGCTCCAATGTTACCACATGTCCATCTTTCATGGCCTGATACATGGCCGGCGAACCTTCCGGCTCGACGCCGATCAGTTTTGTTTTTGGCGAAAGTTGCTTAAACACAGTTGAAATACCGGAAGCTAAACCTCCGCCGCCAATCGCCATTAACAAGTAATCAATCTTGAAATCTGCATCTTTGAAAATCTCCAAACCAACAGTTCCCTGACCTTCAATGACTTGCAAATCGTCAAATGGGTGCACAAAAACTGCATTAGTGATAGTCTGATATTCTTTCGATGCATAATAAGCATCGTCATAAGTGTCTCCGACCAAATGCACTTCAATCCACTCTTTGCCAAATAACCTTACTTGCTTAATTTTCTGCGCTGGCGTGGTTGTAGGCATGAAAATCGCTCCTTTAACCTGCATTTTCCTGCATGCATATGCGACCCCTTGTGCATGATTGCCTGCGCTCGCGCACACGACCCCGCCCGCAAGTGCCTCGGCTGACATGCTCGCCATTTTGTTGTAAGCGCCGCGAATTTTGTAGGAACGCACGGTTTGCAGATCTTCCCTTTTCAGATAAATATTAGCCTGATATTGCTCGGAAAGATGTGCATTGTAAAAAATCGGTGTGTGATTAATGATGCCTCGAAGCCTTTCAGCGGCAAGGAAAATGTTGTCTAATGTCGGAGCGGAGCGAAGTGTTTCCATTGCTTTTAAAATATAAAAGCCTTGCAGTAGCAAAGCTTTTATATTTATTCAAATTGATAATGCTTATTAATTGTTCTCTGGGCGCAGGCTGCGAACAGTTTTGCCTGATTGCCACATTTCTGATTCGCGAAGCTCAGCCAATTCTTCTTCCAATTTCACGCGGTAATCGGATTGTGAGTTACGTGTGATGGAGATTTTAGCTTGCTCGCCGCTTTTTACAGAGTTATAAAGTTGTTCAAAAACAGGCTTAGTAGCGTCACGGAAAGGTTTCCACCAATCCAATGCACCGCGTTGCGCTGTTGTAGAGCAGTTTGCATACATCCAGTCCATGCCGTTTTCAGCAACCAATGGCATCAATGATTGCGTCAATTCTTCAACTGTTTCGTTGAACGCTTCTGATGGAGAGTGTCCGTTTGAACGAAGCACTTCGTATTGTGCTGCGAAAATCCCCTGGATAGCGCCCATCAATGTTCCGCGCTCGCCTGTAAGGTCAGACGTAACTTCACGGTAGAAATCAGTTTCGAACAAATATCCTGAACCAACGCCAATTCCCATTGCGATGCATTTCTCACGCGCTTTGCCAGTTGCATCCTGGAATATTGCAAAAGAAGAGTTCAAGCCTTTTCCTTCTACGAACAAGCGGCGAAGTGAAGTTCCTGATCCTTTTGGAGCAACCAAATACACGTCTACGTCCGCAGGAGGGATAATTCCAGTCTGATCTTTGTAAGTTACACCGAAACCGTGTGAGAAATACAACGATTTCCCGGCAGTAAGGTTAGCCTTAACAGTTGGCCATAATTCAATTTGAGCGGCGTCAGAAAGCAGGTAACAAATGATTGTTCCTTTTGCCAATGCTTCTTCCAATTCGAAAAGTGTTTCGCCAGGAACCCATCCGTCAGCAACGGCTTTGTCCCACGACTTACCTCCTTTGCGTTGTCCAACGATCACATTGAATCCGTTGTCACGCATGTTCAAGCTTTGGCCTGGGCCTTGTACGCCGTAACCAATTACAGCTATGGTTTCATTAGAAAGTACTTCACGTGCCTTTTCAAGAGGAAATTCTTCACGGGTTACTACTTCTTCTTCGACCCCGCCGAAATTTAATTTTGCCATTGATTATTGATTGGATTATTGATTACTCGATTTAAAAACAATATTAGGTAAAGTTGACCGGTTACTGATAATACTCCCACTCAGCCTCAGGAAGGTAATCGACCAGCGTCTGAGGCGATTTACTAACCGCAACACGTCCTGATCTTACAAATTCAAGGATTTCGTGTGGTTTGATATAATCAAAGAATTCAAAGATTTCTTCTTCCGTACCCGTTTTCTGGATAATTACATAAGTCAGATGCCAGTAAACGACCCAGGCTTTATAAGTTTTATTAATGGTCTCAATGTCAAGCGGTTTTGCACCGATTGGCGTTGAAATTTTAAACAATGCGATCTCATTATAAGCGATATCGTCATTGAGATAACCAAAAACAGCCAGCACTTCAATCACTTTACGGATCTGGCGGACGAGTTTTTCAACTGCATCGCGCGATTCATGGCGAATGACGATGGTAAACCTTGAAATACCCTTACGTTCCGTTTCGGAAACCGTAAGACTATCAATATTAATGCGTCTGCGTGTCAGAATGGTGGTAATCTTGTTCAGAATACCAATCGTATTTTCTGTAAAAACACAAATGGTGTATGTTGTCATGATCAATTAATGTCTATATTATTCCAATCTGATATCTGCCACGCAAGCTCCGGTTGGAACCATTGGGAACACATTTTCTTCTTTTTCTACCAAAACTTCCAACAAATAAGGCTTGTCGGAAGCCAGCATTTTATCCAGCGAATCATTCAAATTCTCCCTCGCGCCGCAAGTGTGTCCGTCGATGCCAAACCCTTTTGCTATGGTGATGAAATCAGGATTTTGAAGTTCCACAAATGAATAGCGTTTCTGGTGGAAAAGCTGTTGCCACTGACGCACCATTCCAAGGAAGTTGTTATTCAAAATAATGATCTTAACCGGCAAACCGCTTTGTGCAATGGTTCCCAATTCCTGGATAGTCATTTGAAAACAACCGTCACCAATGATCGCAACAACCTCACGATCAGGCGCTCCAACTTTCGCTCCAAAAGATGCAGGCAATGCAAAACCCATTGTTCCTAATCCACCGGAAGTAATGAAAGAGTTTGCTTTTTTGAACTGATAATAACGCGCAGTCATCATCTGGTGCTGACCCACATCCGCTACAATCACCGCTTCGCCTTTTGTTTTATCGGAAAGCGTGCGGATCACCTCAGCCATTTTGATCTTTTCCGTCGTCGGAGCAAGTTCTGGCTGCGTAATCTTCTGATCCTCAATCGCATCGTATCTTTTAAATTCCTCACGCCATGCTTCGTGGTTATTTTCCTTAACCAATGGAAGCAACATTTCAAGCGCCCTTTTGGCATCACCTACAACCGGTGCGTCCGCTTTAACGATCTTGTCAATTTCCGCCGGGTCAATTTCAATGTGAACGACCTTCGCCTGCTTCGCGTAACGGCTCAAATCACCCGTAACGCGGTCATCGAAGCGCATTCCGACTGCAATAATGACGTCACACTGGTTGGTAAGGACATTAGTCCCATAATTTCCATGCATTCCAAGCCAGCCCACATAATTAGGATGGTCGCAAGAAACAGAAGAAAGGCCGAGTAATGTTGAAGCCGCAGGAATGTCTGTTTTTTCAATGAATTGGATCAATTCCGCTTCTGCATTAGCGATCTGCACGCCATGTCCGAAAAACAGGAACGGGCGTTTTGCCTGATTAATCAGTTTGGCAGCCGCTGCGACTTGTTCATCTTTCGGAGACAAGCGCGGGTGATAGCTAACCAGTTTTTCACATTTTTTATGAATAAATGGCCGCGTCATCAATTTCTGCTGCGCATCCTTTGTAATGTCGATCAGGACAGGTCCCGGACGACCGGATTTTGCTATATAAAATGCTTTTGCAATAATCTCAGGAACTTCATCCGCATTGGTAATCTGGTAGTTCCATTTCGTGATTGGAATGGTAACGCCCATCACGTCCGTTTCCTGGAATGCATCCGTTCCCAGCAAATGAGAAGCCACCTGACCAACAATGCAAACCATTGGCGTTGAGTCGATTATCGCATCAGCAATCCCAGTTACGAGGTTTGTTGCTCCTGGGCCGGAAGTTACGAGGCACACGCCCACTTCACCCGTAATGCGAGCGAAACCTTCTGCCGCATGCGCTGCACCTTGCTCATGACGCACCAGAATGTGGTTAACCTGATCCTGATAATCATAAATCGCGTCATACACCGGCATGATCGCCCCACCCGGATAACCGAAAATGGTCTCAACCCCTTCGGCAATCAGCGACTGGATCACGGCATGTGAACCATTGATCAACTCCGGCTTAGCAATCGAAGCCACCGGCTCGATCACCTGCATTGTTTGTGTTTGATTTTCATTAAATCCCATGACTCCTCTATTTATTTAGTCGGATGAATTTTCAAGATTTTCAATGTCATTTATATCTCGCGGCCTTCCGGCGGCCTTTTTCGCTGTAATCAGATCTTTATAATGGATCAATCTGATTGTTAAATCATCTACAATGTGATCCGACGCATTTTGAAAGGCATAATTGAATTCCAGGCCTTTCAAATTGGTAATAATGTCTATCGAAACCGGCGCTCTTCCGAAAGTGAAGACATCAAATTTTGGGTTTGATAAGAAATTGTCTTCGATCATATCGAACATCGGCATTCCAAATGTCCCGAATGCCTTCGCTATTCTCGAATAGTTCTCTTTTGTTTTATTAACCCAAATATCCATATCACCAGTGGTTCTCGAATAACCGTGAAGGATTACTGAGTAACCTCCCACCAATATGTATTCGACCTCACTTTCATTTAATGATTTCAAAAAATCCTGAAAATCACCATTGAAGATATTTGCCATTATAATGTGTGTTTCCGCATAGAGAAGGCCGTTCTGTCCAATCTCGGCGGATTGTTTATATCAAACTGAAAAGCGACACTATTCAGATAATTCGCAGCTTGTAACCTCTCTTTCGAAGTTTTTGGCTGATTTTTAGCATAATACTTTTCAGTTTCCTGATGAGATCCTCCGTGAAATGCTGTCCTGTCTAATTTAAATTCGCTTTCCATAAGCTAACACGTTTACGCTTCGTCCGTTACGCAGCCTTCGGCGGCTGATTTTACGGTTCTGATGTATCTGCCCAGCATTCCTTTTGTGAACTTTGGTGCGGGTTGTACCCAAGCCGCTTTGCGGGCTGCCATTTCTTCGTCCGAAATGTGCAATGTCAGCTGACGTGTGTTGGCGTCGATAGAGATGCGGTCACCGTCTTTTACCAGGGCGATCGGGCCTCCGTCGAATGCTTCGGGTGTAATGTGGCCTACTACAAATCCGTGCGTTCCGCCAGAAAAACGGCCGTCAGTGATCAACGCGATCTTGTCTCCTAGTCCTGCTCCCATTACAGCGGAAGTTGGTTTCAACATTTCCGACATGCCCGGACCGCCTTTTGGGCCAGCATTACGGATCACAACCACGTGTCCTTCTTTGATTTCACCTTTTGAAAGCATGGTGATGATCTCCGATTCGTGCTCGCAAACCTTTGCTTCGCCGTCGAAAGTCATCCCTTCTTTTCCTGTAATTTTCGCAACCGCGCCCGTTGGCGTCAGGTTACCATACATGATCTGAATGTGACCGCTTGATTTAATGGCTTGCTCCAAAGGAAAAACCATTTTTTGTGTGTCAAAATTTAGATCAGGAGCCTCGGCAAGGTTTTCAGCAACTGTTTTACCGGTTACTGTAATGCAATCTCCGTGGATTAAGCCTTTGGAATACAAATATTTTGTGATCGCAGGCACGCCACCGATTTCCAGAATATCTTCCATATAATATTTACCGCTAGGCTTCAAATCCGCAATAAATGGGGTGCGATCTGAAATCGCCTGAATGTCGTCCAATGTCAACCATAGTCCTGCTGAACGCGCGATTGCTAAGAAGTGCAATGCTGCATTTGTAGAACCGCCTAGCGCCATAACAACGGTTAATGCGTTTTCAAGGGACTTTTTGGTAATGATTTCTTTCGGAGTAATGTTCAGTTCCAAAAGCTTTTTCATCGCCGCGCCGATTTTCTTGCATTCTTCCTGCTTGCCTTCGTGCGTCGCCGGATAAGAGCTGCTGAATGGCAAGCTCATTCCCATCGCCTCAATCGAAGCCGCCATCGTGTTCGCCGTGTACATGCCGCCGCAAGCGCCCTGACCGGGAATTGAATTTTGTATAACGCCTTTGAAATCTTCGTCTGAAATGTTGTTGGCAAACTTCTTTCCAAGCGCCTCAAATGCAGAAACGATATCCAGTTTTTGTCCTTTATAATGTCCTGAACGGATTGTTCCGCCATAAACCATAATCGCAGGGCGATCGATACGGGCCATCGCCATCACTGCTCCCGGCATGTTTTTATCACAACCCACAACCGCAATCACGCCGTCATACCATTGCGCAGAAACCACTGTTTCAATCGAATCTGCGATAATGTCGCGGCTAGGCAAAGAGTAACGCATTCCGTCGTTTCCGTTGGTCATCCCGTCCGAAACACCAATTGTGTTAAAGATCAAACCCACCATTTCATTGGCCGTCACGCCTTGTTTCACGTAAACAGAAAGTCCGTTTAAGTGCATATTACAAGGATTTCCCTCGTAACCTGTGCTGGCAATGCCGATTTGTGGTTTTGAAAATCTTCTTCTTTCAAGCCAATCCCGTAAAGCATCGCCTGCGCTGCCGGATTGGTAACTTCTTGGGTCAGGGTTTTTGAAAATCTGTTAAGTTCTGTCGACATGGTGAATATGTTGTAAATAAAAACACCTCAATCAGCGGGTGAGTGAGGTGCCAGGTTTTATGCAATCGTCCTCACTCACGCAAATCGCGTGACTAGAATTAGAACCGGGACGATTAAAATGAATTTCATTAGCGTAACTATTATGTCTAGCGAAATTTCGCTGATTCATTGTTTGTGTTACAAATTAGAAGGGTATCTTTTTATTTTCCAAACATTCAAGCCTTTTTTTGAAGATATTCTGAGATAAATACCAAATTAATGTTCTGTGCAGGATCGTCTCAGGAAAATATTTAATTTTGATCCATCCAAAACACAAATCAAATGCTAACCACTGAATCGTCTTCCAACTACAATGATCTTGAAAAAATGAGTGTTCAGGACATTTTGTTTTCTATAAATAAGGAAGATAAAACTGTCCCAAACGCCGTTGAAAAGGCTATCCCTCAAATCGATGCGCTGGTTTCTCAAATCGTTCCCCGGATGCAGAAAGGCGGTCGGCTGTTTTACATTGGCGCAGGCACGAGCGGGCGATTGGGCGTTGTGGATGCTTCGGAATGCCCTCCTACATTTGGCGTTCCGTTTGATTTGGTGGTCGGGATTATTGCTGGGGGCGATACTGCGATTAGAAAAGCCGTGGAAAATGCGGAGGATGACTGGAATCAGGCCTGGATTGACTTGCAACCTTTTGAACCCAACGAAAACGACACATTAATAGGCATAGCTGCATCGGGACGCACGCCTTATGTGATTGGTGGATTGAATGAAGCGCAAAAAGTTGGTTTGCTGACCGGATGCGTGGTTTGCAATGACGGCTCACCCGTCGCAAAAGCCGCAGCATTTCCCGTAGAAGTGGTCGTAGGACCTGAATTTTTGACAGGAAGCACTAGAATGAAATCCGGAACCGCTCAGAAACTGGTCCTTAACATGATCTCAACGGCTGTGATGATCCGTTTGGGCAAAGTGAAGGGCAATAAAATGATTGATATGCAGCTTACCAATGAAAAACTGGTCAATCGTGCACAGCAAATGATTATTGACGAACTGAATGTGGATGCTGCCGAGGCTGAAAAATTGCTGACTCAATATGGAAGCGTTCGGGGCGCAATTGAATCTATGCAGAAATAAGACGTCGCGCAGAATAGGAGCTAGATTTTCAAAACAATTTTCCCAAACTGCTGTCCCGAATCCATCAGACGCAATGCTTTTTCAGCTTCGTCGAGTGAAAATTGGGTGTCAATGATGGGCATAATCTCCTTTTCCTCAACAAATCTGATCATTTCCTGAAACTCCGACTCGGTGCCCATGGTGGTTCCGATAATGTTGAGTTGTTTGAAAAATACTTTGGCCGGAACAATGTCGGTAATGTTGCCCGTTCCGCCGCCATAGAAGCAAATTCTTGCACCAGGAGCTGCAATGTCAGTTAACTTAGCGAATCCCGGACCACCGGCGCTATCGATAATAACATTGAAATAACCCAATTTCGGACCGCGTGCTTTTACGAGCAAATCACGAAACCACGTTGGATTTTTATAGTTAACCCCGCCCTTAGCACCCATTTCAATGGCTTGCTGGATTTTCTGATCTGAGCCGGATGTAACCCAAACTTCCGCACCGGCCGCAATGGCAAATTGGATCACGAACAAAGCAACGCCTCCGCCCGCACCGGTCACCAAAACCTTATCACCCGGCTGCCATTTAGCACGGGTGTGCAGTGCGCGCCAGGCCGTTAATGCGCCAAGCGGCAATGTGGCAGCTTGTTCAAATGAGAGATAAGCTGGTTTTTGAACCAGATAACGGGCTTCTACTTTCACAAATTCCGCAAAAGTCCCGTTATCCGGCAAACCTAATATTTTGTGATCTGCTCCGTAAAAGTCAGGATTATCGCCCCAGTTTTGAGACGGATTAATGATCACTTCCTTGCCCAACCACGCCGAATCCACGCCTTCACCAATTTCACTAACAATACCCGCCCCGTCCGAACCGGGAATGATGGGCGTGGTGATTTTGGGATAAAGTCCTTTCTGGATCCAGACGTCGCGGTGATTTAATGAAGCTGCTTTCAACTGAACAATCACTTCGCCAGGACCAGCAATTGGTTTTTCAACTTCTTCAATGACCAAAGGCTCGTGAAGGTTCTTAATGACAGCAGCTTTCATTCGATCGGGATTAAATATCTGAGTAATCGGTTGGCGTTAAATAGAAGCTCGTGTTTTTGGACACATTGTTCTGATATTCAGGGTTCACTTTCAATTTATTCCATTCTGCATCAGCACCGAATGCTTTCCAATGCTCGTCACGGGAAGCTTTATTGTCGAAAGTGGTCATGTACATTAAATTAGGCTGATGACTGCCTGCGATCACTTCTGCATAAAATACTGCATTGAAGCCAAGGCGCTCAAAAAGAGGAACTTCACCACCGTCGTTGAACATTTTAACTTTGTTCTGATAAATTTTCTCCGTGTGGCCTTCGTAGCTGCGCAATTCATAAACTCGCTCCGACTTCGAGCCGGTTAATGCTGGCTTTTTGTGCATCGGCATGCCGGTAAATGCTTGCAAGACAATCGTTTCATAGCGGGCGTAAGGGGCATTTTTGTATTCTGCATCAATGTAGTCTTTGCCAGCAGAAGCGTAAGCCGCATCTTTTGCCAATGTTTTTGGCATATCCAGCAATTGTTCCAAAGATTTCAAGGGCGTGAAAACGTAAATCTGCTTTCCAGCCATTGTATCAGAGGCAACAGGCTTGAAAACACCCACATTCTTGATCCCGGCGCGGTGCATAGCCGGAATGTAAGCGTCTTTCAAATACGCTTCAACTCTGGCTTCCTGATCGGCGTTTTTGAGTTGATAAATTTTGATTTCGTAAAATTCTCTTTTCGGGGGAGCGGCAACGGCTGCGAACGCTACAGCCATAAATACGAGTAATAAGGTTTGGAATTTGAAACGGTTGTTCATGACAACTTATAAAAATTAAAATGGTGATTATTGTAGACAAAAAAGACGACGCTTCTTTTGCTCTACCCTAAATCACCATCAGAAGATTTAATTTTTATACGAAAACCGAATCAAAATTTCGGACACGAAAGCTGTCTTTTGCTGCTTTTGCTTCGTCTCGGTTTGGATTCAATCGGGTCAAAAACATAGGAAAGCGATATTTCGTGCGCTCCGCCGCTGCTTGCACCCAGTGTAGAAATGGTAAGGTCGTAACTGTAGCCGATCGAGAATTTATCCTGGCGATAACCGGCCAGAAAAACCAGCGATTCATGGTTATTGATGTTTTGCTCGTATTTTTTGAAAGGAATTCCCCGATACCAAACGCCCAAAACGAGCGGTTCGATCGTTGCGTAAAGTCCTGCGTCAAACTGATCGTATTTGCCTTGTTTTTTATACATAATGGCCGGTGAAATCGTCTTTTCTTTGTCAATTTCATTCCCCAGAAATGTATAACCTGCAAAAGGAATTCTTAAACCCGCCTGAAAACTGGTCTTAACAGGCAACCTTGCTTCTGAAACGGACGAGAATGCCTGATTAGGACGATTTAAATGGTGCGCCGAAATTCCAGCCCAATACCAATCCGAATAAAGCATTAACCCCGAACCGAAATCGGCATAATTCACATTAGGGCCGCCTTGCGCAAACGGATCTTCGGAAGGCGTGCCTGTGAGACCGCCGTTGTTATATTGATCACCAAATGTCAGTCCAAAATAATCGAGTTTTCTGGAAGCAAATCCGCCCTGGATTCCCAAACGGAGCGAAGTAACGTCATTCAACTGGATCTGATAAGAATATTGAAGTGCAATGTCAGTCGATTTGAGGTTACCCAAACCCTGGCTGTCCATTGTTACCAAAACGCCCAATCCGCTGTTATAATTAGGCAGAAAAACGTCTGCACCAATGGAAGTTGTAACAAAATTAGCGGATAATGATGGCCACTGGTTTCTGTAATTGATCGTCGCACGCGGCGCGAGCGCACCACCAGCCAAAGCGGGGTTCAGATAGAGTGGATTGGCATAAAATTGGGAAAACTGCGGGTCCTGGCTCCAACCTTTCAGGGAAAGCAGTGTCAGTACAAAAAGGAGAAGTAAACGCTTTGTCATATATATTTCTTATTGCCGCAATTATTATCTGCGGTGGAAAAACAAGCTCGAAAAAAATACAAAATTAAATTCACAAAATATCTTCAAATTGCGTATTAATATTCAAATTAGAGTGGTTTTTACGACATTACCGCACAAAATTTTAACATTTTATTTTCGTTAGTAATGTCAGGTAATCCGAATATTAATTGTGGTGGCGTGGGGTGTTTGAACTAGTAACGAAACATGGGGCGATTTTATAATAAGTATCAACAAATATTTTATTCAACATTTTTTCTGATACTGCTGACCACAGTGTGCGCGCACGCTCAAGGCTTCGTGGTGGATGGGCAATGTATGCAAAACCCGGATTGCGAAGCGGACTCGACCACATTTAGCGATACGCTCCGCACGGCCATTGCGTGGCAGTGGAGCTTTGGAGAAGGTGCTGCAACTGATACACGGCGCATTGCGCAACATTCTTACATGGCGCCTGGCTCTTATACAGTTACACTTTTAAGAACATTGAGAGGTGGCTCGCAGCAAACGGTTTCTCAGGTTGTGCAAATCGGTGAATTGCCTCCTGCCTTTCAGGAGTGGAAAACGGATACAACGATTTGTCCCGGCGATACATTAATCCTTGATCCTTACCCAAACGGCGCGCCGGACGGGGCAAGATTTGTGTGGTATCCCAAAGGCGACACGACGCAAACCTTAAATGTCGATAGTTCAGGCTGTTATTCCGTGGAAGTTATCTTGCCAAATGGATGTAAAATCCAGGATCGGATCAATGTGAAGATCTGTATGGAGCCTGCGAATCAGGAAGGAGCGAAATGGTTTTTTGGTGGAAATGCAGGTCTGGATTTTTCTAATACGCCGCCCACGCCGATCACCGACGGAAAGCTTAATACACCAGAAGGAACCTCATCCATAGCCAATTCCAAAGGTCAATTACTGTTTTATTCTGACGGGATAACGGTCTGGAATAAGAATGGCGACCCGATGCCCTGTTTTGAACAGCCCAATTGTCCGCCGCTGAAAGGAAGCCCGAATTCCACGCAATCCGTTCTCATTGTGCCTCAGCCTACTTGTAAGGGTTGCGAATATTTGTTCAACGTGTTTACAACTTCCGATATCAATGGCGAAAAGCTGCTGACCAAAAGCGTTGTGGATATGCGCCGGAACAATGGCCTAGGCGCGATCATTGAAACCAATACATTATTGCAGGAGCCTACGACCGAACGTATAGTGTCTGCCCGTAATGACCGCGACAGCACTTACTGGGTGATTTCTCACGATTACGGCACCAACAAATTCCGCATTTTCCACGCAACAACCGGCGGATTGGTAGAAAGCAGCGCTCCTGAATTGGGCATGAAGCACGACAGCCTGGGAAAAGCGGAAGGTTATATGAAATTCTCTTTCCCCCGACAGTGCCACCGGACAGCGCAGACTGGCGGTGATCATTCCGGGCCCTCCAAAAAATTATGTTGAATTATTCAGTTTCAATGATTCAACGGGCACATTAACCTATGATAAAACCGTGGATTTGGGAGCCGCGCCGCCCACAGCTTATGGAATTGAATTTTCTCCCACCGGGGAGAAAATGTACATTTCATTTTCGGGCGAAAACGGCACCAGCTCTTATTTAAAACAATACGACCTTACATTGCCCGACAGTTTGCTTACCGAAACAGCAATAACCATTGACAGTTCTGCTAACCGAAAGTTTGGAGCACTACAATTTGGACCGGATGGCCGGATTTACATGGCGATTGAAGGCAGTGACTATCTGGCCGTCATTGGCGAACCCGAAGGAAATTCGCTTACGGGCGTTGAATATGAGCGCGATGGTGTGAGTTTGGGCGGCAAAAAAAGTCAGTTAGGTTTGCCAAACATGGTTCAGGATTTCACGCAGGAATCATCCGGTCCTGGTTTTGAAGCAAGTGGTTTTTGTACAAATGAACCTACAACATTCGAAGCCAGCCCTATTTGCGACCCGATTGAAGACACTTATCAATGGGATTTCCTTGGAGACGGCAGCTTTACAGCGCCTTCAAAAGAACAAAAAGCGACTTACACCTATACAAAGCCTGGCACTTACATGGTGCGTATGCGTGCGACTCAACAAATGTAAAGACACTACAATTGTTCAGGAAGTCGTGATTTTCGAAACACCTCCACCAATTAATCTGGGTGCAGATAAAGATACCTGCGGTGCATTTTGTTCCTTTGGATATGGATGTGCAAGCCGAGGTTTATGCGTGGATCAACCGTGGAAGGGTTGTAGGACGTGGAAAAACTTATAATGCAACTGCAACAGGCCGTTACATTGCCGTTGCATTCAACGGTCCGCAAGGTGAATGTTTCTCTGCCGACACGATTGAAATCACCTTACGCCGCCCGCCGGCAGTGAGCATTGGACCGGACACAACATTATGCCGCGACAGTTCAATCGTTCTCACCGTGCCAAGCGAAAGATGGATTGAGTTCAACTGGAGCACCGGCGAAGACACCAGGGACATCACAGTTGGCCAGCCAGGATCTTATTTTGTAATCGTAAAAGACCGCAATGATTGCTACAACTCGGACACCATTCAGGTTGGCGAGCGGCCTTCACCGATCCTGAATCTCTTGCCTGAATATGCGATTTGCATTCCGGATGGTCAATCCGTTATTCTGGATGCAAACGGACAGGGAGTCCAATCTTACGAATGGCCGCATTCCGGCGACACGACGCGAACCGTGACTGTTGGCGCAGAGGGAAGTTACACGGTTATCGCCGTCAATAAAGAGGGTTGCTTTGCACAGCAAACCACCGAAGTTGTAGATCGTTGCGAGCCGAGATTTTTCATCCCGGATGCATTTACGCCAGATGGTGAAGGGCATAATGAGCAGCTGGATATTTTTGGAGCGTATTATACCAATTTCTCCATCCGCATCTATAACCGCTGGGGTGAAGTAATTTACGCTTCTACCAACATTGAAGACCGCTGGGACGGAACTTATAAAGGCCAGAAAGTGCAGCCGGGAGCATATCCTTATGCTGATCTCTTACGAAGCACTTTACTATCCCGAACGTGCCCCGACAGTGAAGCGCGGTTCGGTTATGATCATCCGATAAGCTTCTTTTTGCAGATTAAAACGAGTATTTTTGGTTAAGTTTATTTAGCCGATTATTATGCGTCAGGATTATTTGTCCGGAGATAAAGAAAATCTTTCCAATACAGAAAAGGAAATTGAGCGCGCATTGCGCCCGCTAACTTTTGACGATTTCACGGGTCAGGACAAAATTCTTGAAAACCTCAAAATCTTTGTTCAGGCTGCGCGTCAGCGTGGCGATGCGCTCGATCACGTATTGCTGCACGGACCTCCGGGACTTGGGAAGACAACATTATCAAACATTGTCGCCAACGAACTAGGAGCAGGAATCAAGATCACTTCCGGGCCCGTTCTTGACAAACCGAGTGACCTTGCCGGCTTGCTTACCAATTTGCAGGAACATGACGTTTTGTTTATCGACGAAATCCACCGGCTGAATCCCATTGTTGAAGAATATCTTTATTCAGCAATGGAGGATTATAAGATCGACATTATGCTCGATAGCGGCCCTAATGCCCGAAGCATTCAAATAGGATTAAATCCATTTACATTAATAGGCGCCACGACCCGGGCGGGAATGCTTACTTCACCTTTGCGCGCAAGATTTGGAATAAATGCACGTCTGGAATATTATGATGCGCAATTGCTATCGACAATTTTAAAACGCTCAGCAGCGATTTTGGGCACTCCGCTGGAAGAAGACGCAGCCTTCGAAATCGCTCGCAGAAGCCGCGGAACCCCGCGTATTGCAAACAATCTTTTGCGTCGGACACGTGACTTTGCGCAGGTGAAAGGCAACGGACGTGTTACAGTTGAAATCGCAGAAATCGCATTGCTGGCCCTGGACGTGGATCAAAACGGACTTGACGAAATGGATAACCGGATTCTTTCGACGATCATTAACAAATTCAAAGGCGGCCCCGTCGGCATTTCGACCATTGCGACTGCGTGCGGCGAGGAAGCGGAGACGATTGAAGAAGTATATGAACCGTTCCTGATCAAGGAAGGATATATGAAGCGGACTTCGCGCGGGCGAGAAGTTACTGAGAAGGCTTACAAGCACTTAGGGATTTTGCCAACTTACAGATCGGGGGAGCTTTTCTGAAATTGTACTCCACGAAGTTTTAAGAATTAATCGCTTATTAACATTCAATGTAGTATTTTTGCGGTAAATTACTAACCGCCTCTATGATTGAAGTACTGGTTTCCGAAAAATTGGTTGTGAGAGTGCCCTGTGCTGTGATTGAACATAATGGAAAAGTACTGGCTGGACAACGTAGCGCTGCATTATCATTCCCTCTGCAATGGGAGTTTCCCGGCGGCAAGCTTGAAAAAGGCGAAACAGACGAAGAAGCGCTGGCCCGCGAAATAAAAGAAGAGCTTGACGTTGAAATTGAGATACTTAACAAACTGCCCGAGACGTCAAAAGATCAGGGCTGGCGTGAGATTATCCTCGTTCCTTTCGTTTGCACGCTCAAAACACTCAACATTACGTTGTCCGAGCACGAGCAAATTTTATGGCTTTCGCCCGGCCAGCTCCCAACATTGGACTGGACCGAAGCAGACCTGAATGTGATCGAGAATTACTATCAATATTTAGCGGCTAAAATGTAACCGCTGTCCTTTCACTTCTTCATTAAACTTCCCGTTTTCATAAACCAGGTTTCCCGACACGAATGTGTGCGTTACGTTAGACTGGAAATTAACTCCCTCAAATGGCGACCAGCCACATTTTGAATAAATATTACTGGGTTCAACCCTTGTTTGCACATTCGTATCCACAAGGATCAGATCTGCCCAGTAACCCTCCCGAATGTATCCCCTATCCTTGATTTGAAATAAATCAGCAACGGCGTGGCTCATTTTCTCAACAATTCTTTCTATTGAAATTTTGCCCGTTTTATTCAATTCCAGCATTACATTCAATGTATGCTGCACCAAAGGCAAGCCCGAAGGCGCCTGCCAGTAACCTTGTGCTTTTTCTTCAATCGTATGCGGCGCATGGTCTGTTGCAATCACATCAATACGGTTGTCGAGCACCGCTTGCAAAATCGCTTCCTTATGATGCGGCGCCTTAATTGCCGGGTTACATTTGATTTTGTTTCCAAGCGTATGATAATCTTCTGCATCAAACCATAAATGATGCACGCAGGCCTCGGCCGTAACTAATTTCGGCCTTCCATCACTGAGCAAAATCTGACCATTTTTCCGGATTCCCGGCTCAAAAAGGATAACTTCATCGCCGGTGGAAATGTGCAGAATATGCAACTTCGTGCCATGCTTATGCGCAAGTCCGCTGGCAAATGTGGATGATTTCAAACAAGCTTCTTCATTCCTGATCAATGCGTGAATGTTGTAGTTCACATTCTCACCGTATTTCTCCTTGAAATGCTCCATCCGCTGACGGACCGTTGGCTCATCCTCACAGTGCGTGGCAATGATGCACGGTGCATTTGCAAATATTTTTTCCAAAACCTCCGGCGCATCCACGAGCATATTGCCAGTTGAAGACCCCATAAAGATCTTGATCCCGCAAACTTCTGCGGGATTCGTCTTCATCACTTCCTCATAATTATCATTGGAAGCACCCATGAAGAAGGAATAGTTGGCCAGAGAAGTGTCCGCTCCAATCTTGTATTTATCAGCCAGCAACTCCTGCGTAAGTGTGTTAGGAACCGTATTTGGCATTTCCATGAACGACGTTACGCCGCCTGCAACCGCTGCTTTGGATTCTGTGTAAATGTTGGCCTTATAAGTCAATCCAGGCTCCCGGAAATGCACCTGATCGTCGATTACTCCCGGCATCAGATATTGTCCTTTTTGCATCAATGACCCGGTCCGCCGCAACGTGCTGTAAATCTTTTCCGATCCGCTGAATGTGACCATTTTCAATTATTACGTCAAAGTCATTGATCTCATTCTCATTTACAACTTGTGCATTTACGATCAGCGTGGTCATTCGGGGTAGATTTTGATGTGGTGCAAAGTTATTTTAAAACCTGTAATAATGAATCTGAAAATTTTTTTAAGTGATTTTACCGATCTGATTTTCCCAAGATGTTGCGAAGCCTGCGGTTGCTCGCTTGTTGGCAATGAAGCCACGATCTGCACTTCCTGCATTGTTTCGTTGCCCAGAATCCAGCCTGATGGTTTACAGCAGGATGTTATTCGCTATAAGTTTGTCAATGTGCCCGAAGTGAAATTGACACATTCTTTTCTGCTTTTTACCAAAAAAGGAAAAGTCCAGCGGCTCTTGCAATGCTCTGAAGTATAAGGGAAATAAGGAAGTCGGATTGCTGCTAGGATTTATGTTCGGACAGGAAATGATGGCGGCCGGAATGCTTCCTGATGCGGAACTGATCCTTAGCGTGCCTTTGCACAAAAAGAAACAGAAAATAAGAGGCTATAACCAAAGCGATATGCTGGCGGAAGGCTTCTCAAACGCAACCGGCATTCCATGGTCAGCAACTATTTTGGAAAGAATTAAACACACGGCAACGCAAACCGGAAAAAGCAAAATTGCAAGGCGGGAAAATGTTAAAGGCGTCTTTGCGGTTAAAGGCAACATCAACCAAAAAAGCGTCATTATTATAGATGATGTTTTAACAACCGGCGCCACATTGGAAGAATGCGTCCAAACATTAAAACAAGCAGGCTGCGAATCCTTCACTATTCTAACCATTGCACTGGCTGAACATTAAAAAAGGCGCTGCTCAATGAGCAGCGCCTTCCTAAAATCTTATAATCCTAAAATCCTATTATTCTTTGTGACTTCCCGTAGCGATCATCGCGCAACGGAAACCAACCATTGCAGTAGCTGAATCCTGATCCATGTAGCGACGTGTTCCTGGTGAAAGCCAATATGCAACGTCTGACCATGAACCGCCTTTATAAACTCTCAAATTGTCGCTTACCAATGAGTTAGCATTCTTGCTGTCATAGTTTTTCGCCTCATCCTGATATCCATCGCGACGGAAAGAGTTCAAGTCATTTACATCACTGTTTGAAAGCGGACGATAAACGTCATAAACCCATTCGCTAACGTTTCCAGCCATATCGTACAAGCCAACGTCATTTGCTGGATATGAACGAATTTCTTGTGTAATGATCGCTCCGTCATTGGATTTACCAGCAATACCCGCGTAGTCACCTGGACCACGTTTGAAGTTTGCAAGCATTGTTCCCTGCTTACGGCCACGTGGCTGACGCATTGTAGAACCGTCCCATGGATAAATTCTTTGGTTCGACTGGTTTTCATCAGAATATTGTGTTCCAATCATCGCCATCGCTGCGTATTCAAATTCTGCTTCTGTTGGAAGACGGTAAGGAGGCATTACGTAACCACTTTCAATTCTAAGTTGTGGTGCTGCTGCTGTTTCTGTTGTAGCAACTGCTGCATCTGCTGCCGCTGCATCTTTTTTCTTCTTGCCGAAAGAGAAACCTTTTTTCTTCTTGCCACTTGCTGCTGCTTGTCCGGCCGTATTGTTAGCCTGACTTACCGCTGCTGTTCTCCAAGCGCAATAATCATTTGCCTGAACCCATGAAACACCCACAACCGGATACAAACGGAATCCTGGGTGACGCAAATACATGGTTACATATGAATCGTTGAATGATAATTCATTGTACCAAACGTTGGTATCAGGTAATGCTTTACTGTAAAATTCTTCAGATGAATCTCTTTGAACTGCGTTTAGATATTCAAGATAGTGGACGTTTGCCACCTCTGTCTGGTCCATATAAAAGGATTGGATGCTGACAGTACGTTTTGGATTATCCCGTCTGCTCATCACCTCTTCCTCCAAAGAACCCATTGTAAACCGGCCACCCTCTATATAAACAAGGTCGGGGCCTGCTGGCAATGCTTTGTACTGTTTAACCTCAAATCCGTCTTTGCCATTGTAAGCCAAACCCGTTTTAGAGCTTGTTTTACCAGGTTTAAGACTGGTTGGTCGTTTCTTTTTACTACAGGCAGTAGCCGCTAATAACACAATCAGAATCAACGCGATCGACCGGATACCCATCTTATGCATGCAAATCATTGCTTTAAAGTGACTTAAGTGTTTGGTATTTTTATAGTATGCGAAATCGCAAATGTAAGAAATGAAAAGAAATTATTTTTAAAAATCAATTATTGGTCACATTGACCCGGTCATCTCCATCAGAACCTTTCTGGCTTGTTCAATGCTTTTAATGTCTTCACAAATGAGCATTAACTTGCCTTTCTGGTCTTTTAAAGCAATTTTCTTGGGATGTTGTTTAATGTAATCAATCACCATTCCGAACTTCGGAGACTGAAAGAATTCGTCGTTCTGCGAAGTAACGAAGTAGCCTTTCAATGTATTGCTTTTCAAAGTTAATTTTTCGAAGTGCAAAAGCTCTGCTTCCCAGCGCAATCGCACCGTTTTCAACAAATCGCCAACCTCTGCCGGAACGGGTCCGAATCTGTCCAGAATCTCCTGTTCAAATTTAGCCAGCTCTTCTTCGGTCGAAATATTGTCAAGGCGGGTATATAACGACAATCTTTCTGAAATATTTTTGACATAATCATCCGGAATCAATGTCGCGAAATCCGTCTCGATCTGGCAATCCGGAACCAGTTTGGAAGGCAGACCTAATGCAGTCGAGAACAGGTCTTTAAACTCATTATTTTTCAATTCAGAAACGGCTTCATCCAGCATTTTGTGATACAATTCATAACCCAGATCATTCACAAAACCGCTCTGCTCAGCACCCAGCAAGTTTCCTGCACCGCGAATGTCCAAATCGCGCATGGCGACTTTAAAGCCATCTCCAAGTTCAGAAAACTCTTCCAATGTCTGCAAACGCTTCCGAGAATCGCTCGCTAATGTTGACACAGAAGGGGTTAACAGATAACAGAAGGCCTTCCGATTGGAACGTCCGACACGCCCGCGCATTTGGTGCAAGTCGGACAAACCGAACATATGCGCCGAATTGATAATGATCGTGTTCGCATTCGCAATGTCAATTCCCGACTCAATAATGTTGGTCGAAACCAGCACATCATATTCGCCTTCAATGAAATTGACCATCACTTTTTCCAACTTATCACCGTCCATTTGCCCATGCGCGATCCCTATGCGCACGTCAGGAACGAGGCGTAACACAATGTTGGCAATGGATTCAATGTCGTTAACCCGGTTGTGAACAAAGAAAACCTGTCCGCCGCGCTGCACTTCAAAGCTGATTGCATCCCGTATAAATTCTTCACTGAATGTATGCACTTCCGTTGTAACCGGCTGACGGTTAGGCGGCGGCGTGGCGATAACCGAAAGGTCACGCGCGCCCATGAGTGAGAAATGCAATGTTCTTGGAATAGGCGTCGCCGTCAATGTCAAAACGTCCACATTCACTCGCATTTCCTTTAACCGATCCTTCGCTTTTACACCAAATTTCTGCTCTTCATCGACGATCAGCAAACCCAGATCTTTAAATTTCACATCCTTATTCAGAATGCGGTGTGTTCCTATTAATATGTCAATTTTGCCTTCCTCAGCTTGTTTCAGCGTTTCCTTGATCTCTTTGGGAGATTTGAAACGGTTGATATAACCCACTTTCGCCGGAAAATCGCCCAATCGCTCGCTGAATGTCTTGAAATGCTGCATCGCCAAAATGGTCGTCGGCACCAGCACAGCAACTTGCTTGCTGTCACAAACTGCCTTGAATGCTGCGCGGATTGCGATTTCAGTTTTACCAAAACCCACATCCCCGCACACCAGCCGGTCCATCGGATGCGCTTTTTCCATATCCTCTTTTACATTGGCAGTCGCCGTTGCCTGATCGGGCGTATCTTCATATAAGAATGACGATTCGAGCTCAGCCTGCATATAATTGTCGGGCGAAAACGGGAATCCCGGCGCTTGGCGACGTTTTGCATACAATGCGATGAGCTCGTGCGCAATGTCTTTAAGCTGCTTCTTAACCTTTGATTTTTTGGCTTCCCATTCGCCTGAGCCCAACTTGCTCATGGCGGGCGGTGTGCCCTCCTTGCCTGTGTATTTCGCGATTTTGTGCAGGTTATGCACACTCACATAAAGCAGATCATTGTCCCGATATATAAGCCGGATTGCTTCCTGCTCCTTACCATTGACATCCTTCCGCTCCATGCCAGCAAATCGTCCAATTCCATAATCCACGTGCGTCACAAAATCGCCGGGATGCAGGGATTTCAGCTCTTTGAGCGTGATTGCCTTTGATTTGCTAAATTTTTCTTTGAGCCGATATTTATGAAAACGGGCGAAGATCTGGTGATCCGTGTAACAAGCGACCTTCATATTATCATCTACAAATCCCTCACGCAACGAAATGTGCATCGGACGGAATTTCACGAACGGATCAAGATCTTCAAAGATTCTTTCGAGGCGATCGAGCTGTTTGGGCTGCTCGGCAACGATAATGTTGACATAGCCTTTTGCCTGATTATCAGACAGATCGTCCAGCAATCTTTTAAAGTCCTTGTTAAATGAAGGTTGTGGTTTTGAAGAATATGGAAGCTTGCTTTCTGTTTTAAAATAGCCCTTTTTACCAAATTCAACAGTTTTGAACTTCTTAACCTGGTTCAAAAATCCCCTGCGCGTTTCGAAAAGATCCTGCGGATTGGAAACGATCTGAATGCCGCCGCCGGTCACTTCCTGCAATGCTTTTTCTGCTTTTTCAAAACAATTTTCAATCACTTCCAAAGTCAGTTCTGCGTCTTTAAACCACAAAACGGTGTCTGGCGCAAAGAAATTGAGAAACGATTCGCGGGTTTCGTGCGAGAGCTTTTGCTGAATGTCCGGCACAATGTTAATCTGCTTCGCAGTTTCTAGCGAAAGCTGTGTGTCGGGGTCAAATGAACGAATGCTTTCAACTTCATCGCCAAAAAGCTCGATCCGGAAAGGATGCTCGCTGGCGAATGAAAACACGTCCAATATCCCCCCACGAACCGAAAACTGCCCTGCTTCGAAAACAAAGTCCGTGATTTCAAATCCATAACTTGTCAGGAATTCCGTCAGAAACGAAGGATCAAGCTTTTCGCCAACCTTCACGGAGAATGTGTTGGCTTTCAGCGACCGTTTGTTAATCACTTTTTCAAACAATGCTTCGGGATATGTAACAATTTGCGTAGCGACAGATTTGCTTGCACTCAGCTTGTTAAGAATCTCGCCGCGCATCAGCACGTTGGCATTATCAACCTCTTCGTAATGATAAGGCCGCTTATAGGAAGTCGGGTAAAACAAAACTTCCGTTTTACCGATCAGATTCTGCAAATCGTTTTGAAAATAGGCCGCCTCTTCCCTGTCGCTCAATACGTAAACCGCCGGCCCTTTCTTTTTTTCCTGAACGGATGCAGCCACAACCGCATCCAGGCTTCCTACCAATCCTTTGATCTGAACATGCGCCGCTTCGGGATCTTTCGAGGCAATTTGTGTACTCAGGACGTCAAGGTAACTGTCTCCCTTGTACAGTGTTAGTAAGTCTTTAACTTCCAATTATGTATAGTAATAAAGCGTAATTCGCTATGTGAATACAAATGCAAAAAGCCGTTTCAGGATTTTCCCTGACCGGCATTTTATATAACAACGGATTGGTACAAAATGTTTGCCAAAGAAACTGCCGTGTTATTCTGTCACAAAAATAGCTTGAAACGCAGAATACGGCAAATTACAAAATTGTTAATCGGACAGTAGCTGATATATTTAGCCGAATAATCCTTGAAAGCATGAAATTATGACCGATTGGCTCAATCAAACCATTTCTTTGGCGGGCATTGCCACCACGTGGCTTGAAATACTGGGCTTCATCACCGGGGCGATCTGCGTTTATTTGAATACGCAGCAGAATGTCTGGGGATGGTTTTTCGGGATCATTAATGCAGTGCTTTACGCGATTGTTTTCTGGCAGGTCAGACTTTATGCGGATACGGGTTTGCAGGGCTATTATTTCCTGACGAGCATTTACGGCTGGTGGATGTGGAAATTTGGCGGGAAAAATCATGACGGGATCAGCGTAACGCGCACGCCAGCCCGCATGTATCCTATTTTCGGACTTGTGTTTCTTGTTATAACCGCGTCCTGGGGATTTTTATTGGGAAAGTTCACGGATGCAAGTCTGACTTATGCTGACTCAGCATTAACGATCGCGAGCCTGATCGGGCAGTGGATGATGGCGCGTAAATATTTGGAAAACTGGATCTTATGGATTATTGCGGACGCATGCTATGTGGTCATGTATTTTTACAAAGACCTGCATTTGACCGCCATATTATATGCTGTTTTTCTTGCGCTCGCCGTCGCCGGTTATGTGCAGTGGAAACGCGATGTGACTCAGCTCAGAACCCAGTAAGGAATTTCCTGTTCTTCCAGCAATGTCCTGATGCGTTCCGAATCATGGAAAATGATTTGCAATTCCTTTTTTGGAATGCCTTCTTCCTCTTCATCCATCCATTTCCAGTCCTCGGCGGTTGCATCCAGAATGTCGATCACAGAAAGCAATTTTTCTTCTGATTTCTCCTTAGCAAGCCATTCAGCGGAGTTGTCAATGTAAATGATGACCTTTTGTTCTTTGATCCATTCCAGATCATTGAGCAAATCGTCAAGCGCATCCAGGTTTTTCCCGTCGTGTTCGGGAAAATGCATGGCCGTTGAAATTTCTTCGTAAAATTCTTTGAGCGAAGTTGCCTTGCGGCCATCAATGTGCGCAATGAAAGCGCCCAGGAAAAGGGTCTTAACATCCGACTGCTCCTTGGCAATCAGGAAGTGTGTGTTCTTCATATTTTTTGGCGGATTACAACGCTGCAAGTTAAAAAAATTTACTTTGCAACACGGCAATTATGGCACCTTTGATTTTGCATTAATCGCCGTAGAATCACCCGCTTTCAAAAATTCAGCAACAGCTTCTTTATCAAAACCATTTACAACCATTAATTGAGGATATTTCTTAATCACTTCACGCACAGCCGTATCCGTTACTGCCGACTGCCAAACGTAAACAGAGCGAAGCCGCTTAAATGTGGCCACTTCTTTCAAACCCGTATCACCGACTTTCGTATCCACCAGATTAATGTATTCCAATAAAGGCAGGTTTTTGAGATTTGCAATGCCCGCATCCGAGACATTTGTATGCTCCAAATGCAGCTTGTTCAGATTCTTAAACTTGGGCATTTCTTTCAATGCGGCGTCCGTTATTTTGGTGTCGCCGAGTTTGAGCCAGGCAATTTGCTGTGCAACGGGCGCAAGCAAGGCCATATCCTTATCCGCAAAGTTGGGTGCATTTACTGCGCTCACTTCCAGCAGGTTTTGATCTTGTGCCAAAGCATTTACGATCAAGCCGGCCTTTCTTAAAGCATCCAGATCCTTTTCGTTGGCAGCAGGCACTTTTATGTTTTGAATGGCTGATACATTAATTTTTGCCACTGCATTTCCTCCGAAAGTCGTCCCTAATGCTGCCAGAGCGGGTTTTACCTGCTCAGAAACAGTGAGTTCCGAGACTTTTTTATCGGCAGGCGCTCCCTGGTCGATCCACCAGGAAAGCAATGTAATCTGATCCGGCGTTAACTGTGGTTTGCCTTTTGGGGGCATGTGATCGTCGTCATTTTCAGGAAGAAGGCAGCGTTTGAGCATATCGCTTTCCGCGCTTTTTCCGGCTACAAATGCAGGTCCGCCTTCACCGCCTTTTATCAACAATGCAAGCTGATCCATGCGCAAATCGCCTTTTTGCTTGCTTTCATTATGACATTGCACGCAACGCATTTGTAAGATCGGTTGCACAACATCTTTGTAAACCAATGCATTATTGACATCAGCGAGCGGTTTTATTTCTGTAACTGTCTCTTGCGCGGGCGACATTCCAGCGAGGCTTCGGAATGGTTCGGGTGTATATTGGGTCAAATAATCTTCGCCATGCGTCAGCGAGCCGCCGTGATGCCCGGCTGACAGCAATAATATGGTTGCAATGCTAAATGCAGGCACATATATCATCGCACTGAAAGGAATTATTTTCTGAAAACGATCGGATTTTACGAGCCACGCAATCCAGGCAAACACTGCCACGCCTATGCCCTGCCACATATGATCGCTCAGCAGTTCTGCGTCATAACCGCCGCCTAGCGACAGCAAATAACCCGCAATGCAAGCAATGGTGGCACTTACCGCAGACCAAAACAGAATAAAAGAAATTGTGGATTCACTAACTGCAACCTTTCCCGTGCGGCGACCGATTTCGAGCAGTGCCGCAACCAGCAAAAATCCGATGGGCAAATGCACCAGCACCGGATGAAACCTTCCAATAAAAAGAGCCCAGGACGACGCCTGTAAAAGGATTTGCAGCATGGAGGGTTAAGGATTTGAACTAAATTATAATCGGAAAACCTCCGGGCAAGCGACTGTTTTTGGCGAATTATCATCATTAACCTCCATCAGATCAGCCATATAATCCCACCATTTTTTCATGATTGGTAAAGACGCAAGGCCTGCGGTCTGATCATTGCTTCCGATTTTTTGGAATGCAAAAAGAGCCAATGTGACCTCATCCAGAAAAATATAATACTCCTTAATGCCCGCATTTTTGAGCAATTCAGCCAGTTCCGGCCATATTTCATCGTGGCGTTTTTTGTATTCTGTCTCGTTGCCCGGTTTTAACTGCATCCGGAATGCTGAAATCTTATCCTGCTCCATGAAGGCGCGTTTATGTAAATTGAACTCTAATTTTAAGCGATAACTTGCTTGATAACCTTGCCTTCTGTGTCTGTTAACCTGAAATTTCTTCCCTGAAAAGGATAGGTAAATTTTTCATGATCAAAGCCCATCAAATGTAGAATAGTGGCCTGTAAATCATGGACATGCACGCGATCTTTGACGCCATAGTAACCCAATTCGTCGGTTTCGCCATGGGTGTAACCCTGCTTAACGCCGCCGCCAGCCATCCACATCGTGTAAGCATCCAAATGGTGATCCCTACCCATATAAGGCATAACCAATCCATTCCGGTTTTCCTGCATAGGCGTCCTGCCAAACTCCGCGCCCCAGACAATCAATGTTTCTTCCAAAAGTCCGCGCATTTTCAGATCCTGAATCAGCGCAGCAATCGGTTTGTCCGAAAGCTGACATTTATTTCTCAATCCGCCTTCGACATTATCGCCCGCAGACGTGCCGTGACCGTCCCAGCCCCAATCGAAAAGCTGCACAAAACGCACATCGTTTTCAATTAACTTTCTGGCTAGCAGACAGTTCATCGCAAAAGTGCCTTCACCGGCCTTCACGCCATACATATCAAGAATAAACTGCGGCTCTTTGGAAACGTCCATCACTTCAGGCACAGACATTTGCATGCGAAAGGCCATTTCATACTGACTAATCCGCGTCAGGATTTCCGGGTCCTGAACGTCTTCGTAAGTCTGTTTATTGATCTCATTGATGGCTTCAATGGTTTGCTTGCGCATATTTCGGTTCATGCCATTGGGATCGGTCACATATAACACTGGATCGCCGCCTGTGCGACACTGAACTCCCTGATAAACAGATGGTAGGAAACCAGAACCGTAAACACTTTTGCCCGCATCAGGCTGTCTTCCTCCCGATGCAAGCACGATAAATCCGGGCAGATTCTGGTTTTCAGAACCCAGTCCGTACACCGCCCAGGCACCGAGGCTCGGCCTGCCCAATCGTGCACTTCCCGTGTGCAGGAGCAATTGCGCAGGTGCGTGGTTAAACTGGTCCGTATGCATGGCTTTAAGAAATGTAATCTCATCCGCAACAGTCTGCAAATAAGGAACATAGTCAGACATCCATGCGCCGGATTGTCCATATTGGTTAAATTTCCCTTGCGGTCCCAGCATTTTGGGAACACCCTGGATAAAGGCAAATTTCTTCCCTTCCAGAAACTCGGCAGGACAATCTTTGCCGTGATATTTTTCCAGTTCAGGCTTATAATCAAACAGTTCGAGCTGAGACGGCGCGCCGGCCATGTGAATGTAAATCACGCGCTTGGCTTTTGGCGCAAATTGCGGAATGCGCGCAGCAGCGGCTTGCGGTGCGGCGGCGGTGTTGCTGGATGAACTTCCACAAGAACTCAGCAAAGAGCCAAGCCCCAATGCTCCCAATCCAAATCCGGCGGATTGCAGGAAATGGCGCCGGGTCTGGCGATGCAAATCAGCATATTGCAGTTCTTCTAATAGTGTCTTCATCTTTATATTTACCCCGGGCTGAGGCCCGGGCAAGGATTTATTCTTTTGTTACAACATTGTCTAGATTCAGCAGCACATTGGCTGAAATTGTCAGTGCAGCGAGTTCGGGCGATTTTTCTTTGCCATAAACCAGAATGCTGTCCACTTCCGATGGCTTGTTTTTGTAAGTTGTTAGTGCCTCGTTGTAAATTTTAACCAGCACATTCAGACTTTTTTGTTCAATCGGCTGGAATGTCAGCAGCTTATAACCCTCCCGCAATTGCTGCTCAGGCGTTTTTCCTCTTTGTTTCATCTTAGACGCCAGTTTTTCCGCAGCTTCGAGATAAACCGGATCATTTAACGTGACCAAAGCCTGCAAAGGTGTGTTGGTCAAAATTCTCCTGGACTGACAAAATTCCCGGCTAGGCGCATCAAATGTGGTCATTGAAGGATATGGAGCCGTTCTTTTCCAATAAGTGTAAACCCCGCGACGATAACGGTCCTCGCCTTCGCTTACCACCCAACTTTCTCCGCTGTAAGGCGATTGCCAGATTTTGTCCGGCTGCGGCGGCATTACACTTGGCCCATACATTTTATCAGAAATCAATCCGCTGCACGCCAATGCCTGATCCCGAACCTGTTCTGCACTCAGCCGCACGCGCGGCCCTCTTGAAATCCAGACATTATAAGGGTCTTTCTCAATTTTCTCTTTATCCGATCGTGAGCTTTGCCGGTAAGTTGCCGACATAACCATGGTTTTCAAAAGCTTTTTCACGCTCCACTCATCTTTTTCCATGAATTCAACGGCCAGCCAATCAAGGAGTTCCGGATGCGAAGGCTCGCTTCCCTGCGAACCGAAATCTTCAACGGTTTCAACAATTCCTCTGCCAAAAAGCTGCTCCCAAAAACGGTTTACGATCACCCGGCCAGTCAGCGCATTTTCCCGGCTTACAATCCATTTTGCCAATCCAAGCCTGTTTTTCGGATATTCTTTGGGCATGCCTGCAAGCAATTTTGGCACATCCGGCTTCACTTCTGCACCCTTAACCATCCAGTTTCCTCTTACAAAAACATTGGTTTTTCGGGCAAAGTCATCCTTTCCTTCCCAAATGATCGGCATGCTTTCTGTCGAATGGGTTAACGCAGTTGCATAATCTGCAACCACATTCTTGTAACCTTCCTGGTCCGCTCCGGGCAATGCCTTTTGAAACGAAACCCATGTTATGCGCACCCATTCTTCCGGCTTTGTCGGACTGGTTAAGGAAAGAAAAACGTCGTGTTTCCCCGAAACGGGTGTTATAGGCGCAATGATGACAGAGTCGCGAACAGGAACATTAATGCTTGAAATAATGGGTCCGTCCAGTTTGTCGAGATGTAATTTCAATGTCGCATTTTCCGCTTTTGTCGACACATTCATTACAACGCTGCCCGCATTGGTCAGATTAACCTGAGAAATCTTAGCATTTCCCTTGTCTTTAACACCATAATAAGAAATCAGCAAGACCGTCGACTGGTCGCCTTTCACAAAATTATGCGCATTGATTTTCGGCTCTATAACCCGCATAAATTGCATCACTTCCGGCACTTGATCGGGATTATATTGCTTAATCCAATCCTTTACACGCTCCACCCGCGCAGAATCTTCACCTTTATAAAATCTCAACTTTGGCCATTCGTCCCAGACGTCCTCATCCCGTGCATTGTTAAAAAACGCCATGTATTTATAGTAATCTTCATGCGGAATGGGGTCGTAAGGATGGCTGTGACATTGAATGCAAGCGAATGTTGTTCCCTGCCAAACTTCCCAGGTTGTGTTCACCCGATCAATCTGAGCCGCGGTACGAAACTCTTCGTCGTCTGTTCCACCCTCATTATTTGTCATCGTATTGCGGTGAAAACCAGTTGCTATCAGATTTTTCTGATCTGGAAATCCATCATTCCGGCCTGGGAGCAAATCGCCAGCCAATTGTTCAATGGTGAACTGGTCAAATGGCTTATCCTCATTGAATGACTTCACAACATAATCACGATAACGCCACATGGTGCGACCGCCATCGCTTTCATAACCTTTTGTATCAGCATAACGCGCAAGATCCATCCACATCGAAGTCCATTTTTCTCCGTAAGCGGGAGATTGGAGCAGCTTATCGACGACCTTTTCGTAAGCGTTTTCTGATTTGTCGTTCTTGAAATCTTCAACTTGTTTTTCTGTCGGTGGGAGACCGGTGAGGTCCAGACTGACTCTTCTGATCAATGTAGCACGATCCGCCTCGGGCGAGGCAGCGAGATTTTCCTCTTTTAACTTTTTCAGGACAAAATGGTCAATTTCATTTTTAGCCCATTTTTTATCTCCCGTTTCAAGAAGTCCGAAAAGATTCGTAATGCTATTTAATGATGGGACTTCGGGTCTTTCAATGCGTTTGTAGGACCAATGTTTTTCCCAATTTGCACCTTCATCAATCCATTTTTTGAGTGTCCCAATTTCATTATCATTCAGCGGTGTCCCATTTTTAGGCATGCGCTCTTCCGGATCGTCACTCAAAATGCGTTTGATCATTTCACTAGCGTCCGCATCTCCTCTTACCACCGGAATTTTCCCTGATTTGCCCGGTTCAAGCATTTCATGTTCAAACAAAAAGCTGACGTCGCCAGCCTTTTTTACGCCGCCATGACAGCCCATGCAATGTTTATTCAGAATAGGCTTGACCTCGGTGTTGTAGTCCACTTTTTTCCCAAACCAACCCGAAGACCACGTCAGGGAAACCAAAATCACCGCCAATGCGCTCACGATTATTAAAATCCTGCTACTCATGAATGGTTATAATGTAGTCAAATGCAGTTTTCCCCTAGAAAGAGAATCGGCCAAGAAGTTACCTTTAAAAAATCAGAGGATCAAGGGATTAAGGGGAGAATTTAATGTGCTTCCCGCTGACTGGCCGCACATCCAACGCTGGCGATCGGCTTCCTGGTGCTTATTTTTGGGTTCGGTAACTTTGGCGCCGTCGGCTATAAAAATGACCGTCATCACCTCCCGCATGGTTTCTGCGGATTTATTTCCTGGTGCTGAATGCAGCGTCCAGCCATAATGCCAGGTGGCATCTCCTGCGTTCATCGTTTGTGCACGACTAATTTTAAATCCTTTATCCTGGATAAATTTTTCCAGCATGGCTTCCGATTCATCCGAGATCGGAACATTTTCCACAAATCCGGCCTGATGTGAACCCGAAGCGAATGTTAACATGCCCATATCCACATCAATGTCTATCAGCGGCATCCACATTGTAATCGTGTTGCTGGTGTCGATCGGCCAGTAATATTGGTCCTGGTGCCACGGCGTAAATCCACCGCCAGGCTCCTTGTACAGAGCCTGGTCGTGGTAAATTCTGACATTGTCTGCTCCCAGCAAGTCCGCAGCGATTTTACCAAAACGCTTGGCCAAAGAATATGCTTTCACATTTTCATCGACTTCCCAGAGATTTGTAATCTGCAAAAAAGCCTTTCCATACGTGTCGCGATCTTCGAGCTTGCGTTTTTCAGTGTTGAATTCCACAGCTGCTTTGTTGATAACCTCCCGATAATGCGGAATTTCCGAGTTATTGAGCACGCCTTTAATTAATATGTGGCCGTTTTCTCGGAAGCTTTCAATGTCAGCGCTGGGAATTTCCTTAAAACCAGCCAGGTCAGGAGCAGTTAAGGTTGCCATAAATTTTGAAGAGTTTAGGAATAATCAACCCCAAATTTCGGTGGTTTCGTCGTTGAGGGCTAGGCTGATAATGGATATTTTGTGGAGGATATTGTCTATTATTGTTGCCTGAAATATATTCCGATTAAAATAGTCAATGATCGAGAGCACTGTTTGAGACGATTAACGCTGGTGCGGACGCCTCGTTTCTTGTCAATTCATTCAATTTGGAGCGGTTTGATGTTCCTTATCACTTCCACCCGGAATTTGAGCTTACGTTGATTCTCAAAGGCGAAGGGAAGCGCTATGTTGGAAAAAATATGGCTGATTTTGAAACCGGTGATCTTGTGCTGCTGGGATCGGATTTGCCTCATTCCTGGAAATCGGGAAGTTTTACAGTGCCCGGTTTACAAGCCAAATCCATTGTGGCTCAGTTTGATAAAAATTTTCTCGGCGCTGATTTTTTTGAAAAACCAGAATTGGCAAACATTCGTGCGCTGTTGAAAGTGAGTGCACACGGCGTTCATTTTCTAGGCCAAACGGCAGTTGAAATAGCGGCTAGTATGAAAACGCTTGCCCAGGAAACGGATCCGTTCCGGAAAATGCTGCTGTTACTGGATATTCTGGAAAAATTATCGGCTTCAAAAGAATTCGTGCTGCTCGATCAGGACGGAGTGGTTGCCACGCAGCTAAGCAGCAACCGAGACCGCATTAATGCTGCGCTGGGCTACATTGTGGACAATTTCCGAAATGACATTGTGCTGAATGAGGTTTCGGCGGTCGTAAATATGTCGCCCAATGCCTTTTGTAAATATTTCAAAAGGGTAACTAACAAAACTTTCCTGGATACGGTGATCGATTACCGCATCAATTTCGCCGTGCAGCAGCTGCTTTCCACAGACCGGCCCGTCTCCGAAATTTCCTTTGATAGCGGATTCGGCGACGTTTCTCATTTCTACAAACTCTTCAAAAGACGCATGAAAATGAGCCCGTTGAATTACAGGAAAAGCTTTCAGAAAGGGATTTAGAGAATGTAAGGCATTGCATGCGAAGAGTTGAGAAGCATTACACAAGTCATTCAGTTTCACAAATGACGTAAAACCTAAAATCGATGCATCATGTCAATGCCAGAGGCATGCAATATCGGTAACCTCTCCAAAAACGAAAAACGCAAAATGCCGGCAGGCATGTTACAACCTGTTGCATCCCTCCGGGATTTCGACCCGGTTAATGTCTCCTATCCTACCGATATTTTATCCCTCTGGGATTTGATTTTATGCAAATCACTCGATGTGGCCCACAACATTCACCTGCAAAAGGTATGATAAATGAGTCCGCCGAATTATAGAAAACGGTTTTCGAAAAGCATTAGGGATTATATCGGAGCAAAGGCGTTACACAAGTCATCCAGTTTCGCAAATGACGTACAATTTAAAATCGATGCATCATGCCAATGCCAGAGGCATGCAATATTGGTAGCAATGTCAAAAACGAAATAAATGCAAATGCCGGCAGGCATGTTACAACCTGTTGCATCCCTCCGGGATTTTGGACATCGTTGGTATATTTTGTTCTACCGATATTTTATCCCTCTGGGATTTGATTTATGCAAATCACTCAATTTGCGCCTCAAACATTCACTTACAAAAGGCATCTTCAATGTGGTAAATCTCTGGCTTGCCATTCGGTAATATCAGGATTGAAATAATGTCAAAGCGGATATCAAACATCCAGTCTTTGTCAAAAATGTAATGTTCGGCAGCCCGCATGATGAGCCGGGCCTTTGTAACATTCACAAATTCCTCAGGCATCCCAAAACATGTGCTGCTGCGCGTCTTAACCTCGACGAATATGAGCATTTTGTCTTTCCTGACGATCAGGTCGATTTCCGAATGGCTTTTGCGGTAATTTTTTTCGATAATATCAAATCCCTTCGCAGCCAGAAACTCTGCTGCTTTATCTTCACCCCAGTTTCCGAGGTCATTATGTGCTGCCATAAGAACAATTTGTATGTGAATGTGTGTTTAATATTAGATGCATATTACATTGAGACGTTAAAAAGTATTTTGGTCACAAATTTTTTAAATGAATACCCTCATCAATAAAAACGTCCATTTTGAAGACTTGGGGCTGATTGATTATCAGGAGGCTTGGGATTATCAGGAGAAGATCTTTGCGGAGACAATTTCAATTAAAACTGCAAACCGGGATCTTCCAGCGGACGAACAGCTTTTGACTCCCAATTATTTGCTTTTTTGCCAGCATCCCCACGTTTATACGCTTGGAAAAAGTGGTAAGGCGGATCATCTGCTTCTTAGTGACGAAGCACTTTTGGAAAAACAGGCCAAATATTACAAGATCAACCGTGGCGGCGACATTACTTATCACGGCCCGGGCCAGCTGGTGGGTTACCCGATTTTTGATCTGGACAATTTTTTTACCGATATCCACCGTTATATGCGGACTTTGGAGGAGGCGATTATTCTTACATTGGCCGATTATGGACTGAGTGCAGGTCGGATCAATGGTTTGACGGGTGTTTGGTTTGATTTTGAAGAGCAAAAAAATCCACGAAAAATTTGTGCATTGGGCGTGAAATCGAGCCGGTGGGTTACGATGCATGGCTTTGCTTTGAATGTCAACACGGACCTTTCTTACTTCGGAAACATTGTGCCGTGCGGCATTGAGGATAAGGCGGTTACTTCCATGGCAGCGGAATTGGGAAGAGAATTGGATATGCAGGAAGTTTCCGATAAATTAAAAAATCATTTAGCAGGACTGTTCCAAATGGAGCTGTAAGTTTTAGAATTAATGAAAAAAGATATCATATTTCACCCGGTTCAGGGCATACAGGTTGCGATTGTAAGGAATATCAATGAGGCGGGCGCGGACGAATGGAACGTGATCGTGATCAACAGAAATCAGGAGCTGATTACCAATGTATTTGTAACGTCAAAAGGTTATGGTAACACCGAATCCGGGACTAACTCGGAGCAGCGGACTTCTACATTAAGACATTTTTTCCCCGAAATAAAGGCTGGTGAGCACGTGGTTGTGGAGCCGATCATGCCGGATGTTTTTCATCTCAACAACGAATTTTGGGTGAGCTATTTCATTGGAAATCAGATATACGATAAAAAGTTTATCTTCGTGCCCGACAGCATCATTGAAGATAACCTCATTCCCATCAGTCCGCTTGGGCTGGAAGGCGTGGTGCATGAATAGCAGTATTTTTTACACAAAACACACATTATGACAGAAGATTTTAGAAGGCGTGCCAAGAACTTCTTGTTGCTTGACATTGAAACCGTTTCCTCATTTGCTTCCTACGACGAGCTTCCCGAGCGGATGCAAAAGCTTTGGGACAAAAAAGCACTGACTTTCCGAAAAGGGGATGACGAAACTTCCAATGCTGCTTATTTCTACGACCGCGGCGCGATTTACTCGGAATTCGGCAAGATCGTTTGCATTGCATTTGGTGCATTTTATTGGAATGAAAAAGATGAGCTTTCATTCAAGGTCAGCAGCTTTTCAGGAGACAATGAAGTTGATATCCTCCTGCAATTCAAAGCATTAATAGAAAAATATCCGGCAGATCAGCTCATTTTGTGTGCGCATAACGGCAAGGAATTTGACTTCCCGTTCCTATGTCGCAGAATGCTGATCCATTGCATTGAAATCCCGAAAGCATTGCAGATTTCGGGTAAAAAACCCTGGGAAATTTTGCATCAGGACACGATGGACCTTTGGAAATTTGGCGATTATAAAAGCTACACTTCGCTGGATTTGCTGGCAGCGGTTTTTGACATTCCGGGCAGCAAAAACGAAATGAGCGGCGACCAGGTTACCAAGGTTTATTACGAAGAAAATGATCTGGCCAAAATTTGCCGATATTGCAGAGAAGATGTTGTCGTTCTGGCACAGCTTTATCTGAGATTACATTGTTTTAAAGTAGTCCAGCCCGAAAACATTGTTAGAATTGAATAGCATTCAGCTAATGGCTGGCGCCCGGCGCTCCGGCGTCCGACACTCCGGCGGCAAACCGCTTTCACAATTGTGGAAGCATTTAATAAGAGAATAAATGAAAGACAAAAAAATAAAAATTAACAAAGGCAATGATAAGAAAGAGGCCAGAGCGCCCCATCACATCGTTTCCTACATTGATAATCTGAAAGCTGACATTGCGGCTTTTTTCGATCAAACAGCGAACACACTTTCCGGCCTTTCGATGTCCACGACCATTTTGGTGTGCTGGATAAGAAGGTTAAGCAGCTTATAAATGAAATTATTCACGAGCTGGAAGAGGAAGGAAGGCTTGTGCATCAAAACGGCGGCTATTCTGCCGGTCCGAATAAAGAGGTGAAGAAAGGGCTGACCGGCCGCGTGGACCGTGTGAACAAATCCTTTGCATTTGTGATCATTGAAGGTCGCGAAGACGACATTTATATAGAGTCCGAAATGTTGAATGGCGCGTGGGATGGAGACATTGTTACGGTGCAGCCTTTGACAAAAAATAGCCGCAATTCACGATCAGGTCGTAATGACTCGGGAAAAAGCCGTGTTGAAGGACGGGTCGCTGAAATTGTGGAGCGTTCGAGTGCGGAGATTGTGGGGATCATTGAAATCACTTCCCGTTATGCGGTCGTTCAGCCTGATAACAAAAGCTTTTTGACCCTGATTTACATTGAACCGGAAGAGGTTAAGGAAGCGCAGGATGGTGATAAGGTGATTGTAAAAGTTACGCAATGGCCTACAAGAAGAAGCCAGGCTGAAGGTGAGATTGTTCAGGTTTTGGGTAAAGCCGGTGACAATGATGTTGAAATGCACGCCATTTTAGCAGAATTTGGTCTTCCATATCATTTTCCTGAAATCGTGGAAGCAGAAGCGCAGCGGATCCCGGATATTCTGAAAAGAGATCAAAAACCGCAAGGACATTCGCGATGTGCTGACGTTTACGATTGACCCGGTGGACGCGAAAGATTTTGACGATGCGCTTTCTGTGCGTTATCTGGATGAAGGAAATGTTGAAGTGGGCATTCACATTGCGGATGTTTCACATTATGTTTTACCGGGAACGGAGTTGGAAAAAGAGGCTTACCGTCGTGCAACATCAGTTTATCTGGTGGACCGGACGGTTCCTATGCTTCCTGAAAAGCTTTCCAGCAACCTTTGCTCGACTAAGGCCGAACGAAGACAAGCTTTCTTTTTCGGTGATTTTTGAAATGAGCCCGAAAGGAAAAGTGCTTAAAGAATGGTTTGGCAGGACGATCATTCACTCAGACAGGCGGTTTTCGTACGAACAAGCGCAGGGTGTTCTGGATTCGGGCGAGGGCGATCACGTTCGCGAGCTGAACACATTGAACACGCTGGCAAAAATTCTGAGAAAAGAGCGCTTCAAAAGTGGTGCGATCAATTTTGAAACAACGGAAGTTCGGTTTAAACTGGACGAGAAAGGAAAACCGCTTGGCATTTACACAAAAGAACGCCACGATTCCAACAAACTGATTGAAGAATTCATGCTTCTTGCTAATAAGCGGGTGGCAGAATATGTGTATTCGCTTTCGAAAGGCGAAGATAAAAATACAATGGTGTATCGCGTTCACGAAGCGCCGGACACGGATCGTCTGCAAACATTCGCGACGTTTGTTGCCAAGCTCGGCTATAAGCTGGAAGTGGAAGAGGAAAATAAGATTGCCAAATCCATGAACAGCATGCTTTCAAAAGTGGAAGGCAAGCCTGAGCAAAACCTGATCGAGTCACTTGCCGTGAGGACAATGGCAAAAGCGCGTTACAGCGTTGAAGATCTGGGCCACTTCGGACTCGCATTTCAGCGCTATTCCCACTTTACATCGCCTATCCGCCGTTATCCGGACGTCATGGCGCACCGGTTGTTGCAACATTATCTGAACGGTGGCACTTCGGTTCCGAGAGACAGCTACGAAGACGCGTCCAAGCATTCGTCTGAAAGAGAGCGACTTGCGGCAGAAGCGGAAAGGGCTTCGATCAAATACAAGCAGGTTGAGTACATGAGTATGATGGACAAAGACCGCGAATTTGATGGCATTGTTACCGGCGTCACTGAATTCGGAATGTTTGTTGAGATCACAGAAACCGCATCGGAAGGATTGATCCGCATGACGGATCTGGGTGATGACTATTATGAGTTGGACAAAGAAAATTACCGGTTAATCGGTCAGCGCACCAAGAAGATTTACACGTTTGGCGATACGGTTAAGGTTAAAGTGAAAGAAACCAATCTCGCGCGCCGCAGCATGGATCTGTATCTGGCTGGAACGATTCCCTCCCCTTCCAGAAATAATGGTTCGGCGACCGGGAAAGACGTTCAAGATCGTCGAGTGAGTCGCGTGAATCTAGATCGTCCGGCAGAAGCCGCAAACCGAGTTCAAGCTCGTCTTCTCCGAAACCTAAGAGTAAGAGACGGGGGCGATAGTTAAGCGGGTTGTTTTACCTTCTTCAAAAGCTCGTCAACCCGATCTGACAAAGCAGTCAGCCCTTTTTCAATTTCCATATCTAATGTTCCCGGAGCAAACTGATCTTTGTTCCGGGCCACTTCTTTCCAAAATTCTTTCTTCTCCTCGTCGCTCTGCAATGTCGAAAATTTAGTGAATGCCGCCCGTAAGGATTTCGGGATAATCTCTTGGTTCATGTGCTCAGAATTGATTTAAGTTCAAGTAATTGATCCAAAATACTATTAATATGTGCTTCTAGCATTTACGACAATGCGAAAGGAATTATTCGCCGGTAACGTTTAGCCGTTTATTTGAATCGAAAGAATTAGATTAACATGTTTTGCCGCTTTGACATTAGAGCAAACTTCAATCTCTCAACATGTTTAAAAAACTGATATCCGTAGCTACCCTGCTTATCCTTTCTCTCACATCCCAAGCCCAAAAAGCAGCTGACAAGGAGGAATGGCAATCTTTATTCAATGGCAAAGACCTTACGGGCTGGGACATTAAAATTGCGGGGCATAAGGTGAATGATAATTATAAGAACACCTTCATTGTCGAGGACAACATGATCCGGGTGAACTACAAAGAGTACGACAAGTTCACTACCGAATACGGGCATATGTATTACAACAAGTCCTTTTCTCATTATAAAATCAGACTGCAATATCGCTTCACAGGGACTCAGGTGCCCGGTGGCGCTTCGTGGAATGTCAGGAACAGCGGCATTATGCTGCATTCGCAGTCTGCTGCAAGCTTAGGTCTGGATCAGGATTTTCCTATCTCTTTGGAAATGCAGTATTTAGGTGGCTTGAATGCTGGCGAAAGAACTACCGGAAATCTCTGCACGCCCGGAACAATTGTTGAGATAAACGGAAAAGTGGATGAGGCACATTGCATTAATTCCACCTCAAAAACCTATAATGGCGACCAATGGGTTAGTGCTGAGGCCATTGTGCTAGGCGACTCCATTGTTTATCACATGATTGAAGGCGACACGGTGCTCACATTCACCAATCCAAAAATTGGCGGCGGATATGTGGGCAAGAATCATACATTTAAGGACGAAAAGTAGGCAGCGAAGACGAATGGGTTCGCAAAGACAACACGCCGTTAAGCAGCGGTTACATTGCATTGCAGGCCGAAAGTCATCCTATCGACTTCCGGAACATTCAATTGCTCAATTTGAAAGGCTGCATGAATCCAAAGGCCAAAAATTACAAGTCCTATTATCAATATTCAGACAACAGCGCTTGCGTATTCAAGTAAACATTCAGCTGTAATCGCTCGATTCCTGTCAATCTAAGGATGTGTTGAAATAATTAATCACCAATTCATTTTTGGTTTTTTATATTTTTGCAGAAAATGGACGTTAATACTGGACACAGCATCGTCCATTTTTTGTTTACATAATCTTCCTTAATGAAAAATTCAGCGCTCCGGTTTGTCTTAATTTTGGGTTTGCTCGCCGGAGTAAACTGGCTCGCATCGCAATTCTTTTTTCGATTAGATGATGAAAGACAAGCGTTATAGCATTTCGGATGCGACAAAGGCACTTTTAGGCAACTTGGACAAGGATGTTGTCGTCAATGTTTATCTCAGCGGCGACCTTCCGGCTGGCTTTGAAAGACTTGCTAAAGCTGCTACGCGCGAGACGCTTGAAGAGTTTAAAACTTACGCCAATGGACATTTAATTGTCAACTATTCGGATCCTTCCGAGGCGACGAGCGAAAGAGCAGCGGCAAAAACAATTCCTGAACCTCGTTGACAGAGGATTAACTCCAAACAAACATATTTGATAATGAGGACGGAAAGCGCACGGAAAAGATCGTTTTTCCAGGCGCGATCGTTCAGGCAGACACGCTTTCGGTTCCTGTGCAGCTTTTAAAAGGAACAGATCGGCCACGCCTGAGGAGCAGCTCAACCAATCTTACGAAGGCGTTGAATTCGAGATCGCATCTGCCATTCGCCTGCTAGGCAATCAGGAGCACAAAAAAGTGGGTTTGGTTGTCAGCCATACCAAAATTTCTCCCGCCCGTCTGAGCGACCTTATCGCAACCATCCAGCAGAATTACGACGTGTTTCTGGACATGAACAATCCTGAATCCTGACGCTGGACTAGACGCATTGCTGATTTTGAAACCAGACAGTGCTTTTTCCGACGACGAAAAATTTAAGCTGGATCAATACATAATGAGTGGCGGCAATGCATTGTTTTTGTGGACGGCGACGGTTGACAGCGTTAGTCTGGACGGGAGTTATGCGCAGCCATTGGATCTGGATCTCAATGACCTTTTTTTCAAATGGGGTGCAAGGGTGAATACAAATCTAGTTAAGGACCTCAAAAGCAGCGCGGAAATCCTTATGAATGTGGGCAATGTGGGCGACAAGCCGGATATCAGGCCCGTGCCCTGGCGCTTTTTCCCGTTGCTGAAGAACTTCGGCAAACACACCATTACAAGAAATGCTCAATGCAGTTTATACAAGGTTCCTGAGCCCATCAACACAGTTGGCGGCGCTCAGAACATTCGGAAACGCCTCTGCTGATGACCTCTGAAATACGCAGATTCTGAACGCCCCAGTGCTTGTGGGTTATAACGAGGCTCGTAAAGATCCGGATCCGGCAAGTTATAATAATGGTGTAAAATTGGCAGGCGTTCTTTTAGAAGGCTCGTTCAGTTCTCTTTTCGCGAACCGGATTTTACCGGGTGACCCGAAAGCAGCAAAATTTAAATCCACCGGGAGTCCGGCCAAAGTCATCATTTGTTCAGACGGAGACATCATTGTGAACGATTATGATTATAAAAGGAATGCGCCCCTGCCGTTAGGTTATGACCGGGTTACGAGGCAAACCTTCGGAAATAAGGACTTCGTGATGCATGCGCTTGATTACATGACGGATGCAAATGGATTGATCAATGCGCGGAGCAAACAAATTGACATTCGGGCATTGGACAAAATCCAGATCCGCGAGAATAAGAAGTTTTGGCAGGCACTTAATTTATTACTTCCCATCATCTTGATTGGCATTTTCGGAGCACTGACGTTACTATCTCCGCAGCCGAAAATTCGCTTAAAGCACGGTGCTTCGTCGGTTATTTTTTATACTTTTGTCCCCTACAAAACGATTTTTCGAAATCTGTTATTCTATAAATTTATCATCTAAACACTTACGTCACGAATTATGAAGTTTGTCGTTTCGTCATCAGTTCTACTTAAACAGCTTTCTGCTATAAACGGTGTCGTTTCAACGAACCCAATAGTGCCGATTTTAGAGAACTTCCTTTTGTCATTGGAAGGAAATACATTAACCGTAACGGCTTCTGACCTGCAAACAGTGATGATCACTGAAATTGAGGTTGAATCTTCTGAAAAAGGAGCCATTGCCATTCCGGCTAAATTATTGCTGGACACGCTTCGTGGATTGCCTGAGCAGCCGATCACATTGCAAGTAAATAGCGAAACATTCGGCACAGAAATCATTTCTGATAATGGTCGTTACAAGCTCTCAGGTGAGAATCCAATTGATTTCCCGAAAACTCCGGCCGTTAATCGCGGTCAGTCTGTTGACTTTTCTTCTTCGTCCTTAGGCGCGGCCATTGCTAATACATTGTTCGCAACGAGCACGGATGACCTTCGTCCTGCTATGACAGGGGTTTTTGTTCAAATGGGAACAGAAAACGCAACTTTCGTAGCAACAGACGGTCACAGATTGGTAAGATATCGCCGCACTGATATTAAGTCGGAGGTGGACACTTCGATGATCATTCAGCGCAAAGCATTGAATTTGCTGAAATCCTGTCTTCCTTCCGAGGATATGCCGGTTAAGGCTGAATTCACTTCCAGCAATGCGTTTTTCAGCTTTGGAAATATCCGCATGATCTGCCGTTTGATCGACGAGCGTTTCCCGGATTATGAGAATGCAATTCCGACCAATAACCAAAATACGCTTACCATTAACAGATATGGAAATCCTTAGCTCGCTAAGACGTATTTCCATTTACTCAAACAGAACAACGCACCAGGTTCGCCTGAAAATGTCGCTGAATGACCTTGTTATTTCTGCCGAAGATCTTGATTATTCCAACGAAGCGAATGAGCGCTTGATGTGTGAATACAATGGTGACGATATGGAAATTGGCTTCAATGCAAAGTTCCTTATCGAAGTGTTAGGAAACCTTTCCAGCAAGACAATTACATTCGAATTATCTGCTCCAAACCGTGCTGGTTTGATTATTCCAGTTGATCAGGAAGAGAATGAAGACATTCTAATGCTCGTTATGCCAGTAATGCTAAACACTTACGTTTAGAAAATACACTGTTCCTATGAAGAAAATCCGGCTGCTATCAGCCGGATTTTCTTGCTTTATATCCTTTTGAATCAGCATATTAACTTCTTTTAACATTCTACTACGAAAAAAATCGTAGTTAGGGCTTGCATCTACGATTTTTTTCGTAGACATTTGATACGAAGATTATCGTCTCAAATTACCGCCATGTATATCAAGCCAACGGATTCTGAATTAGAAATTTTAAATTACCTGTGGCAAGCCGGGCCCAGCACCGTGCGAGCCGTTCATGATGCCTTGTCTGCAACCAAGGATGTGGGTTATACGACCACATTGAAGTTGATGCAGATCATGCATGACAAGGGACTATTGTATCGAACGGAGCAAGGTCGGTCGCACATTTATGTTGCATTGCTAGGGAAGGAAGAGACGCAGCAAAACTTGTTGGGCAAGTTGGTTGAAACTGCTTTTCAGGGGTCGGCTGCGCAGATGGTCATGCAAGCGCTGGGGAATCACTCGACCTCCAAAGAAGAATTAGATGAAATACGTGCGTTATTAAACAACCTTGAAAACAATCGTTAGCCATGAAAATTATCCAAAACCTTCTTTCAGACACTGTCATCACTGCTTTCGGATGGACATTGATCCATTCCTTATGGCAAGGCACATTGATCGCCATTATTGCTGTTGCCTGCTTTTATCTGCTTCGCCGAAAATCTGCTAACTTAAAATACGTCTTTGGCGTGGGTTTTCTGTCGGCTCAGGTTTTCGTATCCGCACTCACATTCATTTATTATTATTTCAAAGCAACGTCAGCGGCAATGGTTGGTGGAGGAATAGCAGCCAAATCCACCGGAATGTTCCATTTAGCCAGTTCAACGATGAACCGTGCAATCGATTCGGAGCTTCCGTTATCCTTCAAAGTTCAATTCTGGATTTCCGCTCATTTGAATGAACTTGTGGTCTGCTGGCTCATAGGTGCTGCTTTTCTGCTTGTGCGTTTTGCAGGCGGATGGATCTTCACAGAGCGTTTGCGCACGAAAGCCAACATTGTCATGGACAAAGAATGGCGTGCACGGTTTGGCGTAATGATCGCGAAAATGAACATTACACAATCTGTTGAATTTCGGGAGACGGCGAAGATCGTGACGCCCATGGTCATTGGAGCGCCTAGCCCTGTCGTTTTAATTCCGATTGGATTGCTATCCGGATTTTCAACTGCGCAAGTGGAAGCAATTTTAGCTCACGAACTGGCGCATATCCGACGAAATGACTATCTGATCAACATGTTACAATCATTTGTGGAAGTCGTTTTCTTCTTCCATCCCGCCATCTGGTGGTTATCCGACCGCATCCGTGCCGAGCGTGAACATTGCTGTGACGACATTGCATTAAGTGTTTGCGGAGACAAAATGTCATTAGCGCATGCTTTGGTAAAAGTGGCTGAATGGCAGCATACGCCTGGTTTTGCAATGGCATTTGCTTCAAAAAAACCATTGCTTTTGCAAAGAGTGCAGCGCGTTTTGGGATTAAACCCTAAACCTGCAAGAACACTTGGAAACCTACCAATTATGCTTTTTGCGTTGAGCTTGGTTATTGGGATCTCTGTTTATGCTGTCGCCCAAAAATCTGACAAGCAAAAGGCGAAAAAGTCAGCGCAGCATAACGCCAAGAAAAAGCAATCTGCACATAAATATGCGGCAAGAGATCTTTCCGTTGCCCATGCAGATGAGTTTGAGCCGGTTGTTGAACTTGCGGATATGGATGTTCCCGAGATTCCTGAATTTGACATTCCTGAATTTGAGATCCCTGACATTGACCTTTCCGGCATGGCGGACGTTGCATTCATGAACGACTCGACGCAAAAGAAAATGAACGAGATCCACCGTAAGTTGCAAGCGCTTCAAACCGAGATGGAGCCTTATAACCAGCGCATTGAGGAGATTAACCTGGAAATTGAAAAATACCGGTTCGATGTGGAGCGTGTGGAAAGAAACATGGAAAAGCTCGAATGGAAAAAAGAAGGGGCAATGGAATTGCGTGAAGATTTGATGGAAAAGAGATCTTCACTTCTGGAAAGATCCCGCTCCAATGATAATAAGACCAATGAATCGGAATTAGAGAAGCAATTGGGAGATTTTGAGCAGCAGATCAAAGCACAAGAACAAGTGATTTCTGACCTGAATGCGCAGATTGCATCCACAAGAAAAGAAACATTAAAAGCAGAGGAGCCTATCCGCAATCTTGAAAAAGAAATCGAAGGCCTTCGTGAAAAAATGGAAACCATCAGCGAGAAAATGGGAGTTGAATCGCTTGGACTCGCCCGATATGAAACGCGATCAGTGCCGAAAGTGAGGGTTGCCAAAATGCCCCGACCTGCGAAAGCCACTTCCATCCGGAACGGACAAGCGCCTCCGCCACCACCTGCTCCTGCAAAGCCTGCAAAAGCGCCGGCAGCGCCTGCCAAACCACCAGTTCCTAATAAGTAAAAAAAACCGAGCGGGCAATGTAATCATTACCCGCTCGGTTTTTTTAATAACTGATTCTAATTATTCCACCTCGATAATCACATCATCACTCATCGGATGACTTACGCAGGTTAGGATAAAGCCTTCGTTTAATTCTGCTTCTGAAAGCGCGTCCTCTTCGTCCAAATGCACTTTTCCAGAAGTGCATCGGCCCAAACAAGCCGTGCACATGCCTGCCTGACACGAGTAAGGCAAGTCAATGTCCATATTCAAGGCTGCTTCGAGCACCGTTTCGTGTGGCTTTACTGGCAATTTATATTCCGCGCCTTCATAGAACAATGTGATTTCGCGCGTTTTCAATGTGTCATCTTCCTCTTCCAATGTCACTTCACCAGGTTGCGCGGCCGTTGCCGTCATAAAGCTTTCTTTCCGGATCTTATTTTCTGGAACAGCTAAAATGGCCAACGCCCTATGCGCTTCTTCCATCATATCTTCCGGGCCGCAAAGGAAAAATTCGGCTTCGGATTTATTCAATGTCGGTAACTTCTCAACGATTTTGAGCAAATGGCTTTTATTCAAACGCCCCTTCTCCCCTTCCCAGGAATCCGAGGGTTGGCTTAATGTATGAACGACTTTTAAGCGCTCTCCATATTTGGCCTGCAATGCTTCCAGCTTATTTTTAAAAATAATGCTATCCTCATTTCTGCTGCCATAAATAAGGAAAACCTCACTTTCGGGCTCAACCATTAAAACAGATTTCAAAATAGAAAACAAAGGCGTAATGCCGCTCCCCGCTCCTACAAAAACGACTTGCCGGGTCTGATCATCGCTTTGTTTTGGAAAAAATGCGCCCATAGGCTCCATAACTTCCAATGTATCACCAACCTTCACCGAATCGAGCAGCAAATTGGAAGCATAACCTCCCGGAACCCGCTTAATTGTAATGGCAAGCGAAACATCCGTATAAGGCGAGCTCGACATTGAATAGGAACGCCTGATCTTTTTATCATCAACCGGCAAAAGTATCGTCAGGAATTGTCCCGGGCGATACGCAACGACCTCATTCAGCGGATGCCAAAAATGCAGCGTAGCAGCTTCCTCCGTCTCTTTTTCTATTTCTTTAACCTTCAAAAAATAATACTTACTCATCGATTCAAATATTGCGGTGAACGGCTAATTCCGTTGCCCGGGAATACAAAAGCCTCACAGGTAACACCCATGAGGCTTTTATGATTTCAATTTATGTTATTTTAAAGTCGCTACGGCGTCTTTGATGCGCTGAACTGCTTCCACAAGTGATTCGTCAGCAGCAGCTGTTGAAATCCGGATGCAATCTGGTGCACCGAAACCTGAACCTGCAACTGTTGACACATATGAGTTGTTCAATAACCAGTTTGAGAAGTCGTCCGAATCATTGATCGTGGTCGTTCCGTCTGATTTTCCGAAGTAATAACTTACGTCCGGGAATGCGTAAAATGCTCCCTGAGGCACATTTACCTTAAACCCAGGAATGTCTTTCAACAAACCAACAACCAGGTCGCGACGACGCGCATAAGCCTTTGTCATTTCAATCGAAGGCTCCATAGGGCCGTTGAATGCTGCTACTGCTGCTTTTTGAGCGATAGAATTCGTACCCGAAGTAACCTGACCCTGCAATTTCTCAACGCCATCAGCGATCCATTTTGCAGCAGCCGTAAACCCGATTCTCCATCCCGTCATGGCATAACCTTTTGCCACACCATTGACCGTAATCACGCGATCTTTCAATGCAGGAATCGATCCCATGCTGAAATGACCTTCTTCGGTGAAGTTGATATATTCATAAATTTCGTCAGCCAGAACGTAAACATCTTCATGCTTTTCGATCACAGCTGCGATTTCTCTTAATTCTTGTTCTGAGTAAACTGCTCCCGTTGGGTTGTTTGGAGAAGCATACATCACAATTTTCGTGCGGGGTGTGATCGCAGCTTCCAATTGTGCAGCGGTAACTTTGAAATCATTATCAAAAGCACCATTTACCACAACTGATTTACCCTCAGCCAGTTTCACCATTTCGGAATAACTAACCCAGTAAGGCGCAAAAATCACAACTTCATCGCCCGGATTGATCAAAACCTGGATTACATTGGCCAATGAATGTTTCGCACCCGTTGAAACCACGATATTTTCCGGTTTCCAATCTATATTATTGTCGCGCTTTAATTTGTCAGCAATTGCCTTTCGCAAATCAGGATACCCTGCTACGGGTGAATATCCATGAAAACCATCATCAATGGCCTTCTTTGCAGCCTCGCAAATGTGTGCGGGCGTCTTGAAATCTGGCTCTCCTACGCTCAGACTGATTACTTTGTGGCCTTGTGCGGCCAATTCACGCGCCATTTTCGTCATCGCAAGCGTCGAAGATTCTTCGAGTGCGTTGATCCGGTCGGCCAATAACCGGGGTGCAACCTGGGTTTGCTCTGCTACTGCGGACATTGCAACAATAATTTAGTTAAAGAAGATACTGCGATCTGTATGAACAAATTGCCCGCAAAGGTACGTGTTTTTTAGAAGTTGTTTTGTGTAATGCAAAGAAAGATTTGTGAAAAGTAGCGTTACCAAACCGAAAGATGTGCGTCTAAGGATAGATGAATTTTCTAACTTAAAACAACATTCAAATGAACACGGAAATCAACATTGACGAGATAAAGTTTTTGGCCAACATTCCTGAGGAGCTGCATGCGCAAGTGCTGCGTGTTGCGAACGGCCTGCATCAGCGTGCTAAGCAACCGAAAGAGAAAGTTTTCCTGCTGCTGGCTAAAATGATCAATAGCCCGAAAAAATATGCGCTTTCCAGAAATAAGGTGACCAATCTTGCCAAAATCTTATACGAATATAAAAGAAACGGAAAGGAAATTACGCTAACGGACGACGGTAAGGAGCTGATATACAATGAGGAAGCTGTTTTAACATTGGAGGAAAAGGATGGGCAGGAAAAGCATAAGTTTAATCTGCGGGAAGACAAACTGCATTATGCGGTTTTTGGGAAAGAGCACATTGAGGAAGGCGCTTTGCAGCAAATGGAAACGGCTGTAAGTCTGCCTATTTCGATTGCTGGCGCATTAATGCCGGACGCACATCAGGGTTATGGCTTGCCGATCGGCGGTGTGCTCGCGACGGAAGCTGATAAAGTGATCCCGTTTGCCGTGGGCGTCGACATTGCCTGCCGCATGTGCATGTCGGTTTTTGACTTGCCTGCCAATTATATGAAACGTGAACCGCATTTGCTCAAAAAGATCCTGACTGAAAACACCAAATTCGGCATGGGTGGCGAAACGACTCGCAAATATGACGATAGCGTGATGGATCTGCCGGAATGGAATTCGGTCAAAATTGTCAAAAACCTGAAAGACAAGGCATATCGTCAGTTGGGAACTTCGGGCACAGGAAATCATTTTGTTGAATGGGGAATTGTGGAAGTTTTTGAAGATGATACATTGCTCAAACTTCCCAAAGGCACTTATTTGTCATTGCTTTCGCATTCCGGTTCGCGTGGATTTGGCGGCAATGTTGCCAATCATTATTCCAAACTGGCTATGCAAAAAACAGTTCTGCCCAAGCAGGCTGCGCATCTCGCGTGGCTGGATTTGAATACGCAAGAAGGACAGGAATATTGGATCGCGATGAACTTGGCTGGTGAATATGCTTCCGCAAATCATCATGAAATCCATAATAAAATCGCCCGCGAGCTGGGGCATAAGCCACTAAGAATGATAGAAAACCACCATAATTTTGCGTGGAAAGAGCAACTTGCGGATGACCGGAATGTTATCGTTCACAGGAAAGGCGCGACGCCTGCTGGTGTTGACGAGCTCGGCATTATTCCAGGATCCATGAGTCAGCCGGGCTATGTTATTCGTGGCAAAGGAAGCACAGAAGCAATAAATTCCGCCTCACACGGCGCAGGGCGCGTTATGTCACGCACAAAAGCATTCTCTACAACCACAAGAAGCGAAATGAATAAGGTGTTAGAAGACGCCGGAATCCAGCTCATAGGCGGCGATCTCGACGAATCGCCAATGGTTTATAAAAACATCGACCAGGTCATCGCTGCACAACATAACCTTGTAAAAGTCCTGGCAAAATTCTCACCAAAAATCGTCAGAATGGCAGATCCGAATCGGAAAGAAGGGAGGGAGGATTAGAGGGCGTTGGCTAAAACACCTCCCCCAAATTCACAAACAAACCCCTCGACCCCTTCATCCCGAAACCGTAATCGATAGCAACATTCGCCCTAGATTTCTTGTTGACTTTGATCCTGAGTCCGACACCGCCGCCGGGGGCGATTTTCGTAAAATTGTTGGCGGGCCAGTTGGAGACGCTTTGGGCGTTTCCGAAAACTACGGCGCCGAACAGGCCGTTGCGGGTGAGGGACATTCTATATTCTGTTTCAAAATATAGTAATTTTGGACTGCGGAAACGGCCTTGAATGTAGCCGCGACCCATAGCAGTTGCAGGGTCCCAGCCGGTGCTTGGAAGGTCGAGGTAAGGCGCTTTACCGCTTACAACCAGCCAGTTATAATTCCAGAATGCTAGTGTGTTTCTGCTGCCTTGTGGGAGATTGAAATATTTTCTTATATCCACGACAACTGAATTCCAGTTGCTCGTGCTATTTAGTCTTTTCAGGCTTGATCTATATTGGACGCTGGTGTAAAAGCCTTTTTCGGGATTAATGGAGTTTGTTCGGTTGTCATAAACTAATGTGGCAACCGGTCCGGCGGAGATCGATTTTGGCGTCAGGCCATATCGGGTAACGTCCGCATTGCTGTCTTCCTGGCTGATGCGCCAGCGATAATCATAGAAGAACCCAACTCCGGCGTAAAACGACTCTGTGACTTTTTTCAAGACAGTCTGATGCAGTCGAACATGCTTGTAATCAATTTGCGACGCGTTACTAAGCTCACTGTCAGGCCCTAAGCCATAAGTGTCCTGCGGATATTTGAAATAACGCCAGTCGGTCAGAATGTTCAGATCGTTATTTCTTGTCCAGATGCTCGCTTGCAGCGGAATGGTGATCTGCTTGTATTGCGTGTAAATGAAGTTTGCAGTAATGCTTGATAACCTCGTTTTATGCGGATTGCTGGAATAAAACGCGGAATTTACATTCATTGAACCGATCAGACCTGATGTTAATGTATAGCCAAATGCCGGAACAATTGAGAACAGCACTTTTCCCGTTTTCAAAACCGTATCAACCTTTACAGAATCCTGACGGTTCTTTTTACGCAAGCCTTTAAGGACGTCAATAATATCCTTTTGCAAGACAATCTTTTGAACCGAATCAGCTTTCTCGACCGGCTGATCATCAGGGATTTGCATAGGCCGGCTGTATGATTCCACACCTGTGAACGACAGGTAAAGAAACAGCATCAATATGCGTAGAAAATGTGGCTTCAACTTATTTATGGGGGTAACATTTACAACATAATATACTATACCAAAATGATACCTAAACAAAAAAGCCACCGATTCGTGAAGAATCAGTGGCTTTTTTTAACAATGATATGCAGATTATGCCAATGCCGCTTTCAGATTTTCATCGATTGCGTCAAGGAATTCCTCAGTATATAGATAATGCTCGCCATGCTTCACGTCATTTCCGTGAATGTTAACCGCAAGATCTTTTGTCATTTTTCCGCTTTCAACCGTTTCTATACACACTTTTTCAAGGGCAAGGCTGAAATCGATCAATGGCTGGTTTCCATCCAATTTACCACGGAATGCCAATCCACGAGTCCATGCGAAGATAGACGCGATCGGGTTTGTAGAAGTTGGTTTTCCTTTTTGGTGCTCACGATAGTGACGTGTTACCGTTCCGTGCGCTGCTTCCGCTTCCATGGTTTTGCCATCTGGTGTTACCAAAACAGAAGTCATCAAGCCCAGTGAACCGAAGCCTTGCGCAACTGTATCTGACTGAACGTCACCATCATAGTTTTTACAAGCCCAAACAAAGTTACCTTCCCATTTCAATGCAGAAGCAACCATGTCATCGATCAAACGGTGCTCATAATGCACTTTTCCTGCATAATCGCTTTCGTAAACTTCCTGGAAAATGTCCTTGAAGCGTCCGTCGTATTTTTTAAGAATCGTGTTTTTTGTAGAAAGGTAAAGCGGCCATCCTTTGTCCAATGCAACATTGAAACAAGCATAAGCAAATCCACGGATCGACTCATCGATGTTATACATTCCCATCGCAACACCAGCTCCTTTGAATTGGTAAACTTCGTGCTCGATCACTTGTCCATCTTCGCCTTCGAACTTGATAGTAAGCTTTCCTTTTCCTGGCACAACGAAGTCTGTTGCCTTATATTGATCACCAAAAGCGTGACGTCCAACGATAATAGGCGCAGTCCAGTTTGTTACCAAACGAGGCACATTGCTCATTACGATAGGCTCACGGAAAACAGTTCCATCCAAAATATTGCGGATCGTTCCGTTAGGTGATTTCCACATTTGTTTCAAATTGAATTCCTTTACGCGATCCTCATCAGGCGTAATGGTTGCACATTTGATACCAACACCATATTCTTTAATTGCATTGGCTGCATCAATCGTAACCTGATCATTGGTTTCGTCGCGGTATTCCACGCCCAAATCGTAGTATTTAATATCTACGTCCAGATACGGTAAAATGAGTTTTTCTTTGATAAACTTCCAGATGATCCGGGTCATTTCATCGCCATCCAGCTCAACGACGGGATTTTCAACTTTAATTTTGTTCATGTCTTTAAATGCTATACAATAGTTAAAGATTTTGAAATCAGATCGTGAAAGTACGAACAATAGAATAAAAAGGCGAAAATTCCTGATCTTGCAATCCAAAAAAAGACGCTTTTCCTGCAATGACCAAATTTGAATTAAGACAGGAATATCTGGCGAAAAGACAAGCCATGCAACCGGCTGACATTTCAAATGCAAATGCATTAATCACATTAAACCTGCGGAAGTTGCTGATTGACAAGACGATTAACATCATTCACACATTCCTTCCACAAAGAAATGCAACCGAGGTCGACACCTGGGAAATTGTATCCCTCATCCATGAAGCTTTCCCTTCCATGCATATTGCAGCACCTTATATAATCCCGGGCACCAGAGAAATGCTGCACTATTTCTTACAGCCAGAAACCACATTGATCGAAAACCGCTGGCGCATTCCAGAGCCCGATCCTGTTCATGCACAAATAATTGAGGTAAATCAGTTGGATGCTGTTCTGATTCCGCTGCTGGCTTTTGATAATAACGGTTTTCGCGTTGGTTATGGGGGCGGTTATTATGATCGTTTTTTGTCTCAATGCAAGCCTGATACTTTAAAGGTAGGACTTTCGTTCTTCCCTCCTGTTCAGCAAATCGATGATTTGGACCAACACGATGTGCCTATGGATGTGTGTATTACACCATATAATATTTATAAATTCTAAAAATTACTCGTAAATTTGCGGCACTTTTGGCCTAAACGGCCGGGGTAAAATCTCAATTATTTCATATCTAATCTCAATGCAAGAATGAAAATCGCAGTAGTAGGCGCTACCGGTTTGGTGGGCGGCGAAATCCTCAAAGTGCTCGAAGAGCGTAATTTCCCAGTGACGGAATTATTAGCCGTTGCATCCGAAAGATCTGTTGGCAAGGAAGTTACATTCAAGGGTAAACAGATAAAGGTGATCGGATTTGAGGACGCGATTGCAGCCAAACCTGAAATAGCAATATTTTCGGCTGGCGGCGGAACGTCATTGGAACTTGCACCAAGATTTGCAGAAGCTGGCATTACAGTAATTGATAACTCCTCAGCTTGGAGAATGGACCCGACCAAAAAACTGGTTGTTCCGGAGATTAATGCAGGTGAATTGACCAAAGAAGACAAAATTATTGCAAATCCAAACTGCTCGACCATTCAAATGGTGGTGGTTTTGAATCCTTTGCACAAAAAATATAAGGTTAAACGTGTGGTTGTTTCCACTTACCAGTCTGTAACCGGAACGGGTAAGGCGGCAGTTGACCAACTTTTCTCAGAGCGCGCTGGCGATCACAGTAGAGGAAAAGTTTATCCGCACCAGATTGACCTGAATGTGTTGCCGCACATTGACGTGTTCCTGGACAATGGTTACACGAAGGAAGAAATGAAAATGACCAACGAAACCAAAAAAATCATGGGCGACGACAGCATTGCAGTAACTGCAACAACTGTTCGCATTCCAACGATTGGCGGTCACTCTGAGGCAGTTAACATTGAATTTGAGAATGAATTTGATCTTGACGAAGTGCGTCAGATATTGAGCGAGGCGGAAGGTGTGATTTTGCAGGATGATCCAAAAAATGCACTTTACCCAATGCCATTGACAGCACATGGAAAAGACGAAACATTCGTGGGCCGCATCCGCCGCGACGAATCACAGCCTAAGACATTGAACCTATGGATTGTAGCGGATAATCTTCGCAAAGGCGCTGCAACGAACACCGTTCAAATTGCTGAGTTTCTAGCAAAAAATGAATTGGTAGGCGTTGCGCAGGAAGCTTAATTTTGACATCAATTAAATAGCAGAAAGAGCCGCTGAAAAGTGGCTCTTTTTTTGTCCTAGCGATCCACCTCGCCCATTACGACGTCAATGGAGCCGATTACGGCGATCAGGTCAGCCAGTAAAGAGCCTTTTGTGATTTCTCCAATCACAGAAAGATTGTGGAAGCAACAGGATCTTGCTCTGCACCGAAATGGAACGTCTGAACGGCCGTCAGTTCTGAAAAAGAAGCCAAGCTCACCTTTCGGGCTTTCACCACGAACGTAAAAATCCATTGCTTTGGGGCGGATCTTTTTGGGCACAACAGCCTGCGGGTCAAAATCACGAGTCCGTTTATAATCACCAGTTAGTTGCTCCAAACTTTGCTCGATCAGTTTCACCGATTCCCAGCATTCCAGCACACGAACCCAGGTTCGGTCCCAGCAATCGCCCACGGTGCCCATTTTTCCTTCCCCAATCGGAATGTCAAAATCGAGCTCGGGATAAACGGAATATCCATCCACTTTTCGCAAATCGTAACGCAAGCCGGAACCGCGCAACATGGGGCCAGTGCAACCATAATTAATGGCAACCGGCAACGGAAGCACGCCGACATTGGCAGTTCGCTGGATAAAAATTTTATTATCAACCACCAGTTGCTGCAATTCAACAAGCTTAGGTTTCAGATATTTAACAAACTCCAAACAGCGCTCTTCAAACCCAACAGGCAAGTCATAAAACAAGCCGCCGATCCAAATGTAATTGTATAGCATTCTGGCTCCACAAGTCCATTCGAGTAACCGAAGGATTTGCTCGCGATCACGCATCATCCAAAGAAAAGGTGTGTAAGCGCCAATGTCCATCGCGTAAGTTCCCAATGCAACAAAGTGCGATGCAAGCCGGTTAAGCTCGGCCACCACGACCCGGATATATTCAATGCGTTTGGGAATGTCGTTTTCAATGCCCAGCATTCTTTCCACACCCATCACATAAGCGTGTTCGGAATTCATGGACGCCACATAGTCCAACCGGTCAACATAAGGGATAACCTGGTTAAAAGGAAGCGATTCCGCGTGTTTTTCGAAACATCTGTGTAGGTAACCCAAATGTGGGACAACGTCAACAATGATCTCGCCATCCGTAACCACTTCCAGCCTCAGAACACCGTGAGTAGAAGGATGTTGCGGACCAATATTGAGCACCATTTCTTCCCTACGAAGCGTTTCGGAGTTGTATTTTGTAGGAACTGAAACGGCTAAATATTCAGGTTTATATTCGTATTGAATGGTGTTGCTCATAGGACTAAAATCTTACCAGTTTCTGGTCATGGACTTCCACTTTTAATGGACCGATCGGGCGGCCCTCATTATGCAGGCGGTCCACGGCCGTTACATAATAAACATATCGTTGCCCGGACTCAGCCGTCATATCCACATATTGTTCGCCTTCATAGCACATGCCAATGATGCGGCGCGGATCGTAAGCAGTCGGTTTTTCCTCTGGCGGAAAACGGTAAATCACATAATACCATGCGCGGTCGCCGTCCGAAGCTGCATCCGGTTTTTCCCAGGTCAATTCAATGCCCTTAGACAACAATGTCGCTTTCAAACTTCTAGGAGAAAGGGGCGCAATGCGATCTTTCCAGGGCATTGTCGGGATAAGCGCCGGATAGCGAAAGAAATCCCTTCTCAATGAGTCAGCGAATCCCAAATTATTGCCCCTTACGGATCGGGAACTGAAAAATATGGCTCCATCGGTCTCACTTTCGCGCAAATAACGGATCTGATTGGGTATTTCGAGTGGATTGGACCAATGTGTGTCCCTGTCTTTATATCCGACGCGGTAAGCGCCCATTCCTATATATAAATGTCGTTCGTAAGAATTGGCAGTCCACCAATCCACCAGATTCCGGTAAGGCACGCGTGAAAAACCGGATGAAAAATAAACCTGCGGCGCAATGTAATCGATCCAGCCCTCTTTAATCCATCTACGGCTGTCTGCGAAAAGATCGTCATAGGAAGCCAGCGCACCGAATGTTTTCGAGCCCTCTGCATCACGATCCTTATTTCTCCAGACTCCAAAAGGGCTGATCCCGAATTTCAGTCGTGGCTTGACCGCTTCCAGTCCGTCATGAATTTGTTTTACCAATAAATCAATGTTATGCCTTCTCCAATCGGCTTTATTGGAAAAACCTTCACCATATTTTCGGAATGTTGCCTCATCCTGAATAACCTGGCCCGGCGCTGCGTACGGATAAAAATAGTCGTCAAAGTGGATTCCGTCAACGTCGTAATTTTTGGCAACATTGACCGTCATATCTGTAATAAACTGCCTTACTTCCGGAATTCCGAAGTTAAAAAGCTTATAACCGTCATAACTCAGGATCCATTCGGGATGTATTTTGCTGACGTTTTCGGAAGAAACACTCGTTGAAGATTTGTGTACGAGCCGGTTCAGATTAAGCCACGCATGGAATTCAAGACCGCGCTTGTGTGCTTCGCTGATCATAAAATCCAGCGGATCCCACATCGGATCCGGTTGCCGGCCCTGCCTGCCTGTAAGCCATTCAGACCAGGGCTCGGGGCTTTTGGCATAAAATGCATCTCCGGCCGCCCGCACCTGGACGAACACCGCATTCATTCCCACTTTTTTATGAAAATCCAGCAGGTTCGAAAACTCCTGTTGCTGTTGCTCTGGTATAAGATTTTTGCTGCTTGGCCAATCAATGTTATCAACAGTTGCGATCCAAACTGCCCTGAATTCCCTTTTCGGAGGTAAAATTACTTCGGGGTCGGCATTTTGGGCTATACAACTTTCCAGTAGAAATAGAAGGAATGTAAAGGAAAGCGCAACTATTTTTATTTTTTTCACTATCTAACCAATGCAAAATGTTAATCCAATCAAAGTAACGTAATTTGGAACAAAGTTAGCCGAGAACGATCTTAAATTCATGTGGTGACGCTTTCAAATATGCTCGCCGGGCGGTCGGATCTGATAACCGACTTTCTTGTCTTTGTTATATTTTAAGCATAAAAACGCAGATTATGATGCGTTTAAGGTCGAAGAAACAAACACCGGAATGTTGTAATTCTGAATAATTTTTCTGCATATTTATTGTGTAATTACAAGGATTTTTGTGACTAATAGAAAACATCACGCTTTGCAATGCAGCTAGTAACGTTTAAACCTACATCCCGTATTGGAACCATTTGTCAAAACCACTAAGAAAAACGTCCTGTTTGAAATTGCATGGGAGGTTTGTAATCAAGTTGGAGGAATTTATACAGTAATACGGACCAAGGTTCCCGCAATGGTTGAAAAGTGGGATGAAAACTACTTTTTGCTAGGCCCTTATTTCGAGAAAAAAGCGTCATCCGAATTTGAAGTAATCAGTGATCTGGAGGACTCTCCGGCTGCACGTGTCGTGAAACGGTTGCGCGACATGGGTTATAATGTTTTTTATGGCTATTGGCTTGTAACCGGCAAGCCGCGCGTGATTCTTTTTGATCTGGAAAGCATTGCGCACGAGTTGGATACAATCAAATTCAACCTTTGGGAACGCAGCAGAATTCCGACTATCAATGTTGAACACCTTGTAAACCAAACTTTGTGTTTTGGTGAATTTGTGCGTCTTTTCTTGAAGGAATATGCTGAGGAGAATGCAAAACGCGAGGAAATTTTTGCGCAGTTCCATGAATGGATGGCGAGCAGCGGCTTACCGGACCTGAAACGCGATAATGTTAAAATCGCTACCACATTCACGACCCATGCCACAATGCTGGGGCGTTATCTTGCGCAGAATGTAAGCGGATTTTATAGCAAGCTTCCTTTCTTTGATTGGGAGCAGGAGGCAAAAAACTACGGCATTCTGGCGCAATGTTCGGTTGAAAGACAGGCTGCATTAAGTGCGCATGTATTGACAACGGTAAGTGACGTTACTGCACGGGAATGTGAAGTTTTCCTGGGTAGAATGCCTGATCTGGTTACGCCGAACGGTCTGAATGTGGTTCGCTTCCAGGCTGTCCATGAATTTCAGAATCTCCATTTAAAGCATAAGGAACGCATTCACGAGTTTGTTTTGGGACATTTCTTCCCAAGCTATTCGTTTGATCTTGACAAAACACTTTACTTCTTCACTTCCGGTCGTTACGAATACAGCAATAAAGGTTACGACCTCACGCTTGAAGCATTAGCGCGGCTGAACTGGAAAATGGTGCAGGCCAATATGGATATGACGGTTGTGATGTTCATTGTGACCAAACAGCCTTATTACTCGGTTAATCCGGATGTTTTGCAATCACGTGCTGTTTTGAACGAGTTACAGGAAACTTGTACGGCCATTGAAAAGGATGTGGGCGAAAAGCTATTCCTGGCAGCAGCTTCGGGAACGGATCATAAAATGCCTGATTTGAATAATTTCGTAGACGAATATTGGCGTTTAAGGCTTAGAAGAACCATTCAAAGCTGGAAAACGGATAAGTTGCCAGCATTTGTAACGCATGATCTGAAACAGGAAGATGGCATTACAGAATTTTGCAAAACAGCCAATCTTGTCAATAACGAGCGTGACCGTGTGAAAATCGTTTATCATCCGGATTTCATTTCCTCAACCAACCCGCTTTTCGGGCTTGATTATGGTCAATTTGTTCGCGGTTGTCACTTAGGTGTTTTCCCAAGTTACTATGAACCATGGGGTTACACGCCATTGGAATGTGTAGTTCGGGGCGTTCCTACTGTTACAAGCGATCTTTCCGGTTTTGGAGATTACATTATGCAGATCATGCGGGATTACGAAAACCGCGGCATCTACGTAATCAACAGAAAATCCCAGACATTCACCCAGGCAGCAGATCAGCTAGCCGACATTCTTTTTAAATTCGTGAGAATGCAACGTCGCGACCGCATCATGCAACGAAACCGTGTTGAAAACATTTCCGATGTGTTCGACTGGATGAATCTGCGGTCATATTACGACACCGCTCATGATCTCGCCGCGAAGCGGCGGAAGCCTTGATAAAATTTCAATAAAATGAAAGCCCATTCAAAGTTACATTTGACTGGGCTTTTTGGCTTATAGGTGAATAATACCGTTAATCTCAAATGTCATTATAAATTACCGGCATTAATTATTTAAAATTCAGGTTGCATAATAAACTTGCAGAGAGAACTACCATAAAATTATTCATAATGAATTACATAGAAGTTGACTTAAAAGTGGATCCGGATTTTTCGGAAATATTGATGGCGGAATTGGGTGAGGCGGGTTTTGAATCTTTTGTCGAGACGGACGAGGGGCTTTTGGCGTACATTCAGGAGAATGATTTTGACGAACAAAACATACACGATCTTACAGCCAAATACCTGGAATTAACGACAATAGCGGCCACCTGGAAATCGTTAGAAAGAAGAAACTGGAACGAGGAGTGGGAAAAAAGCTACGAGCCAATTGAAGTTGGTGACCAAATCCGGGTTAGAGCCACTTTTCACGAACCTGATCCTGCATTCAAATACGACTTGCTGATCCAGCCAAAAATGTCTTTCGGCACAGGGCACCATGAAACCACCTGGCTCGTCATGAATGAACAGCTCAGCCTTCCGCATGCAGGATTATCGGTGATGGACGTAGGATGCGGGACCGGAATTCTTTCCATTCTGGCCTCCAAACTGGGTGCTTCGGAATTATTGGGTTTTGATATCGATGAATGGGCCGTTGAAAATACAGAAGAGAACTTTTCAATGAACAATCTGGCGTCGGACGCGTCTGTTTTCCAGGGAACAATTGTTGATGTGCCGGAGGGCAACATGTTCGGCGGCATCCTCGCTAACATTAACCGCAATATCCTGCTGAGCGAAATTCCCGCTTATGTGAAGCATTTGGAACCGGGCGGATGGTTGGTTACCAGCGGATTTTATGAAACTGATCAGGCTGACATTGAGCAGTGTGCATCAGAAAACGGATTAACAAAAATAAATTCAAACACACGCAATCAGTGGGCTTGTGTCGTTTTCAAAAGCTAATTTAACAAATGAGGATACTTCGTACTGCTTTACTTTTTTTGCTTTTAGCATTTACGGGCAAAACTGTATCTGCACAAAATCTCAAAATTTCAGATGAGCCGGGTCAATTTATAGTGCAATTACGCAAACTGATCGACGGCTCGCGCAATCCGCAATATATCCGTTCAGCAGCGCAACTGGACAGCATTTGGATGTCTTCCCTCAATGCATCGCAGCAGACGAAGTTTATCAACATTGTTAAAACACAGATCGCAAAAGGTCAAAAAGCCGGTCCCGTAATGTATTTGCTTGTGCGGAATGCGCATGCATTTGCGAAGCAGTCACCCGAAAATCTGGATGGTTTCCTGGACCTTGCCACGCAATCGGGGCAAAAATATGACGGTAAGGCGCTGCAAAGAATCCTCGAAACGGTGAAGGCCGTTAATGAATCAAATAAGCTTTACGCCGCAAATTATAATTCACTTTATCTCCTCAGCGGTTCTCACAAATATCGCTTTGACACCACAAGTGCAGAAGCAGCCAATGCGGAAGCGAATGTGGCGGCGATGAACGACAGCTGGGACACGCCTGTTGATTCCAACTTTGTGATTGCGCCCAAGTCGACTCCGTTGCCTGCAATTTCTGGCGCAATTATGGATCTTCAAAATGCAACATTTGCAATGGTTGCCGGTGGAGATTCGGTGGTTTTTGGCCCTACAAATGGAAGCATCGCGCTTAAAGACGGGATTTTTGTTGGTAAAAATGGAAAATTTAACTGGCAGGCTGCAGGTGATTCATCCATTTACGCTGATCTCGACACCTATTCTTTCAACATTACACAGCCGAAACTTGTCGCGGATAATGTGACGCTTCATAATGATCAAAAGCTTGCTGCGCCAATCAAGGGAAAGCTTGAATATCGGGGAGTTAAGAAAATAAAGGGCCAACCGGCTCCATATCCGCGTTTTGTCTCCAACGGCATTGACGCCAGATTAAAGGATAACCGTAACAATATTGATTACAAAGGTGGATTTGCGTTGATCGGAACTGAAATGTACAGCTCTTCACTGAGCGATTTGCCTTCAACGGTTAAGGTGAAATACAAGGATAAGCTCGCATTTACAGCCCAAAGCAAGAAGTTTGTCCTGCAAGATTCTGTGATAGCAGCTTCATTTGCGACTTACTCGATGCCGCTCGGCGGAGATTCGCTTTACCATCCGGGCGTTGCATTCAGGTATAATGATGACGAAGGTTTGGTAAAATTAGGCCGCGTTGAAAGAACAGATTACGCACCGCTTCCTTACAAAGACACTTACCACAAAATGAACATTTGGTCGCAGGCAATGCGCTGGCGGTTTCCGAATGATAAGGTCGAATTTTTTCGAATTAATGGTAAGCAAGTTGCTCCCGTGAAGCTGGAATCATTGGATTATTTCAAAAAGGAGCGGTTCAAAGACATTAGCAAAGAATATGGTTTCCAGCCACTTATTATGGCTGCCAGTTATTCGCAAACAGAAAAAAAGAACACATTTCTTGCGGATGAACTGGCGACGAAGTTCAAGCAGAAGCCCGAAATCATGCGTAATGCGCTGCAAAGGCTGACGCTGGAAGAATATTTCATCTATAACAAGGCGACGGATGAATATGCATTAAGCAAAAAAGGAATTCTGTTTGTGCTGGCAAATCTGGATAAAGCGGATTACGACAACTTCCAGGTGACGTCGCAATACACTGCTAATGATGAAGTTGCTAATGCGACGATTTATTTGCCGGACACGATGCTTACTGTAATGGGCGTTTCGCGGTTTGTCGTGAGTGATTCGCTGAAAATTTACGCCGTTCCTCAGGACAAAAAACTGATCATTGGTAAAAACAGGAATTTCACATTGAATGGCCAGATGGTCGCTTCCAATTATCAGTTCCGAGGCCAGAATATCAAATTTGACTACAATCAGTTTTTTGTAAATGTTGCCCCTTCCGATTCCATCACATTTACCCCGAGAGAGAAATTTGCGAAAGGTCAAAAAGGCGAAGTCGGCGGTCACGTTAAATATGAAAAGGGCGGAACATTCTATCTGAGTGATCCGAAGAACAAATCCGGGCTTCAAAAAGGCGTCAAAAAGTCGCCCAGGCTTGTGGTTGAGGAAGGGATGATGGTTTATTTCGACCAGCCTGAACGCGGAACGGTCATTTATCCAAGAGAAGTCAATTTCAAAATTCCGAAAATTGATATGGGCGGATTGGATGAGCGGGATGTGATTTTTGAAGGAACATTCAATGCAAATGGCATTATTCCTAACATTCAGACGGTTTTGAAAAGCATGCCGGACAACTCCCTTGGGTTTGAATACAAGCCACCGGTGACGGACATGAAGCTGTACGAAGGCAAAGCGATGGCCAAATTTACGGACACGCTTACAATGGACAACACCGGTTTGCATTCCAAAGGGGTTTTAAAATATCTGTCTGCGTCAATGACCGCAAAGGATATGTTGCTTACGGCCGATTCTTTGATGGCGTCCGGGGATGTGGCTAGCATTAAGGAAGCAACGATTGGCAAAGGTTATTTCCCGGCCGTGCAATTGAAGGATTATGCATTGAAATGGTATCCTAATGCAGACAGCATGTTCATTAATACGCAAGGAAAATCGTTTTCTTTCTATAATGGAACCACGAGTTTGGAAGGAAGCTTGTTACTGCGTTCGAGCGGGTTGTACGGAAGCGGAAAGCTGAAAAGACCTGATTCTGAGCTTTCGTCTCCTGACATTAAGTTCAATAAAGATGGTTATTTGGCCAACCGTTCCGAATTCGCCATTAACAGCGTTGACCAGAAATCGACTAAAAAATTGCTGACAGGCAAGAATGTTAACATTGATTTTAATTTCAAAACAGGCATTGCCAACTTCTTGACGGACGAAACGGGCTTTGGAAGTGATTCATCCGGAATGGAAATTCCAACAGCTTCTTACAAGACATTGATCGGAAGTGCGAAGTGGGATATGGCGAAGAAAACCATTCTGATGAAAGGCTTTGGCGAGACGTCGTCCTACACATCCATGGATCCGGATCAGGAAGGGTTGACATTCAATGGTTCTGAGGCTATTTATGATGTTGAAAAAGTGACCTTGAACATCAAAGGCGTTCCTTTTATTCAGACTGCGGATGTGAAGATTATTCCGGATGGCGGCTTGGTTAGCGTGGATAGCAAAGGAAAAATAGCTCCGTTGAAGAAAGCACGCATTGAAATTGACACATTAAACACGTCGCACAGAATGCGCGATGCAGACATTCGGATTGATTCCAGAAATCATTTTGAAGGCTCGGCGACTTACCAATACATTACTGCCCGGAAAGACACATTCAATATCAAAATGCAAAATTTTGAGTTGAGAGAAATGGGCGCGACGGAAGAGGGTAAAAAACAGCGTAACAACAATCAGGCGCCTGCTTCGGTCAAATATTACACGACTGCACGCGCGGACATTAAGGAGACAGAAAACCTTTTGCTATCGCCGCGCATTCAATACAAAGGCGGCATTAATCTCATCGCTTACGAGCCTTCATTGCAACTGGACGGTTTTGTAAAGCCGGTGATCAAGTTCAGAAAGGATTTCCAAAGCTCGTGGATCGTTTATAAAGACGCGCCCGGTGAAACTGTGGCGATCAAGATCGATAAGGATTTGAAAAACGAACATGAGATTCCGCTTTCGGTCGGTCTGCATTATAATGAAGCGCGCGGCTTATATATGTCCTTCTTATCACCCAAAGAGTCGGATGGAGATGAGGACATTTATCTCGCACAAGGCGCATTGAACTACAATGAAGATGAGAAAGCATTCAAAGTGCTGCCTCCACCGGGAGCCGATGGCCTCATCGACGAAGCCAATGCTTTGCGATTTGACGACAAAACCGGCCTGGCCACATTCTCCGGACCATTAAAACTCACCGGCGCACAATGGCTTCAATCCGTAGGAACCGGCGAAGTGCAGGTTGACAGCGCAAGATTCAGCTTCAATACAATGTTATTGATGAAATTACCAGCCTTGGAACCGATCGCGCAACCGTTAGCAGCTAAAATTGTAGAAGTTAATCTTGAAGAACAAAACAGCACGGCCGCGGATGATGACGCAGAACAATTGAATAACAAATTGTCGGCTTTAATCGGACCAAAAGCGACCGATGCTTATGTCAAACTAACTGCCGCCGGCTATAAACCGTTGTTCGAGGCTTCACCTGTTTTGGATGTGCCGATGTTGTTGTCCAATGTGAATCTGAACTGGTCCGCTTCACATGGTTCTTATTATTCGCAAGGGCCGATTGGCGTTGCGAATTTGGGCAGAAACAACATTAATGCACAAATGGAAGGGGTTTTGGAAATCCGTCGTTCTGTGGACGGCGATGAGTTCAGCTTATTTTTACAAGCGTCGCCTGATGTCTGGTATTATTTTGATTATAAGTTAGGTGAGTTGGGCGTCGTTTCATCGCAAGTTGATTTTAATGATCAGATTACGGCTAAATCCAAAAATGTGAAATCGAAGGATATGTCGCTGGTTTCTATTGGCTCCGAAGAGAAGGATGCGTTTGTGAACCGGTTTGACGATTTCTACCAACCAGCCATTAAAAAAGCTAAGCTGGCGGCGAAAACAGCCAAGAAGAAAGTGGTGCCCGCAGAAACGAAAAAGAAGAAAGTGGAACCTGCCGAAGGATTTTGATGTCTTTGTAGAATTGGCAATAGTTAATGCTACAATTTGAAATTTCACTTGTATAATGTTAGTTTTGTAGTGTTTTTGCTTGTAAAATCCCTCAACTATCGTATTTTTGAACAAAACAATTTAACGTTTAAAATTTTCTGCGAATAGTACAATATGAGTATTGCCTTATTAATAACTACGATTATCGCTGCCTACTTGTTAGGATCAATACCCAGTTCAGTTTGGTACGGAATAGGTTATTTTGGAATTGATGTAAGAAAACACGGCAGCGGAAATGCAGGCGCTACCAATACATTCAGGGTGCTTGGAAAGCGTGCAGGAACGGTTGTGATGCTGATTGACGTGTTGAAAGGCTGGACTGCAACGTGCCTTGCCTCAATGCTTTTCTATATGAATGAGATTGGCGAGACGGAGTTGCTCATGTACAAGATCCTGTTTGGAATCATTGCCATTGTGGGACATATCTTTCCTGTTTTCGTGCGTTTTAAAGGTGGAAAAGGGATTGCTACATTGCTCGGAATGGTTTTGGCCATTCATCCGGAACTTGCTTCTGTTTGCATTACGATATTCATTCTGACACTTTTAGCTTCTCAATATGTTTCGTTAAGCTCGATCCTGGCGACACTCGCTTTTCCGGTTCTTTCCTGGATTGGCGTTTTCGGGCATCCGGAGCCGTTGCTGATTGTATTCGGATTCACGATGTTTATCCTGGTTGTTTTTACGCATCAGAAGAACATTGTCAGACTGCTTAACGGCAACGAAAATCGTGTTAATATTTTTAGAAAATCAAAGTCAGGCAATCATCAGTAAGACATTATAATTAAAAAAATAGCCTCTAAGGACAGACCTTAGGGGCTATTTTTTTATCTTGACCCGCTGTTAGGCAGCCATTTTTACAAAACAAAAAAGAAGAAAATGCTTCAATATATAGAAAATAATAAGGACCGGTTTCTGAATGAGCTTTTGGATTTATTGCGTATCCCTTCTGTGAGTGCAGATTCCAAATTCAAGCCGGATATGCTCAATGCGGCTGCCTATGTGCGGGACAGGATCTCGGAAGCAGGCGCAGATCGCGTTGAAATATTCGAAACACCCGGCCATCCTGTTGTGTATGGCGAGAAAATCGTTAATCCTGCGCTTCCTACTGTGCTCATTTACGGACATTATGACGTGCAGCCGGCTGACCCTTACGAACTTTGGAATTCACCACCATTTGAGCCTGTTATCAAGAATGAACGCATTTACGCCCGCGGCGCTTGCGATGACAAAGGGCAGTTTTATATGCACATTAAGGCATTGGAAACGATGCTTGCAACGGATAACCTCGCGTGTAATGTAAAAATCATGATCGAGGGCGAAGAAGAAATCGGTTCGTCGCATTTGGGTGATTTTGTAAGAGCGCATCGCGAGCTGCTTAAATGTGATACGATTCTGATCTCCGACACGAGCATCATCGCTAATGACGTTCCTTCGATTGAAACCGGATTGCGAGGCCTGACTTACGTGGAAGTTGAGGTTGTAGGTGCCAACCGTGATTTGCATTCGGGAGTTTATGGCGGCGGCGTCGCAAACCCGATTAATGTGCTTTGCGAGATGATCGCATCTCTTAAAGATGAAAATGGGCACATTACAATTCCAGGCTTTTACGCTAATGTTGAAGACCTGACTTCCGAGCAACGGGATGCACTAAACGCAGCACCATTTGACGTGGAAGAATATAAAAAAGACTTGCAGATTGACGATATCGCAGGGGAAGCAGGCTATTCCACGATCGAGCGCACTTCGGTTCGTCCTACGCTGGACGTGAACGGCATTTGGGGTGGATATATTGGTGAAGGCGCCAAGACGGTCCTTCCCTCGAAGGCTAATGCGAAAATTTCCATGCGTCTGGTGCCGAATCAAACCGATGACGAAATACTGGAATTGTTTACAAAACATTTCGAATCCATTGCACCGGCGTCAGTAAAAGTGAAGGTTATGCCACATCATGGCGGCCTGCCTTATGTAACGCCAACGGATTCTGTCGAATATCAGGCGGCTGAAATGGCGATGGAAGAATCTTTTGGAAAAAAGCCCATTCCAACACGCGGTGGAGGAAGCATTCCGATTGTGGCGCTATTTGAGCAGGAACTCGGCAGAAAAAGCATTCTGATGGGCTTCGGTCTGGATATCGACGCCTTGCACTCACCAAACGAGAGTTACGGTCTTTTCAATTATTACAAAGGAATTGAAACGATCCCTTTGTTCTTTAAACATTACGCAGCTTTGAAGCTTGCCAAGTCTTAACGACTTGGCGGGCTCACCGCTTTTTCCGCTGTTCCCGTTTCAATTTCTTCAAATTTGAGATTGCATTCTTTGCTTCCTTATCCTGGCTTGTCTTTTTGTCGGCCCTGTCGGCTGCTAATTTGTAGAAACGCAATGCTTCATCGTAATCCTTTTTTATCTCTGCAATTTTGCCCAATCCGATCAGCGAAGACACATAATAGCCCGCATTGAGAGATTTAGTCTGCGTTGAATAGTCAATTGCTTTCTGGTAAAACTTTCCAGCCAGATCGTAATTTTTATGATAAGTCATGTTATAGTAAGCAAGCACATAGGCAGCATTACGCCCGCTTACACCCTCATAACCAGGCATTCCCTGACTTATTTTATCAATAATATTCTGAGCAGCCTTCTCTGCTTCGGCCATTTTTCCTGTTACAAAAGCGGTCCGGCAAAAATAGCGTTCGAAATAAGGGTTGTTGGGATAAGTCTGCCACATATATTTCGCCATTTCATAGGCCTTACTGTATTCATTTTCCATGCTATAAATCTGCAAGAGAAAATATCGCGCTTCAACCCGCGTATAGAATGCATTGTTACCAACTTTTTCCAGTTGCTGCTCACCTAATTTTTTATTTCCTTTTGGAAAAAGTGACATTACGGGCTTCAAAATGGGATATTCTTTTGGCACCCATTCTGCATAGTAATTATATAATCCGTCACCGAAAAGCAGCTCAGGCGTCAGATCACCATTTCCTTTGCATTGCTCAAAGTATTTCAATGATTTTTTGCCAGCAAATGCCGCTTTGGTCCAGCTTTCCCTTTCCGCATACAACCGCCCCTTAAATGCATAAGCCGCTGCGAGAAAGAATGCGGGCTCCACTTTGTTTTTTTCCTTGTCATAAAGTTCTTCCGCCAGATTGATGGTTGAGTCCATTTGTGCAAGAAAAGCTTTGTCATGCGCCTCGTTTTCGGTGTTAGGAACAATCTTCCACCATTCCGCCAGCCCCATCAGAAAATGCGGCATTGGATGCTTCGGATAGCGATATTTTAGCCAGCGGAATTCCGCATCTGCTTCCGCAAACTTATAGTTATAAAGCATGTTTATCGCCTCTGTCGATTCAATTTGCACGCTTGGATTTTTAAGAATCATATCATAATTCTTGTCCAGCTCCGCAGATGAATACAATTGGGCATGAGCCAATTGTGTAGCAGACACCGCCAGGCAACAATATGCGATAATATGGATAATTAAATTTTTCATGTCAGGGGTAAAATTCCACTAATTAACGCGGGATTTATATTTTACGTTTGCTACTGATTAGGTTTTTGAAAAAAGAGTTAATATTGACTAACACAATTCTCCGCTCCTGAAAAAATATTTATTATCTGCGGCAAAGGCCGTTTTGATAAAATGACACCCAATTATGATTAACATCCTTGACAAGACATTTGTCCCATTAATATCCAGGGAAGTCATAGAAAATAGAATAACCGCTCTTGCCGATAGCATAACAAATGATTACCGCGGCCGCTGTCCACTTTTCGTGGTGGTTCTAAACGGCGCATTCCTTTTTGCCAGCGAATTAGTAAAACGGATCCCATTAAGCTGCGAAATTAGCTTTATAAAACTTTCATCCTACTCAAAAACACAGTCGACCGGCGAGGTCAGGGAAATAATAGGAATGGATAAAGACATTTCTGGCCGCGACCTAATCATTATTGAAGACATTGTCGACACCGGTCTGACCATGTCACAGTTATTGGATCAGTTGAGCAAACTGGCCCCTGCTTCAATGGAGATCGCGACATTGCTGCACAAACCGGAGGCATTGAAAACGCCTGTTGATTTGAAATACATTGGTTTTGATATAGAAAATAAGTTTGTAGTCGGCTATGGGCTGGATTACGACGGGATAGGGCGGAATTTGGATTCGCTTTACGTTTTAGCTTGATTAAACTCTCTTTATGAACATACAATTTTTTGGAGCCGCAAGAACTGTTACCGGCAGCAAGCATTTGATTACAACCGAGAAGGGAACAAAGATTCTGCTGGACTGCGGATTGTTTCAAGGCATCCAAACTGATGAGTTGAACGAAAACTTTGGTTTCAAACCGTCCGATGTAGATTATTTGATCCTATCGCATGCTCACATTGACCATTCAGGATTAATCCCAAGACTCGTTAAGCAAGGTTTTTCCGGCCCTATTTACTGTACGGCGGCCACAGCAGATCTTTGTAAAGTAATGCTGCTGGATAGCGCCCACATTCAGGAAAAAGACCTTGAACGCATTAACAGGCGCCGGGAAAAGCAAGGCAGGCCGTTGCTGGACGAATTGTATGACACGGAAGACGCCGTTAAGGCACTGAGTTTATTCAAATCAGTTCGTTATGGAGAAGTTTTTCACTTAGGCAATGACAAGGAGGTCTCTGTTTTACTGACTGATGCAGCGCATTTGTTAGGCAGCGCAGCCGTCCATCTGACAATTGCCGATGCAGGAACATTCAAGCAGGTTACTTTTACGGGTGACATTGGCCGCCCCGAAGACCGGATCTTGCGTAAACCAGACGTCTTTCCACAAGCTGACACTATCATTTGCGAATCAACTTACGGCGACCGCCTGCACGAAAAGCAACCAGATATGCAAGGCCATCTTTTAGAAGTTGTGCATGAAACATGTGTCAAACGAAAAGGTAAGCTGATCATTCCTGCATTCGCTATCGACCGCACACAAGAGCTTATTTACGCGCTGGATCAGTTGTCAAGCTCTGGTCGTCTTCCTGAAATTCCGGTTTACATTGATAGTCCGCTCGCCATTCGCGCGACGAGCATTATGAAAGAGCATGATGAGTGTTTCAATCCTGAAATTCTAGCTTATATAGAAAAAGACGGTGACGCTTTCGCTTTTCCCTATCTTAACTATATCTCAGATGTAAACCAGTCTATCGCCTTAAACGACAACAAAGAGCCTTGCATAATCATATCAGCATCGGGTATGGCAGAAGCTGGCCGTATCAAACACCATATCAAGAATAATATCGGCGATCCGAACTCAACCATTCTTCTGGTGGGTTACGCATCCGGCAATACACTTGCGGGAGCATTAAAACGTGGAGACAAGCACGTTAATATCTTTGGTGAACAATTTGAAGTGCGATGCCAAATTGCTTCAATGGAATCCTTTTCAGGCCACGGAGACTATAATGAAATGCTGGCATTTTTATCATGTCAAACTCCGGAAAGGGTTAGGCAGGTTTTTCTTGTTCACGGAGAATATGAAACACAAGTGGCTTTCAAACTTAAACTCGAAAGTGCCGGCTTCAAAAACATTCACATTCCGGCTCAGTTCGAGAATATCAAAATTTAAAAAGTTTGTGCGTTTTTGACATAACCAGCTGACAAAGTCTAAAACATTATTATTTTTGCCAACCAGTTTTTAGGCCGAAGTGGTGAAATTGGTAGACACGCACGTTTCAGAGGCGTGTGGGGGTTGCCCTGTGTGGGTTCGAGTCCCATCTTCGGCACTACTTTAAGACCTCAATGAGCTAGATGATAGCGAGTTGAGGTTTTTTTGTGCATTACGAATATATATGCTGATCAGGACAAAGTCATTCTACCTAAATCCATCAGGTCTCGAGCAAAAAAAGACCATCCTTGTGAGATGGTATTTGTGTTGGTATTGTGGCGGCTAGACTGCGCGTCCCGCCTGCTTTATCAGGTTTGATCCAAGTATCATCGGCGGTTCTGGGCTTAGGCAGCCCCGCTTAACTTCTCTGTTCGGAGACACGTAGTCGGGATGGAAAGAGGTGAATACCGGGCACA
>NZ_CEEDCD010000029.1:72500-279246 GCF_979253085.1 Dyadobacter sp. AC419 | reverse complement strand
CATGGCATCTTCTCCTCCTCCTCCTCCTCCTCCCAAAAAGAATACATGCCTTGAATATAATTTTGACACACACGCACTTATCTGGTTCTTTGAAGGAGACGCTAATTTGTCTGAAAAAGCACTAGAAGCAATTGAAAATGGCGAAAACAAAAAGTTTGTCAGCATCGCTTCTTTGTGGGAAATTGCAATCAAAATCAACTTAGCTAAGTTAACTCTTCAAAAACCTCTGGACATATTTCTTTCAGATCTTATCAAATCTGAAATAGAAATTCTTCAAATCTCTACCGCTCACATATTGTTGGTCAGCCAGTTGGACTTCTTTCACAAAGATCCTTTTGATCGCATCATTATAGCTCAGGCAATAACAGAGCAATTCCGGGTTGTAACGAAAGACCCGAACTTTCCACTTTACCATCCAATTGACCTCCTTTGGTAATGCAGGCTTGTAACAACCTCCATTACCACAAACTCGGCCGCGTCTCCAAAACTTTGCTTGCTTTCCACGGCATTGGACAAGACGGGTTAAGCTGTTTTCAGCCGTTTGAAAAGCATTTGGGCGATGTTTATACCATTTATGCTTTCGACTTGTTTTTTCATGGAAAGAGTGTTTCTGCCAAAAGTGAACTAGTAACCAAGGAAGTTTGGAGAAGCATTATTCAGGAATTTCTTAAAAAAAACGACATTCAAAGATTCGACGTTGCTGGTTTTAGCATGGGCGGGCGGTTTGCTTTGGCTACATTGGAATTGTTTTCTGATCAGATCGAAAACGTATTCCTGATCGCTCCTGACGGGATTTCCGAACATCCGCTTTATGGAGTTGCAACTCGCTTTATGCCGGCCAGGCGGGTTTTTAAATGGTCGATGGAAAATCCTGCTGCGTTTTTTAATGTGATTAATGTTGCAAAAAAAGTGGGGTAATTCATTCCAGTTTGCACAAGTTTGTTCAGCAGGTGCTTAATACGCCCGAAAAAAGGCAAACCATTTACAATGCCTGGGTTAACTTCCGAGATTTGCGCTTCGACGTTCCTTCTCTTTACAACTTGGCGCTCGCTAACAACATTAAAATCTATTTGTTTACAGGTGAATTTGACAATTTGTTGAAACCAGGGCATGTCAGGAAATTGTCTGAATTACTCCCAGCCGATCAATTCATTACATTAAAAACCGGCCATACGAAGCTTGTGGAGCATGCGGCATCGCGGATTTCTGCTTTATTTCAGTAAATTGAGGAAACCAAATCTGTGCTATGCAGCAAAATCTACCAAAAAACGATACAAACTGGCGCCTTAAAGCCATCATGGTGGCTCCGCCGGGAATTTAGTTGAATGGTATGACTGGTATGCTTATTCTGCATTCTCTCTATATTTTGCGAGCACCTTCTTCCCAATATCAACACCTCACCGTTCAGCTTATCAACACCGCCGGAATCTTTGCAGTTGGCTTCCTAATGCGCCCCATAGGTGGTTATATTTTTGGAAAACTGGCTGACACGAAGGGCCGGAAAGAGGCGATGACATTGTCCGTTTTGCTCATGTCTTTCGGATCGTTGCTGATTGCATTTTTGCCCGGATACACCAGCATTGGCATCGCTGCGCCTATTCTGCTCCTCATAGCCCAGACTTTTGCAAGGCCTCAGTGTAGGCGGCGAATATGGAACGTCCGCCACGTATCTCAGCGAAGTGGCCACCAAAGAAAGACGCGAATTTTTATTCGAGTTTTCAATATGTAACATTGATTGGCGGGCAGCTTTTAGCATTGGGTTTGCAACTCATTCTGCAAAATATCTTCCTTAATGACAAGCAAATGCACGACTGGGGCTGGCGGATCCCGTTCGTTGAGGCAGACGTTATCATTGGTTGCACTTTATTTGAGAACGCATTTGAACGAAACCGAGGCTTTTATAGCAAAAGATGCCTGATGCGACGGTTAAAAAAGGAGGCTCAATGACGGCACTTTTAAAGCACCCCAAAGCCATTTTGGTCGTTGTCGGACTAACGCTCGGCGAACATTAGCCTTTTACACTTACACCACTTACATGACAGAAGTTCTTGGTAAACACCGTTGGGCTCACCAAATATCAATCCACAATTCTAACATTCTGCTCCTTACTCATCTTCGCCATCTTGCAGCCCGTATTCGGCGCATTAAGCGATAAAGTTGAGGCGTTGGCCACTGCTCATCTCGTTTGGCGTGCTCGGTACCATTTTCACTTATCCGTTGCTGAGCACATTAAGCCACACAACCAATATGTGGTCCGCATTTGGTTTGTTAATGGCCGCGCTGATCATTGTGAGCGGTTATACTTAATCAATGCAGTTGTAAAGGCGGAGCTTTTCCCGGTCGAGGTGCGGGCGTTGGGCGTGGGCCTTCCCTACTCGCTGACCGTTGCGATATTTGGCGGAACAGCTGAATATTTTGCGCTGTGGGCCAAAAATCTGGGTCACGAAAGTTACTATTACTGGTATGTAACGGGCTGTATTTTTATCTCGCTGATCATCTATTTCAACATGAGGGATACCAAGCATACATCCCTTATCCACTAGCTTGGAAAAGATAAAATTATCTCTTGACATAATCCATTCTATTTTATAACTTTCTGCAAACGTAACATTTCGATAGTTATGAATATGATCAATCGAATCGAGCATTGGGGCGATAGCATCATCCGGCTTGGATGGATACTGGTTCGTATTGCTTTGGGAATCTTCTTGTTGCAAAGGGTATCAGCTTTATCAGCGATACGACGCATCTGTCCAGACTCGTTACCGGTCTGGATTTTCATTTGTACACCGTCACCGCAGTTCATTATGTGGCTTTTGCGCACATTTTCGGCTTGCTCATCGCTATCGGATTGCTGACGCGCATCATGGCGATCGTTCAAATTCCGATTTTGCTTACGGCCGTTTTCATGGTCAACATCAGGCTGGGATTTTCGTATCTCAACTCCGAGCTGTGGCTGTCCATGATTACGCTGATTCTGGTTGTCATGTTTGCTATTGTGGGTTCCGGACGCTATTCCATGGATGAATGGATGAAAAATCACAACCGTTAATGTTCAGATAAGCTCGGGTGCGGTTTTGTATAAATATTTTCTTTTGTATTCCAAAGGCGTCATATCGGTCACTTTTTTGAAATGCCGGTAAAAATTGGAAGATCATCATTAAAATCCGCACTCAAAGCATATCACTTCCGTTGCCAACTTATCCTCAATCAAAAACCGGCAGGCCTGACTGATCCGGATTTCCACTAGAAAATCATTGTACGTTTTCTTGGTCATTAGCTTAAAATAGCGACAAAATGACGTTATGCCGAGATTGGCAATGGACGCAACGTCTTGCAGCGAAATGTCGTTTCGATAGTTAGAAAGCGTGTATGCGTAGATTTTGTTCAGCCGAAGCGTTTCCGAATCATTGGATTTGTAAAAGGCATGCGCAGAAGCAATTGTCTCCAAATCGCTGGCTTCCGCCAGGATCTTCAAAATAGACAGCAATGCAATAAGCCGGTCCAGATTTTGCGCATTAACGGCCGCCTGCATCAGTGGAATGATGCCTTCCCTGGCTTTTCCTTTGATCAAAAAAGTCCCCTTTTGGCCTTTTCGTAAAGTTTTGGGATCTGGTAAGCCTCGGGTAAAGCAGCAACTCGCTTCCAAGGCAATTGGGCAGAAAATGAATGATGATTACTTCAACGGAGGAGTTGCTCGTTCCTTCTTCTACGCGCCAGGTGTGCGGTAGATTTTCACCCAAAAGAATAAGCTCGCCGTCCGAAAAATTACTGATATTGTCGCCGATAAAGCGCACTCCGGTTCCCTTAATCAGGTAATGCAGTTCCAGTTCCGGGTGATAGTGCCAAACTGTGCCGAAGCCGGACCCCTTATCATGACGAATGCTAAAGGAAGTCCGGGACGCAATCGGGACTTTATGGAAATGCGGTTTCATTTTAAATATCTTACCTGGAAGCATCTCTTGCCGCCAACACACTATTTAAAAGAAAATTCCCGCGATTTCTATCTGCTTTTTTACTTAAAACTTTGAAATAGTTATACTGAAATCCGGTAATCTTATTAGTAGCCAGGAGTTACTATATAAATATTAATGCTGGCTTTCCTGGAACGATTGCATTTTGTGCAGATACTGATCCCGAAAAGCCGGGTCCTTACAGTTATTCATTTGCCCGAAAATCTGATTTTTCAAATTGAGAAAAAGATAATTCTGGAAATTTCGGTCTGCTTCAATGTCAACACGTTCGTTCCAGATTTTGGCAAAAACGCGTTCCGTAATGTTCTCTGCTTCTTTTTCGTCTTTCAAAATCACCGTGCAAAACTTTACGGCGGGAAAATCAAAATATGCGCACAGCGCTGAAAAAGCAGCCTCGTTCCCTTCCTTGATTTGATAAAGAGTTTGTTGATCTGGGAAATTCATAGCTTTAAGAATATAGGGTAAAATGGCTTTTTACTTTACCAGGCTCCGCTTAAACACACTCGTGATGCCCAATTCGGACTGGATCTGATCAATTTCTTCCAACAAATTGTCCATTTGCTGTTGCAATTCGGGTGTCAATGCTTCAACCGCTCTTCGCGTATGTAATGAGATTGGAAAACCTCTTTTTTGCAGACTGTATTTGGCAATGGTCGGATATGCTGCGTGAACGATTTCCATAGAATCCTCGAAGAATTGCTGCACTTTCAGAATGCCTGCCTGTTGCTCCGGATCATTATAATGTTCACAAATCCAGACAACCAGCTCAGGAAATATATTGCCCTGAATGCAGGACAACCCAGCTGCCCCAGCGCGCAACGACGAAACAGCATTGACCATATAAGCGTCATAAAGGCCAAACTTGTATCCATCTCCGACTGCAATGCGACGCTTCACTTCGTCCAGGTCCAGACAGGTGTCTTTGTGATAAATGATGCGCCCCGTTTTTACAAGCGTTTCCAGGATTTCACTGTTAATAAGCCGCTTATAAGGAACCGGACATTCATATAATCCCAATGGAATGTTATCCGTGAGTGCTATCAGTTCAAGCATTTTTTCAACAAAAACCTCATCCGATTCCGTTTCTTCGGCCATTAATCCCGTGATGACGATTACAGCCTGCACACCGGTGTGATATATACGTTTTACGAAATCTGCTTGCTGGTGAATTGTGCCTGGGAATGTGCCCGTGGCAACGATCGGCACGCGTCCTGCAAACCTGTTCTACAACTGCCTGCGTCACGTCCAGCCGCTCCTGCTCGCTCAAGTCATACATTTCGCTCGATAAGCAATTGGCAAAAAGACCTGTGGCACCAGCTTCCAGATATAATTCCGTCAGTGCACTCAGGCCGTCATAATCCACAGCGCCCGATTCCAGAAATGGTGTCAGCATAACCGGAATGAACCCTTGTGGCAATGTGTCAGAGGAGGATTTAGGTAAATTCATCATGTGTTTTGTCAGATTGCGTATCGTTATTACTCTTCGTTAATCAGCACTTTATGCTCCGGTTGCGCTTTCCCTTTAAGTTTGGTCAATAGCATTCCGCTCAGAAAAATTGACAAGCGTGCCCACAACCATGATCATATTTTGGTGCAGCGGGTTACGCAGATATGCGTATTCGGCTGGGAGCTGTGCAGAGAAAGTCATCCAGATGATTACTGCGATTCCAATCAGCGTAGCCGTTAATGCTTCCGCATTCTTTGTGGCTCTGGAAATAATCCCTAGCAAGAACAATCCGAGCATGCCGCCTGCAAAAATCCCTGAAAGCATCCACCACACGTCCAGCACACTTTTCACACCAATCATTGCAATGCCGGTAACCATTCCAAGTAAGCCGAAAACGGTTGTAGCAATGTATAAAAGCCGCATTGAGTCCGTCGGAGACAGATCAGGCTTGATGTATTTTTGATAAATATCCACTGAAAAAACCGTCGCAGAAGCATTCATCCCCGAGCTGATCGTGCTCATGGCAGCGGACATAATTGCTGCAATTATGAGCCCCAGCAAACCAACAGGCACTTTTGTAACCATAAAATGCGGCATTACTTTGTCGCCATAATCGGCGGGCGTTAATGTGGAAGCAAGTTGTGTAATTGCTGCTTGCGTGCCGTTCGGCAATCTTTCTGCGGCCACCTGCGTGCGGATAATGTTGAGCAGCTCGGGATCGCTTTGGTAATAAGCGTAAAGGCAAGAACCCAGCAGGAAGAAAATCAGTGAAACCGGCAGATACAAATAAACGCAAAGCCAGACCGAACTCGCAGCTTCCTTAATTGATGACGTCGTGTGATAGCGCTGCACATAATTTTGATCCATCCCGAAGTTGTTCAAATTCATGAAAAATCCGTACAACAACACGACCCAAAACGATGACTGCGTAAAATCAGGCGCAAAAGTGCCGAGGCTAAATTTATTGTCTGCCTCACCAATGTCCATTATTCTGGAAAAACCGCCCTCCATTCCCGAAACGACCAGATACAAAATGACCAGCGCCCCGATAGTTTTAATCACACCTTGCACAACTTCGGTCCATATAACAGCTTCCATGCCGCCCATAACCGTGTAAAGCACAATGCAAATCCCCACCACGATCATGATCGTTGACATAGGATAACCTGTAAGTGCTTGCAAACTCAGCGCGATCCCGAAAAATATAGAACCCATCCGGGCAAGCTGCGTAAGTAAGAAGCAAACGACCGCATAAGTCCGAGCCCAGGGCCCGAATCTTTCTTCTAAATGCGTGTAAGCAGAAACTGCGCCAGTATTTCTGTAAAAAGGAATGAAAAAACGAGTTGCTACCCAGGCGGCAAATGGCATTGATAAACTGAAAACAAACGAATTCCAGTTGCTTCCGTATGCTTTTCCGGGAACGCCGAGAAATGTGTTACTGCTTAAAAACGTGGCATAAATTGAAATTCCGATCGCCCAGCCCGGGATCGTTCCGGATGCTTTTGTAAACTGCTCGGCACTGGTGTTTTTTCTGGAAAAATATATTCCAACCCCAACCATCCCAACCAGATAGGCAATGACAATGACCAGATCGATGAAGGGTAAGGATTTCACTAAACTTTTTGGATAAGTATAACTTTACCACAAAGAAACAGGATCAAACTGCTGCATTTGTATGGTTTAATATCCTTTTATTGTACGATATTAGCAAAGGATACTCACAATGGAAAACCGGCGTGTGATTATTCTACTATCTTTTTGTCTTTGAAGAAATATCCGATCCCAATCGTTGAAACGACGATCAGCGCAATCAGAACAATTTTGGTTGCTAACCCTTCATTTGGGTGCTCGAGAAGATAGCGGATGTCTCTCGCTTCCCGCCCCGCCCAAACCGCCAGCAATGTCCTCGGGATCATGCCTAATGTGCCACCTGCAAGCACTTGCTTGAAGCGTGCGCCCGCCATTGCGAAGAAAAGATTGGTAATTGCGAAAGGCAAAACAGGTGAAAGTTTGGCAAAAAAGATCAGCCGTAATTCATTTTGATAAAAACGGCGGAGAAGACCATTTACCTGCGGGTAAATCTGAACAAGATAACCTCTGATGGAAGAAGCATGCAGAAAATTGGCAGATGCGTAAATGATTGCGATTGCGCCTAAATTAAGCCCAAATAGGAGCGGAACGGCAGTCCAGCCAAGAAAATAGCCGTAAACCAATGCCAGAAAAGTAGGCGGCGTAAGTGCAACAGACGAAGCCAGAGTAAGAATTAACGTCGCGACGATCCACCATTCAAAAGGCCAGCTGCGCAGCTGACTCTCGTGCCCTACTGCCCAGGCCGTTGCAATAGAAGTGGTAACAAGCGGAACAACAGTCAGTAAAATGCTTACGACAACGGGTAATGATAACTTTTTGGGGGAGGAAGTCTCCAATGCTTTTCCGTTTAAATGCTACTTCGTCACGCGTATAACGATAACCACTTGTTTGGTTAAAAGGTTTTTCCTAATCTTGACTTTATCCCTTTTAATTATGGGCAGGAATGCTCTAATGCTTTATTCGTGTGCATCCGTGCATTCGTGGCACCAAAATCCAACACCAATGAAATTCGCAACAATAGCCATACACGCCGGCGTAGAACCGGACCCGACAACCGGTGCCATTATGACGCCCATTTACCAGACTTCCACCTACGTGCAGGAAAGTCCGGGCAAACACAAGGGTTATGAATATTCGCGAACACATAATCCGACAAGAACAGCACTGCAAAATGCATTAGCGGCATTGGAAAACGGGAAACACGGCATTTGCTACGCATCCGGACTGGCTGCCACAGACGCCGTCTTAAAATTGTATCGCCCCGGCGACGAGATCATTGCAACCAACGACATTTACGGTGGCACTTATCGCATTATGAAACGGATTTATGAGCCATTCGGAATGGTTTTCAAGTTTGTCGACATGAGCGAGATCGCCAACATTGAAGCTGCAATGTCAGATAAAACCAAGATGATCTGGATTGAAACGCCTACAAATCCTTTGCTCAAAATCGTTGATATCAGCGCAATCACACGTATTTGCAGGGAAAAAGGAATTCACAGCATTGTAGACAACACATTTGCATCGCCATATCTGCAAAATCCATTGGATATGGAAGCGGATATCGTCATGCATTCGGTAACCAAATATCTTGGCGGACATTCAGACACGGTGATGGGCGCGCTTGTTACCAATGATGACGAACTCGCCAAACAACTGGCATTCATCCAGAATGCGAGCGGCGCAGTTCCAGGCCCCCAGGATTGCTTTTTGGTTTTGAGAGGAATAAAAACCTTGCATATCCGCATGCAAAGACATTGTGAAAACGCATTGAAAGTGGCGCATTGGCTTGAAGCACACCCGAAAGTTGCCAAAGTTTACTATCCCGGATTGCCTTCACATCCGTCCTACGAACTGGCCGGAAGACAAATGCGCGGCTATGGCGGCATGCTGTCATTTGAATTAAGCGGAGATGTTTACGAAGAAGCGGTGCATGTGATGGAAAGCCTGCAGGTTTTTTCTTTGGGCGAATCATTAGGCGGCGTTGAGTCGCTTTGCACACACCCGGCGAGTATGACGCATGCAAGCATCCCCAAAGAAGAAAGGCTCAAAACAGGCTTGAAAGACACATTAATCAGGCTAAGTGTAGGAATTGAAGACGTGGAAGATCTGATCGCTGATCTGGAACAGGCGATTGGATAGGTTTCTGTTTGCTTTGCAATCAAAGTTCAAAAACCTTACTTTTGAAACTACATTTTTCAGGCACTAAAAAATATAATCATAATGGAATTAACAGGAACGGTCATCTCTTTGCTCCCGGAAGTTACAGGACAGGGAAAAAACGGAGCTTGGCGCAAGCAGGAATTTATTCTTGAAATCCCTTCTCAATATCCTAAAAAAGTGTGCATTGCGCTTTGGGGCGATAAAATTGACCAGGCTAATCTGCAAATAAATGATCAGGTTACGGCTTCTATCGACGTGGAAAGCCGTGAATACAACTCGCGCTGGTACACCGAGGTGAAAGCCTGGAAAGTAGACAAAGCCGGAAGCGGCAATTCGGGCTCAAACTCAGGAGGCCAGCCATTGCCACCGGTTACAACATTCAGCGAAGACGAATCTGACGATCTTCCGTTTTAATTAAAAATACAAATTCCCGGCTTAGCACATTGTTCATGTAAACAGGCGCAGAGCCGGGAATTCTTGTTTTTAAAAAATCTAATTGGATTGGTAAGCCATTGACATTGTAAACTTGTCGAGCATTTCGTGCGGATGCACTTCCAAAATTCGCGCGAGCACCATTACAACCAGCGTATTAGAGGCAATTTTCCGGGGAATTCCAGCGAAAGCGGCGAACAGATCAACCGTCACAGATTCTTTCTCATCCAGAAGCTTCATCAGCTTTTCCTCCTTATCGCCATACTGAAACCGGATATCGCGTTCTCCGCGTCCGCGGCGCATAATTTCCTTCATTTCACGGCTAGCCTGTATCGACTTGTCATCCACACGAATGTATGCCTGGCGGCTGCCGGTGTCATCAACCACGTAATGCGGCTTGTCAACACTTCTGTAAATGGTCAGCACCAGCACATCCCGGTCTGAACTCACAGGAATCCGCTCTTTTTTGTAGCTTATTTTGGGATAAATGTATTTGTCGATCGCCTTTGTGAGCGTGTACTCATCCTCCTCAGCGTCTTTGAGGCCCTTGATCGTTTTGTCGTCTCCCACACCGACGAAGAGTTTCCCACCACCGGAGTTGGCAAAAGCGACAACTTCACGGACAATCTTTTCCGGGTGATTGGATTTTAGTTTAAACTCCACATGCTCACCCTCACCTTTCTTAACCAACTCTTTCAACAATCGAAGCTCCATCAGTTCCAATGGATAGATATCTGAATTATGACAAAATCACTTTCGGTAACTTCCTCGTCTTTCTACTTGATAACGCTAACAATTTACATTCCTTTTACCGGATTAAAAAAATATTAAGCCCCGGATTTCACATATTATAACAAAAAAAACGGCACTGGTTAGGTGCCGTCTCCTTTATCTAGTATTCATCTTCGTTGAAAAAGAAATCGTCTTTGGTAGGGTAATCAGGCCAAATCTCTTCAATGCTTTCATAAGGCTGGCCATCATCTTCGAGCTCCTGTAGGTTTTCAACTACTTCTAACGGAGCGCCTGTTCTGATTGCAAAGTCAATGAGCTCGTCTTTGGTAGCTGGCCAGGGAGCATCTTCAAGATATGACGCGAGTTCGAGAGTCCAGTACATAATATTTTCGCCTATTAATAGTTACTTACTTTTTTGCAAAAGTAAAAAATTTGACATCTTTTAAAAGCTTAAAGCGAAAAAAAACAAAAATAATTGCTAACTGAAAATTTTAATTTTGTTAGATTATTTAAGCCGCTAATTATCAGCAATTTATATTATTCAAGAAGCCAATAACGTAGCCGCTGATATCCCCAGACCTTTGTGGATTTTACGCATCATTTCAAGAGTAAGTGGTCTTTTCCGGTTTAGGACTTCGGATACGCGGCTTGGGCTTCCAAAATAATCAACCAAATCTTTTCGTTTGAGACCGTTCTCTTCCATCTTCAATTTGATCGCTTCAACAGGATCTGGCGGCTCAATAGCATAATGCACTGCCTCGTAATTTTCGACCAGGATCGAGATTAATTCCAGCAGCTCCTCCTCAGGACTGTTTTCTTTACAATCAACAAGCGAATCAATGATCTTCCAGATATTTTCTGTAATCGGAATCTGAATGAATCGGTTTTAGCTCGGACTTAATTTCCTGAACTGTTTTCATAAGTTAAATATTTCGGATGTCGTTGATCTGATCATATTCTTTGTGGGTGCCGAGAAACCTAATATACAGCCGCTGCAGGTTGTATCTGAAGACAACTATAAGCCTATATTTGTTACGACAGATGTTAAAAACAATGCGATTATTTCCGACCGTGTCACTCCTCGGATTATCGGCGATCACTTCATTTGGTGAGGCATAAGACGCATTCTTCATTTTATCGTGCCAATATTTAAGCTCTTGCTCAGCATCAGGATATTTCTCCCAAAAATCTTTTAATGTTCCTTTTGTAATAATCCGCACAAGCAAAAAGTAAATATTCCCAAATTGGTAAAAAGTATACAAATATGGTAATGTTTTTTAGTAATACAAATCCTGCAACCCTCTTCAATCCTAAAAACCTTTTTGTAATTTTCCTGATCATTATAAAACGATCGGTATGACCATTGAAGTTTGTGCGTATTCTCTTGAATCTTGTATTAATGCCCAGGCTGGCGGCGCAGGCCGAATTGAATTGTGCGGCGGATTAGGCGAAGGCGGAACTACACCCAGCGCGGGATTGATTGAAGTTGTCAGGCAACATATAAACATTGATATTTTCGTAATGATCCGGCCAAGAGGCGGGGACTTTGTGTATGATATTTTTGAAGAGGAAATCATGCGGAAGGACATTGATCTTGCCAAAAAGCTGGGTGCCAATGGCGTTGTACTCGGAATCCTGCTCGCAGATGGAACCGTGGACGTGGCCCGAACCAAATCACTTGTGGATTACGCCAAGCCAATGAAAGTAACGTTTCACCGCGCATTCGACCTTACTCCCGATCCTTTAAAAGCACTAAAAGCAGTAATCGAAACTGGTGCAGAACGCATTTTAACCTCCGGACAAAAAGCCGCTGCAATCGATGGAATTCACACATTGCAACTGCTTGCAAAAGAGGCCGGAAATTCCATTGAAATCATGGCTGGCGGAGGTGTTAACCACCATAATGCTGCACAATTAATGGCCGCTGGCGTTCATTCACTGCATTTAACCGCAAAAGCTTTCCGCCCGGGCCGACAAAAATATTTCCCCGCCGATGTGTCGATGGCAGGAGAAATTCCGGATGAGCGTTCTGTCATGTATAGCGACCTTGCGCTGGTGGAAGCCATTGTGCAAGTAGTTTCCTGACAAATGCCTGCTTTTAAATAAGCGTCATTCACCCCTTCCTTTATGAAGTATTTTTTCGCTTTTGTTTCACTCGCTGCAACATTAGGATCTGTTTATTTTCTGAGCAGGCCACTCGGTCCAGCACCCGCATTAGGCCCGTTTTTGAGTCCTTTTACGGGTTTTTCCCAAAATGGCGAAGGGCATGTGCCAAAGGGTGACGAGACACTTTTGAAACTGAACGGATTAAAGGATAAGGTGACAATCCGCTATGATGACGCCGGTGTTGCGCACATTTTTGCAAGCAATGATTTCGACCTTTTTTATGCGCAGGGTTTTATGACCGCCAAAGACCGGCTTTGGCAAATGGACGTGCAGATCAGGGCGGCTTCCGGGCGACTTTCCGAAGTGCTTGGCCAGGCCACATTGAAACTGGATCAGCAAAGTCGCAGGCTGGGAATGGGTTACGGCGCCGAAGAGAACCTGAAAATCGCGATGCAGGACCCGCATTCAAAAGAGGCTTTGACGGGTTACACGGCAGGCGTTAATGCATACATTGATCAGCTCACTCCCAAAGATTATCCGATCGAGTTTAAATTACTGGGTTACAGCCCGGAAGCCTGGAAGCCGATCAACACCATGTATATGCTCGAGCAGATGACGCTGACATTGGCCGGCCGTTCTAATGAGCTTAACATGAGCAATGTGTTGAAAAAATATGGAGAGGATGTCGTAAATGAGCTTTTCCCGGATTATCCCCTGTTTCAGGAAAGTCCGATCATTCCGGCGGGGACAAAGTGGGATTTCAAACCATTAAAAACGCCAACTAAAAACACGTCCGTTCTCATTATTGATAGCATTAAACCTACGACGCAAACATTCGCAGCACTTCCCAAAAGATTACCAAAAGAAGAAGGCATCGGCAGCAACAACTGGGCGGTGAGTGCAGAAAAGTCCATAACTGGCTATCCGATCCTGGCCAACGATCCCCATCTCGAACTTACGCTTCCCTCGATCTGGTATCAGGTCCAATTGCATTCGCCTTCGATGAATGTCTACGGGGTTTCGCTGCCGGGCATTCCCAGCGTGATCATTGGTTTCAATCAGCAGGTGGCCTGGGGTGTTACCAATACGGATGCAGATGTTTTTGATTTGTATAAAATAAAATTCAAAGACGATTCGCGAAGCCAATATTGGCACAATAACCAATGGAAACCGACCAGGAAAAGAACGGAAGAGATCATTGTAAAAGGGCAAAAAGAGCCTTTCCGGGAAGAAATCATTTACACGCATCACGGGCCTGTTACTGAAACGGACAGCAGCTCAGGCAAATATCCAGAACTGGCCATTAAATGGATCGGACACGAAGCGGGCAACAGCTTTCTGACATTCTACGAGCTTAACAAGGCCAAGAATTATGAAGATTACCGCAAAGCCCTCACCTATTATGTAGGGCCGGCGCAAAACTTTGTTTTTGCAGATAACAGCAAGAACATTGCCATCACCGTCAACGGGAAACTGCCTTTAAAATATAAGGAACAGGGCAAATTCCTCCTCGACGGCACCAATGCTGCCGATGACTGGCAGGGCTGGATTCCGGCTGAGCAAAATCCTTTTGTAAAAAATCCGAAAAGGGGCTTTGTGAGCAGTGCCAATCAGTCATCCACAGATCCTTCTTATCCATATTATATCAACTGGGTTTTTGCTCCCACAGAACGCGGCGTGCGCATTAATGAGCGCCTGAATGCCATGTCCAATGCCAATGCAGATAGTTTGAGAATGTTGCAGAACGACAATTTCAGTGTTTTGGCAAGAAACATTTTACCAAAACTACTTAGCACACTCAAATCAGCCGCATTGACACCCGCTCAGAAAGCAGCGGCCATCACCCTTGCCAATTGGCGTTATCAAAACACACCGGAATCCATCGCAGCCTCCATTTTCGAAGAGTGGTTCCCGATGCTCATGGATCAGATCTGGAATGATGAATTTGGCCAGGACATGGAATATCCAACGTGTGACAGAACATTATATATGATATTGAAGCAGCCCAATGACAAATGGTTCGATAACATTCATACGCCCGAAAAAGAGACATTGCAAAGTTTAGCCGAGCATAGTTTCAAAACAGCGCTCGACACGCTAACGGCAAGACACGGTAAAATGAGCAAGTCGTGGCAGTGGACAAAGGTAAAAAACACCGAAATAAGACATTTGAGCAGAAGCTTGAAACCATTTAATGCACCGGAAATACATGTGGGCGGAGGCCGGAGCATTGTTAATGCGATCACAAAACGCAATGGTCCGTCCTGGCGAATGGTTGTTGAACTGGGCCCGGTGCCGCGAGCTTACGGCATTTATCCAGGTGGCCAGTCTGGGAATCCGGGAAGTCCTTATTATCTCAATTTGTTAAAGAAATGGGAAAACGGCGAGCTTAATGAGCTGATTTACCTGCTCAACCCGGATCAGAAACACACACGCATGACGTCAACGACAATCCTTCAAAAGCCTTAAACATTGCTTCCAATGAATCTTATCATCATTATCGTTGCGTCAGCCCTTTTGCAGGTGTTCCTTCCCTGGTGGGTTGTTGCGGCTGTTCCTTTTCTCGTTTTTCTGATTCGCCCTGCAACGGCTTCGGGTGCATTTGGAACCGGCTTTTTGTCGATTAGCTTGCTTTGGCTCGCCTATGGATTTTATCTGCACCTCATGTCCGACGGCGCCATGTCTGACCGGATCGCAGGCATATTTTCACTGCCGAACGGACTGCTGTTACTGCTGGTGTCAGCGATTATTGGCGGGCTCACAGGCGGGTTAGCAGGACTTTCGGGCAGCCTTACCCGCAAGGTGTTCGCGGCGGAACCTTCGGCCGGTTTGTCCTAAAAACGTAATGTGGACACAGCCCTTGATATTCATTGTACTTAAACACAAATTATTATCTTTGCGGCTCGTTCAAAAAACAAAACTCAAAAAACGTGAACAACAATACTTCATTAATTTGGAACATCGTCCTTTCACTGGCTGTGGCGGTGTTATTCTTCTTACATTTTTCAAGTAAGCCTTCGGCGGATGCAGGTGTAGCAACAGATGGAGGTGTCGTAGCCGGTCGCCGTACAGTGTATGTTCAGGTTGATTCTCTTTTGAAAAACTACGAATTCTTTAAGGATACAAGAAAAGAGCTGGAAAATAAAAACTTCCAACTTGAAAATGAATTGACTACAAAAGGTCGCTCACTGCAAAATGAAGTTGCGTTTTTTCAACAAAGAGCACAAACAATGACGCCAGAGCAAGCACGCTCGACAGAAGCGCAATTGATGAAAAAACAGCAGGATTTGGTTGCTTACCGCGATCAGTCTGCACAAGCATTAGGACAGGAAGAGGCTAAGAAAAATGAAGAGCTTTACAAAAACATCCGCTCTTACATTGAGAAATACAACAAAGACAACAATTTCGAATACGTTTTGGGTTACTCACTTGGAGGCGGCATTTTGTTTGCTAATCCATCATTGGACGTAACGCAGAGAGATTCTTGACGGCCTTAACAAAGAATATAAAGGCAAAGGAACAGCAAAAGCTGACTCGACTAAGAAAGACTAAGCATACCGATATAAATGACAGCAGGCCGCTATTGATTAGCGGCCTGCTTTTTTATGCCCCGTAGAATAATCTGGGGCCACCCATTAATCAACGGATTTTGCCATGACAGCGCCGCTTTTATAAATAGCATTTCTTCCTCCGCTATTTATAAAAGATATGTCCTCAATTTTCACACATTTCCGCTTCATCTGGCTTTTGATCGCTGGTGGTTGTGCTGCAACATTATCCTTCTTCATTTTCGATGCTGCGCTTGATATTCCATTTATCGATGATTACAATGCGTTGCTCGATTTTATCATCCAATATTTACGATCCGACTCGATCGAGCCAGAAAGTTGCATTTCGTCTTTCGGCAACACAATGAACATCGGATCTTGTTCGCCAGGCTAATTGTTCTGCTGGATTATTATGTCTGGGGATGTATAAACCTTCGACACCTTATTTTCCTGGGAAGCGCGAGTCTGTTTCTCATTGCAGGCCTGTTTTGTTTTGATGCTTACAAGACCAGCAAGAACATCCTGGCCATAGTCCCGGTTATCCTTTTATCCCTTCATTTTCAGCATATCGGGAGTTTACTGTGGGCAACAAGCAATCTGCAAAATCTGGGTGTAATAGCGCTTGCCTGCATGGCTGTTTGGCTGCTCACCAGGTCCCGCATATTTTGGCAATGTCTGGGGGTTATTGCTGCATTTATTACAACATTTTCTAGCGGAACGGGACCTATCATTTGATAATTGTTCTGCTGATTGCCTGTAACAGCTGCAATGTTACAAAGCTGGTTTTAATGTTGTTGGCCGGATCAGCTTCGATTACACTTTATTTTCACTCCTATCATTTCACCATGCCGGAAAGCACTCATGTTGTCGATAAGCTCGTGGCTATGTTCGAAGTGTCATTTGGAATCATCGGCGGCACATTCGACATTCAGGAAAGAGGCACACAAATGACGTGTGTTGTAGCAGGTTTTCTGATCATTGTATTGTTTGCGTTATGCCTTTACAGGAGCGGCTTCACGGCGCTTAGGAAAGATCCTTCCGTTCAGTTTCTGGTTGGCGTGTTTCTCTTTGGACTGCTATCGGCTGTGGCAGTGAGCCTTGGCCGTGGCTCATATGTTGAAAACAGATACAAGATCATTTCCACATTGTGCGTGCTTGCAACATACAATATGCTGCTCCGGCAGTTTGCAGGCACACCATTGAATTTGTCGCTTCACATGATTAATATGGCTTGCATCTACCTTTGGTTGCTCTTTTTCTGGCGATATTATCCTGAAATGCTGGAATATAAGCAGGTGAGAAAAGCTGATTATTTGTCGCTCCTAAATAATCCGCAAAAAGCCAGCTCTCCTTTTCAGCTACGACTTAACGCTTTAACAAATCTGGGTATTAAATCACCAGACGACCCGTTGATGCAGATTGAATTTACCCAGCGCGCACATCAGGAAAGCATTAAGTTGCAATCGTTGAAAATCTTAAAAAAGGCAAATAAATACTCCGCGAAATGGCGCGACAGTGCAGGCTTGTTCACTGAATCTTATCTTGTACTGAGCTCCGCGGGTGGAAAGTTTCGTTTTCCCCGTCTGGAAGAAGAGAAACCCGCTTTCTGAATTTATCAGCTCCGGCGGACAGTTTTACACTGCCGAACGGGAAGCCAGCATTTTACACGACTGGATAAAAAAGGGAGATACAACGTTTCCGTGTATCTCCCTGATCGAACTTTCATTCATTCAAATCCAGGACAACATTATTGTAAACAAAAATGTGAAACCCTGGCTTTCCTCTCGCTGGTTCAACGATGCTTACGCTCCGTGAAATTAAACTGCCGTTGAAGAGAATTTCGCACCGATATATTCACGGTTCAGACGGGCAATGTTCACCATGCTGATCTCTTTCGGACATTCTGCCGAGCAAGCGCCGGTGTTCGTACAAGCTCCGAATCCCTCTGCGTCCATTTGTGCAACCATTTTCTCTGCACGAATGCTGCGCTCGGCCTGTCCTTGTGGCAATAACGCCAGCTGAGAAACTTTTGCGGAAACAAAAAGCATTGCAGAAGCATTTTTACAAGCCGCTACACAAGCTCCGCATCCGATGCAGGCTGCCGCAGAGAATGCATCGTCTGCTGCTTCTTTTGGAATAGGCAAGCTGTTTGCATCCTGGGCATTTCCTGTGTTAACAGAAATAAATCCACCCGCAGAAATTACACGGTCAAAAGCATCGCGGCTTACAACCAAATCTTTGATAACCGGAAATGCTTTTGCTCTCCACGGTTCTACCACAATGGTGTCGCCATCATTGAACGAGCGCATGTGCAACTGGCAAACTGTAACGCCTTTCGAAGGTCCGTGCGGACGGCCGTTGATATACATGGCGCACGAGCCACAAATCCCCAATCGTGGTCAAACGCGAGAGGCTCTGTCCCCTCCTCGATCAACTGCTGATTAAGCACGTCGAACATTTCCAGAAATGACATGTCTGGTGAAACGCCATTCAACTTATAATTCTCAAAATCTCCTGCTATCTTTATTGCTTTGTCTCCACACTTTTAGGGACAAACTCATATTTCCTTCCATAACTATGTCCTTTATATCAAGATTGTTAAATGTGCAAAGAGGTTATTTGTAACTTCTTTGTGCAATTTTTATGTTTTCGTACTCCAACACTTCTTTGTGCAACTCCCACTCCTCAGGCCCTTTGTGTTCCCAGCCGACACGTACATATAGTTTTCGTCGTCACGCATTGCTTCACCTTCTTCTGTTTGGTATTCCTCACGGAAGTGGCCTCCGCATGATTCATTGCGATCCAATGCATCCAGACACATTAGCTCGCCCAATTCGATAAAGTCAGCAACGCGGTTGGCTTTATCAAGTTCAGGGTTAAATTCATTGATCTTACCCATCACTTTCACATCACTCCAGAATTCCTTCCTTAATGCACGAATCTCCAAAATCGCTTCTTTCAATCCCTGCTCATTGCGCGCCATACCGCATTTATCCCACATAATTTTGCCAAGACGGCGGTGGAACACTTCAGGAGATGTTTTTCCCTGAATGGTGATCAGCTTGTCAATGCGTTCTTTTACTTCTTTCTCCGTGTTTACGAAAGCCTCATGATCCGTAGAAATTTTCCCTACCCGGATCTCATTAGCCAGATAAGCACCGATTGTATAAGGAATTACAAAATATCCATCAGCCAATCCCTGCATCAAAGCAGAAGCTCCCAAACGGTTCGCTCCGTGATCGGAGAAATTCGCTTCTCCCAATGCATATAGTCCTGGAACTGTCGTCATCAGGTTATAATCAACCCAAAGTCCGCCCATTGTGTAGTGAACAGCCGGGTAAATGCGCATTGGAACTTCGTAAGGATCTTCACCGGTGATCTGCTTGTACATGTCAAACAGGTTACCATATTTCTCTTTCACAACTGCCTTACCCCAAAGTGTAATGTCGGAATCGGACGGGTTGTGAACATTATTCTTATTTGCTTCTGCGCGGCCATAACGTTCAACGGCTGCGGCAAAATCAAGGAATACAGCTAGTTTGGATGAGCCTACGCCATAACCTGCATCGCATCGCTCCTTAGCAGCACGCGAAGCAATGTCACGCGGAACAAGGTTACCAAATGCAGGGTAACGACGTTCCAGGTAATAATCACGCTCTTCTTCGGGAATTTCGTTTCCGGGACGCGTATCGTTTTTCGCTTTCGGAACCCAGATACGACCATCATTACGAAGCGACTCTGACATCAGCGTCAACTTGGACTGATGCTCGCCCGAAACCGGAATACAGGTCGGGTGAATTTGTGTAAAGCAAGGGTTACCAAAGTATGCACCGCGTCTGTGGGCTTTCCAAGCAGCAGTAACATTGCTTCCCATTGCATTGGTCGACAGATAAAACACGTTTCCGTATCCGCCTGAGCAAAGCAACACAGCGTGTGCAGCATGTCTTTCGAGTTCACCTGTAACCAGATTTCTGGCGATGATCCCGCGACATTTGCCATCAATGTTAACAATGTCAAGCATTTCATGGCGGTTATACATTTTAACCGTTCCCATTCCAACCTGGCGTTGCAAACCCGAGTAAGCACCCAAAAGCAATTGTTGTCCCGTTTGTCCAGCCGCGTAGAATGTCCGCTGAACCTGCGTTCCACCAAAAGATCTGTTTGAAAGCAGACCGCCGTATTCACGTGCAAACGGCACACCGGCAGCCACACATTGATCTATAATGCTTCCGGAAACCTCGGCAAGGCGGTGAACATTCCCTTCTCTTGCGCGATAATCTCCTCCTTTAATTGTATCATAAAAAAGACGGTAAACCGAGTCTCCGTCATTCTGGTAATTTTTAGCAGCATTGATTCCTCCTTGTGCAGCAATGGAGTGCGCGCGACGCGGAGAATCCTGAAAACAAAACGCTTTTACTTTATAACCAAGCTCAGCAAGCGTAGCAGCAGCCGAAGCTCCCGCAAGGCCAGTGCCAATTACAATGATCTTGAAGTATTACGTTTGTTGGCAGGGTTTACAAGTGGAACAGATGAACGGTATTTACTCCATTTAGTTTCCAGTGGTCCTTGTGGTACTTTGGCATCCAGACGAGATGAAGTTGCCATATATTGAATGTTATTTAAATCAAAAAGTTAATTGAAAATAGCACTGCGCTCATTTGCAGCGATTAGTCAACCCATCCCAAATAGATGGAAATAGGCATTAATGCAAAAAGGATCGGCACAACGATAGAAAACGCTGTTCCAACAAAATTGATTGTGCCATTGTACTTCACGTGGTTCCAGCCTAATGTCTGGAAAGCACTTTTAAAACCATGCAGCAAATGCCAGAAAAGCGAAATGCAGCCCAACACATAAATCAGAACAACCCACGGGTTTTGGAAAATATCCAGCATCATTTGATACAGGTTAAGCTCTTCTCCTGTCGCAAACTGGTTAGAACGGTTAGGAATCCAGAAATGGGCAGTGTGAATAACCAAAAAGATCAGTAACAAAGTCCCAAGCAATCCCATGCTTCTTGAATACCAGGTGCTGTTGGCAGAAGGGTTACTCACCGCATAGCCGACCGGCCTCGCTTCGCTGTTGTTTTTCCAAAGAATTAACCCATCCGCAATGTGAAGCAAAAATCCTGCGATCAGTCCGATCTCGAGTGTCCGCACAATGGGATTTGTACCCATAAAATGCCCCCAATGCGTGAATGTTTCGCCACCGTCATTGTAAAAAATCATCGCATTAATGGTGGCATGAATCACCAGGAAGCTTATCAAAAATAATCCGGTAAGAGCCATCAGAAGTTTCTTACCAATGGAGCTCGTTAACGTTTGTGAAAACCACGACATATCAAAAACGAATCGTTATAGTGCAAAAAAATTAGGTATATTTAGAACCTTTCAAAGGTATATCACAAACCCATGCAAGGCAAAAAAACGTTTCCATTTTTGTAGTGGGGCTTATTATTTATAATCATTATGAAGAAATAGTTATTGCCAACTACATCAGGTTTCTACCAAGCCGGAGCACCTCGAAAAAATTCACGCCAAACACGTGGTTCTATGTCAAAATCATACACACTTTTGACAAAATTTTTCGTTGAAGTTTTTACACCGGCGATCCATTAATTTACTCGTATGCGTCCTTCTTTACGACTTCCTCTGATATTCTCGATCTTTCTCGTTCTTTTTTCAACCTTAACGTCGTATGCAACGCACTTTCGGGCAGGGGAAATTACAGCAAGAAGGATTTCTTCGCTTACTTATGAAATCCGTTTGTCGGCTTATTTCGATGTTGGCCCAAATGGAATTGACGCTGCCAATGCTGCAACTTCGATCAACTTCTTTTTTGGAAGCGAAGGACCGCGCAATGTTCCGAGAGTAACTTCCACAGTCCGCAACATTGGTAACAACACGACATTCAACGAGTATGTTACGACTTTCACATTCCCGTCAGCAGGAACCTACGAGATTTCGGCTGAAATGGATAACCGGAATGCGAATACATTGAACCTTAACAAAGGGGTTCAGACCAACCTGATTAACTTCTTCGTTCATACAACCCTTGAAATCAACCCAACGATCGGTTCAAACCAGACGCCGGTCCTGCTGAATGCGCCTATCGACCTTGCTGCCGTTGGCCAGCGTTACATTCACAATCCCAATGCATTTGATGCGGATGGCGACAGCCTTTCGTTCAAACTTTTTACCCCACAAAGAGGAGACGGAAAAGGCAATGGAATCAACATTCCCTATGAAGATCCCAACCTCATCGGCGCTCCGGGAAGAACAGAAGCGGGTGCAACGCCTGCCACATTCAGAATTGATGCCGTGACCGGAGACCTCATCTGGGATGCTCCCGCGGTGAAAGGACAGTATAATGTCGCATTTGTGGTCGAAGAATGGCGTGACGGTGTGCTTATTGGTCAAATTGTGCGTGACATGCAGATCCTCGTGGAAGATGCCCGCAATGCAAGACCAACTATTGACCCTTTGGAGCCGCTTTGCGTCGAGGCCGGAACGCGCATTAGCCAGCAGATCAAAGCCGTTGATAAAGACGGAAATCCATTGATTTTGACGAGCACAGGCGGTGTTTATCAGGGATCACTCATTAAACCGGCATTCGCAGCATTTACTGCTTCTCAAAGTCAGCAAGGACAGGCAACAGGACAATTTGTGTGGCAAACAGGCTGCGATCACATTCGTTTAGAGCCTTATGATGTGCTTTTCAAAGTTGAGGATTCGCCATCGCCCGGCACCAATCCGGCTCTTTTCCGAAAGCTGGTCGATATGACCACGCTTAGCATTAAAGTTTATGGGCCAAAACCGCTTGGGTTAAGGGCTGTGGCCGCAACAGACCCAGCCGGAACCGCTTATCGCCTCAACTGGACTTCGTACAAATGCCAGATTGCGGGTGCTCAAATCGTTATTTACAGACGCGAGGGTTGCGCTGATATTCCTGAGGATGTTTGTATAACAGGCATTCCTGCTGGTTCAGGTTATGAAGAAATTGGCCGCGTTGGTGTAAACCAAACCACTTATCTGGACAATGATAATGGTGCAGGGCTTCGTGCCGGCATTTCTTATAGTTACAGGATCGTTGTTGAATTCCCCCGTCCTGGAACCAATGTAAATGAGCCGGGAAGTTTGATCGGAGGTGGCGAAAGCGTTGCTTCTGATGAGTTTTGCTTGAATCTGCCCATGCTAGCGCCGGTTATTGACCAATGTTACCGTCGATTCAACCAGCGAAACAAGAGGCGTTATTACCGTAAAATGGACCAAACCTGCTGCTTCTTCCGGACTGCCTGCTCAATATCGCCTTTTCCGCGCCGTAGGACAGAATGGAACGGCTTTCACGCAGATTGCAAGCATTAATACAAACCTTAACCCTGACGTAGCAGATAATATTTTTGTAGACCGCGGCCTGAACACATTGGCCAATGCATACAATTACAAACTGGAATATTATGCAACCCAGGGCGGAACATTGGTCAAAATGGAGGACATCAAGACCGCCAGCTCAGTAAGGCTTGAACAAGGCGCTGCTGAACCCAACCGCATCCGTTTGAACTGGTCGGCGCTTGTGCCGTGGGACAATGGCAACCGCACGCACAGGATTTATCGTGAAGACAAAACAAGGCCAGGCACATTTAACCGCATTGCAGATGTAACCGTGCAAGGTCCGCAGACATTCAGTTATGTGGACGATGGCTCGGATAAATATGCAGCTGATGGCACCGTCAACACAACCATTATCAGCGATTCCACTTATTGCTACAAGGTAGAAACCGAAGGTTCTTACAATAACAGTCAGATCAAGCCTTCGCTGCTTTATAATTTCTCTCAGATCCTTTGTGTTTCATCCTCAGATACAACCAAGCCTTGTCCGCCTGTTTTGGCCATTGATGTGCTTAATTGTGATTCGTTGCAGGCGCATCCCGAAGCTTTTTGCAGTCCGAGCGGTCTTACCAATAATTTATCATGGACTTATCCGCAATCCGTGGATGGGAAAGACTGCGACCCGAATGTGTCGGCTTACCGCATTTACTATGCCCGTTATGAAGGTGAGACGCCTACATTGATAGCAACAGTAACCACACCGCCATCTCCGCTGGCCACCACATTTGCCCACGAAGGCCTTACTTCTTTTGCAGGATGTTATTATGTTACAGCTGTGAACCGGTTTGGGGCTGAAAGTGCGCCTAGCAACATTGTTTGCAAAGACAACTGCCCGATGTATGTGCTGCCAAACGTGTTTACGCCAAATGGTGATGCTAAAAACGACGTTTTCGAGCCTTATGAATGCCCAGCATTTGTACAGTCGCTTGAATTCAAAGCATTCAACAGATGGGGCGCGCAGGTTTATAAAACCAACGACGTTAACATCAACTGGAACGGTAAAACCAATGGCGGAAAAGACCTGGCAGCAGGACAATATTATTACGAAGTGACCATTTACTTCGAGTCTTCAAGAGAAAGCACGCCCACCACATTGAAAGGCTGGGTGCAGATCATCAGGTAACAAAAATCAAACTTCCTTGCTGCGTATTGCCATAAGTCTACTTTATGGCAATACTTTCATTAATTATAAACTTGTTTTGTAAGTTTACAAGAACACCTATTATATTCAGTAATAGGGCACACATTTTTGTGCAAATTTTCGTTGATTTATTTGTTTGACAGATTCTGTTTTTCTGCCTGAACCTCTATCTAAAAGCTCGACTCTTATATATTTATGCGATCTGCTTTACGACTATTATTATTTTCATTTTTCCTGACTTTGCTTGGCGCTGGCTTTGAGGCAATGGCAACGCACATTCGTGCGGGTGAGATTACAGCCAAGCGTGTTTCTGCAACATCACTGACCTACGAAATTAAGCTAACTGCCTATTTTGACATGCAAAATGGCGAGGGCGCTGCTAATGCGCAGAATTTCGTACAATTTTATGTGGGCAGCAACGGACCCATTGAAGCGCCCAGGATTTTGCCGATTATCAACATTGGTAACAACACAACGCAGAATATTTACATCGTCCGTTACACATTTCCGTCGGCAGGGAAATTCAGGATTTCTTTTGAGGAAGACAACCGGAACAACGGCATTCTGAACATTGGCCCTCCGCCGACCCAAAATCTGAATTTTTATGTAAGCACTACACTGGAAATCAACGCTAATTTTGGCTTGAACCAAACTCCCGTGCTCCTGAATGCTCCGATTGACCTTGCTGCTGTTGGCCAACGTTACATTCACAATCCCAATGCATTTGATGCCGACGGTGACAGCCTTGCTTATCGCCTGTACACGCCACAAAGAGGAACTTCGAATGGTGCCGGGGTGAACTTGGAATATGTTAACCCAAACCAGATCGGTGCGCCGGGACGGACCGAACGGGTGGTTCGCCTGCCACTTTTGGCATGAACAGGCTCACGGGTGATTTGACCTGGGATGCTCCGGTTACAAAAGGTTATTACAACGTCGCATTTGTGGTCGAAGAATATCGTGATGGCGTGCTTATTGGTGAAATTGTGCGTGATATGCAGATCATTGTGGAAGATGCGCGCAACGACCGGCCGCTCGCACAACCCCTTCCGGATATTTGCGTGGAGGCAGGAACGCTGATTAATCAGCCCGTTACGGCAACGGACAAAAATGGTGATAAGCTTGTATTGACTTCAACGGGAGGCGTTTACGAAAGCACATTGATATCGCCAGCTTTGGCGCGTTTTACGGTTCCTCAGCAGTCTGGCATTGGTACGATCACCGGACAATTTACATGGCAAACATCGTGTAACCATATCCGGTTAGAGCCTTACGACGTGCTGTTTAAAGTGGAAGACGCTCCCGCAGGAAACACCAATCCAAACCTGTTCCGTAAGCTGGTGGACATGACCACGCTTAGCATTAAAGTTTATGGGCCAAAACCGCTTGGATTAGTGGCCGTGGCCGCCACGGACCCGGCCGGAACGGCTTACCGCCTCAACTGGACTGCCTACAAATGTCAGGTTGCGGGGTGCGAGGATTGTCATTTACAGAAGAGAGGGCTGTTCTGATATGTCCTGTCGGTCAGTGCGTTACAGGAATCCCGGCTGGTTCGCGGTTATCAGGAAATCGGAAGTGTGCCTGTGAACCAAACCACTTATCTGGACAATGATAATGGTGCAGGGCTTGCGTGCCGGCATTTCTTATAGTTACAGGATTGTTGTTGAATTCCCCCGCCCCGGAACCAATGTTAACGAGCCGGGAAGTTTGATCGGTGGTGGTGAAAGTGTTGCATCTGATGAATTTTGCCTGAATCTGCCCATGCTCGCACCGGTTATTACCAATGTTACTGTTGATTCAACCAGCGAAACAAGAGGCGTTATCACCGTAAAATGGACAAAGCCTGCTGCTTCCTCCGGCACTGCCTGCTCAATATCGCCTTTTCCGCGCCGTGGGGACAGATATGGAACGGCTTTCACGCAGATTGCCAGCATTAATACTAACCTTACACCTAGTGCCCCGGATACGATCTTTGTAGACCGCGGCCTGAACACATTGGCCAATGCATACAATTACAAACTGGAATATTATGCAACCCAGGGCGGCACATTGGTCAAAATGGAAGACATTAAGACGGCCAGCTCGGTAAGGCTTGAACAAGGCGCTGCTGAACCAAACCGCATCCGCCTGAACTGGTCGGCGCTTGTGCCCTGGGATAATGGCAACCGCACGCACAGGATCTATCGTGAAGACAAAACAAGGCCGGGCACATTCAACCGGATTGCAGATGTAACCGTGCAAGGCCCTCAGACATTCAGTTATGTGGATGATGGCTCTGATAAATATGCAGCTGATGGCACCGTCAACACAACCATTATCAGCGATTCCACTTATTGCTATAAAGTAGAAACCGAAGGTTCTTACAATAACAGTCAGATCAAGCCCTCGCTGCTATATAACTTCTCTCAGATCCTTTGTGTTTCGTCCTCGGATACAACCAAGCCTTGTCCGCCTGTTTTGGCCATTGATGTGCTTAACTGTGATTCGTTGCAAGCGCACCCGGAGGCTTTTTGCAGTCCGAGCGGTCTTACCAATAATTTATCATGGACTTATCCGCAATCCGTGGATGGGAAAGACTGTGATCCTAATGTATCTGCTTACCGCATTTACTATGCCCGTTATGAAGGAGAAACGCCTACTTTGATAGCAACGGTTACCACGCCTCCATCGCCGCTGGCCACCACATTTGCACACGAAGGCCTTACTTCTTTTGCAGGTTGTTATTATGTAACGGCTGTGAACCGGTTTGGGGCCGAAAGTGCGCCTAGCAACATTGTTTGCAAAGACAATTGCCCGATGTATGTGCTGCCTAACGTGTTTACGCCAAATGGTGATGCTAAAAACGATGTTTTCGAACCCTATGAATGCCCAGCATTTGTGCAGTCGCTTGAATTCAAAGCATTCAACAGATGGGGCGCGCAGGTTTATAAAACCAATGACGTTAACATCAACTGGAACGGTAAAACCAATGGCGGAAAAGACCTGGCAGCAGGACAATATTATTACGAAGTGACCATTTACTTCGAGTCTTCAAAAAGAGAAAGCACGCCTACTACATTGAAAGGCTGGGTGCAGATCATCAGGTAACGTCGCCTTTTTTCTTTCACATTGAAGTATTTTCTTTGTAGCCCGATCAGCAGATCGGGCTTTTTTTATTCGCAAACGAAAACGATCATCATGAAAAGTGCATACATTTTTCCAGGACAGGGATCCCAGTTCAAAGGAATGGGACTCGACTTATATCAATCTTCCGACTCGGCTAAGGCACTGTTCGACCAGGCAAACAGTGTGCTTGGCTTTGATATAACCAAAATCATGTTCGAAGGCACGGACGAGGAATTGAAGCAAACGAATGTAACCCAGCCGGCGATTTTCATTCATTCGGTGATTCTGGCGAAGATCAGCACCGATTTCTGTCCTAATATGGTTGCAGGCCACTCACTGGGTGAATTTTCAGCATTGGTTGCAGCTGGCACCTTGTCATTTGAAGATGGCTTGAAACTGGTTGCAAAACGCGCAGATGCCATGCAAAAAGCGTGTGAGATCCGTCCTTCAACCATGGCTGCGATCCTTGGACTTGCGGATAACATCATTGAAGAGATTTGTGCGGGCATAACGGACGAAATCGTTGTTCCGGCGAATTATAACTGTCCCGGACAAGTGGTGATATCGGGCACCATTGAAGGAGTGGAGAAAGCTTGCGAGCTTTTGAAGGCCGCAGGCGCAAAAAGAGCATTGATATTGCCGGTTGGAGGCGCGTTTCACTCGCCTTTGATGGAGCCTGCACGGGAAGAATTGGCAACAGCCATACATGAAGCCCAGTTTGAGCCGCCTATCTGCGCGATTTATCAAAATGTAAATGCAAAACCGGCAACCGAAGTGAATGTCATTAAAGAGAACCTGATTTCACAGCTCACCGCACCCGTAAAATGGACGCAATCCATTGAGCAGATGGTCGCTGACGGTGCAGAAAGCTTCATTGAATGTGGCCCTGGAAAGGTGTTGCAGGGGTTGGTAAAGAAGATCGCAGGTAATGTGGAAATAAAAAGTATCTAATTTTTTTCTCAAAAAATTTGACATCTTGAAATAGCCGCATTACTTTTGCACCACTGTTTACGGTTTTGGCCGATGGTGTAATGGTAACACAGGACATTTTGGTTGTCTTATTCAGGGTTCGAGTCCTTGTCGGCCAACAGTAACTTAAAGAGCTCATCAAAAGTGAGCTTTTTTTTTATGCCTTCCTTTTTAAGAATCGATACAAATTAGTCGATGAATTGGCCGATTTTATCTCTTAATTGGCCATTTTTATCGATAAACACCCCCCAAAGCAACTTATTTTCGGAATTGGTGACATGAGGCATTTGTAGCCTGAAATATTTCCATTTGAAATACTAAATTTACTATGATTTAACCTAAAAATGGCACCCATATGAAAGTTGACAAGATTAAAAAGCGCGACCGAGAGCGGACAAAAAGTAAGATTTTGAAGGCTGTCGGTGAAGTAATCGAACAGCATGGAACAGAGAAAGTTGGAGTAAACCTGATTGCACGCACCGCTGGCGTTAACAAAGTCCTCATTTACCGCTATTTTGAAAGTGTCGACGGACTGATGGAACAATACGTGAGGTCGGGCGAATACACTTCCACAACCGGCAGCGACTACATTGACAACATTCCTGCACTTGCCCCGGACGAAAGAAGCAAAGCGCTTACCAGCCTCATGCACACATTTATGAACGATCTGCGCGAACGAAAAGCAACAAGGGACCTGTTACGGTGGGAAATCGGCACGGGAAAGTCCATGCTTTCTGATGCGCGAAATCAGGTTGCAACGCGCATTCTGGATAAGATCGGCGACCTTCCCAATTACAGTGACACGAGTGCATTGGTTTCGTTTCTCTCCGCAGGCATCTATTTCATGACCATTTCCACTGATTACCGCGAAAAAATGATTGATGTTGACCTTCATTCCGACGAAGGATGGCAACGTATCGAAAGAGTCATTGAACGCATCATTACGGACATCCGCAATTAACCCGCTAAAAAGTCATTGAGCATTTTGCTCTTCCAGGGAGTGTACTTTATATCGTTTGATATAGATTGTACACTCCTTGTTCTATATTTGCGGTCACCTGTAAATACATGCCGCAGGCTAGCTAATCAATGAGCGTTTTAAAAAAACTGGCCAGTGACACCGCAATTTATGGCATCAGCACGATGCTGGGGCGGTTTTTGAATTATCTGCTGGTTGCCCTACACACCAAACTTTTTGAACCTGAACAAATTGCCGCCCAAGGCCAGCTTTATGCTTATGCGGGACTTGCTATGGTGCTTTATACATTCGGGATGGAAACTGCGTTTTTCCGTTTTGCAAGACAAGAAACGGACCGAAAAGCTTATTATGACCTTATTCTGAGTGCGGTGATCCTGATCAGCGTATTTTTTTCAGGGCTGCTTTTCATTTTCGCCGGTCCTGCGGCTGAGTTTATCAAATATCCGGAAAGCGTAGCGCTTGTGCGCATGTTTGCCATTATCATGGCCATCGACGGCATTGTGTCCATTCCTTTTGCAAGACTGCGGCTCGAAGGCAAGGGCAAGAAGTTTGTGATCCTGCGGGTTGCTAACATTGGCATCAACATCTTCCTGAACCTGTTTTTCCTCATCGTATGCCGGGATATTTATGCCGGCAAATACTTGCAATTCCTGCAACCGGCCATCGACGCGATTTATGATCCCGGACGTGCTCCGGATTACATTGTAATGGCTAACCTTATTGCCAACCTGCTGTTTTTCTGGATGTTAAGGAAGGAATTTGCAGATTTCAGGTTCGTATTCAACAAAACACTTTTCCGGCCAGTCTGGATTTACGCTTATCCGATCATGATTATGAATGCGGGCGGCGTGCTTAATATGCTGTTTGACAGAGCATTTATTCAATTCTTATTACCGGAAAACTTTTATCCGGGACGCACTTCCAAGCAGGCGATTGGGATTTATGTGCAATGCTATAAGCTGTCGATTTTCATGAACCTGGCGATCCAGTCGTTCAAATATGCGGCTGAGCCGTTTTTCTTTTCAAGAGGGGAAGACAAGAATGCGCCCCCTGTTTTTGCCAAAGTGACAAAATACTTTATCATCATTTGCGTGCTGATGTGGGTGGGGATTTGCCTTAACCTGGATTTACTGGCGGAGCTGTTTTTGAAACAAAAGATCTATCACGAAGGGCTTCCCGTTGTGCCTTGGCTGCTGGCTGGATATCTGTTTCTGGGGGTTTATTACAACTTGGCAACATGGTTTAAGCTTACAGACAAGACAGAATATGGAACCTGGCTGACATTACTCGGTGCTGCAATCACGATCGGGACCAGCTTTATGCTCGTGCCGGTGATCGGTTATCTTGGCTTTGCGATCGCATTTGCGGCGTCCTCATTCATCATGGTCGCGCTGTGTTATTATTTCGGGCAAAAATATTATCCGGTGCCTTATGATGTGGTTTCTGCAATCGGCTACATTGGCGTGGGCGGACTTCTTGATCACGGCTTCCACATTCGTGAAAATCCCGAATCTTTACATTGCCGTTCCCGTGCACATGCTTGTGCTTGCGCTATTTGCTTTGGCCGTCTTCCTGATCGAACGGAAAAACCTGCCATTTTTCAAGAAGCGATAATAGATTACCGCTCCATTTCGCGGAGCAGCTTATTGGAAAAGAGAAATTCTTTAAGCTCAGGCACATCCGTTTTGATAATATCCGAATTAACCCCTTCCCAAAGTTTATTTCCCTGATAAAGGAACATAATGTTCTGTCCGATCTCCATCACGGAATTCATATCGTGCGTGATGATAATGGTCGTAATCTGATATTCTTCGGTGATCTCTTTGATCAGCTCATCAATTTTCACAGAAGTGAGCGGGTCCAAACCTGAGTTTGGTTCGTCGCAAAAAAGATACATCGGGTTCATAACAATCGCCCTGGCGATTCCAACGCGCTTCTTCATCCCGCCGCTGATTTCAGAAGGCATGCGTTTGGCAGCAGCTTCAAGCCCTACACGCTGCAAACAAAATGCAACACGATCGCGCTTTTCATCATGGCTTTGCTCAGTAAGCATATCCAGCGGAAAGCGAACATTCTCTTCGACTGTTTTAGAATCGAAAAGTGCACCACCCTGGAAAAGAACGCCCATTTCGCGGCGGATGGATTGCTGGGTTTCTTTGTCACAATTGTAAAAATCGCGACCATTATAAAGCACATGGCCCTGATCCGGCCTTACCAAGCCGATCATGCATTTGAGCAAAACGCTTTTTCCCGTCCCGCTGCCGCCGATAATAAGATTGGTTTCTCCTTTTTGAAATGTTGCAGTAATGCCTTTTAAAACCTCCTTACCATTAAATGCTTTGGCTATATTATTTACTTCAATCATTTGCTGATTTCGTTATGCGATCCATGGCTATAAAAGGCTTTACAATAAAAGCTGTGCAAGCAGATAATCTGCCACTAAAATGGAAATGCAGCTATTTGTCACCGCTTCTGTGCTCGACCTACCCACTTCCAACGCACCGCCTTCTGTAAAAAATCCCTTAAATGAAGATATTGTTGCGATCAAAAACCCAAAAACGAATGGTTTGATACACATGAAAAAAATGTTGTAAGGCACAAATGAATCCCGGATCCCGTACAAAAAATCCCGTTCGGTAATTACACCCGTTAACGTTCCGGCCAGATAACCGCCTAAAATCCCGAGAAATGCAGAAAAAATAACGAGCATTGGAAATGTCAGCATGGCAGCGATGACCTTTGGCAAAACCAGATAAGACGATGAATTGATGCCCATCACTTCCAGGGCGTCGATTTGCTCGGTAATGCGCATGGTGCCAAGTTCGCTGGCAATGTTGGAGCCTACTTTTCCGGCGAGAACAATGCACGTGATCGTGGGTGCGAGTTCGAGGATTTCCATATCCCGCACGATCAGTGCAACAGTTGAGATCGGGATGATCGGGCTGACGAGGTTATAGGCCGTTTGAATGCAGGAAACGGCGCCTATGAATGTAGAAACGATGGCAACAATAAATATTGAACTCACCCCGATCCCCACACATTCTTCCATTAAACGCCTCCAATAGACGGACAACTTTTCACCCTTTCCGAATAATGTTCCTAAAAAAATGAAGTATTTCCCGATTACAGACATAATATCTTAATTGTATTCAATATTTTCGGGAAAATTAGGCAAAAAAAGAAGTAATCAGAAAAATGAATCCATTAGTGGTTGTTACCGGCGGGACGAAAGGGATTGGGAAAGCGTGCATTGAGCGGTTCCTCGGTGAAGGTTTTGATGTAATCACTTGTGCCAGAAATACACAGGACCTCGAAGCGCTTGGAAATGAAATGAGTAACCGGTTTACGGAAACAGCATTGCATTACATGGCGGCCGACCTTTCTGAAAAAGAAGAGCTTGCAGCATTCATTGATTTTATTAATTCAAAAAAGCAGGTTGTAGCAGTCCTAATCAACAATACAGGCGTATTCATTCCGGGACAAATCCATAATGAAGCGGAAGGGACTTTGGAAAAAACGATTGAGACAAACCTTTACAGTGCTTATCACCTGACCCGCGCCATTGTGCCAGGCATGATGGAACAGAAAAAAGGCCATATTTTTACAATGTGCTCCACAGCCAGCATTATAGCTTATCCCAACGGCGGTTCTTATTGCATTTCGAAGTTTGCACTTTACGGGATGACGAAGGTTTTGCGGGAGGAATTGAAGCCGCATCAGGTAAAAGTAACCGCGGTGCTTCCCGGAGCAACGTTTACAGATAGCTGGAAGGGGACGGATTTGCCGGAAGACCGGTTCATGGATGCCAAAGACATTGCAGATACGATCTGGGCGGCATACGCGCTTTCACCGCGTGCCGTGATGGAGGAAATACTAATCCGCCCGCAATTGGGAGATTTAGATTGATTAGTGAACAATAGCGCAATTTTACTAAATTGCCGCATTTTTAAAATTATTTATTAAACCCATATTTCATTTTCAATGGAACAATACCTCGGTATAGACGTGGGCGGTACCAACGTAAAAATGGGGATCGTTGACGCTACGGATGGAAGAATTTCAAACTTTTATAGTCACGATACCGCCAGCTGGCGCAGTTCAGGACATTTTATAGACCGCTTGGGCGATGCAATTGCTTTGCAGCTGGTAGAATATCCCGAGGTTAAAAGAGTCGGAATTGGTGTTCCGGGCCTTACCACCCGCGACAGAACAACATTGATCGAGATTACTGCAATCCCTGAAATTGATGGAATAGCGATTGTTCCTGATCTGAAAAAGAGATTTCCCACCCATGATTTCTATCTTGAAAACGATGCGAATGCAGCTGCATTGGGTGAGTATTATTTTGGCGAAGACAAACTTCCGGAAGATTACATATTCGTGACTTTGGGCACCGGCATTGGCGGCGCGGCGATTATTGACAAGAAAGTCTTTAAAGGCGGCGGCGGAAATGCAATGGAGCCAGGCCATGTTCCTTCGAAAAACGGTAAAGTTTTGGAAAGAAATATTGGTAAAAAAGAATTGCTGGACCTTGCCATTTCAATGCGCGCAAATTACACGGGCCAGACTCAGCTTCCATCCGACGGGACAATTTCCACCACCGGACTTGTAGCTGCTGCTGCGGGCGGCGATGAGCTTGCAAAGCAGGTTTTCAATGAAATGGGCTATTTGCTTGGCGAAGGGCTTGTTTCCATGATCCGTATTCTTGACATTACGACTATCTTGATCGGCGGCGGCATTTCAGCTTCATTTGAATACATTTTGCCTGCGATTAACGAGCGCTTCGCGTATTGGTTGACACCATATTATTTAAAAACAATCACAATCAAAAGAGCGACATTAGCGAACGACGCGGGTACTGCTTGGCGCAGCTTCTCTGTGTTTTGATTGATCGTAATCCAATATAAACAGTCACGATTTTACCTTTTTGAATGAAATTATCAGTTATTGTCCCTGCCTACAACGAAGAGAAAACAATCTGGCGAGTACTGGAAAAACTTAAATCCGTCGAGCTGATTGGTAATTTTCAAAAAGAGATTGTGATAGTAAATGATTGCTCTGCTGATAATACAGAGGCAGTTGCAAAACGGTTTATTGAGGAAAATCCGACTATGGAAGTCAGCTATTTTCGCCATGAGTACAATCAGGGCAAAGGCGCTGCGCTTCATACGGGGATCCGGCGTGCAACAGGCGATTACATTATCGTCCAGGATGCCGATCTTGAATATGATCCTCAGGAATTTAATATATTGTTGAAGCCTGTTTTAGACGGGTATGCCGATGTGGTTTACGGTTCCAGATTTATGGGCGGGAAACCACATCGCATTCTTTTTTTCTGGCACAGCGTATCGGCAACAAGCTCCTTACTTTCCTGAGCAACATGTGCACCAATCTGAACCTTACAGATATGGAAACATGCTATAAATTGTTCAGAGCCGATTATCTGAAAGACATGAAGCTCGTTGAGAAACGTTTCGGCTTCGAGCCGAGGTTACTGCAAAAATCTCCAAAATCTCCAAAATACGGATCTACGAGGTAGGCGTTTCCTATTACGGCCGCACCTATGAAGAGGGCAAGAAAATCAACTGGAAAGACGGATTTCGCGCTCTTTATTGCATCGTTCGTTACTCGGACTCGGCAGTTAAATTTATCGCTTCATAAATTTCTGCGTGCTCACATGCCCGTTATGCTGCTCAATGTTGAGCAGATACAACCCCGACGGCCATTTAGAAATATCCATTTCCCAGTCTTTTACCGATTTGATAGGTGCCTGGATGAAATTCCGGCCATGCGCTATTGACCACCTTGACTTTTCCCGACGTCAAATCCTTGAACTCAACTTTCAGAACATTGTCGACAGGATTGGAATAAATGTTCCAAAGCAATTCCCTGTTATGAGGTTCAACAGCCAGAATCGGCGTCAGATCCACGCGGACTGTTGCATATCGCGATTCGGAAACATTGCTGAATGCCTGCATGCGATAAGTGTAAGTTGCATTCAGTTCAAAATCCTGATCTTCAAATATAAGAGCGTTTTAGAGTCAAATCGTTTTAGGATTTCATATGGCGCATTGTCTGCGGTTTTTCTTTCGAGGACATATTCAGTTACGCCTTCAATCGCTTTCCAGGATAAAATTACTGAATCTGAATGTGCGGTTAGCAGCCAGCTCAATGTCTGCAAGCGCATCGCCAATGGCCACATTATCGAATGAAAATGCTGCTAAGCCTCTTTTATTACGCAAAAACGGGCCGGTCAGAGATGCCAATATTGAAAGAATATGGCACAATCAGCGGAAGGTTTTCAGGATAAAATGAGGGCAGATAACGAAGCTTTGTCGCCGTCCCAGCCTCTTTCAAGGTTAATGTAACCCGATTTCCTTCTGCTTTCGCAGCCGAGAATGCAGCTTTACTTTCATCACCATTCAGATAGAAAAAATTCTTTAAACTAAGCACAAGCGGCTTGCCATCCTGCCCGGCCACTGTTGAATCAGCCGGCCATTTCAATGATTGTCCTTCGTCAAAAACCAATGTGATTTCCTTTTTTTCGGGAGAACTGTAAAACGCGCGCTTAATGTCCGGACTGCGCACATTATCCGAATCCTTCGAATTGTAAATCGTTGGTCTGAAAAAGCGGTAAATCCTTCTGCCAAATTCTTCGTAACCAAAGCGCTCATAATGCACGCCATCGTAGCCAGGCGTTCCTATTGCCGAAAAATGGTCTGTTTTTGGGTAAATGTATTTTGTTCTTCTGAGGAAATCCCGTATTCCACCGCTTACCCGATTCGGCTCGTCCCCACGAAGAATGATCACATTCGTCTGAACAACCAGGAATTGATCGACTTCGGGATAATCTTGCTTCCAGAAATTATATAACTGGTCGAATTGTGTCTCATAATTGCTGATATTCTCGAACACTTCCTGCTCGCCATGCATCCAGATAAATGCCCGGATACGCGATGGTCTGGCTGCTCGGACCCGTTTCAGGAGTGAGCCATACAATGTGAAACTGGTAGGATCGCCTGCGTCCCGGACCAGAAATTCGCTTATTTTCTTCCCTGGCAATGACCCGTTTATCACACACGTCGGAATGCTGTCGTTTTCAAGAATAGACTTTTGTAATTCCAGTCCCCACGCGCCCACGTAAGTCCACGACCACGCAGCCGGCGTCCATAATGTATCGCCCGGAAGCAAGGACGGGTCGCCGTCGGGTGTGCGTGCAATGGTGCGGCAATATTTGTTAGACCACGGCCCGAAAATCGTTGCAGCAGCATTGGATTGTCCGCTGATCACGTAAAAATCTCCCGCAACGACTTCATCACGTTTTACGATCAGCGTCGAATCCTTTTCATGGCAGGCATAGACTTCGAAAGAATAATCTGCCATTTCGGCCTTGATTGCAGACTTCATGCTAAAATTGGCTGCCGTTTTCCCTCCGTAATTTAAAGTAGATTTTTGGTAATCAGTCCGCACATTGTTTCGCAGCGTAACGAGTGACATATGGTCCCAACCAGCGAGCTCGATGACGCCGGAAACTGGAACTTCGGCCATATTGCTGTCGTTTCGGGCATACACTTGCATGTCCTTAGGCAACTTGTCAAAAACGACGGAGAAAAAGCGTTGGGCAAAAACACTGCTTACCGAGCAGCACAGCATGAATGTTAGCAGGAAAAATCTTTGGTGTGTAAAATTCATTTCATCTAATAAACAATCGTTTTCAAAATCAAATTTGGCTAAAAACTGAATATGAATATATCCTAATATTTTACATTCAGCGCGGTGGACTTGCTTTCTGAATGTGAAGCAGACAATCCCCAATGCGCATCGTACATCGCCAGGAACCACAAAGCCATGATCATCGGCAGCGAATATTTATCCCACGACAATTGCGCCTTGCCCAGCAGCAGAATGTTGAGCAGCAACACCCAGGCAGAAAGCGTGAAATTTGGCGTTACAAATCTTACCAATGTCACCAGCATGAGCAGTCCGAAAATAATCTGTTTGAGCAATCCGCTAATCCCGACTGTCATCAGCGCCTGATCAAGATAGCCCAAATATGGCCACGTAAAATAGGGGTTATAAGCTTGTTTGGCAGGAAAAACAGCGATAATGCCAACAACGATGACCAAAAATGCGATGAAAAGCTTCGGGTTCTTTTTGGGATAATCAATAAAATGACTGAACCTGCGGGTCACAATCAACTCCGGAAGAATGTAGTAAACAGCAACAACCGCTGAGGCATACATTAAATAGCCAAAATTATACTGAACCAGCTTATCTGAATCATAATGCTGCTGGGCCATAACGGGTGCCGGCGCCGGACCATGCCACAAAAGCACCCACGGAACAATCGACAACACGGCAAGTAAATAGTAAATCCAGGTTTTGTCAGCGAAAATAGATTTGAAAATTGAGCCGGGTTGTTTACTCCATTTTAAATGTTTGAAAACTTCAAATGTAGCAATAGCAGCGGGAAAAGCGAGCATATATTGCCTGCAAGCGACTGCGGCGACCAGTAATATTAAGCCCCAAATGTGCGCATTTCGCAGATAAGCAATGATGCCTGCCAGAACAAAAAACATGGCAAAAATGTCCGTATAGTAATAAACGCTGCACAAATAATAGTTGGGAAATATCAGCAGACCGCCCAGGCAGAGATAAAAACGCTTTGTCTTTTCCGGACTAAACCACACGAAAAGAATAAGCAACGAAAAAGCTCGTAAAGAAAGTCAGTAACCGCAAATGCTGAATGTCTTCTCCGAAAATGCGCAAAACCCAACCGCCCAGAATGAAAGGAATGGGTGTGTTAAGCTCATTATAGCTGGTCAGCAGATCGATTGAAGGGACTGGCTCAGTGCTGAAAAGCACGGCTGTGGGTAAATAATGGTGTTCATCCTGATACAAGCCCATGTGAAACCGGTCTTTGATCAGAAAAATGGCAATGAATAAAAGTGCAAGGAAAAGCGATGTGTATAATTTTCTGCCTGGCATAATAGGGTGTTTACTTATATAAAATTGACTTCTGCATGAAGATGAATTCCAAATTTAGCGGCGACTGAACTTTGTACTTTTTCTGATAAAAGCCTGATGTCCTCTCCCCTTCCACCGCCATAATTAACGAGCACCAAAGCCTGCTTTTCGTGCACACCAATGGCGCCTTCGCGATAACCTTTCCAGCCTGCCTGCTCAATCAGCCAGCCAGCCGGCACTTTCACCGTTTTGTCATTTACGGGATATCCGGGCAGGTTTGGAAAGTCACTTTTAAGCGATGCATATTGTTCAGCCGGAATTTCAGGGTTTTTGAAAAAACTGCCCGCATTACCGATCTGTGCAGGATCCGGCAGCTTGCTTCTTCGAATCTGAATAATCGCATCACTGACATCCTTAATGGTAGGAATTGCAACATTCATTTCAGCCAAAGTCTTCTGCACATCGCCATAACCGACATTCAGCACAGGTTTTTTACTTAATTTGAATGTTACTCCGGTGACAATGTATTTTGCCTTTCAATGCTTTTTTAAAAACACTTTCGCGGTAACCGAACTCACATTCAGCATTAGAAAAGACTTTCAACTCTGCATCCGCCATGCGCACGGCTTCCACAGATTCCACCACATCTTTTATTTCAACGCCATAAGCGCCAATATTCTGCATGGGCGCGGCTCCTATTGTGCCGGGAATGAGCGACAAGTTTTCCACGCCGCCGTATCCATTTGTTACACAATATATTACAAACTGGTGCCAATTTTCACCAGCGCCAACGTTTAACAAAACCTGCTTTTCGTCTTCTTGAATTATACTAATTCCTTTGAGCGCCGGATGAATGACAAGTGCGTCAATGTTCCTGGTAAAAAGCACGTTACTCCCGCCGCCAAGTATAAATTTAGGCGTCTGTTCCCACGTCGGATCGCGTAAAATTTCCGTTAATTCCGCAATGGATGTGACCTTGGCAAAAAATGAAGCGACTGAGTCGAGCCCGAAAGTATTGAGGTGGCGAAGAGAAAAATTGGTTTGGATTTGCATTGTGCCGATAAATAAATCCGGGTAAAGTTAGCTATAACATTCAAAATAGCGCGTTATGGTGATTCATCCATTTTTCATTAAGTTTGCAGGCTCAGGTTTAAAGGTTAAGGATATGATGCTGAAAAAGAATTTTTTATGGGCTTTGCATCTCTTCATAATCATCCTTTCAGGTTGTAGCAAAAAATCCGTTGTCAGCTCGTCAAGTGCTGAGTATAAAGAAGATTTGTCGTCCGTGCGCCCGCGTTTTGAATATGTTGAACCGGCTGCCGAGAAACGGAACGAGCCGACGAGCACCCCGAAAAGCACTCCGGCCCCCAAAACGAATGTAGACAAGCCTTTGTATGTCAATAAAAGACTCGAAACAGTGCTTGACACGCTTGCAAAGCACAATAAATCGATTCGCTACATTAATGGTTTCCGGATCCAAATTTATGTGGGCAATGTAAGACAGGAGGCTGACGATGCAAAAAGCTACATTTACCAGTCTTTCCCCGATCTCAATCCATACGTTTCATACACGCAACCGACTTACCGCGTCAAAGTAGGAGATTTTATGTATCGCAGCGATGCCGAGCAATATCTTGAACTGATCCGCGAACAATATTCATCCGCAGTGATCCTCGCTGACCGGGTTGACATTAAACGAAGTCTGATGGTAAGCCCTACGGCTGAAAGCAACTGACATTGAGCGCTTTATTTGTATTCACTTTTTAAAACGGATAGCATTATCCACGTATACATACTAATAACAGGATGAAAATAGCCTTAATTACCGGCATAACCGGACAGGACGGAGCATATTTGGCCGAACTTCTTCTGAGCAAAGGATACGAGGTTCACGGCATCAAGCGCCGCAGCTCGTTGTTCAACACGCAGCGCATTGACCATATTTATGAAGATCCGCACGAGAAAAATGTCCGGTTCAAGCTTCATTATGGTGACCTGAGCGATTCGACGAACATCATTCGCATCATTCAGGAAGTGCAGCCTGACGAAATATATAACCTGGGTGCCATGTCGCACGTGCAGGTGAGCTTTGAAGAGCCAGAATACACGGCTAATGTCGACGGAATAGGCACATTGCGTATCCTGGAAGCTGTTCGCCTTTTGGGTTTGACCAAAAAAACCAAAATTTATCAGGCTTCTACGTCTGAACTTTACGGCTTGGTTCAGCAGGTTCCGCAATCGGAAACGACTCCTTTTTATCCACGTTCGCCTTATGCGGTTGCCAAACTTTATGGCTACTGGATCACAGTCAATTACCGCGAAGCATATGATATGTTTGCTGTGAACGGGATCCTCTTCAACCACGAATCTCCATTAAGAGGTGAAACTTTCGTAACCCGCAAGATTACCCGTGCAGTTGCAAGGATTGCATTGGGATTGCAGGACAAAGTTTATCTTGGAAACCTAGACGCACAACGCGACTGGGGACATGCCAAGGATTTTGTAGAGGCGATGTGGCTGATCCTTCAGCAGGAAGTTGCAGAAGATTTCGTGATTGCAACCGGCATTACAACACGCATCCGTGATTTCGTGAAAATGGCTTTTGCAGAAGTGGGCATTGAAGTTGAATTCACAGGCGAAGGCGTTGATGAAATTGCCAAAGTTGTAAGATGTGACAATCCAGACTTCCAGGTTGAGATCGGAAGAGAAGTTGTCGCTGTTGATCCAAGATATTTCCGTCCGACGGAAGTGGAGTTGCTGATCGGAGACCCAACGAAATCAATGACAAAATTGGGCTGGAAACCTAAATACGACTTAAAAGCGCTCGTGAATGATATGGTTCAGGCTGACGTGTTGCTGTTCAAGAAAGACAGACTTCTGGAAAGCAGCGGACACCGTGTTCCAAATTACTACGAATAAGATCTGCATTGAGATATAAAGCAAAAGCCCCGAAGGAAATCCTCCGGGGCTTTTGCTTTCATTATAATGTTGCTCAGATCGCGCTTGGCGCTGGCTTTTTAACTGATTTTGCAAGTTCAAGCAGTTTTTCAGGTGTCTGATAACCGATTACTTGCTTTACGACTTTGCCTTTTTGATCAATAAAAAATAATGTTGGATATGCTTCCAATGGATATTTATTGGCCAGCGTCAAACCTTCGCCGCTTTCCATGTCATATTTCACATTGATAAAATTCTTGCTAAAAACTGCCGCCACGTCGTCGCGTGTGAAAACGTTCTTCTGCATCATTTTGCAGGGCCCGCACCAAGTGGTGTAAGCGTCGAAAAATATGATCTTGTTCTCAGCTTTCGCCTTTTTCAGGATTTCAGCCCATTTGGCTTCCGTAAACTGGATGCCTTTTTCTTTCGTTTTCGTTTCTTTTTTATCTCCCTTTTCTGCAAACGCAACCGCGAATGTCAAGGTGAGAATCGCAATAAGGAAAGACAGTTTTTTAAGACTTTTCATCTTTTTGATTTAGTTAAGATTTTAATGTTCCTTAAACGAAAATACCCTATTGTTTTATTTTATCCAATTGCATTGTCTAATGATTCCCGCAGACAGGCTTTTGAGGTTAGATCAAAAAAGAAGAAGTAACTTCGCAGTAATATTAACGTCAAAAACGCATGAAAGTTCAGGAAGCCAAATATGTAATGAGCAATTCGGATTATCAGAAATGTCCGGATCCGATTTTGCCGGAATATGCTTTCATTGGGCGCTCCAACGTGGGAAAGTCTTCGCTGATCAATATGTTGACTGAAAAGAAATCGCTCGCGAAAACTTCACAGCAACCGGGTAAAACACAGCTGATTAACCATTATTTTATTAATGAATCGTGGTATCTGGTCGATTTGCCGGGTTACGGTTATGCAAAGGTGAGCAAGGTGGAGCGGGAAAAATGGGAAAAATGATCGGTGATTATCTGCACAACCGCGAGAACCTCATATGCACATTTGTACTGATTGATGTGCGGCATAGCGCATTGGCCGTCGACCTCGAATTTATGGCCGGACTGGGAGAAGCAGGCATTCCGTTTCAGATTATTTTTACCAAAGCCGATAAACTAAAACCAAGTCAGGTGGCAAACCAGGTGGAGGCTTACAAGCAAAAACTGAGTGAATCGTGGGAAGAAGTGCCGGAAATGTATGTGACCTCCGCTGAAAAAAACGAAGGCCGCGAGGCGATCCTGAAAGCAATAGAAACTTATAATCAGTCGTTTGAAACTACAAAGTAAGCCGGAGGGTTGTTTAACGCTCAATCTTTCCGTTATTTTGCGCAAAATTTCGTTGGTCGTCGCATACAACATAATCATTATTAAGATATAACTAGTAGTAAGAAAGGATGAGTGAAAAAGTAGAGTCAACAGGAATGGATTTGTTGAAAGAAATAGCAAATGTTTCAGGAAAAGGCGGCTTGTTCCGCATTCTTAAGCCTAGCCGTGCAGGTGTCATCGTAGAAAGTCTGGATGAAAAGCGCGAAAAAACGTTGATCGGACCAACTGCACGTGTTTCAGTTTTGAAAGACGTTTCTATTTTTACGGACGGTGAAGAAGAATCAGCTCCTTTGGCGGACGTGTTCCTTAAAATTCGTGAAGAGCATGGCGAAGAAGTTACTTTGCAGCCTAAAAGCGCTTCTGACAAAGAGCTTATCGAGTTCCTGAACAAGATCCTTCCTGATTTTGACAGATCAAAAGTTTACGTTTCCGACATCAAGAAGATCATTACTTGGTATAACCTGTTGTCAAAATATACGCCTGAACTGTTTGAAGCATCAGCAGAAACAGCGGAAGAAACAACCGAAACAGCAGCTGCAACAGAAGCGGAAACAGTAACCGAAGAAACGGCAACTGAGCCTGCGGCAGAAGCGCCTGCAACCGAAGCCAAAAGCAAGAAATAATCAGAAATTATAGATGAATGTACTAAACCCTGTCGCCCAGACGGGGTTTTTACTTTTTTATATCCATTCGTAAAGCACTATGAGTGACATTTCCTCCTACATTGACCACACGCTGCTAACTCCAACAGCAAGTGAAACGGACATTCGAAAAATTTGTGAAGAAGCATGGATACACCAGTTCAAGGCCGTTTGCGTTGCTCCTTCCTATGTTCCCTATGTGGTTGAAATGATGGAGTTTTGTCCGATTAAGATTGAGATTGCAACGGTTATCGGATTTCCGTTTGGCTATTCCACAACTGCCACAAAACTTTTTGAAGCCAAGAATGCATTGCAGGATGGCGCTACGGAACTGGACGTGGTGATGAACATTTCCCGCTTTAAGTCGATGGCTTATCTCAGTGTGCGCGAGGAATTGAAGCAACTTGCCGACCTGGCGCACGAAAGCAGCGCAATCCTGAAAGTGATCATTGAAACGGCGTATATGGACTCATTTGACCTTTATACGGCTTGTGAAATATGTGCAGAATCCGGTGCGGATTTTGTCAGACATCAACAGGTTTTGCGTCAGCCGGTGCAGATCCCGAAATTGTCAGGAAAATGCGGTCTATTTTGCCTGTTAATGTTAAAATAAAGGCTTCTGGCGGGATTAATACGCGCGAACAAGCACTTGAAATGATCGAAGCGGGCGCTGCGCGAATAGGCACATCTTCGGGCGTCAACATTGTCGGCGCGGCATGAGGCGACACGTTTTGCTTGTCAGCACAGTTCATCCGGCAACCGATCCGAGGATCGGTTACAAAATCGCACCGTCGCTTGCCGGAGATTATGAGGTTTTTTGCGCCTTGCCAAATGCTGCTGCAAACGGTCAGGTGAACATGATCGCTCTCCCTGAATTTCAAACCCTGCTTTTCAGATTGCTCATTTCCCATCCCATACTTTTATGGAAATGCCTGCGTCTGAAGCCGGACCTGATCCACATTTTCGTTCCGGAGCTGATTCCGGTTGCATTTGTGTTTAAATGGCTCGGCGCAATCGTGATTTATGAAGTGCAGGAAAATCTTTACAAGAAGTTCAGCATCAAAAATTATAACAATGCGAGAGCCTATCAAGCTCTTTTCCGCTATTTTGATCATTGCGCCAGAATACAGTTCGCCTGTATTTTCACCGAAGATGCCTATTTGACAGCATATCAGCATTTGGCATTTCCCTCAGCCGTCGTGCACAATTATGCATCGCTTTCTTTTATAGACACTTATTATGCAAAAAGTGAAGTTGGCAATGCCAGTCCGGAGTTTATTTACAGCGGCGTCATTTCATTGGAACGATCTTTTGACACGCTTGTCCGTGCTTTGGTTAAACTGAAAAGCATTTATCCTGATTTTAAAATGCACTTGTTCGGTTCTGTCCGGATTGATGAGGATGAGTTGAAACGGTTAGCCAACTATGAAGCAATTGCTGAAAACCTCCATTTTTACGGTTATACAGATCAAAGAAAAATCTTGAAATATGCGTCTCGTTCAGTTGCAGGCATTGCGCTTTTGAAACCCGTCGCCGATTATCCGGATTCATACACGACCAAGCTGTTCGAATACATGGCCCTGCGCTTGCCTGTGATCACTTCTGATTTTCCTTTGTATCAAAAAGTCGTTGAACAATCGCAATGTGGTTTTTGTATATCACCATATGACGCCGATTCACTGTTTGAAAAAATGAAATGGCTGATTGAGAATCCTGCAAGCCGGGTAAAAATGGGTGATAACGGAAGAAATTCGGTTGAAAAAAGCTATAACTGGGCGAAGGAAGAGGTTATACTTTTGACGTTTTACCGAACTTTACAAAACAAATAATGAAATATAAGCAGAGAATGCTTTTTAATATAATTTTATAAACTTATTATTGAATTGTTCAAATATTAAGTACTACGATTTCTACGAAATATTTAACTTTCGGAATTAAAAAGAATCGTAGCTTGCGAAGTCAACTTCTCAATCATGTATATTAATACAGTTAGTCATTATTTACCAAGCGAAGTTATTGGTAATGAATATTTTACAAATATTAACAATCTGTCCCATGAGTGGATTGTAGAACGCACTGGAATTTCAGAAAGACGTAAGGCTTCTCCCGGAGAAAATACTTCAACAATGGCAATGAAAGCAGTTGAGGCCTTACTTGAAAACATCCCATATAGCAAAAATGAAATTGACCTGATTATCGGAGCAACTTATACGCCCTATGATACAATCGTTACATTAGCGCACGCAGTTCAGCACCAACTTCAAATTCCTGACATTCCGGATTGTCAGCATTTCGTCAGCTTGCTCATCATTATTGAATGCAATCGAAATCGTTGAAGGATATTTTGCATTGGGCAAAGCATCGGAAGGCTGTCGTGGTGGTTTCCGATCACAATACGGCCTATTATAATGAAATGGACACGGTTTCAGGACATTTGTGGGGTGATGGCGCTTCGGCATTATTGATTTCGAAAGAGCGCCAGACCGATTCGGACATGGAGATCAAGAAATTGATCACGGGCGGTGCGGCAACAAGCGGAAAAGCAATCGAAGCCGTTGTGTTGCGGCCAAATGACCGGGGCGTTGTTATGCCTTACGGCCGCGATGTATTCCAGAACGCGTGCCAATATATGCCAAAGGTCAGCCAGCAGGTTTTACAGGCTTGCGGATTAACCATCGACGATCTGGATTATTTGATTCCGCATCAAGCCAATCACAGGATTAGTTTGAATGTCATTAATACGCTGGGTATATCAGCCGACAAGCTCATTTCCAACATTCAGTATCTGGGAAATACAGGTTGCGCGGGTTGTGCCATTGCATTATCTGAAAATAAAGACAAGTTTAAGAAAGGCGACAACATTGTGATCACCGTTTTTGGTGGCGGTTACTCGTACGGCGCGATGCTTATCACAGTTTGATCTTCGGTTTTTTATCATAAAAAAGCCCCGCAGTTTACGCTGCGGGGCTTTTGCTTGTTATAATCGTTCCTTAATTAACTTCCGGTTCAGCAAACATTGCTGGTTTCCAAACGTTGTTTTCAGGGTTAATGTCCGGCAAACTGTGCTCAGGATCAATTGTCACCGAGCGGATCGGCTGCTGAGTAGCGGCTTTGAAAGTCCAGCTTCCGCCGCGCTGCCAGATTTCAACCGGCAATTCAACACGCGTTTTTTTGCCACTCACTTCTTCAATGTCAATTTTGGCTGGCATTGCCCACTGATCCAGATTTTCAATGGTGATAAATGAGCCTTTTTGCGGGTTTTGTTCAACGTAAGTTACGTCCTTAACGCCTTGATCCAGCTTGTAATTTTCAAAAAACCATCCTTTCCAGAACCAGCCCAAATCTTCACCCGATGCATCTTCCATCGTCCGGAAGAAATCATAAGGAGTCGGAATGTTTGAATGCCCAGCGCTGCACATATAAATGGAATGCATAATCAAAAAACGCTCTTTGCCCAAAACCTGCTCACGAAGCATTTTCAGACCAAGCGCGGGCTTATAATAAGCTTCCCAGCCCAGATTTACAGCTTGCACCACATCCGGAATCGTCATGATCGGATCTGCTTTTGGACAAGGAAAATAATTGGCGCCAGACGTTGCAAATCATTCATTTGTGCGCTTTTATACTCTCCATTGTTAAAGTTATCCGCAGAAAGGAAGTTGATAAATGTATTAAAACCTTCGTCCATCCAGGCATATTTACGCTCATTGCTTCCCACGATCATCGGGAACCAGTTGCTGACCAAATTCGTGGTCTGTAACGCCCCAAAGGTCATCTTTGCGGCTTTCGCTGCTGCAAAAAACGATGCCAGGATATTCCATTCCACCTACGATTCCGCCCACATTGGTTGCAACTGGGTAAGTGTATTCATGAATATAACCTGAATAAAAACTCGATGCAGCCCTTCACATACTCAGTCGAACGGCCCCAGCCGTCCAATCCGCCGTCTTCAGCCGGGTAAACCGACTGCGCCAATGCAGTTTTTCCTTTTGGCAGATTCATCCGCGCTGCATCCCAGACAAATGCCTTGGAAGGTTGCCCATGCGATATCACGCGCTTGCAAGCAGCGAAAACGCCATGTCAGCGTACCCGATTGTTTTGGTCTTGTGGACGGGTTAGTCACTTCTTCGGCGCTGCGAATCACAACCGTCTGATCACTTTTTGCTGCATCAGCCAGCCTTTTGCGTTGCTCAGCCGTAAGCACTTCATTTGGGTTAAGCAATTCACCAGATCCTACAACAATATGGTCCCACGGCACAGTAACATTGTATTCAAAGATCCTGCCATATTCCAGGTAAAACTCGCCTGCGCCAAGGTAAGGCAATAAATTCCAGCCTTCAATGTCGTCAAACACTGCCACGCGCGGATACCACTGCGCCATTTCGTATACAATGCCGTTTTTGGTTTCCAATGTTCCCATTCGGTCAGAGCCATATTCAGGCATTTTGAAAGAATAAGCGATCTTAATTTTGATCAGGTCGCCGTTTGCCTTCACCGGGTTCGCCAGTCGGATCTGCATGCGCGTATCTGTGATCTTGTAAGTTGATTCTACAAAACCACCTTTACCCTGCTGAACAGTCACTGTGCGGATGGAATCGCCGCCGTTGAAACCTGTATTTCCAAATCGGCCGCCGGTTACAGGCGTTGTTCTTCCTCCGCGGGAATGATCGCTAAAAGCATTCTGGTCAAGTTGAAGCCAGATAAATTCAAGATTTTCGGGGCTGTTGTTCTTGTAAGTGATCTCAACATCTCCGCTCACCGTTCCTTTTTCCTCTTCCAACGCGACATTGATCTTATAATCGGCTTTATTTTGCCAATATTTTCGGCCCGGGAGCACCTCCTCCGGTGCGATACTCGTTTCCAGGCTGGAAATTAAAAAGTGGGTGAAAAAGCACGTGTGAATCATACTTCACTTTGTCCTGCTCCTGTGCATGAACATTAAAAAATCCAATGCTTGCCATGAATAACAAGCTCAGACGAAATACTGAAATTTTCATTCTTATGATAATATATTGAAATTATGTGATTGTAAACGAGCAATATACAGCTTTTCGCCTTTTTTAAGATAAAAAGTTTAATTTTTGCCAACTGAAATCTGCTACAAACTATTACCGGTTTTACTACAAAAACAGACTATGCGTCAACGCCTTTCGATTGCAGATTACACGGCTGGCATCCTCGCCGGAGACCGCGTTATGCTCAGCCGCGCCATCACTGTAACGGAAAGCAAGCTGCCCGGAGACAAGGAAATTGCGGCGGCGATTCTTAAAAACATATTGCCAAAAACAGGAAATTCACTGCGGATCGGCATCACCGGTGTCCCGGGCGTTGGCAAAAGCACTTTTATCGAATCATTCGGAACACATTTGACTTCCATTGGCAAAAGCGTTGCCGTTCTCGCGGTTGATCCGAGCAGCCAGCGTTCCGGCGGAAGCATATTAGGCGATAAAACGCGCATGGAAAAGCTGGCCCACAATCCGCTGGCGTACATTCGGCCTTCTGCGACGGGTTTGTTTCTCGGTGGCATTGCGCGCAGCACGAGAGAAATCATGCTGCTTTGCGAAGCGGCGGGTTTTGAAATTATTTTGATAGAAACAGTCGGCGTAGGACAATCAGAAACGCTTGTCAAAAGCATTACAGACTTTTTCCTGTTGCTCATGCTGGCGGGAGCAGGCGATGAATTGCAGGGCATTAAGAAAGGAATCATGGAAATGGCCGACGCCCTCGCGATCAATAAAGCGGACGGAGACAATGTTGCGGCGGTTAATCACGCAATGTCTGCTTATCAGAATGCATTGCATTTGTTCCCAAAATCAGCGTCGGGCTTTCTTACGAAAGTGCTTCCTTGCTCGGCGTTGACGGATAATGGCATGGATTCAATCTGGGCACTCATTCAAGAATATGAGCAAGTGACGCGTGCCAATGGTTTTTTTGATCAAAACAGACAAAAACAAAACGTCAACTGGATGCACGATCAGATCAGGCAAGCGCTTGAAGATCAGTTTTATGGCGATGCAAAAGTGAAAAGTAAGTTGCAGGAGCTGGAAGATCTGGTTAAGCAAGGAAAAGAGCTTCCCGGGTCAGCAGCGGAGGATTTGCTGCGAGTTTTTTTGACCAAATGAACCGTTAAGGCTTGATTTTCAGCTTCAAGTGGTAATTCGTCACGTTAACACATAAAAATTTCCTGAAAAAACATTTTTCCAGTAAGTTTGGACGTTAGACTTAACGATATACGAAACTAAACAACGATTCGGTCAGCTATGAAAATTTCTGCAGCATTAAGCAAATTTACCCTCTTGACTTTCACGATCATGGCTGTCATCGTAACGGCTTGTAAGGATGATGACGAGAATCCGGCTCCACAAGTGGACGACAACCCGATCGTTGGAACCTGGCAACTGACTTCGGTTTCAGCTGAAACTCCCGGAACACTGCCACAACTAGTCCAATTACCAACATTAGCACCTTGTTATCTTGATCTGAAACTTACTTTCAAATCAGATAATACATTGACCACTGCCGACTGCCCTGTTGCTGTTCTTGCAATTAGTACGATTGCTCCAGTAGGAGATGGTTCAACATGGAAAGTGACAGGAGATGTGTTAAACCTTAAAAGCGGCACAACGGCGAAGGATTTCAAATTCACACAAACACCAACGGAGCTTACTGTGATTGCTAATACCGAATTGGATGCAACAAAACCTGCGGTAAACGCGCTGTTGAAGTTTAAGAGATTGTAAAAACGATTTTCGAAATAGATTTGCAGCCCTGGCTTTGAGCCCGGGCTGTTTTTTTTATCAGCTGGTGTGATCGCAAACAACAACCCATTTGCCATTGATCTTTTTCCAAAGCAATGTGTAATGTCCTTCCAGGTCCCCTTTTTCAGGTCGGGTAAGGTGAAATTCACCAACTAAAAACGCCACATCTTTGCCGGGAAATGTAAGGTTCAGATAAGTGAATTTCAATGTTCCCATTGTTGCCCGATCCGGATAACGTTTGAGATAACCTTCGTGCGTGGCCTTGTAACCATATGTTATGCCCGACTTGCCGACAAACATCAGCGAATCCGACTCCCAGTAACCATTCATGAAGGAATCAATATCGCCCCGGTTCCAGTCAGACATCTGGCGATCCATGGTCGCGATAATCGTTTCTTTATCTTTTGCAGATTGTGCTTTTGTACCAAGCGAAATCATGACCAGTATGATTGCAAAGAGCCGGTTTCTCATATTTTTTGTGGATTTTTGTAAATTGTTTTCCTGCTATTAAATATACTCCAAAGAAATTTGGGAACCTGTTTAAAGCATTATAATCCAAATCAGAAATGTAGAATGAGTAAGTTCGACGATTTGTTTAAGAAGCTGGACCGCCAGAAATATCCTTTTATCGACGGACTTTATTATTTATTCATCATTGTGTTTCTGCTCATTTTGTTCTTATTCTTTGCCTGACCAGTGGACAAGCCGGCTTATCTGTTTATTTTAAATCCAAATTCGGGAACCTCTATCGGAGGTAAGGCGGATGAGATAGTAAGCGCAATTGAATCAGCTGCTAAGAATCACGGCGCCCAGGCCACAATCCTCTTCACCGAACACCGCGGACATGCGACCGTGCTCGTGGAAGAAAACATTAAAAATACAGCCTGGAAAGCGATTGTCGCCGTTGGCGGAGACGGCACGGTGAACGAAATTGCCCGGCCTCTGATCCATACAAACCAAGCGGTGGGCATTATTCCACTCGGCTCCGGCAATGGCTTGGCACGTCACTTGGGTATTCCGCTGACATTGGAAGCATCATTAAACAGACTTTTTGAAGGAAAAACAATCACAATTGACAGCGCAAAAATTAACGAAACGCCTTTTTTCTGCACAGCAGGAATGGGTTTCGACGCATATGTCGGGCATTTGTTCAGCCAGCAGCAACAGCGCGGACTAGCAACCTATGTGAATGTTTCGTTTCAATCTTATTGGAGCTATAAGCCGCAGCGCTTTCGGTTGAATGGCGTGGATACGGAGGCATTTTCCTTATCATTTGCCAACGCCGGACAATTTGGGAATAATGCGTGGGTTGCGCCGCAGGCCAGCTTGCAGGACGGAATGCTGGATGTGTGCACCATTAAGCCTTTTCCAAAATGGTATGGAACAAATCTGGCCTATCAATTATTTACAAAGCAGATGAAGGCGTCGCGCTACATCGATTATCAGCATTTGCAGGAAGCTGTGGTGGAAACGGACGCGCCGCCGATGATCCATTACGATGGAGAACCTTTGCAGCTGGACACAAAAAGGATAGAAATTAAAATTAAACCGCAGAGCCTGCGCGTAATTGTGTAATGTCAAAAAAGAACCGCACGGGAGTTATTTATTCAACAAATCCCGATTTCGAGTATAACGATTCCGGAGCTGACGAGCCGGATACATTGCCGCCGGCGCAACAGGACCTGAGGATCTGGCTGGATCGCAAAGGGGGTGGAAAAGTGATTACGGTTGTCAAAGGTTTTATTGGGACCAATGCGGATATGGAGGCATTGGGCAAACAACTGAAAGCCCTTTGCGGCAGCGGCGGCACAGTGAAAGATCAGGAAGTGCAGATCCAGGGCGATCACCGCGATAAGGTTATCACCTGGCTTACCGGCAAGGGTTATAAAGCAAAAAAAGCGGGAGGTTAGTCCCGCTTTACATTAAAGTGCTTTTGTTGTATCAAGTTCCGTCGGTGCCGGCAAGTTGGATGGCGGCGGCTGAGGCAATTGATTTGACCTGACATTTTCCAGAACCTCCACATTGGTCACAAAATATTTTGTATCTCCATTCCATGGAAGCGTGAAGAATTTCTCCTCATAAGTGAGCGAAACGCGTTGTCCGTTCTTAATCGCCTCTTCCAGCTTCGAAATCGCATCCTTATTTTTTGCACTCACCGAAAACACCCATTCCGAAGAATTCATAGTGCCGTCTCCTTCATACAGGCCACCCATTCTGAGTTCGCCTTCGTAAGTTTTGAACAAATATCCTTTGTTACTCAGCTTGGTGATAAAACCTCCTCGTTTTCCTTCGCTGTAATAGCCAAAAGTCAGGTAATATAAAATTCCAAAAATGATGGCCAGAAAGATGGCAAATATGACCCATTTACGCATAGCAGTATTTTTCTGAGTTTATTGATTGAAGCGAACTTCGCAAAACAGTTTGATTATTCCTAGTTATTATTTCGCTCGGATCGCAATTACAGGGTCCATTTGCGCCGCCAGCATGGCAGGCACAATTCCCGACAGCACGCCGATCACACTCGAAACTCCCAAGCCTAACAGAATATTCCCTGGTGTTAACAGAATTTGAAGTGATCCCAATGGCATGAATGACAGCAGAAAAACAAGGAAAATCCCCACCAAACCACCAACCAAACTCAGCATAACTGCCTCAAACAGAAATTGGAACAAAATAGAATAGTTCTTCGCACCAAGCGATTTTTGGATGCCGATGAGATTCGTCCTTTCTTTAACAGAAACAAACATAATGTTGGCAATCCCAAAGCCTCCCACCAAAATGGAGAAGCTTCCGATCACCCAGCCTGCAATTGTTAAAACAGCAAAAAGACCCGCAATGGCATCCGCTGCGGCCTCGGGACGGTTGAGTGAAAAATTATTGCCTTCCCGCGGCTTAATGCCTCGTTTTGTTCGCATTAAGCCTGTTATTTCTGCTTCCACTTCCTTCATTCCCTCATCTTCCGGGAAACCCTTCACAACAATGTCCGCATTGCGCCTCCCGGATTGAAACAGTTTTGAAAATGATGCAAATGGAATGATGCAATTCTTATCCGGACTTCCCCCAAAATCGACGAGACTCTCTCCTTTTCTCACCTGCACGCCCACAATTGTAAATTTATTTCCTGCCAGTTTGAATGCTTTTCCCACCGGATCCTGTCCTGGGAAAAGCGCGTCGGCAATGTCCGCGCCTACGACGGCCACATTTCTGGCATTGTTGGTTTCCAGCGGGATGAAATAGCGGCCGATCTGGATCGGGATTTCAGAGATTTGATTGTATTCGTAAGAAACGCCCTGAATTTGTGCCACAATGCTGTTGGAACCATTTTTTAGTGTTGTACTGCCCCGAAAATCCATGACGGCGACTGCACTTGCACTTTCCAGGTTGTCGTAAAGAAATTTGTATTCGGCATAAGTGGGCTCCGGCCATTGAAAATATTTCCACCATTGATATTCACCACCAAAACCCCAAGGCCATTTCTGAACATAAATAACCTTATCGCCAATGAAGCTGAGGCTGTCCTTAATGCTGCGTTCCAGCGAATCAACAATGGTGAAAACGGCCACAATGGCGAAAATGCCGACCGTTACGCCAAGCAGCGACAGGATTGTGCGCGTAATGTTGGATTTGAGCGCTTGCCAGGCAAAACGGAAGCTTTCTAAGATCTGTCGTAAAAATTTCATAGCGCCATTTTGGAGATTAATATGCCGGGATCCATTCTATGCAAAAGTTAAGTGTAAAGTCCCAAGCTTCGAAATAAATTGGTATAAAAGGCAAGAAAAAGTGATTGATTTGATAAATTACAAAATGAATTTTAACACTCCTGTTATGACCTTACGCTATAAGATTGCATTAATAATTGGTATTTTACCTGGATTCGTGGCTGCGCAGAAGCCTGTTCAGGAATCTACGGGATTTTATCAATTCCTGTCTGACGACCCTAATCAGAAACCATTCTACAGTGATAGAAAAGGTGTGATCGCACAAAACGGCATGGTTGCGACGGCACATCCGGACGCATCGAAAGTCGGTGTGGAAATTCTGAAAGCGGGTGGAAATGCTGTGGATGCGGCAGTTGCTGTTCAATTTGCACTCGCGGTTGTGCATCCATCCGCAGGAAATATTGGTGGCGGCGGTTTCTTGGTTTTAAGAGATAAATCGGGTAAAAGTTACAGCATTGATTTTCGTGAAAAAGCTCCGGCAAAAGGACACGCGGACATGTATCTGGATAAAGATGGCAATGTCATCCCGGAATCAAGCATATTGGGCAGACTGGCTTCCGGCGTGCCGGGATCTGTGGCGGGAATGGCTGAGGCGCACGCAAAACATGGAAAATTACCGTGGAAACAGCTTTTACAACCTGCTATTGACCTCGCTGAAAAAGGTGTGATCCAGACAGCACGTGAAGCGCGGGGCCTTAATGCAATCAAAAGTGACCTTTTGGAACAAAATCCCGGCACCAAATATTTTATCAATCCCGCTGGAAGAGACTGGGCTGCCGGTGATCTGCTCGTTCAGAAAGATTTGAGCAAAGTGTTGAAGCGGATCCAGAAGAACGGCCACGATGGATTTTACAAGGGAAAAACCGCGCGGCGCCTGGTTAAGGACATTAATAAGCATAACGAAGGGATCATCACCAAAAAGGACCTTGCCGATTACAATGCACAGTGGCGGGAGACGATTTCTGAGCGATATAAAGACTATAATGTCATTACAATGGCGCCTCCTTCGAGCGGTGGCATCGCATTATTACAGCTTATGCGGCTTACAGAGCAGCATCCTTTGCGAAAATGGGGATGGCACAGCGATTCTACAATCCAGGTTATGATCGAGGCTGAACGCCGCGTGTATGCAGACCGGGCTAAGTTTTTGGGTGACCCTGATTTTGTCAAAGTGCCAACCGAGGCTTTGATCAGCAAAGATTATCTCAGCCAGCGCTGGGCGGATTTTGATTGGAATAAAGCAACGGACAGCAAGAACATTTCGGGTGGTGTTTTGCCGGGTTACGAAAGTCTGGAAACAACGCATTTTTCCATTGTTGACAAAGAAGGCAATGCAATTTCACTCACAACTACACTAAACGGCGGTTACGGAAGCCGGGTTGTGATCAAGGGCGGCGGGTTTTTTATGAATAATGAAATGGACGATTTCAGCGTAAAAGCCGGCGCGCCGAACATGTATGGCCTTATCGGAAACAAAGCAAATGCCATTGCACCGGGAAAAAGAATGTTATCGTCCATGACGCCGACCATTATTGAAAAAGATGGAAAGCTCCTTATGGTGGTGGGAACACCGGGCGGCTCGACGATCATAACGTCTGTGTATCAAACGATTCTGAATGTGCTGGAACACGGCATGACGATGCAGGAATCGGTTAATGCACTCAAATTTCACCACCAATGGTTGCCTGACAAAACCACTTTTGAAGCCAATGCATTTTCAGAAGGAACGGTTAAAAAGCTTCAAGAAAAAGGATATATTCTTGAACAACAGCGCAATACGATAGGTCGCATGGATTGTATCCTGGTGCTGCCCGACGGCAGTCTGGAAGGTGGGTCTGATCCGAGAGGTGATGACACGAGTATCGGTTACTAACATTTCGACGTTATATATAAGACGTCCATTTTTACGCCCATAAGTTGTATTTTATTTCTCTTGGGGCTTACTTCGCGACTCGAAGAATGTTATCAACCTGCTAGTTTTCTCGTAATGAAAAAATATATATTCCTTTTTTTACTCGCTTCTGCCGCAATGGCAAGCTGTAAGAAAGATTCAGACGACAAGTCGCCCAGCCCTGAGGTCCAGATTCCTAACGGCTCTATTTTATTGCTAAAAACGGTGAACGTAACCGACTCAAAGGAAGTGACTTATGATTCAACAAAGAAGCATGTCGTTGTCACTTTTCCTGAAAGTTATACTAGCGGCACCGCAGAAGTGAAGCTTGTTTTGCACGAGAATGTTGTGCTGGTGGACAGTTCGGGAAAACCGGCTACGAGCAATGTGCTTAACTACAATTTCCAGGGGCGCGATCCGCTAACGTTTACATTGCGGGACAAAGAAGACAAATATGCAGGTTATTTTACCGTGTTTTTCAACATCGCCGGAAGCCCTAAAATTGAGCTTGTAAATAAAGAAATCACCGTAAATACCAACGGGTTTGCGTTTCCATTCAAATATATTTCAGGCGTCGGAAGTTTTCCATCCCGGCCGGATGAGGCTGTGCCGGTCTTGAAAGCAATCAACCGCAAAACGGGCTTTGAAACCGAAACATCATTGTATTCCAATCAGAAAAACGTTCAGCTGCAAGAAATCGAAAAGCTGGTGAATGAAGATCAGGTTGCCTTGGAGGTGGTTTTTAAAGATCAGCCAGCAGTTGTTTTTGAAGGCGTTAAATTTACGAGAGGCGAGCCGTTTGTGAGCATTGCGCGTGACAATAAGTTTGTCTACACAACTAAGGATTCCCTTTTTGCAACTGGCGGCTTTTTTATTCCGTCAGCAAAATACAGCGTAAGGTTTGCCAGCGATTTCCTGGCTACGCCTATTTCAGTTCCTGCCAAGTTTACAAGCACCAATGAGCTCGTAGTGGATAAGCTCCCTGCCAACATTCCAGAAGGTTCGTATTCGCTGTCTTTTTTGGAAGGCGAGAAGGTTATTGGCAAAAGCGCATTGTATTTTTCTTCCAAGGAAGTTAAAACCATTGAATCAGTTTGGAAAGGCGATGTAATGCTGGCCTTAACCCGTAATGCTGAGCGACTTGCATTCAAGAAAGGCGAAACCATTTATGTAAAGCCTTCTCCGGTTGAATTTGGCACGGCCAGCACAAAATTTGATGTAAACAAACTGCCCATTTTACGCCTGAAAAGCGCCGCATCGACCATTGAGTTGAAACCAGAATTGGCTGTTGTCAATTGGGCGATAGCGGGCGTAAGTTATCCTGTCGGCAAATATTTGCTTCCAAAAAATCTGGCAGCCGGTCAGTATGAAGTGACAGCCGTGTTCCCGGATAAGACTGTTTCCAAGCCTTACTGGTCCAAAATGCAGGTTAACTAACCTGCATTTTACGTTCTCGTCAGCTCGCTTATTATTTGCTTCAATTCGGGATAAGCATTTTGTAGCGCGCCTCTTTCGGCCATTTCAAAATCGGCAAAATCAAAGCCGGGCGCTACGGTGCAGCCAACCAGCGCGTAACCTGAGCCTTTGGCTGGGCGCGATGCAAACCATGCACCTGCCGGAACCACAGCTTGAAAAGTTTCTCCATTTTCAGGATCATACCCTAACCGGATGATTTCTAGCTGGCCTGTTTCCTGAATAACAAAAATCTCCAATGCGTCGCCCGCATAAAAATGCCACATTTCATCCGCCTGAATCCGGTGGAATGCCGAAAAGTTATGCGATTCCAATAAGAAATAAATTCCCGTTGAAAATGACCGGTCACCAGTGAACCGGCTTGGCAGTGCGTTTTGCGCAATGCTTTCGGCAGACCTGTAAGTTTCCGAATAATAACCTCCCTCAGGATGCGGGCTCAGCTTATAATGCTCAATCCAGTAAGCAGCGGACTTCAAATTTTCCATCATGCGTTCAATATAAAAATGACCATTGAATAATCGATCTTCTGGAGGATTTTTTTTACGTGAATGTTTGCATACATTTGATCAGAATAAATCATAAATAATCAATATTGATCACTATGAAGAACGAACGCGTAAAGATTGTCGACGAACAGGTGCTGTCTGACAATTGGTATACATTAAAAAAATACACATTTGACTATCAGCGCGCTGACGGGGAATGGGAGCGTCAATCACGCGAGGCATATGACCGTGGAAATGGGGCGGTAATTTTGCTTTATAACAAAGAAAAGCAGACTGTGCTATTAACCAGACAATTCCGCTTGCCAACTTTCATAAATGGAAATGAATCAGGCATGTTAATCGAGGCTTGTGCAGGATTATTGGACAAAGACAATCCGGAAGATTGCATTAGGAGAGAAACAGAGGAAGAGACCGGATACAAGATTACGGCCGTTGAGAAAATATTCGAAGCCTACATGTCGCCAGGGTCTGTTACGGAAATTCTCTATTTTTTCGTAGCCGAATATGCGGATGATATGAAGGTGAATGAAGGCGGCGGCGCTGATAATGAGCAGGAGAACATTGAGGTTCTGGAAATCGACTTCCAGAAATCCCTGCAAATGATGCAATCTGGCGAGATTCCGGATGCAAAAACGATTATGCTTTTGCAGTATGCGCAAATCAATCAATTGCTAACAAAAAAGGCCGAATAAGACTTTTAAGTCATATCCGGCCTTTTGTATGCTTATTAAATCAGGAAATTGGATCGGGCGTAACGGGTGCCTGCTCAGGTGTTTCGGCAGTGCCCTTGTTGCCCACGAATTTATCGTAAAGCTCTTTAAAAAAGTTCTCGGCATCAGGAAAACTGCCTTTCAGCGAATCTGCCCCTTTTGCTTTTAGCTCTTCAAAATACTCCGGCGCTTTATCGATCGCACCTTCTGCATCAGCCTTTAAATTGTTGGCTTTTGTTTTCAGGTCTTCCAAAAGCTTTTCGCCCTCTTCGCTTTGAAGATATTTGTGCGCTGCGACCCCGGCAGCTGCACCAAGAATAAAGGTGGCAAGGTGTTTTGCGTTACTGCTCATGATTTCCAGTTACTTAGTTTAAGATAAATTTAAAGAAACTAATGTTTGTTACAAAAAGGCACGCTAAATGCGCAAACCGGAACTAAGAAAAAACTATGCCGACCCTGCCACACTAACCTTATTTTATTTCAAAAGCAGCCTGCATGCGGTAACTGATTTTGATTTTTTGATATTGAATGTCGCTTTCCGGCGCAACGTCCGCTGCCTCAGACTGAGCAAGCGTTCTCATGTTGGCCTTGGCGAACATCGGTTGCGGAAAATACAGGTTCTCATCAAGCTCTTTAATCTCAAGCACTTTTCCCAGCTTTTCATCCAGCGAAGCAACCAGATATTCGGCTTTCACTTTCGCAGCTTTCAAAGCATCAATTTTGACCTGCTTTTTAAACTCTTCTCTTTTAGAATGGTCCACACGCGACACATTCGCATACTGAACACCACGGCTTTCCACTTTTGACAAAATGCCGTCCAACTTGTCCGGGCCGCTCACTTTCAATTCATATTGCTTGCTTTCAAGAAAAGTTGCAGGCTTCTTTTTCTTATCAGTATATTCCTGATATCCGCCCAACCCGCTGACAGACAATGCTTCTTTGGGCAATCCTGCATCCGTAACAGCTTTGAGAAACTGCTTTTCAAGTGTGCTGATAGAAACTTTGTTCTTTTGATTTTTCTCGTCTTCAAAATATTCTCTGAGCGAAACATTGAAGTAAATCTCATCCGGAACAACTTCCATTTCTGCAAAACCTGCCACTTCTATTCTGGGAGAAGGGATTTGCTGCTCGTATTTTATTTGAGAAAATGCAGGGATAAAGCTGATAGCGGCAAGCAGGGAACCTAAAATAATTTTTTTCATGGCTTAATAAAAATGAATGTTAATGTAAGTAGAGATGCTGGCGACGGGCATAACGTTGTAAAGCGTCAAAACTAATTGCCAACGAAGTTTAGATGCAGGGATCGCATAAAGGTTTAAAACAAAAAAGGGAGAATAACGCAAGTTGCTGTTAGTCTCCCATTTACGATTGAAATATTTTTTGCTGAGGCGGTCAGGTGAAGTTTTGATAAATAGAGTCCATAATGCGGACAAAATGCTGATAATCGGAATCATTCAAGCTTCCCCAGCCCTTCCTGCGAATGTCCGCCACGATAGGAAATGCCTCGTTATAAGTCGCTTCACCGGACTTGGTGAGGAACAAATTGAACTTGCGGCGGTCACCGGCAGCGGGGCCGCGTTCTACCAATCCTTTTTTTTCGAGCAGGTCAATGATGCGGGTAACGGTTGGCGGATCTTTAAAAGTAAGCTCTGCAAGTTCGTTCTGACTAATTCCCTGTCTCCTGAAAATATGGTCTATCAGCACCCATTGGTCTACTGTAAGGTCAAAACCAGCCTCTGTTAGCTGCTTTTGTAAAGCGTTGCGGATTTTTTTGATAGTCGTGTCTATTTTAAAAAAATAGGCACGCTGATCAGAATGATGAGTCATGTTGAGTTTTAGTTGAAGGTTCGGTAACAGTTGAGTATTGATTACAATTATAAGCCGCTCCAACTATTCGTCTACTAATTATTGCATAGAAAAAGTTAAGGTAAATCGATTCACTCTGTTGACAGGCAACCGGGAAATAACCCGAAGATGCTCCCTGATAATTGGTTGATAGAATTACATCGAAAAAAGATAAGATTCGACGGATCAATTCTTAAACTTATTACTTCAATGATATGCAAAGAACATTTACGCTACTAGCGGCAAACCTCATACTGTCTACGCTGATTGCGATTTCCTTTTTGAATTCTGTTTTTGGTCAGACTGTCAAATTCATAGAGGTTCTTCCTGAGAACGCAATTCCAGACAATCCGGAAATGCACGCATACATTGCCCGGCTAAAAAAGAATCCGGACATTTCGACTTATCATTTCATTCATTTAAATCCAATCGCAACTTCTCAAAAAGAAGGCATTCTCACCTTAGAAATTCCAGGCAAAGACAAGCCTATCATTGCAGAGGCAAGCGAAGTAAAGTATCATTCTGCCTCTGATTACGAATGGATTGGTAAAACAGATGATAACCGCGGAACAGTCATAATTCTCTCAAAAGTAGGCCGTATCACTGCCCATTTATCCACCCCGGACGGTATTTATGAAATCTTTCCCGCACCTAGTGGTGTGTATTGTTTGCGAGTGATTGACATGACAAGGGCTGGTGATGTGGGCTGTGCTGACACAAGTGAGCATCCGGCAGGCGGGCGAATATCGCCGCAGGAAGCTGAGCAAACACCGCGCTTTTATGCAAACGCAAAGATGAACCCCTGCCAACCACTGATAAGCCCTCGAGTGCTTGTATTATACACGCCGAAGGCGCTGGCGCTTGCAGGCGATGTGGCTACGATTGTTGACCAGGCAAATCTATCTGTTGCACAGTATAATAGCACGATTTATAATAGTGGTATTACAAGCAATGCAGTATTAACATTGGCGGGTGTAGCACCCTTAAATTTTCTTGAAGTAAAATCTCAGTTGTCAGGTGATGTTACAAAATTGGCTAATAACGCCACTGCTCAAAGTTTGCGTAACCAATATCAAGCTGATCTTGTTGTCCTGTTTACAGATGGTGATTATGGTGCCAGAGGAGCAACAGCACTGCCGTTTTTCAACAATGCAACTGCATACTCTATTGTTCAAATTCTCAATGCAATTACTAATAAGACCTTCGCGCACGAGGTTGGACACATTTTTGGATGCAGGCATGATGGCGAAGCAGGCAATCCACAATTTGCTCAGGGATACAATATAAAGAATGGCTTGGGAAATGTGACCGACCGAACATTAATGAGCAATAATACCATCGATGGAAGCAATCGCCTTTTAAATTTTTCTAACCCCAACATCAGCGTCGGAGGCAAGTCAACCGGCACACTTTCAGATAATAATAATGCACAAAGGATTATAGATACACATACTTCTGTCGGAGGGTTTAGACCGAACCCACTACCCGAATTTGTAGCCTATGTAGACGGTCCAACATTTGTGACAACGCCCGGCGGGAAGAATTACGAATTGACTTACAGTTGTGGTTCTGCACCGTACTCAATAGTCTGGCATTACAGTTACGACGGCATTAACTATCTTCTTTCATCAACGACTACGGATATTTTCACCTGGTATTTTTATCAGACTCAGAAAATCTGGATCAAGGCCACGGTTACAGGAAATGGAAAATCTGTTTCAGCATTCATTGCAGTAACTTCGCAAGTGCCAAAGCCTTTCAAAATCAGCACCATTCCAGAGGATTCATTAAATATTGAACTGCAAGACTTTCAGGTAAAGCCAAATCCAGCAATCGAGTATGTCGATATAAGCTTCAACTTCGAAACAGGTTCTGACATTTCGTTAGATATTATGGACAATGCTGGTCGACTCGTTGCAGCTTTAACAAGCCAAACTACAACTGTAAAGCCAGGTCGGCAATTCCGAAAATGGAATGTCGAAAGTTTGCCAAGCGGCGCCTATTTCGTCAAGCTGACAAGAAATAAAGTAGTTGAGATTAAGAGGATACTAATCTTAAAATAAACCCGATATGAAGAACAACCAGTTTATCTGTCAACTATTTGCGTCGTTCTTTCTCGTTGGCTGCCAAAGCGATTTTGCGATGCCTGAAAACTCCTGGGGACATTTTACAGCGAAGGTCAACGGTCGGTCATGGGAAAAGACATTTTCCAACGCATTTCAGGCTGTTCGAGGATTTGATGAGCTCGATTCGTCAGAATACAAAAAAGTTTTTGTCTACTCGTTACTTTTTGATTCCGATGGGGTTCTCGAACAGGATCTTTATTTCACAGACATTCCAGCTAAAATAGGCCGTTATAAGGTTCTGCCGCAAAATGAGGAGGGCGTAGACTCTATGTCTGTATTCTTCTACCCTAACTACATTCTATAGATTTCGATATGTTCAGAGATCAGTATGAGGTCCTGCATTCAGAAGACAATTTTTTACAGATTGATGAATGCCAGGAAAATGGGAACAGGGAAATAAAAGGCCGGTTCAATGTAACGTATGTTTTAAGATCGAAAAGATCCTTTAACTCTTATGAGGATACATTAAGATTTACGAATGGACGATTTCACACTAAGATTCAGCAACGCATGAACCATCATCTTTAAAATATCCAGACGATCAGCAATAAAGCCTCTAAAACCAAAAATGCTCCTGAACAACTTCAATGTTCAGGAGCATTTAAAAATTTATAATCTAGCTTCTAAGCTGAGTTCCGCGCGGCATTGATAATACCAAACATGGCCCGCATGATCAGTTGATTGTATGTTTCAACGTCCACAGGGAGATTTTTTGGGTCTTCTGCGAGCATTTGCAATGCGTATTGCTGGATTGTAATCAATGGGAGAACGATCCTTTCGCGGGTTTTGATCGAGACTTTGGTGACATTATTGCTGTCCAGCAACTCCTTTTGTCCCGACACGTCGAGAAGCAGATCGCGCGTCAAAAGGAATTCATTGTACATTTTGTCCCAAAACTCTCTGTAATCATCCTCGTCGCGCAAATATTTTGTGGCTGGGAAAAATGCTTTCGAAAGTGACTGCATTGAGTTTTCGATCAGCGTCCGGAAAAACAGCGACTTTTTGTAAAGCTGCTTGATCTGATCCTTTCTGCCTTCCTTTTCTAGTTGCTGAATCGAAGATCCAAACCCATAAAAACCGGGCACATTCTGCTTCATTTGCGCCCACGATCCTACGAACGGAATCGCGCGCAAATCCTCAAATTTCAAACCTTCATCATCGTTGCCACGCTTTGTCGGTCGACTTCCAATGTTCGTTTGTCCATAAAAACGCAAAGGCGTCTTTTTGTCCAGATATTTCACAAACATTGGGTGGTTTTTTAAGTCAAGATAAGAGTTATAAGCCGATTCCGCCATTTCCTCGATCAAGATCTTATCTTCTCCACTTAGCTCGTCTTCAACGCGATTGTCACGGAAAAGGTGATTTTCCAGACCAGCCGTAAACAATCTTTCCAGATTGTACATTGCCGTCGTAACCGTTCCATAATTAGAACTAATCGTCTGACCCTGAACCGTTAATTGTATTTCTTTATCCTCAATCTCAGTTCCAAGTGACGAGTAAAAATTATGGTTATTGCCACCGCCACGTGCAGGAGGACCTCCACGACCATCGAAGAATGTCACCTTAATTCCAAATTCGCGGGAAACCTTGGTAAGTTTCTTTGGCTCTGTAAATCGACCAGTTTGCTCGTAAATAACCGCCATCTTTTGTCCCGTCGGAGAACCCAACCATGATCGTCTGGTGATTTTCACGGTTTTGCAAATGATTACGATAATATTCGTTTTCGTAAAGCGACCGCATAATTTCCGGCGCATTGGCCAAATCATCAACGGTTTCAAAAAGCGGCACAACGTCCACCGCAAGCTTACCCTGTTCGTCTGCAATCAGATTTTTGGCAAGTGCCACAACCTGCATCACATTCAATGCAGACGTGTTATTACTAATTACATAACGGTGAGCACCTTTTTCACCATTTCTTTCCTGAATCGTTTTGATAGCACGAATTGAGCCGAGAATGTCTTTCGTCAGTTCGTCCTCATAATCTTCATCCCGCAAAGGAATGTTCAGTGAGAGCAAAAGGTCGATTTTCTTGGCCTCGTCCCAGCTTTCGTAATCGCTATATTTTAGTAACGGAATCTTTTTCTCTAAGTCTTTTGAGAATGTCTTCCCAAGCTTTTGCGTGCTTACGGCTATCTTGTCGCACATCGAGACTGGCGAAGAAGAAACCAAAAATGTTCAGTTTGAGAATAAAATTGTCAAGCAACTCCACGAAAAGGCCCTGATGTTTTGTAACAAGAACTTCGCGAGATTTCAACAATTCGTCGATTAATTCCTGCGCATTGGCATAACCCTCTTCAAACGGCCCGAAGATCGTGCTATTCATCTTGCGCTCGGCCAATCCAATCGCCTCATCCACTCCTTTGAATGTCAGCCTGCGTTTCAATTGTCTTAAATCGCGGTAATAACCTCTCAAAAGTGTTTCACGCAATCTTGCCGCGACTTGCAGCGTGATTTCAGGATTCACAAACGGATTTCCATCACGGTCGCCGCCCGGCCAGAAGCCCAGTCGGTAAACATTCGGATAAGGCCAGTCGTGCACACTCATGCCGAGGCCGTTGATGAGCTTTTCCAGAATAGCCGGAATCGCATCATAATATACATTTTCAAGAAACCAGCAAAGGCTCACCGCTTCATCGAAAGGCGTTGGCTTTTCGTGATTGATGAATGCAGTTTTGCCCAATTGCAGCAGCAACTGATTTACTTCGGTAAAATCGTTTTTCTTGATCGCGTCTTCCAGGTCATTGATAATGCCCAGCACTTTCCCAGAATAAAACTGCGTCGGATGTGCAGTAAGGACGATTCTGACACTGAAATCTTCCAATTTCGTCAGCAGTTTTTTCCTGAGCTCATCATTATCCAGACGGTCGGTCAGATAATTAACAGAGCCCTTTCCGGTAAGGTCATGCGTTTGGTCAAAAGCGGCATCTTCAACGGAATCGAAAAGCACGACCTGCCTTTCAATATATTGGATAAATGCAAAAAGAAGATCTGCTCTTTCCTTAGGCGTAGCAGTTTCCAGCAATTCTGAGAAAAAGTGCTCTATGATCTCTCTCGGAGACTTTCCTTCTTGAAATCCGATTTCACTTTGCTGGGTTAGTATGGGTAATAATGAGCCCGTCTGAAAAATCCCGCGGTACGGTAAACTCAGAAAAAGACTATTAAAAATATTGTACTTCGTTACAACCGCGTCCTGGAAACTGTTATTCATACTGGAGTGACAAAATTATATTCTGGAAACTGCAATTGAGGCAAATATACTTCTAAAAAATCGGTTTCAGGCTTTTGGATGGGCTTGTTGATGCGTTTTTTTGAGCTTTTCGATGGAGTTATGCGTGTAGATCTGAGTCGCAGCCAGATTCGCATGGCCCAGAAGTTCCTTAATCGCATTCAGATCCGCACCGCGATTGAGCAAATGGGTCGCATACGTGTGACGCAGAACGTGCGGGCTTTTTTGGGAAAGTGTAGTCACAGCAGAAAGATATTTCGTGACTGTCCTTTGCACAAAAACAGGGTAAACGGCCTTTCCTGAGTCGGTGATTATAAGTGCTTTTGTGTCTTCCTCGGGTGCGCGAAGTGTCAGTATATTTGGTGAGCAGTTCCGCAAGTCCGGTGGATATGGGCACAATCCGTTCTTTCGATCTTTTACCAAAAACCCGGATTGTTCGTGCGGGCAAATTCAAATCGTCGATGCCTAAACTAACCAGTTCCGCAAGCCGGATTCCGCTTCCATAAAGCAACTCCATGATCGTGCGATCACGAACGCCTTCAAAATCTTCGATAAAAGTGTCTTCCTGGAACAGGGTTTCCATGGCTTTTTTCTTCCACAAAAGCCGGAAGCTTCTTTCTTGTTTTTAATGCTGAAAGGATTTTGGTTGGATCCTGGGAAATGATCTTTTTTCGTTTTAAAAAACCATAAAACGTGCGAAGTGAAGCAATTTTGCGGTTAATGGATGTCGGATTCAACCCCTCTTCCATCAGACTGACAACCCACGATCGAAGCATCGGGCCTTTCGCTTCTTCCGGTTTTTCCAGTTCGTATTGAAACAAAAGATATTTTTGAAACTGGTCCAGATCAGTCTGGTAAGATTTTACCGTATGGACACTTGCTCTTTTTTCGAATTTCAAGAAATCCAGGAATGACGTTATCATGGTTCTAACGTACAAAAAAGAGCTGCCTTAAACAAGACAGCTCTTTTTTATGATATGGATATAATAATCCTATCGGGCCTTTCAGAACACCATTCCTGAGAACTAGTCTTCTAGGTGACCGTAAGTTTTTTCTTTGTAAACTGCACGCAAAACTTCGAAACGACGTCTTACAGATGGTTTTTCGAAAGCAGTACGGGCACGAAGCTGGCGCATTGTTCCAGTTCTTTCAAATTTCTTCTTGTAACGCTTAAGAGCGCGGTCAATCGATTCGTTGTCTTTAATGTTTATAATAAGCATGCTTATAGAATATAATGTTCTTGAATTGGTTTCTGAAATCGGACTGCAAAGAAAAGATATATCAAACAGAAAATCAAGAAATAAGTAATTATTATTAGGTTAATTTTGTGATCATTACATTGAAGAAAAAGCTTTTAACAGATTAAATGCCCGATATGAGCTCGCGACTGGGAATAATTGATTTAGGAACCAACACTTTTCACCTGCTCATAGTAGAAAAAAACGGCGATGCTGTCACAAATGTTTTTCACGAAAGCAGGCCGGCGCGCATTGGCCTGGGTGGCATTAATCAAAAAATCATCACGCCAGAAGCATTGCAACGCGCACTCAACGTGCTGTATTATTTTCGCGAGCAGCTCAACGCACACGGCGTTACGGATCAGAACACCTTTGCATTTGGCACAAGCGCAATCCGCAATGCGGATAACAAGGCCGATTTTTGCGCTGCAATTTTAGACAAAACAGGAATCAACATTACCGTTATTGACGGCAATCGCGAAGCGGAATACATTTATAAGGGCGTCCGTGCCGGTGCCAATATCGGCCTTGCGCCTGCTCTGATCATGGATATCGGCGGCGGCAGCGTCGAGTTTATCATTGGAAACAGCGAACAGATTTTTTGGAAACAAAGCTTTGAAATTGGTGGTCAGCGGCTGATGGAAAAGTTCATGCGCAACGATCCGCTTTCGCAAGCTGACAGAAAAAAGCTGTACAACTATTTCCAGGAAAATCTTATCCCACTTCACAACGCAGTGCACCAATATTCTCCTGAAAAAATCGTTGGATCTTCGGGAACGTTTGATACATTGGTTGACATTGATTTTCACTTCCGGCAGAACGACTGGCCGCCCAAAAGCCAGACTGATTTCCAATTGCCTCTCGAAGAATTTTACCGGATATATGCCCTCATTTTGTCCGGAAATCACGAAGAAAGATTGCGAATTCCAGGCATGATCGAACTCCGGGTCGACATGATCGTAGTTGCAATGTGCCTGATTGATTATGTCCTTAAAAGCTACGGAATCAGTCAGATGCAAATTTCAAGCTATGCATTGAAAGAAGGTGTTGTCGCCGAATTGCTATCCAGATAGTCCCCCCTGAAACTTTATTAACGTGATCGAATTAATTTAGTAGTCCTACGGGACAATCTTCTATTTTTGTAAGTAAAAAATAAACCAACTCTATGAGATTTTTTCGTTATGTCCTGCTTTCGGGACTCACATGCCTATGTCTAAACCAGGCCCTTGCTCAAAAGAAAAAAAAGGAAGAAAAGAAAGAAGAAGTAAAAATTGAAAAAGCCGTTGACGCGATGGCAACGGCTGTAAAAGAGAAGCTGAAAGACGACAAGAAAAAAGGTCCCAAGGCTTTTAAAGATTTGATCGATACGAGTGCTGTGAGTCAGAAAGGGATGATTTCGGTGCATAAGATGGATGAAAAGTGGTATTTCGAAATCCCCGATTCATTGCTCAATAAGGACATTATGGCCGTTACGCGTTATGCAAAAACAGCTGCGGGCGGAGGCATTTTTGGTGGCGAAGAAGTTAACCGGCAAATGATCCGTTGGGAAAAAGGAATGGATGATAATCTGCTGCTGCGTTCGGTGACCGTCGTTGTGGCCAGCCCGGACAGCACTAAGCCGATATTTCAAGCGGTTAAAAATTCTAATTCCGACCCTATTATTGGTGTTTTTGATATAAAAGCTGAGAAGAAAGATCCAAAAGGAAAATCGTCCGTTATTGACATTACCGACTTCTTTAATGCTGATAATCAGGTGTTTTCATTGAGCTCAGTCAGCAAGCAATTACTCAAATTAACTGCTTTCAAGAAAGAAGCTTCCTATATTGAAAAGATTCGCTCGTTTCCGATAAACACCGAAATCAGGACGGTTAAGACGTTTTCTGTGACGCCGCAATTGCTCACGACCTCCCCTATCCCATCAATTGGACAATATTTGCCTTCGGGATTGGACGCAGGAGTGGTTACAATGGAAATGAACACGTCATTGATTTTGCTTCCTGAAACACCTATGCGGAAACGCATTTTTGACAGCCGCGTGGGCTATTTCGCCAATCAATACGCGATTTTTGGAGAGGAATCACAAAGATCTGACACGGAAGTTTTTGCGGTAAGATGGCGCTTAGAACCCAAAAATGCAGAGGATGCGGCGCGTCAGAAGAACGGTGAATTGATTGAGCCCAAAAAACCGATCGTTTATTACATTGATCCCGCAACGCCCGAAAAATGGCGTAAATATTTGAAAGCGGGCGTGGACGACTGGCAGGTTGCGTTTGAAGAGGCTGGCTGGAAAAATGCGATCAAAGGCGAATACTGGCCCGAAAGCGATACAACAATGAGCCTTGAAGACGCGCGTTATTCGGTGATCCGCTACTTTGCCGCGGACATTCAGAACGCTTACGGGCCTAATGTGCATGACCCGCGGAGTGGCGAAATCCTGGAAAGCCACATTGGCTGGTATCACAATGTAATGCGTTTGCTGCGCAACTGGTACATTATACAGGCCGGCGCCGTGGACCCAAAAGCGCGCACAAAGAAGTTTGACGATGAGTTGATGGGCCAGCTCGTGCGCTTCGTTTCTTCCCACGAAATCGGCCATACATTGGGATTAAGGCACAATATGGGCGCAAGTTCAGCGACGCCTGTCGAGAAATTGCGCGATAAAGCGTGGATTGATGAGCACGGTCACACAGCTTCGATTATGGATTATGCACGTTTCAATTATGTCGCGCAGCCGGAAGACAGCATTACCAATCTTTTTCCAAGAATCGGCGATTACGACAAGTGGGCGATCAAATGGGGTTACAGCAATTTTACAGATTGCAAAGATGTAAAGTCTGAAAAGGCGCTGTTGAATGCCATGACCAAAGAGGCTTATAAGGATGCACGACTGCATTTTGGAACGGAAATTAGTCCTTATGATCCGCGTTATCAAACGGAAGATTTGAGCGATAATGCGATGAAAGCTTCCGAATACGGCATTAAAAACCTGAAAAGGATCCTTCCTAACCTAATTGAATGGAGCCGCGAAGATGGCGAAAGTTATAAAGAGCTCGACGAAATTTATGCCAATGTGGTTTCACAATATCGCCGTTATCTGGGCCATGTGATGAAGAATGTTGGGGGCATTTATGACAATCCGACCACTTATGACATGGAAGGCTCAACATTTGAAACTGTTCCAAAATCAACTCAGAAAGAGGCAGTTGCATTTTTAAATAATCAGTTATTCAAAACGCCTACATGGCTTTTGGATCAAAATATTTTGAGTAAAATCAAGCCGGAAACGGGTGTTGAAGCGGTTAAGGCATTGCAGGAATACGCATTAACAACGCTTTTCGCAGGAGATCGCGCGGTGAGATTAATGGAGACAGGTGTTTCAAGCAAAAATTACACGCTTGATGACCTTTTCTCAGATCTCGAAAGCGGGATTTGGTTGGAAGTGAAAACTGGCAAGAGCATTGATCTGCACCGCCGGAATTTGCAGAAGGTGTATACAGAAAAGTTGATTGATCTGCTGAAACCGGCAAAAGCGAATGTGCTTTCGGTTCCCGTGGGCATTACTTATGGCTATTCGACAAGAGTTGTTGAGCTTGAAAAAACAGACTTGCCGTCTGTTGCGCGTGCACATTTGGAAAGTCTGAAACCATCTTTGCAGGCTGCCATTGCAAAATCTACGGACAAAATTACCAGATATCATTTGCAGGACGTTTTGCAAAGAATTAAAATGGCTTTGGACCCGAAATAATGGTTAAAAAAGTGGCTAAGCGTTAAATCTTAGCCACTTTAAACTACATAAAGATATGTCGTTACTAGCAGAAACGCTTCGAAATCATCCCGCATTTGCAAGCATCATCCAGAGCACCAAGCCTTACAAACGACTGGATTTCTCGGAGCATAACAAAGCGCTTCTTAACAGAGATCTGTCAGAAACGTCCGTTTTTTCTGCGTTTGTATTTGATGAAATGTTGGACCATAATGCATTCATTGGCATTGGCGGTTACAACGAAGACCGGATTATTTACCGCCATCGGAAGCATTTTGCGCAAGATGAAGCGAATCCAAGAAGCATTCACCTCGGCACCGATATCTGGGCTGCGACAGGTGAAACGATTTATGCACCATTAGACGGAACAGTGCACAGCTTCGCATTCAACAATCATTACGGCGATTACGGCCCAACCATTATCCTAAGCCACGAGCTGAATGGAATCACGTTCTTTACACTTTACGGGCATCTTTCACTTGCATCGCTGGACGGATTATTTGTTGGAAAAACAATTGAAGCAAACGCGCCATTTGCCACAATCGGCCCATATCCGGAAAACGGAGACTGGCCGCCACATCTGCATTTTCAAATCATCAGCAATATGGGAAACTTCCAAGGCGACTTCCCCGGCGTCAGCAGTATTCAGGATCGGGAACAATATCTAAACATTTGCCCGGATGCGAATTTGATTTTGAGGGTTGCGGTGAATGGTTAGTAACGGTGCTTATTTGAATAAGTGCAGCATTTCCCCTCAACTCTTCGCCCGCTCTAAATTTGGCAAAAACCCTGTCAGCAAGCCGATAAGCGGTAAAAAGGAGCAGATCCAGAAAACGTATTCAATGCTGGTTTTGTCGGCAAGGCTTCCTAAGATGGCGGATCCGATGCCGGCAATTCCGAAAGCGAAACCAAAGAACAAACCAGCGATCATGCCGACTTTTCCGGGGATCAGTTCCTGCGCATAAACGAGGATTGCTGAAAATGCAGATGAGAGAATTAACCCGATTATGCAGCTCAAAACGCCCGTCCAGAAAAGGTTGACATACGGAAGCATTAATGCAAATGGCGCTGCGCCTAAAATCGAGATCCAGATTACATACTTCCGGCCAATCCTGTCTCCAACCGGCCCGCCAATGAATGTTCCAGCTGCCACTGCGAATAAGAATGCGAACAGGTAAATCTGCGAATTTTGAATGGAAACGCCGAATTTATGAATGAGGTAAAAAGTGAAATAACTCGAAATGCTGGCCATGTAAATGTATTTGGAGAAAATGAGCATCAGCAAAATCCCTATCGCAAACACGATCTTCCCTTTTGACAAATGTGATTCCTGATGCGCTTTTTCCACTTTTTTAGCAGCCACATGGCTCAGACTTTGCTTATACCAGCCGCCAACCCAGGAAAGAATCACAATGGCCAGCAAAGCAACCAGCGAAAACCAGATCACCTGAAAACGGCCATAGGGAAGCAAAATCAATGCTGCCAGTAATGGTCCCAGCGAACTTCCTGCATTGCCGCCAACCTGGAAAAGCGACTGCGCCATGCCGTGCTTCCCACCGGAGGCCATGCGGGCAACGCGCGAAGCCTCAGGATGAAAAACCGCAGAACCAACGCCAATCAATCCAACTGAAAGCAGAACGAGGTTGAAGCTGTCGGCAAGGGAAAGTGAAATTAATCCAAGCAATGTAAAACACATGCCCACCGCCAATGCAAACGGCTGCGGCCTTTTGTCTGTAAATGCGCCTACAACCGGCTGTAAGACAGAAGCACTTACCTGAAATGTGAATGTTATAAATCCAATCTGCGTGAAACTCAGTTGAAATGATTCCTTAACCATCGGATAAATTGACGGGATCAGGGATTGCATGGTGTCATTGAGCAGGTGGCAAAAACTCAATGCAAGTAATATCGGGAAAACGGTCTGTGAAGCACTGGTTACAACGCCAGAGTCGGCGGCAACGGCATTTTGTTCAATGGATTTCATACTTACTTCCTATGGATCGTGGTTGCGGCAGATTGCGCACCAGCGAGAATGGTAATGTCTGCGATTGTAACACGGCCAGGCGCGTTCACGGCGTAAAGAATTGCATCTGCGATATCGCCGGCCTGCAAAGGATCAAAACCCTGATACACTTTTTCTGCACGGGCTTCGTCACCTTTGAAGCGAACGAGTGAAAATTCCGTCTCTACGGCTCCGGGAGCAACATTTGTCACCTTAATGCCATGCTGCGTCAGTTCCAGACGCATGCCTTCACTCAAAACCTCAACGGCAGCCTTCGAAGCGCAATAAACTGCTCCGTTAACATAAGTTTGTTTTCCGGCGATGGAGCTGATGTTCACAATGTGGCCCGAACCATTTTCCAGCATTAACGGGATTATGGCTTTGGAAACATAAAGTAAGCCTTTCACATTTCCATCGATCATTGCATCCCAGTCATCCGTGTCGCCTTCGTCCAACGAACCCATTCCATGCGCATTTCCCGCATTATTGACCAGAATATCGATGTTTTTCCAATCATCCGGCAGCGAACCGATCATTGCGATCACCGCGCCTTTATCGCGGACATCGAAAACGAGCGTGGTAACTTTCACCTTATCCGAAAGCTCAGCGGCAACTTCGTTTAATTTTTCCTGGCGACGCCCGCAAAGGATGAGGTCAATGCCGGCTCCGGCGAATAATTCTGCTGTGGCCTTTCCAATGCCGGATGTGGCTCCGGTAATCAATGCAATTCGAGACATTATAAATTCAATTCGTCAATAAATAGGAGCTTGAAGTCGCTCACTTTTTGTTTTTAGGAATGTTCATGCTGCTGAACTTCCCTTTTTCCAATTGCGCGGCCTGGCTGAAAAGCTGGACAGCCTGCTGGTAAACATTATCGGTCGGGTTCAACACCTGGAAAATCTCATTATTAAGGCCATTCTTCTGCTTTCTTCCCCAAACATAGCGCCCAATAATCGCTTTTGTCTGCGAAGTTATAAGCGGCTTTGATAAATTCAACTCCTTTTCATTCGGTTTGATTCCCGCCTTAGACGCATCCTTAACCATTTCGGCAAGCATTGCGTCAGAAATGTTAAAGGAAGTCAGGAAGTCATTGAATGATTGTTTTTCCAATTTCTTCGCATTCTCATTCGCATAGCGAAGCGCGTATTCGCGAATGATGTTTTTGGAATATAATTCGAATAAATACTTGCTGTTCAGCAATGTATCTTTTGGAACAAAAATATCCGGTGTAATGCCGCCGCCGCCATATACAATGCGTCCACCGTCTGTTTTGTATATTTTGGTTTTATCAAACTTAATGCTGTCGACATTGAACAACTCGCCGCTTTCATAACGATGCGAAAGATCCTGGCTGTAATCCTCGCCTTTTCCAAGCTCGTAAGGTTTCTGAATGCTGCGGCCGCTTGGCGTGTAATAGCGGGAAATTGTAAGGCGAAGTTCCGATGCATCCGAAAGTTTGATTGGCATTTGCACCAAACCTTTACCATAAGATCTTCTGCCCACAACCAATGCACGGTCATGATCTTGCAATGCTCCGGCAAGAATTTCCGAAGCAGAAGCGCTTCCTTCGTCAACCAGCACAATCAGCGGGCCTTGTTCAAAAAGACCGTCAATATGAGACCGCGTTTTTCTGTCAAAACGACTGTCTTTGCCTTCGGTGTAAACCAATAATTTGTCGCCAGCTATAAATTCGTCCGCCATGCTCGTCGCGCGCTCCATATAACCGCCCGGATTGCCGCGTAAGTCAAGGATCAGGTTTTTCAATCCATTGGCTTTCAATGTCTTTAATGCTGACTTAAACTCGTCATATGTTGTTTCTGAGAAACGGCTCACTTTAATGTAACCAACTTCCGGATTAACCATATAAGACGCATCCACCGAATAAGTCGGAATTCGGTCGCGGACAACTGCAAAATTCATTTTTTCATCTAAGCCAACCCTTTCAATCGCGAGATCAACCTTTGTGCCGCGCTTTCCACGCAAAAGCTTGTAAACCTGCGCATTAGTAACGCCCGGGCCAGACAGATTTTCCTTATTAACAGAAATGATCCGGTCGCCGCTCTGAATGCCTGCCGCCTCGGAAGGACCGCCGCTTAATGGCGTCACCACGTAAACCGTGTCATTATAAATATTGAATTCAACCCCAATCCCGTCAAAACCTGACTCCAATTGAGAGCGTGCAGCAGTGGCTTCTTCTGTGTTAAAATAGGCAGTATGCGGATCGAGTTTTTCCAGCATTTTGGAAATAGAATAATCTACAAGTTCCTCTGTATTAACGGAATCCACGTAATTATTTTCAACCAGCATCAGCACTTCGCGATACTTGGCGTAACCTTTGGCAACGTCTGAAAGCTTGCGGCCTCCGCTAAAAAAAGTGCTTCCAAGAAGCACTCCGGCGGCCAGTGTGATAGCAATAATAATGGGAAGGCGAACCACAGATCGGGAATTATGAATCGGAGTGGGAGATTTTTGTTGATCCATGCCAATAAAATATTTGAAAGCGTTGTAACGAATGCCCGTTGCAACAGGCACATTTCTCTAACGTGAAGTAAGCGATTTTGGTTGCCTAATGCAAGCGCATTCGGGGTGATTTATAAGATATTAGTGCAACTTTTTAGCACTAAACAAAGGCTTTCAGCGATTCAGGATTGCGCATTGTCTCCACATTGATACACTTTGCAGGATCTTGTCCCATCAAAATCCGCTTCATAGGCGCTTCCATTTTTTTCCCGTTGATCGTATAGGGGATGTCGCTAACCTGCTCAATCGTGTCCGGGACGTGGCGCGGACTATATTCGTTGCGCAAGACGTCTTTGATCTGCGCTTTCAGTGAGTCAGTAAGCGACTTGTCCTTGGCCAGCACAACGAATAAAGAAATCGTCCCCTCGCCATTTTCCTTTTAGATACACGGCCAGACTGTCCTTCACGTCCGGAATGCTTTCAACAGCCCGATAAATTTCTGCAGTTCCGATCCGCACGCCGCCGCGGTTCAATGTCGCATCCGAGCGCCCGTAAATGATAACCGAGTTGCGATGTGTAATTTTTATCCAGTCGCCATGCCGCCATACATTCGGAAACATGTCATAATAACTGCCAAGATAGCGCTCGTGATCCTGATCATTCCAAAAATAAATCGGCATCGACGGCATGGGTTGCGTTATGACCATTTCACCCAATTCATCAATTAACCGCTTTCCGCCCTCACTATAAGCCTCAATGCGGCAGCCGAGCATTCTGCATTGAATTTCTCCCGGATAAACGGGCAAGATCGGGCAACCACCCACAAATGCGCTGCAAACGTCTGTTCCGCCGCTTAATGAGATCAACCACACATCTTTTTTTACATGTTTGTAAATCCATTCGTATGCTTCCGGCGGCAATGGTGAGCCGGTTGAGCCAATGGTTTCCAGCGATCCCAGGTTTCCGGAAGTAATGCTCACGCCCGCTTTCATCGAGGCAATAAAAAACGCAGCTCCGCTTCCGAAATGCGTAATTTTTGCTTTTTCAACCAGACTCCACAGCGTTTGGGAAGATGGAAAAGCAGGCGCGCCGTCGTACAAAACGAGCGTTGCGCCGCATAACATGGAGCCTAATGCATAATTCCACATCATCCAGCCTGTTGTCGAATACCAAAAATAGCGGTCGCCGGGTTTTACATTTTGATGAAGCATTAATGCCTTATAATGTTCGATCAGGCATCCGCCGACGCTGTGCGTAATGGCTTTTGGCTGCGCGGTTGTGCCCGAAGAATAAAGGATCCAGATCGGATGATCGAAGGGAACGGGCTCAAAATCAAGTCCGAAATTTTGGAGATGCAGGATATCTTCCCAGGAAGTAAGGCGCTCAGGACGGTTTTCAGAATTGATATTACTGATTAAAACTGTGTCCTTAACAGATGGCAAAGCAACGAAAAGCTCCTGCGCAAATGAAGTAATGTCGTAAGTTTTGCCGTTATAAGTGTAACCGTCTGCAATGAAAAGAACTTTGGGTTCAATTTGCACAAACCGGTCTGTAATGGCTGTTTTTCCGAAATCAGGAGAGCAAGAAGACCACACCGCTCCTACTGCATTGGTTGCGAGGAAAGCAACGACCGCTTGTGGAATGTTTGGCAAAATCGCCGCCACGCGATCACCCGGCCGCACGCCCCTTTGTTTCAACCACGCCGCCACGGCTGCAACTTCCACTTCAAGGGTGTCCCAGGAAACTTCTTTTAGTTCGGATTGCTCAGATTGATAGACAATTGCAGGCCTGTCCTTATTTTTATTTCTGAAAATATGCTCAGCGTAATTGAGTTTGGATCTTGTAAACCATTTGGTGCCAATCATTCCGCTTTGCGGCCGTTGCAGCACTTCCAGATAAAGATCGTGTGATTTAATGTTGAAGTAAAGCCACAAACTCTCCCAAAAATCTTCCAGATCCGTCACCGACCAATCCCAGAGATCGTGATAGGACCTGAAATAGAGCCCTTTTTTTACAAAAAGCCAATCCATGTATTTTTTAAGATTGGACTGTTCCAAAAGTGCCCGTCCGGGTTTCCATAAAGGCTGAGTCTGCACGTCAGTAGACATATTCAAATCATTATAGTGAAGGTTAGGTGTTGAAAAAAGGCCAAAAGCGTGCATTTTTCCAATAGTACTAATAAACGTACGGTTACGAAAATTGGCATAAATACAAGGGAAAATATTTAGTTGAAAAATTACCGTATCTTTGCGGCCTAAATAATAACACTTAGTACTCTGATCATCAGATACGTTGATCGGTTGGTTTTAGTGGCAATTTTTAAGAACGGCCTTTAAACCGCCATCAAGACACGGCAAATAGTAAGAGGAACAAAAATCCAGTAGTGATACTGCATTCCTAATGAGAAAAAGAACATCAACACCCTCGAAGGCGCCAAAAGCTTCGCAGCCTTCGACCAGCGGACAGAAAACCTTCCGCAGATCCACTGACGGCGCAGGCCATCCATTCAAAAAGGCTCGCCCTGAGGCAGAAAGCCGATTCAGCAAACCAAGCATTAAAAAGTCAAGTTTTAGAATTGCCAGCGGCAATGCTGACAATGCAGGACAAAAAGGACGCCCAAGCTTTGACCATGAAAAAGGCAACAGCGAAAGAGGAAGCTTTGATAAGCCGAGCTTCGGTAAGCCTGGTTTTGAAAAGCCTCGGTTCGATAAGCCGCGTTTTGATAAGCCGCGCTTCGATAAGCCTTCATTCAAACCTGGCTTTGATAAATCCGGTGACGACAGGCCGAGATTCCCTAAAAAAGATGATGGTTTCCGCAGTCCGGCTGATAAAAAGACTTTGGACAAAGAGAAAGGCCAACCGGCGACAGAGAATTCAAACCTCGTTTTGACAGACCTGCACGCGAAGGCGATAAACCAAGGTTTGACAGACCTGCGCGCGAAGGCGACAGACCGCGCTTTGACAGAAGCTCGGATCGCCCTGCTTCAACCGGAGATTCCCGCCCATTCCGCGCAAGAGAAGAATCAGGAAGGAGCGAAAGACCAGCTGGCAACAGAGAATTCAAGCCTCGCGCGGACAGACCTGCACGTGAAGGCGAGCGTCGTGACGTAAGACCTTCGGGCGAGCGCTCATTTGACCGCGGAAGCCGTGATAGCAGACCTGATTTTAAAAAAAAAGATGAGACGGAACGCTTAGACAGCGAGAATTTCCAAAAACCATCCCGTGAAGAAAATCAGGAGCAAACCGAAGATCGCAGCGGATTAGACAGAAGAGTGGGCCGATTTGAAAGCGCTCCACGCTACAATCTTTCCAGCTATGAAAAGAAGAATGCACCGAAACGGAAGGAAAAAGAAGAATCTGCGCTGATTCGTTTGAACCGATATATTTCTAACGCAGGCATTTGCTCGCGTCGCGAAGCGGATGATCTGATCGCTTACGGGCCAGATTTCTGTGAACGGAAAAACGGTTACAGAAATGGGTTACAAAGTAATGCCAACTGAACGTCTGGCGAAATACGGCAAGAAAGCATTGAACCCGGAGAAAATGGTTTATATCTTAATCAATAAGCCAAAAGATTACATTACGACAACTGACGATCCGCAAGAACGCAAAACCGTGCTCGACCTGATTCAAGGCGCATGTGCTGAGCGTGTTTACCCGGGTGGGTCGCTTGGATAGGAATACAACCGGTTTATTGCTTTTGACCAATGATGGCGAACTGGCTGTGAAGCTCACGCACCCCCATCCGGCGGAATTAAGAAGAAAATATGCTCGGGCAGAGTCGGATAAGCCGATTACGACCGAAGATTTCGAAAAGTTGCAGCATGGCCTTGAACTCGAAGACGGTTTCATCCGTCCCGACGAAGTGGGCATTGTAACACCGGACGCAATGGTTGTCGGACTTGAAATTCACAGCGGCCGCAACCGCATCGTTCGCCGGATGTTTGAACATTTGGGTTATGAAGTTCAAAAGCTCGACCGGACGGTTTTTGCAGGATTAAATAAAAAAGATCTTCCAAGAGGAAAATGGAGATTTTTGAGTGAAAAAGAGGTTGTCAAACTGAAATTTATGCTCTAAAATTTTTGGTATAATAAAACAAAACCGGCTGCTATGATAAACATAACAGCCGGTTTTTTATTTGAACCTTACTTCCTTATTAAAGTCTGAAGCCGAAAGAGTAAACATCATATGGAGCGTCTGGGTAAAGACCTTCAAACTGCACCATTGATTCTTCTTTGCCAGTAATTGCGGCTTGGAATTCTTTCACGGAACGAACTGGCTTGCCATTCACTTTGGTAATGATAAAGCCTTCTTCCACTTGCGAACGGGCAAATTTACCGCCGTCTATCGAAACCACTTTCACACCGCCATCCAGTTTGTAACGAGATAAACGTTGTTTTTCCTGGTCGCTCAGGTTGCCGAATTGTGCACCCAAAGCATTCATAATTGCAGCAGATTCGTCACGTTTTAGAATGTCAGAACCACCTGTGCGGTTACGCAATGTGATGTTTAATTCCTTTTCTGAGCCATTGCGATTAACTGTCAAAGCAACTTTATCGCCAGGCTTGTGCAAGCCGATTGATTGTTGCAATTCAGGGATCGAGTGAATGTTCACACCGTCTACTTTTACAATTACGTCACCTTTCACTACGCCGCCTGCTTTCGCTGCACTGTTTTCTGTGAACTCACGAACATACACACCGTCGTTCACTTTCACGCCATATTCTTCGGCTTTTCTGCTATCCAGATCATCCAGGGCAATTCCCAGATAACCGCGCTGTACATTACCGAATTTGATCAAATCACTTGAAACCTTCTTAACAATGCTGGAAGGAACTGCAAATGCGTAACCTGCAAAGCTTCCCGTTGGGCTGGCAATTGCAGTGTTAATGCCGATCAATTCACCTTTCAAGTTCACCAATGCACCACCACTGTTTCCAGGGTTAACCACGGCGTCTGTTTGAATAAATGATTCAAGAGGCGAATCCACGGAAGATGCAGAAGCTGGTGTTACACCGCCGCCACGTCTTGACTGGCCAATGATGCCCAACCCACGTCCTTTTGCACTTATAATACCAGCTGTAACAGTTGATTCCAAATTAAAAGGGTTACCAACCGCCACAACCCACTCTCCTACTTTCACAGCATCAGAATTACCCAATGTTACAGCAGGAAGATCTTTCGCTTCCACTTTAATCACCGCAATGTCTGTAGAAGGGTCAGTTCCAATCACTTTTGCTCTGAACTTGCTTTTGTTATGCAGCGTAACTTCCAGTTCCTGAGCACCTTCCACGACGTGGTTATTTGTTACAATGTAACCATCAGGAGAAATAATCACACCTGAACCGGATGCTTCCTGAGACTGTGGACCGCGTGATCCACCTTCGAACTCATCACCGAAAAAATCTCTGAAAATATCAGGAATCTGCTGACCGCCTCCGCGGGATGCCTGACGTGTCATTGTTGATTTTATATGGACAACCGTCGGGGTTGTTGCTTCGGCAGCGTAAACGAAATCCCCAGGTGCGCCCACTGGCGTTCCAGTCGACGTGAAGCGCGTAATTGATTCGGCCGGAGCCTCCTTGAAAATTACATCTTTCCCATCTTTATCACCTAATAGTTTAAATCCGGCAAGAGTTGATGCGCTTGAAATCAACCCAACCAACACTAAACCTTTCCAATTTGTTTTCATATACATTTGTTGGGGTTATATTTTTATGAATGAATAACGCAAAGCATTTACTAAACTATTCCCACACACGCCTCATTTAACATAATTTAACACGGACATTCTACTTGTCATCTACTAAAATATCCTGCCAATCCAAGTAACAAATTATGCGAATGTTTGTTCACAAAAAAGGCGCTATTATAAAATAATAACGCCTTGCAATTTAGTGTGCAGATTAAGCAATTTCAATCGCACGAGCTGGTTTTTCTTTTGCTTCTTCGCGTTTTGGCAAGGCAATGCTCAGGATGCCGTCCGCATAAGTTGCTTCGATTTTTTCTCCGTCAATGGAGTTAGGCAATGTGAAGGTGCGTTGGAAAGAAGCGTATTTGAACTCACGACGAGTGTATTTTTCTTCTTTGTTCTCTTCTTTCTGCTCTTTCTGTGCAGAGATTGTCAACTGATTTTTTTCAAGATTCAATTTGAAATCTGATTTCTGCAAGCCAGGAGCTGCAACTTCGATTTTGAAACCTTCTTTGCTCTCAACAACATTTACAGCTGGAACGCTTCCGGCAAATGCTGGATTTGCAAATTCGTTAAAAAGGTCTTTGCCAAAAAATCCATTTAAATAAGATGGATTTGCGAAATGGGTTTTTACTAAAGTGCTCATTGTTCTATGATGTTTTATTTGTCTGTTTCTATTTTTACCGTTGCGGTATGCATGAGTAATATCAATTCTCATTCCGACCGTTAAAAACTGGAAAATACACGACATAATGTCTGCTATTTTGCTAGAAGAACATAAAAAGAGCGACATAATGTCCGATTTAAACCTGAAACAATAAGACAAAGTGATACGATAACCTGAATACAGGCTAAGTCAAACAGAAAGTAAGTTAGTCTATTTTAGATCAAGCAATGCGCAGGCCTGCTCAGAAGCAGACTGTTCAGCTTTTTTCTTGGTGAAACCGTTGCCCTGCGCAAAAGGCTCGTCGTTTACCAAAATTTGAGAGATGAATTCGCGGTGATGGCGTGTGCCGCGTTCTTCCAGAATTTCGAAGCGGATTTCCTTTCCTTCGCGTTGTGCCCATTCAATGATGAGGCTTTTGAAGTTGGCATTGTTCTGAATAATGCTATCCAGATCGTAATGCGTGATCAGCTTGCTGATGATAAATGTCCGCGTGAAACGGAAGCCTTTATCAAGATAAATGGCTCCTACGAACGCTTCGAGCGCATCGCCATACATGGATGAGCGGGGCGACATGCCGCGACGGTTGCCATCGTATTCGATCAGGCGATCGAGGCCAAGCTTTTTTGAGATTTGATTGAGAGATTCCCGGTTAACAATGCGGGAGCGGATTTCGGTAAGAAAACCTTCGTCTTTGTAAGGATATTTGGTAAAAAGAAATTCTGCAACCACCATTCCTAAAACGGCGTCACCCAGATATTCCAATCGTTCGTTGGATTCACGAAATCCTTTGATAGCGGTTTCCCGTGATGCAGATGTATGGCGAAAAGCCAGTTGATAAACGCCCAGATTCGAAGGCCGGTCGCCAATTACGTGCGCAATCGATTCCTTAAATTTTTTATCCTCAGCACTTCCGGTTCTGAAAAGAGAGAGTATCGGTATAAGAATTCGCTTTGCCAAGTGTAATTAGTTAATCAGTCTTCATACTTTTTGAAAACGACTGATGCATTGTGTCCGCCAAAGCCAAATGTATTGCTGAGCGCAATGTTGATCTCGCGTTTTTGAGCGTGGTTAAATGTCAGGTTCAATTTTGGATTAATGTCCGGATCGGCAGTGAAATGGTTGATGGTAGGCGGAACAACCTGATCGCGGATAGCCAAAATACAAGCCGCGGCTTCGATAGCACCAGCGCCACCCAGCAAATGTCCGGTCATGGATTTGGTTGAACTGATATTCAGCTCATAAGCGTGTTCGCCAAAGAATTTTTCAATTGCCTTAATTTCCTGCGGATCACCGATCGGCGTCGAAGTGCCGTGGGTATTGATGTAATCCACATCTTCCGGTTTGATCCCTGCGTTCTCAATTGCATTTTTCATAACAATGTGAGCACCAAGGCCATCCGGGTGGGGCGCTGTAATGTGGTAGGCATCGGAAGACATTCCGGCACCGATCATTTCAGCATAAATTTTTGCTCCTCTTGCTTTCGCATGTTCCAGCTCTTCAAGAATAAGCGCTGCGCCGCCTTCTCCCAAAACAAAACCATCACGGTCTTTGTCATAAGGACGGGAAGCTGTTTCAGGCGAGTCGTTTCTTTCGGATAATGCTTTAAGTGCATTAAAACCTCCAACGCCCGCGATTGTAACGGCTGCTTCCGAACCTCCGGAAATGCAGACATTCATCATGCCCAGTTTGATGTAATTAAATGCATCAATCAAAGCATTGGTTGCCGAAGCGCAAGCTGAAACGGTGATGAAATTGGGACCGCGGAAACCGTAGCGGATCGAGAGGACTCCCGAAGCACTGTCTACGATCATTTTGGGGATAAAGAATGGATTGAACCGGGGCGTTTTGCCATTTTCGGCGAAGTTCATCACTTCTTCCTCAAATGTTTTCAGACCACCGATTCCCGTACCCCAAATTACACCGGCTTTGTCGAGATCAAGCGTATCTGCGTCAAAGCCGGCGTCCTTCATTGCCTCGTCTGCTGCAATGACGGCGTATTGTGTAAACGGGTCCATTTTACGTGCTTCCTGTCGAGGAATGTAACTAGTAACGTCCAGGCCTTTAATTTCACAGGCAAACTTCGGTGCGAAACTTTTCAGCATCGAAACGGGTAATCGGAGCTGCTCCGCTTACACCTGCAACCAAATTTTTCCAAAAGGTAGAAACATCATTTCCAACGGGCGTTAATGCGCCCATTCCGGTAATTACAACTCTCTTCAAACTCATAAAATGGGGACAGAAATAAAATGATACTGGTTAAAAAACCGAATTACTTCACGTTTTCTTCCAGGTATGCAACAGCCTGACCAACTGTACCAATGTTCTCTGCCTGATCGTCAGGGATAGATAGATTGAATTCTTTTTCAAATTCCATGATCAATTCAACGGTATCTAGAAGAGTCTGCTCCCAAGTCGTTCTGGAAGTTTGCTTCCGATGTTACTTCCGACTCTTCTACGCCGAGTTTTTCGACGATAATTTGCTTAACTCTTTCTGCAATTGCTGACATTTTATATTCACTTTTTGGTTAAAATCGCAACAAAGAAAGAAATTTCGATTCACTTTGACAAAATTTTTTTAGTCCTTTCATTTTATTGCTTTTAATGTTGTTGAAATAAAAAAACCAGAAAATCAAATGTTTACCACGGATCTGTCCCACTAAATCCTTCGATTATATAAACACTAGAGCGGATAGCCGTACATTTGCAAAACTTTTCTTGACCACCACACGAATTATAGTATGATATCAATACCAAATATAAAAAACGCCGAATCTCCCCTGTTTTTCCTGATGGCAGGGCCTTGTGCAATTGAAGGCAGGGACATGGCTTTACGCATCGCCGAACACATTACCGGCCTCACCGACCGCCTCAAAATCCCTTATATTTTCAAAGGTTCTTACCGCAAAGCCAACCGCACGAAGATCGATTCCTTCACCGGAATCGGTGACGAAAAAGCATTAAAGATTCTGGAAGAAGTACGAAATACTTTTGGTGTGCCTGTGGTCACTGACATTCACGAATCGCATGAAGCAGCATTTGCGGCCGAGTATGTGGACGTGCTGCAAATCCCGGCTTTCTTATGCCGTCAAACTGAATTGCTGGCAGCCGCGGCGAGAACGGGAAAGGCGGTCAATGTTAAAAAAGGACAGTTCCTTTCGGGTGCTTCCATGAAATTCGCAGTTGAAAAAATCAACGAGGTCAACCCTGAATGTCCGGTGATCCTGACCGATCGTGGCAACAGTTTTGGTTATGGTGACCTGATTGTCGATTATCGTAACCTCCCTGAAATGAGCTCGTTCGGTGTCCCGGTTGTGATGGATTGCACGCATTCATTGCAACAGCCCAACCAGGCCTCCGGCGTAACGGGCGGCAAGCCAAAGCTTATCGAGACCATTGCGAAAGCTGCCATTGCTGTGGGTGCGGATGGACTATTTATTGAAACGCATTTCAATCCTTCCGAAGCTAAGTCGGATGGCGCTAATATGCTGCCGCTGGATCAGCTGGAAGGACTTTTAGAAAGATTAGTGCGGGTTCGTGAAGCGATAATGTAATGGTGGCACGCATCCTGAGAACGCAGCTCTTTTGCGTCATTTTCTGTTTTCAAATTGTTTCTCCGGAAGTCATTGCGCAGGGCAGTTTTGAGGAGAAAAATAAAACTGAAAAGGACTCAACGCTTTGGGTAATTAAAGCCGGCGATGTGATTCCGCCGGTTACGCTTGCTTTGGCAGGGTTGGTGGCGCAGGGCAGGATCAGCAGGCATTTTCAGCGGGAGGTGCATTCAAAATATCCGAATTTTCATTCCAAAGCCGATGAATTTCTTCCTTATGCGCCGGGTGTGATCAGTTTGGGACTTGCCTCGGCGGGTGTTAAAGGAAAGCATAAGCTAGGTGATCAGGTTATTCTTGCATTGCTTTCCAACATTATAGCGCAAGGCGTAACACAAAGTTTGAAACGGGTCATTAAATATCCCCGACCGGACCAATCCGATTATTATTCTTTCCCATCCGGCCACACGACAACCGCATTCGCCAATGCCACCATTTTGCACGAAGAATATGGCCAGCGCAGCGTTTTGTACAGCATAGGCGGTTATGGAACGGCCACGGCGGTTGGCGGGCTCCGGATTTTGAACAACAAACATTGGCTCGCGGATGTGCTTATGGGCGCTGGGGTTGGCATAGGCGCTACGAAAGCCCTGTACATTAGTTATCCCTGGCTGCAACAGAACGTTCGCCGGATGAAACATTAAATTCGAAATTCGGAAAACCAGCTGACATAGGGTTGTCATAAGCGGTGATTTCATTTGCATAAAAACATTCAAACATTGTCATCATGCAAACGAAAACAATTCCGCCTATCCACGTGCTTTATTTCGAAACCGAAACTTCTTTGAATGAACTCATGGGTTATGTGCGCCTGGTTGCGCATCGCCTGTATAGGGAGGCAATTCGCAAGGAAATGGAGATTACCGGCCCTATTTACTGGATTTATAACGGCGCCGACGGCAATCCCGAAACCCGGTTTAATCTGACCATCGCATTGCCTGTCAGTGTTTACGACGCGCCATTGACGGATTCTGAATTCAATTTGAAATATCTTGAACCCTTCAATTGTTTGGCTGGGCATCTTTATGGAAGTTGGGAAGGGTTGGGAAAAATATATAGCGAGTTGATTTCCGATGTTTTGGCAAAAAATCTAATCATGTCGGGCGAAAACCGGGAAATGTATTTAAATATGGATTTTCAAAATCCTGAAAACAACATTACCGAAGTGCAGATCGGCATTACAAAATAAGTTTCTTTAAAAACCTGACCAATGTCTTATTGCAGCTTCATCAACAACAACATTTCCGAAACGGCTGATTACTTGCTCCATAAGCATTATCACGACAATCAATATGGTTTTGAAATCGCGGATGACGACGAGCTTTTTGGCCGGTTGATTTTGGAAATAAATCAGGCTGGGCTGAGCTGGACATTGATGTTGCGAAAGCAGGCTGGTTTCAGAAAGGCTTATGACAATTTTTCAATCGAGAAGATTGCTCAATATGATGAGTCGGACCGTGAGCGGCTTTTACTTGACGCTGGAATTGTGCGTAACAGACTGAAAGTGAATGCAGCGATTGTGAATGCTCAGAAAATATTGAAACTGAAAAAAGATTTCGGATCATTCAAAGGCTGGATCGAAGCGCATCACCCGCTGACCAAAGAAGAGTGGATCAAGCTTTTCAAGAAAACATTCAAATTCACCGGCGGCGAAATCGTTAATGAATTCCTCATGAGCACGGGTTATCTGCCCGGCGCACACGACGCAGATTGTCCGATTTATAAAAAGGTCAAATTAATTGAAGCGACTCAGAAGGCCTGATTAATGTAGCCCGGCTTCTTTGAGATATTTTACCAAAGCAGCTGGCTGGTCTGTTTGGAATCCCTGAACCTGCTTGGCAACAGCTTCTTTCCAGGAAACCGGCCCTTCGGTTGGACTTTGCACATCCAGCCAAACTTGCACGCCAAGCTCATTTGCATTTTTCAAAAGCGATTCATGCGGCAGGTTATCAACGATTTTCAGATGCATTTTGTCCAGGTAACCTGCCAGTTTTTCCTTGTTATCGATCGTTTTCGGCAAGCTCGACATTAAGGGCACATTCGGAGCAATTTTCGTCCATTCGTGGTAATCACTTTCCTTATTTAAATAAACAACAACCTGCTTCTCCATGCCCGCTTCCCTGATTTGCTTCCAGGTTTCAGCCACATTCGCATCTTTGAAGTCGAGATAAATGTTAATGTTGCCTTTACAAACGGCCAGCACTTCTCTGAACTCCGGAATTCTATGGGTTTTCTTGTTTCTATTGAAAACCTGCAAATTTTTGACCTCATTCAAAGTCATTGTGCTGATCTTCCCGGCGCCATTTGTGGTCCTGTCCACAGTGGCATCGTGCAGCACAACCAAATGCCCGTCCTTAGTCGTCCTCAAATCCACTTCCACATAATCAGCGCCGGCTTTAATGGCTTCCCGGGCAGCGGCAATCGTGTTTTCAGGAACGGCAACATGGTTTCCGCGGTGCGCAATGACAACGGTTTTATGTTTGGTCTCTGGCAAAACCTGCTGCGCAACGACGGTAAGCGAGGCAAGAAATGACGAAAAAAGAAGGATTGTGGCTTTTTTGAACATGACGGTCTTTATAAAAAAGTCTACAAGTAAGATGTATTCTTAACTCATAGACTTATAAACTCTCAACTCAATATTATTGTATTTCGAAACTTGACAAATTCACAAAATCCTGCACGCGGTCATTGATTTCTGCTTGTGTAAGATTTACAAGTCGCTCTGTTCCAAACTTTTCCACACAGAATGAAGCCATTGCAGATCCGTAAATGACCGCGCGTTTCATGTTTTCAAATGAAATGTCATCTGTGCTTGCCAGATAACCGATAAATCCACCTGCAAACACATCTCCTGCGCCAGTTGGGTCAAAAACCTCTTCCAATGGCAATGCTGGTGCGAAGAAAATCCTGTCGCCCTGGAACAACAATGCGCCGTGCTCGCCTTTTTTGATGATCAATGTTTTCGGACCCATTTCCATGATTTTCTTCGCCGCTTTACGCAAAGAATATTCACCGGAGAGTTGGCGTGCTTCTTCATCATTAATGGTGATAAGGTCAACCATTTTCAGCACTTCCTTCAGATCGTCCATCGCAATGTTCATCCAAAGGTTCATCGTATCGAGCATAATCAGCTTAGGACGCGATTTCATGCGTTCAATGATTACTTTTTGAGTCGCCGGAACTGTATTTCCCAACATTAAGAACGTCGTTCCCTGGTAAGACTCCGGAATAATGGGATCGAAATGTTCCATCACATTCAGTTCCGTAACAAGTGTGTCACGGGTATTCATATCCTCATGATATTTCCCCGACCAGAAGAAGGTTTTTCCTTCTTTTACAATTTCAAGTCCTTCTGTATTAACGCCGTGGTCTTGCAAAAGGGAGATCATTTCATCAGGGAAATCGCCGCCAACAACGGCAACCAGGTTATTTTCTTTGGTGAAATAAGATGCTGCTAGTGTGATGTAAGTGGCCGCACCGCCAATAATTTTATCTGTTTTTCCAAAAGGTGTTTCAAGCGCATCAAATGCAACAGATCCAACGGTTAATAAACTCATAAATAAGTATTGTATTGATTTTAAGATAGTTTCAAACTAAGCCTCTATTTCGAAAGCGCTGCGAAGATAATCAAAACGCCCGAATAGCATCCGGCCCGCATTGTATTATGCCAAACTGTTTAACTCAATCATCGGTTATTTGCTATTTTTGTAAAATTCACCACTTTCACCACTAACACATTACTATGGAAGCGATCAGCGAAGCCAGAAGGCACATTGACAATGCTAAGGATTTTTTGAGCAACAATGCTAAGAAGCATGAGGGACTTTATCAAGACAAGAAATATGTCAAGATAGCGGACATACAGCTTACACCGGCATCTTATTGGCATTGAACGAGTTTTTAGGCGAAAAAAATAAAAAAACGCCGAAAAGCGTGGAGTGGTATCAAATGGAGCTTAGCAAGGTTGACAAAAGCTTGCTATCCAAATTTGTAACTGCATATGAAATTCTTCATATTAATATGGGTTACCAAGGAAGCAGAAGTGCTAAAATAGCTTCCGTAGGACTGGAAGAAGCAGAAAAAATCATCAGTTGGGTGGAAACCCGGCTTGAAAAGACACAACATTAGTACAATCAGTTTTTAAGAAAGTAAAAACATAGATGACCGCGCAAACTTTCCAGCCGCTTAGAATATTCAATACACTTACCCGTAAGAAGGATGTATTTGTTCCCATTGCCCCTCCCTATGTCGGCATGTATGTCTGCGGTCCAACGGTTTATAATAATGTACACTTAGGAAATATCCGGACATTCCTCTCTTTCGACATTCTTTACAGATATCTGACGCACATTGGATACAAAGTCCGCTACGTACGCAACATTACGGATGTTGGACATTTAGTAGGCGATGGCGACGAAGGTGAGGATAAGATCGGAAAGATGGCGAAGCTGCAAAAGCTTGAACCCATGGAGATTGTGCAGCGCTATACCAACGATTTTCACGATGTTTCGGCAACATTTAATTTAATCCCGCCAAGCATTGAGCCCACTGCAACGGGTCACCTGATTGAGCAGATCGAAGCAGTGAAAGCATTGATAGACAAAGGCGCAGCTTATGAGTCCAATGGCTCCGTTTATTTTGATATCAATAAATATCAGGCGGATGGAAATGAATACGGAAAACTTTCGGGCCGCATTATTGAAGATCTTCTGAACGAAACGCGCGAGCTGGACGGACAGGCTGAAAAGCGGAATCCGCTTGATTTTGCTCTTTGGAAAAAAGCCAGCCCGGAACACATTATGCAGTGGGATTCTCCCTGGGGAATGGGTTTTCCGGGATGGCATTTGGAATGTACGTGCATGAGTGCCAAATATTTAGGAAAACAATTTGACATTCACGGCGGCGGAATGGATTTGAAATTCCCGCATCACGAATGCGAGATCGCGCAAGGAAAATCGCTGACGAACGAAGAGCCGGTTCGTTACTGGATGCATACAAATATGCTGACGGTGAACGGACAAAAGATGTCAAAATCGCTCAATAACTCGTTTTTGCCTTCCGAACTTTTTTCAGGGAATCATGCATTGCTCGAACAGGCTTACAGCCCGATGACGGTTCGCTTTTTTATGCTGCAAAGTCAATATCGCAGCACGCTAGATTTTTCCAATGAAGCATTAAAAGCGGCGCATAAGGGTTACAAAAAGCTCGCTAACGGGCTCAGAAACGGAAATTGCTGACTTACATTGCCGAAGAAGGCGTAAGTGCTGACGAGATCAAGAAGATTGAAATTGAAAAGGCAATTGAGGGATTTTATGGAGCCATGAACGATGACCTTAACACGTCGGTTGCGTTTGCCAATCTCTTTAACATGCTGAAATACATCAATATGCTCAACATGGGCCAGCTGAAATCGGCTGCGCTGGGCGAAGAAACATTTAATGCGTTAAAGGACAACTTTGTCACTTTCTTCGAGGATGTTTTGGGCTTGAAAGAGGAATACAGCGAAGGTTATGCCATTCTGGACGGCATGCTGAAACTTTATAAGGAATATAAGTTATCAATGAACTACGAAAAAGTAGACGAAATCCGTTCTTACTTCAAAAATCAGGGACTGGTGATCCGCGACTCAAAAACGCGCATCGATTGGGCTTACGAAGAATAAATATGAAAAAGTTATCATTATTGCTGTTTGTCTTCGTGCTGGCCTACGGCTGCAAAACCAAGGACGGAGCCGAACAAACTGCTGAACAAGCGCCCGCTCTTGTTAAAAGCCCCGATTTCAATGCAGATTCTGCTTATAAGTTTGTGCAAAAGCAGGTGGACTTTGGCCCCAGGGTGCCAAATACGAAACAGCACGATGCCTGCGCTGCATATCTGGCAGCGACATTAAAAGGTTACGGTCTGGACGTGATTGAACAAAAATTCAAGGCTACAACTTATGACAACAAGACGCTTAATTCGACAAATATCATCGGCAGCTTTAATCCAAAAGCTTCAAAACGAATCCTTCTGGCGGCTCATTGGGATTCGAGGCCGTTTTCTGATCAGGATTCCTTAGTGAAAGATAAGCCGGTTCTTGCAGCCAATGATGGTGCTAGCGGTGTGGGAATATTACTGGAAGTTGCGCGTGTTCTTTCTGCCCAAAAACCAAGTCCTGAAATTGGCGTCGACATTATCTTTTTTGATGCTGAGGACTGGGGAAATTCAGAGCAATCAGACGACGAATATGGCGGTTACTGCCTTGGATCACAATATTGGGCTGCCAATAAACACATTCCTAATTACACAGCATATTTCGGAATTCTGCTCGATATGGCTGGTGCAAAAGGTGCGACATTCTTTAAAGAAGGTTATTCTGTGCAGATGGCCGAAAGCGTTGTGAATTCCATTTGGAACACAGCGAGCAGACTTGGTTACAACAATTTCTTTATCAACGAAAGAGGCGGTTCCATCACGGATGACCATTTGGCCGTAAATAAAATTGCCAAAATCCCGATGATCGACATTATCCATACGCGTGCTAATAACATGTCAAAAACATTCTTTGACCAATGGCATACGAATGATGATACAATGGAACACATTGATCCTAAGACATTAAAGGCGGTTGGACAAACATTGATTCAGGTCGTATATCAGGAAGCCGAAGGCGAAGCGCTGTAACATTACATTTTCTTTACAGTCACCCAAATATTCGAATTCCGGCCCTTATCGTCGCTGCACGAGATCTTTACGCTGTCCCAATGGAAGGCTCACAAAAACGCTTTCATGCGGAGCTGATTTCTTGCTCAGCTTATCATTAATATACCAAAAAACTTCCTGCACGTCATTGGACGTCTGGCAAGCCAGCTGAATTTGCTGCGGCTCGTCAGGTCGTAAATAATATTCGCTCCCGTCATTCGGGCTCACAATCAAGGGCGGACCTTCGTCGAACACGCGCTCGCAATCGAGGTAGTTGCGGCGGGGGAATTTTTTGGTAAGGGATTTTTTGCAGCTCATTATAGGCAATCAATTCCGGCGCCAGATTAGCATATGCACGTTTTTCAAATCCATTTTCCGGAATGCAATAAGTGCAGTAAGAAATCTTCTCTGCCTTATCCGTAAAAATCCATACTCAAATGCTGGCATTTCTTATAAGCAGAAACACCTGTAATGTATTGATCCAGAATCTGATGCGTGCAAAAATCAGAGGGAATGTCGCCGCTCTCCGCACAGACTTTTCTTAATGATACATTGGCAGGCGTTTGATACCAGCCTTTTGGCGAATTATAATCCAATGCATTGAAAATAGAGGAGAACAGCAATGGTGTGGCCGTGTTCGCACCACTCAACTCGGGAACGCCTTCGCCGGAAAAATTTCCTACCCAAACGCCAATCGTATATCGGCGGTTGTAACCAGATGCTCCACGCATCCCGCTTTCCGTAAGAAGTGCCCGTTTTCCAGGCGATTTTGGGCAAATGATAGGTGTTATCAAAGTTCGTAGGCAAATCGGGCCGGGTGATTTGGGTAAGAATGTTGGTTAATAAATAGGGCGGCTTCGGGGGAAATGATCGGCGTTCCTTTCTTGTCCAAAGGCGTTTGCGATGTGTAACGTAATTTTTTCAATTCGCCTTCATTGGAAAAAGCTGCAAATAAACGCGTTGAACTCTTCCAATGTCACGCCACATCCGCCCAGGATCATAGAAAGTCCAAGGTCTTTTGCCTGCTTGTCAATGGTTTTGAAACCCGCTTTTCGCAGTTTTGAAATTAAAATGGGTGTGCTTACTTCTTTCAAAATCTTAACCGCCGGAATGTTCAAAGAATTGGCCAAGGCAAATTCCGCGGTAACCGGGCCATTGAAATGTTGATCAAAATTCTCCGGTTCGTAACCGCTGAAATTGCTTGGAACGTCATTTACGATGTTTTTCGGAGTGATCATTCCCTGATCGAATGCCGTTGCATAAATCAATGGTTTCAAGGCGTCTTCCCGGCGAACGAACCGCCCGAATACCGTCCACCTGACCGCCATCAAACACATCATGAAAATCCGCCGAGCCAACGTAAGCCTCCACTTCCATCGTCTCATTATTCACCACCAGCACCGACGCATTGTGAATGTTCATCATCTTTCGTCGGTTAATGTAATTTTTAACCTGCTCCTCTATCTGGCTCTGCAACTGAATTTTTAGCTGACTATGAATCACAGGCTGATCCGGATTTTCTTTTTTCAATCTCAACGCCAGATGCGGAGCTAGCTTAGGCGCCTGCAAACGCTTTATGACCAACGGCTCATTCAAAGCATCCTGAACAATGTTTTTATCAAAAAGCTGCTCGTATTCAAACCGGCGTAACCATTCATTTCTGGCCGCTACCAATGCTTCGTTCCGCGTTCCTGGTCGCAGGCTCGACGGACGGTTCGGCACAATCGTCAATGCAGTGATTTCCGACAAACTGAGCAGCTGAGGCGGTTTTCCCGAAATACAGCAGCGAAGCCGCCTTAATGCCTTCAATGTTGCCGCCATAAGGCACCAGATTGAGATACATTTGCAGGATCTCGGCTTTCGAATAATGCAGTTCAAGCTGGAATGCTCGATGTATTTCAAGGATTTTGTTCAGATAGGTCCGTCGGCGCGGCTCTAAAAGTCGCACAACCTGCATGGTAATCGTGGAGGCGCCGGAAGTTCTTCGGCCGGTGAAAATGTTGCGCATTCCTGCCCCGGATAATCGCGAAAGGATTTACGCCCGGATGATAGTAGAAATATTGGTCTTTCCTTATAAATCAGTGTTTTACGAAGCAAGGGCGTGATATCTGCGACATTCGTGTAGAAGCCGCCATTTATCTTCTTTGCTTAAAAAAGCGTGGATCACATTGCCTTTGTGGTCGGTAACCTGCGTCGCATAATTGATTTTGGGCTGAAAGCTGGAAAGGCGAAATCGACAATTAGAAACAAGCAAATGGCGGCCAGCAAGATCAGTCCTGCCATTTTGAATTTACGCTTCATTTTCAGAATGTGTGTGAGGGTTCATTTGGGTTCTGATTTGTCGCTATCAGGTAATTTTCTCTAATTACTGACTTTATTGCAAAAAAAGCCAATCAAAATACCACCATGTCGAAATACGTAGCCGCCATTGACCAGGGAACGACCAGCACACGTTGCAGGACTTTTCAATCACCAGGGTAACATTGTTTCAGTAGGGCAAAAGGAACACGAACAAATTTACCCGCGTATCTCCGGGCTGGGTGGAGCATTAATCCGACCCAAATCTGGAAAAATACATTGGAAGTGATTGCGATTGCAAGGATTAATGTGTCGGCAACGGCGGCGGACATTGCGGCGATTGGCATCACCAATCAACGGGAAACGACGGTGGTCTGGAACAGACGCACGGGAAAACCTTATTATAATGCATTGGTTTGGCAAGATACAAGAACGACTGAATTCAGTAGCAAAATACGAACGGGAAGGCGGTTTGAACCAGTTCAGGGACATTACCGGACTTCCGGTTTCCACCTATTTCAGCGGCCTTAAACTAAAAAAATGGCTGCTCAACGATAATGTGGAAGCAATCCGGGAAGATGCTGAAAAAGGCGATGCCGTTTTTGGTAATATGGACACATTCCTGATCTGGCACCTCACCGGCGGGACGCATGGCGAGGGCGGCATCGACACGTAACAGACGTCACCAATGCAAGCCGCACGCAACTCATGAATCTCAAAACGCTGCAATGGGACAAGGAAATGCTCGCGGATTACGACATTCCCGAAAATATGCTCCCGGCCATCAAAAGCAGCAGCGAAATTTATGGTTATGTAAACAATGAAATCCTGCCTGGCGTGCCCGTTGCGGGTGATCTGGGCGATCAGCATGCCGCGTTGGTTGGTCAAACCTGCTTCAAACCGGGCATGGCCAGAAACAGCTTACGGAACCGGCTGCTTCCTGGTTATGAAACACGGGTAACGAGCTTAAAACCTCTGAAAATGGCTTGCTAACAACGATTTCTTGCAGATTTGGCGACAATCCGGTCCAGTATGCACTGGAAGGCAGTGTCGCGGTCACCGGTGCATTGGTCCAATCGGTCCGGGACAATTTGGGTTTGATCAAAAAAAGCAGCGACATTGAAAAATTCGCGCGAAAACCGTCGAAGATAATGGTGGCGCTTACTTCGTCCCTGCGTTTTCTGGTTTGTATGCGCCTTACTGGCGGAATGATGCCCGCGGCGTCATTGCCGGGTTAACACGTTACGTCAACAAAGGCCACATTGCACGGGCCGTTCTGGAAGCATCTGCATATCAGACTGTTGACGTTGTACGAGCCATGGAACAAGACTCCGGCATTGAACTTACGTCCCTACCGCGTCGACGGCGGAATGGTTGCCAACGAACTCCTCATGCAATTCCAGGCCGATATTCTTAAACACCCAAGTCGTGTCACCAGCCATCGCCGAAACCACCGCATTAGGAGCAGCCTACGCCGCCGGCCTCGCTGTTGGTTACTGGAAAAACACCGACGAACTCACCGCCAACTGGGCCATAGCCCACACCTGGAACCCGGATATGGAACAAGAAACCAGGGATAAATTTTACAAAGGCTGGCAAAAAGCAGTTACCAAATCTTATGGGTGGATGGATTAAGCGTTCTTTGCTTCTCACACCGGATAGCAGGATTTTAACTTTTTTATAATCTATATAAACTAACCTCTTTCTTGCGCTATCTTATGTTTCGGCGTAACTTCACGGCTCGAAAATCTAATTTGAGTGCCCTATGCATACCCTCCGTCTGAAAAAGCCGCTCGCTTTTTTTGATCTTGAAACGACCGGAGTCAATATCGTCCGCGACCGTATTGTTGAGATATCTGTCGTAAAGGCACTTCCGAACGGCGAAACCGAAATCCGTACAAGAAGGATCAATCCTGAAATGCCTATTCCGCTGGAAAGCAGCCTTATCCACGGCATTTATGACGAGGATATCAAGGACGCGCCTACATTCAAAGGCATTGCCAAAAACCTGGCAACATTCCTGGAAGGCTGCGACCTGGCTGGTTTCAATTCCAATCGATTTGACATCCCGATGCTTGTGGAGGAATTCCTGCGTGTAGGCGTTGAGTTTGATTTGAAAAACCGCAAAACGGTTGATGCACAACGCATTTACCACATGATGGAGCCTAGAAACCTGGGCGCTGCTTATAAATTTTATTGCGGCAAAGAGCTTCTGAATGCACACAGCGCAGAAGCGGACACCGTTGCTACATTTGAGGTTTTACAAGGTCAGATCGCGCGTTATGAAGGGGTGAAAGTCGTTGATTCACACGGCGTTGAAACCGAACCAATCAAAAATGACGTGGCCGCACTGCACGAGCTGACAGCTTCAAAACTGATCGATTTCGCAGGCCGTATGTGCTATAACGATAAAGGAGAAGAAGTTTTCAATTTTGGTAAACACAATGGAAAGAAAGTAGTAGATATTCTAAAAAACGAGCCTTCTTTCTTCGACTGGATGATGAAAGGTGAGTTTCCGTTGGACACCAAAAGAAAACTGACCGAAATTAAACTAAGGGCATTAACCCAGCGCTGACATAATCGTTACGAATCTGACTTTAGTAAGTAGTATTTATGTCTATTTTTGCCGGAAATCTATTTTTGACTATTTTAACCGAATATCCAACAAGGTAAACCTGCTATCATCCCAAACCCCAATATTCCAGAGGTCAATATACCGGCGGTTATTCAGAACATTCCACTTCAACATTATCTAATTCTCAGCACTTTACTTTTTGTGATCGGCATTATTGGCGTGTTAACACGGCGCAATGCGATCATCATTTTCATGTCCGTAGAATTAATGCTTAATGCTGCGAATTTGCTCCTTATTGCATTTTCATCTTACAGATCTGATCCTTCCGGGCAGGTTTTTGTGTTTTTCATTATGGCCGTTGCCGCTGCGGAAGTGGCCGTCGGGCTTGCTATCATCGTGATGATTTACCGGAAACACAAGAAATACGGACATTGGATTTCTTAACAAACTGAAGTGGTAAGCATCCGCTAATAAAGATTAAATATTTAACATGTCTGCATCATTACTCATTCTGATTCCCTTGTTGCCGCTGATCGGTTTCCTGATCAACGGAATCGGATTTAAGAATATACCCAAAGGCGCTGTCGGAGTTATAGGAACATTGGCTGTTGTGGCTAGTTTCGTGCTGTCTGTGATGACGTTCCAAGCATTTTTAGCCACTGGAAGTCAGCCCATTATTGTTCCGCTTTTCGACTGGATCTCCTGTAGGCGACCTCAACATTCCATTCTCTTTCCAGATCGATCAGCTTTCGCTTTTGATGCTCATGATCATTACCGGAGTGGGTTCGCTGATCCACATTTATTCCATTGGTTACATGCATCATGACGAAGGTTTTGGTAAGTTTTTCGCTTATCTGAACCTGTTTTTGTTCTTCATGTTGCTGCTCGTTTTGGGTTGCCAATTACGTGATCATGTTCATTGGCTGGGAAGGCGTTGGATTGTGCTCTTATTTGCTGATCGGGTTTTGGAATAAAAACACGAAATTACAATAACGCTGCTCGTAAGGCATTCATTATGAACCGTGTAGGAGACTTGGGTTTCCTGTTAGGGATTTTCACGATCATTTCCACATTCGGTTCGGTTGAATATCTTGAGGTGTTCAGCAAGGCAACGGATTTTGAAATCGGTGATCCGATCATCATTACCATTACATTGTTCCTGTTTATTGGTGCAATGGGAAAATCGGCGCAGATTCCACTTTACACGTGGTTGCCAGACGCGATGGCAGGTCCAACACCAGTTTCTGCACTTATTCACGCGGCGACGATGGTTACGGCGGGCATTTATATGGTGATCCGTTCCAATGTCCTCTATTCGCTGGCGCCGTCTACATTAGAAATCGTCGGCATTATCGGTGCGGCAACAGCATTGTTCGCAGCTTCGATTGGTCTATTACAAAATGACATTAAGAAGGTTTTGGCTTATTCGACTGTAAGTCAGTTGGGTTATATGTTCATGGGCTTGGGCGCGATGGCTTATTCGGCTTCCATGTTCCACGTAATTACCCACGCATTTTTCAAAGCATTGCTATTCCTTGGAGCCGGAAGCGTGATTCACGCCATGTCTGATGAGCAGGATATCCGTTCGATGGGTGGCTTGCGGAAAAAGCTTCCGATCACGTTCCTGACATTCCTGATTGCAACCATCGCAATTTCTGGAATTCCGCCATTTGCAGGGTTTTTCTCCAAAGATGAGATCCTTGCCCATGTTTTCGAACACAACAAATTACTTTGGGGAATCGGAGTTTTAGGCTCATTAATGACCTCTTTCTACATGTTCCGTTTACTGTTCCTGACATTTTTCGGAACATTTCGTGGGACGCATGAGCAGGAGCATCATTTGCACGAATCGCCTGCATCCATGACTATTCCCTTGGTTATCCTGGCTGTTTTATCCGCATTAGGCGGTTTTATTGGTGTTCCGGAAGCATTGCACGGCACGCATCATTTGGCCGAGTTCATGAGTCCGTTATACGACGCATCGCGCATGGTTAATCCTGAGGCCTTCTTGCCAACGGAACTTTCACATTCAGAGGAATATTTGTTAATGGGCGTTTCGGTGGCCGTAGCATTGGTTTCGGCAGTTGTGGCTTATGTCATGTATGTTCAAAAAGCATCCGTTCCAGCTCCCGACTCTCAGCCAAAAACAGCATTACAGGGTTTGGTTTACAACAAATATTATGTGGACGAGCTTTACGACAATGTGTTTGTGAAGCCAATCAAAACCTTATCCAATATCCTTTACAGTTTCGGAGAATTTTTCATTGATCTCGTTGTAAATGCATTCGTCCGGCTGACGCAGTTTTTCGCAGGACTTTTGAAAAAAACACAGACAGGATCCACGGGAGACTATGTTTTTGCGATGGTTCTGGGCATTGTGGTCATATTATTCTGGAAGCTTTTACTTTGATCAATAAAATCCGTTCACCATTTGTTGCTGACCGTTGACTTAAAATATGCTTACTCTTCTTTTAATACTTTTACCCATTGCCACAGGTGTTCTTACGCTGCTTTCAGGCGAACGCCTGGCGAAGCAGGTTGCTTTGGTGAGCGGTTTGGCCATACTAGGCGTTTCAGTGGCCACGTGGCTGCAATTTGATCCGGCTGCGGGTACGCAATTTGGTTTTAAATATGCCTGGCTGGCATCAGGAGGCATTTCCTTCGCCGCCGGCATTGATGGGATCAGCCTTGTGCTGGTTTTGCTTACAACATTTCTGACCCCGCTTATTATACTTTCGGCATTCAATCACGATTACAGAAAACCGGCTTCATTCTATTCGCTGATTCTGTTTATGGAAGCAGCATTAATCGGGGTTTTCACTTCAACTGATGCGTTTTTGTTCTATTTGTTCTTCGAAGCAGCGCTGATTCCGGTTTATTTCCTTGCTGCGATCTGGGGTGAGAAAATCGTTTGAAAGTAACATTCAAGTTCTTCATTTACACCATTTTCGGAAGCTTGCTAATGTTGGTCGGACTGGTTTATTTGTATTACCAAACACCCGGCACGCATACATCTGAGATCACGGCATTTTATCAGCTGCAACTTCCGCAGCAAACACAAGGTTTCATATTCTGGGCATTCTTCATTGCATTTGCGATTAAAATGCCATTATTTCCTTCCACACCTGGCAGCCCGACACTTACACAGAATCGCCGACGCCAGCAACCATGCTGCTTTCAGGGATCATGTTGAAAATGGGGGTTTACGGTCTGATCCGGTTTTTACTTCCGATCGTACCGGGAGGCATGGAAATCTGGGGCACGATGGCGATGGTCCTTTCAGTGATCGGCATTATTTACGGTTCTATCATTGCCATTCAGCAAAGCGATATGAAGCGTCTGATCGCTTATTCTTCCTTCGCGCACGTGGGCTTGATGGCAGCAGGTGTTTTCTCTTATTCGATCAATGGCTTGCAAGGCGCATTGATTCAAATGCTTGCGCACGGGATCAATGTAATCGGTTTGTTTTTCATCATTGATATTATCTATTCCCGCACCAAAACGCGTTATCTGGATCAATTAGGGGGAATTACGCAAAGCACGCCGCATTTGAGCGTTTACTTTATGATCTTGCTGCTGGGAAGTGTTGCGCTTCCTTTGACCAATGGTTTCGTAGGCGAATTCCTGCTTTTATCGAGCGTTTTCCAATATGACGGCTGGTTAGGCACGATTGCCGGTCTTACCATCATTTTAGGCTCAGTTTATATGCTGCGCATGTTCCAAAAATCAATGTTTGGGCCGCGTTCCAAATGGGTTGAAGGTTTTCAGGACCTGACCATGAGCGAGCGCGCTGTGCTTTTGCCTTTGGTTATCATGGTTTTCTGGATTGGCATTTATCCCAACACGTTTCTGAAATTAACAGAGCCAGCTGTAAGCCAGCTTTTACAAATGGTTAATAACTAATAAAATATGTATCCCATTATATTATTGTCCGTTCTTGGCGTCGTAACCCTCTTTTTGGGCTTTTCGAAATCTAAGAACATTTTACTTCCTGCCACATTATTCTTCCTTGTCCTTGCCATAGCCAGCAATTTTCTGGAATGGAACAAGGGGCCGTTGCTTTACTTCTACGACATGCTCCGGGTTGATAATCTGACACTTGCATTCAATGGCATTGTGTTGTTGTCAGCATTTATGATTGTGGCCATTTCTGGCGGTTTTCAAGACAATGCAGATTCCGAGCCTGCAGAATATTATGGATTGATGCTTTTTTCACTGGTTGGCGCATTAATGATGATCGGTTTTGAGCACATGATCATGCTTTTCATCGGGGTTGAAATTTTGTCTGTTGCCATGTATGTTTTGACAGGAAGCAACAAGCGTAACCTGCGTTCCAATGAAGCTGCATTGAAATATTTCTTGATGGGCGCGTTTGCAACAGGATTTATGCTTTTCGGGATTACACTCATTTATGGTGCAACGGGTTCTTTCAAACTTGTTCACATTCAAGGCTTTGCTTCCAATATTCAGGCAAATAGCCAGCCTTACATTCTATATGCAGGCTTGCTGCTTTTGCTGATCGGCATGCTGTTTAAAGTTTCTGCCGCGCCGTTCCACTTCTGGACGCCGGATGTTTACGAAGGAGCTCCGACGATCTTTACAACATTCATGTCAACGATCGTAAAGACAGCAGGTTTTGCAGCACTTTTCCGATTACTAAGCACTTCTTTCAGTGGTGTTTACAGTTTCTGGTGGGTTGTTATTGCGGCCATTGCCGTCCTCACATTACTCGTCGGGAACATTGGTGCAACGAGCCAAAACAGCTTTAAAAGAATGCTGGCTTACTCAGGGATTTCACACGCAGGTTACATGCTGATCGCATTAACGGCATTGACAAAGCCTTCTCAAAGCGCTATCGTGTTTTATTCGCTGGCCTATTCGCTGTCAACGATCTGCGCATTTGGTGTGCTGATGTTGGTTTCGAAAGAAAAAACATTCGAGGGATTGCCTAATGAGCGTTATGAAGCATTTAACGGCTTGGCCAAAAACAATCCGCTCCTCGCATTCATTCTGACTGTTTCAATGCTTTCCCTTGCCGGAATCCCGCTTACAGCCGGTTTCTGGGGTAAGTTTTTCATTTTTACAAGCGCAGCAGACAGAGGGATCATTTGGATCACGGTCATTGCCGTTCGTGATGTCAGCCGTTGGTATTTACTATTATTTCCGCGTGATCATCTCGTCCTATTTGCGAGAAGGCGATTTGTTAAAGATCCGTGTTGCGCCGTTTTACCAGGCCATTTTATTGTTGGCAACCGTCTTAACCATCTTGTTTGGACTTGCACCCGGCATATTCGAAGGGTTGATTTAATCATCCTAAGCATTCACAAAAAAAGAGCTGTAAAATTTACAGCTCTTTTTTTGTGACCGATTTTCAAGCGCCGCGTATCAATGTAAAATCCGCTTTATCGATTTTACAAAACATATGCAACATCCTACTTCTGGCGCGCAGCGCTTACACGAACATTGCGCTTTTACTGTTGAAGATTTGTTGGGCAGAGCACCCATTGCACTGGACATGTCCAATGTCCGGGAGGAAATTGAAGGCAACAAAATCCTGATCACAGGCGCAGCAGGCTCGATCGGGAGCGAGCTGGTGATGCAGTTAGCAACTCTTAATCCAGCCACATTGATCTTAATTGACCAAGCCGAAACGGCTTTGAATGATCTCGATTTACAATTACGGCAGGAGTTTCCAGCGTTGGACATTCGCTCTTATGTCGCCAGCATCATAGATTCTTTTCGAATGGAGTCGATTTTCCGCCGGACGCGGCCGAATGTTGTCTTCAATGCAGCTGCTTACAAGCATGTTCCCTTGATGGAAAGTCATCCTTATGAAGCCATTAAGGTCAATATTTTTGGCGTTGAGATCCTCGCCGGCCTTGCTATGGCCTATCATGTGCGAAAATTTATCTTCATATCAACAGACAAGGCCGTAAATCCTGCGAGCATTATGGGTGCAACAAAGCGTGTCGCAGAAATGTATTTGCAGTCCCTCAGCCAGTCTAAACAGACTGCAACGCAATGGATCATCACCCGCTTCGGCAATGTGTTAAGGTCGAATGGCTCGTTTATGCTGACATTTGAAAAGCAAATAGAAGCAGGCGGCCCAGTCACCGTTACACATCCGGAAGTGAGCCGCTACATGATGACTGCTTCCGAAGCTTGCCAGCTCGTGTTACAAGCCAGCGCAGTGGGACTGAGTGGACAAATATTATTTGTTGATATGGGCAAGCAGATCTTGATTGCGGATATCGCAAAAAGAATGATTCAATTTTCAGGATTAAAACAAGGCGATGATATCCAAATCATTTACACCGGGCTGCGCGCTGGAGAGAAGCTGCATGAAGAGCTGTTCCTTTCAAAGGAAAAAGCATCAGCCGGCAAAAACACATCGATTCGGGTCATCGCAGCAGAAAACACAGATCTTTGTTCGAAATCAATGTTAGACATGCTGAGAAACGCCCTGCAAAGTGGCGACGATTTAATAATGATTGACGCGCTGAAAACCGCTGTTCCTGAATTCGGAAAGGGCTCCTGAGAGCCCGAATTGTAAATTACTTTACCGGTAATAATTCATTAACCTTCATCCAATGCAGACAACGTCCAAACCACTCGCCTAACTCAGGCGTTTTGGGATAACCATGCTGGCCTTTTGAATATATGTGCAGATCGGCCGCAACGCCATTTGCGATCAACGCCTCGTAAAATTTAATGCTGTTTGAAACAGGCACAACCGTGTCGTCGCCCGCGTGCGTCAGAAATGCAGGCGGCGTCGTTTTTTTAACTTGCAGTTCATTGGAAAAATAACGGATCTTATCCATTCCGGGCGTTTCACCCAGCAGGTTGCTGCTCGAACCTTTGTGACCCGCTTTATCCAGCAATGTGATAACAGGATAAACAAGCACCATAAAATCCGGACGAACGCTTGTTTTTCTTTGGATTATCAATGAATGTGCTATCATAATGTGTTCCCGCCGTTGCAGCGAGATGTCCGCCCGCTGAGAAGCCCATAATTCCAATCTTATCCGGATTGATTTTCCATTCCTTCGAATTTTCCCGAACGGTCTTGATGGCTTGCTGGGCATCCTGCAACGGTCCGATGGATTTGTCTTTCATAATCTTTTCATCCGGCAACCTGTATTTCAAAATAATCGCCGCTATTCCCGATTTGTTCAGCTCTTTGGCGATCCTGTAACCCTCCCACTCCATGACCAGCACGCCGTAACCGCCTCCCGGACAAACGACGATGGCCGTTCCCGTCGCATTCGCTGCGGGCGGCAAATAAACGGTCAATGTTGGCTTGGAAACCTTTCTTATCACCTGGTCTTTATTCGTCTCCTCGTCCGGCCCGGAGATTGAATTTGGTATTTTATCGGGATAGAGCGGCATCACCGTTTGGGCAGTCACATGCGATGTTGTAGCCAAAACCGTCACCATAAGCACACAGCAGCCGGCAGACAAGCGGAGCATTAATTGGAATAACATATTAATTAATCGTTGTTTTAATATTTTTCTAATCGGTATAACTCTAAATTCTAACTAAATTTCGGTTACACATACGGATCTTGTATTGGAAGCACGACGGATCTGCTTTTTACCTGAACCGGCCGGAAGTGATATTGAGAGCGGATCAGTGCCAGAGTCAAACCAAATTGCACCTTTCAATGTTATGATTCGTGTTTTGTGATTATTAATATAATATTTACAAGAAAATAGAATTTGCTTTGTTCCTTTATAGCTGTTACCAATTGAAAAATTTAACTAGTTTTGTAGCTTATGGAAATCATGCACTAGTTTCTTTGATGGGTTATAAAAACTTCCATACATCTTCTAAATCCACAATAACAGAATGAAATATACAGTACATGCAGAGGGCAGGTTTCAGTTAATCGATGAGGGAAAAGGCGAAACATTACTGCTTTTGCATGGCCTTTTCGGTGCATTAAGCAACTGGGACGGCATTATTGAACATTTTTCCAGTCGCTATCGCGTCATCATTCCTTTGCTTCCTATCTACGAACTGCCTCCGCGTGAGGCCGGTCTGGAAGCATTACTTGCATTTTTGGAGGACTTTGTTTCTTTTAAAAATCTGACCAATGTAACCGTTATCGGAAACTCATTAGGCGGCCATATTGGACTTTTGTATACTTTAAAGAACCAGGAAAACGTTCATAAGCTGGTTTTGACAGGAAGCTCTGGTTTATTTGAAAATTCAATGGGCGGATCTTTTCCGAAACGCGGCAGCTACGATTACATTAAGGAACGCGTGGCTTACACTTTCTACGATCCGCAGGTGGCGACAAAAGATCTGATTGACGAAGTTTTTGAAACAACTTCAAGCATTCCGAAATGCATGAGCATCGTCGGGATTGCCAAATCTGCGCAGCGTCATAACCTGGCAAAAGATTTGCATGAGATCAATGTGCCGACATTGCTGGTCTGGGGATTGAACGATACAATTACGCCGCCGCATGTAGGTTACGAATTTAACAGGCTGATCGCTGGCTCAGAGCTTTATTTTATAGATAAATGCTGCCATGCGCCAATGATGGAACATCCTGACGAATTTAATGTTATACTAGAAAGCTTCCTTGAAAAAAACATTTCAGTGCCTGTTGCCTGAGCTGTTTAAAGCCAAGAATTCTTTTAGACGAAAGTTGACACATATATAGTTTTTTTATAGCTTCGAAAAATGACGGACTGACTTATGCTTGCTGCAACCCTGATAAATCCAATGATTCCTGTTCTGAAACTTACCGATTCGGTGAGCACAGCACTGGACTGGATGGATGAATTCAGTGTAAAACAGCTTGTCGTTGCAGATTCGGGCGTTTATCAAGGCATTGTTTCGGAAGACATCCTCTTCGATGTTGCCGACAGCACGGACACGCTGGCAAGAATCATTATTCAGCATAAAGACATTTTTGCTTCTGACGACCAGCATCCTTACGAACTTTTAAGGCTGGTTAATCAATTCGGATTACAGATAATCCCTGTTTTACACGACGACCGCACTTTTGCCGGAAGCATTTTGCTCAATGATTTGATTGAGCATTTTGTAAATGAGCTGGGTGTTCAGAAAAGGAGCGGTGATTGTGCTTAAAGTGGCAGAAAGAAGTTATTCACTTTCTGAAATAAGCCGTTTAATTGAGTCAAATGGCACAAAAGTGCTCAGCAGCTATTACTCTTCAGGCGAAACTTACAATCCGCTTAACGAAGCCAAGCTTACATTAAAACTCAACCGGACGCACATTACGCCCATCATTGCGACGCTGGAACGCTTCGGCTATGAAATCGAGGAAGCGCATGCCAACGATCCCATCGAAAGTGTCGGAATCAGGAACGTTTGGATATGCTTTTGAGATACCTTGCGACTTAGTATCTTCACATTACTTTCTCCCCTCGCTGTTTTGAATCGGCGTATTTGCGCGTATCTTTCGGAAGAAACAAGATGATCTACTTTTTTCTTCCATGAAAATAGCAATTCACGGACGCAACTTTAATGAGTCTGCCCGCCCGTTCATTGAAAACATGTTCAATGAGCTGTCCCGCCGAAAAGTTGAAGTCCAGCTTTCCAAACCCTTCCGTACTTTTCTGGATCAGAACGGGATCACACACTACTCAGACCTCGTCTACGAAAATCCTGAGCAACTCTTCGACGCACGGCTGATCGTAAGCATGGGAGGCGATGGCACGTTGCTGGAAACCATTTCTCACGTCGGCAAAAGACAAATTCCTGCAATCGGCATCAATGTAGGCCGTCTCGGCTTCCTGGCGACTGTTCCTCCCGAAAGAATCACGGACATGATTTCGTCGCTGGAAAACAATCAATATCGCATTGACGAACGGACGCTGGTTGAAATTGAGTCCAATATAGATTTGTTCGATGGACAGAATTTCGGTTTGAATGATTTTACGATCACCAAAACCGACACATCTTCCATGATTACGGTCCACACTTATCTCAATGATGAATTCCTGAATTCTTACTGGGCCGACGGATTAATTGTATCAACACCAACAGGATCAACTGGTTACTCGCTTAGTTGCGGCGGACCCGTTCTCGTTCCGCATTCACAAAATTTTATTATTACGCCCATTAGCCCGCATAATCTTAATGTGCGGCCTTTGGTTGTCGAAGATACGGCTGTGATCAGACTGGAAGTGAAGAGCAGGAGCAATAATTTCCTGGTTTCATTGGATGCGCGATCGCGCGTGGTGGATGAAAATACTTTGCTAACGGTCCGGAAAGCCGGTTTTGTTGCACGGCTAATCAAAATGCGTGACGACAGTTTCTTAAACACATTACGAAACAAATTATCCTGGGGACTGGATATGCGTAATTAAACCATCAGGCGATGCAATTGCTCTTTCACACATTTGACCTTCAACTCAAACATACTTTCACCATTGCCCACGATTCGCGTGATGTACAGCCTACATTAATCGTAGAGCTCAGCGATAATGGCGTAAGCGGGCTTGGCGAAGCAACCAGCAATCCTTATTACGGCATAACGATCGAGAATATGATCGGGTCGCTGGAAGCTGTAAAAGACATTATCGAAAAAGGTGATTTTGAGAGTGCAGAAAGTCTGTGGGAGTTAACACATCGGTTGTTGAAGTCTAATCCTTTCGCGCAATGTGCATTGGATGAGGCAGCACATGACTTTTTTGCCAAAAAGAAAAACCAGAAATTGTATGACAGCTGGGGTCTGAACATTGATCACATTCCGCTTACCAATTTCACAATCGGCATTGACACGATTGAGAAAATGGTGTCTAAAATGAAAGAGCTTCCCTGGCCGATTTACAAGATCAAATTGGGCACCAACGAAGACCTTCGTATAGTGGCAGAATTGAGAAAAAATACGGACGCCGCGTTTCGCGTTGATGCAAATTGTGCCTGGACAGCTGAACAAACCATAGCATTTGCACCTGAATCAGAAGCGCCTGGGCGTTGAGTTTATCGAACAGCCGCTTGCTGCAAATGACATTGAAGGAATGAAAAAAGTCTTCGCAGAAAGCGCATTGCCAGTCATTGCTGACGAAAGCTGTATTGTGGAGAATGATGTAAAATCTTGCTATGGCCTCTTTCACGGCATCAACATTAAGCTTACGAAATGCGGCGGACCAACTGCCGCAATGCGAATGATAAAAGAAGCCAAGACATTGGGAATGAAAACAATGATCGGCTGCATGACAGAAAGCAGCGTGGGCATTTCTGCAATCGCACACTTCCTTCCTTTGCTCGATTATGTAGACATGGATGGCTCGCTATTAATCAAAAATGATCCCGCTTCCGGAGTGACATTTGATTACGGTCAAATCTTATTTGCAGACCGCAACGGATCCGGCGCAATCTTGAATCCTACAATCTAAATTCGTGAAAACCTCTCACACTAGCCAGCTCCCGGACGAACCGTGCTTACGGAAGATGGGTCGGAATATTTATAGTTTAGCGGGACAGAATTATCTTGGAATGGGGCACGACGAAGTCTTTCGTAGCATCCTTTTAGAAGGTTTTCAGCATTACGGAGCGCATTTTGGAAGCTCACGAAATAATAGTTTAAAGCTTGCGATTTATGAGGAGGCAGAAGTTCAATTAGCCAACTGGATCGGCTCGGAATCAGCTTTGGTTATTGCGTCCGGCATGTGGGCGGGGCAGCTGGTGATGAACGTAATTGAGGACATCGTTTTCAAAACAACTGACTCTCCAACTATTCAATATCATTACGCCCCAAAAGTGCATCCCGCTTTGTGGGGTAAAAATAAGACAGCCAGCTCTGGCACATGGGCTGCGTGGGCAAATGAAGTTGTGAATTTAATTCAGGAAAGTTCGCCAGAAATGGCTCACATCATTTGTACAGATGGCATTGGTTCACCATTGGTTGAAGTATTCGACTTTTCTATCTTTTCCAATTTACCTGATCACCGTTCCAATATATGGATCATTGTTGACGAGTCACATACATTAGGTGTGGTTGGGAATGGCGGCGGGCTTTATAAAACCGTCAACCAGATCGGTAAGGCCAATGTCATCATGGTTTCTTCGCTAAACAAAGCAATGGGCATTCCTGGTGGTGTAATTGCTTGCAATAATGCTGCCTATCATTCGATCCGCTTTTCGCCCTGGTTTGCCGGCGCGTCTCCCCCTGCTCCCGCCTACATATATGCGCTTGCGAAGCTTTTGGAGATCAACCATTATGAGGATGTCAATGCAATTTTAGCCGCTAACAATAAATATTTTGTAGATCAACTCGCCCCAAACTGCTTTGAGCATGTTGCTGCCTATCCGGTTTTTTGCAGTCAGAATCCTGCTCTATTCGATTCGTTGCTTTCTAACGGCATTATGGCTTCGTGCTTCTCTTACCCAAGTCCGACCGATCCACTCATAACGAGACTAGCCATTAGTGCAGTCCACCAAAAAGAAGACCTCGACCGATTGGCCGAGGTCTGTAATCAATTTCAATCTATCTAGTTCAGATATCGCCTGTGCTATTTGCCAACGCTTTTTCTTCTGCTAATTTTTCTCTTTCTACTTTTCCAGCAACCAGAATACTCAATTCATAAAGCAAGAACAAAGGAATTGCGACGATCACCTGGCTGTAAATGTCCGGCGAAGGAGTAATTACGGCTGCCACGATCAGAATCACAATCATTGCGTGCTTTCTGTATTCCCGCATGAATGATGGCGTTAGAACACCAACTTTGGCAAGGACGTAAACCACAATCGGAAGCTGAAATGCAATTCCGCAAGCCAGTGTTAATGTTGCCACCAAAGAAATATAGGACGACAAACTGAATTCGTTAATGATGGACGGGTCCAGCGTAAAGTTTGCAAGGAAGTTGACGGCAAGCGGCGTTACCACGTAGTAACCAAAGAAAACGCCTGAAAAGAAAAGGAATGTTACATAGAACACAGCTCCCCGCGCAGACTGCCTTTCCGATGGTTTAAGTCCGGGCTTAATAAATCGCCAAACCTCCCAGAAAGCATAAGGAAACGCAAAAACCAGACCCGCGATAACGGAAGACGTCATACTCATGGTGAACTGATCACCCACGCCAATTGCCTGTAATTTGAAATTCAACGCCTTGATACAAAGCTCATCATATCCAACTTTGTCAGCCAGCTTACATAGCATCCGGTAAGTCCAGAAATCTGGCTGGGACGGCGCTATGATCACATAATGGTAAATTTCTTTGATATATACGAAAGCGATTATTGCAAAAACAAGAATGGATCCACCGGCTCGAATGACATGCCACCTTAATTCTTCCAAATGCCCGATAAACGACATCTCTTTGCCAACTTCGTCTTCTTCGCTTTCTATTTCCTGATCCAAGGGCATATTAATATATTATAACTAAAATTCTATCTACGAAAAAAAGCAAAAACAAGATTGTTACCTGTTGTTAAAAGCCGAATTTACTTAAAAAACCCGTCGAAATAATCCGGCGGGTTTCATTTAAATTGCTTCAAGTTCGATCAATCCATCACAAATGGATAATCATTCTCTACATAAACATCAGTGTAGGCCTCTTTTGGATCCGGGAATTCTGATTCCTCAGCAAACTGCACGGATTCGGCAACGATTTCTTTCACTTTCTTATCAATGTTTTCGAGATCTTCTTCTGTTGCAAGCTGATTTTCAAGAATCACAGCGCGGATCTGCTCAATCGGGTCGCGGTGTTTGTATTCTTCCACTTCCTCTTTTGAACGATATTTCTGTGGATCGGACATCGAGTGACCTCTGTAACGGTAAGTCCGGAATTCAAGGAATGTCGGGCCTTCACCGTTTCTCGCACGTTCCGCCGCTCTTCCCACTGCTTCGTGAATGGCTTCAACGCTCATTCCGTCAACTGGTTCAGAAGGAATGTCATAGGCTTCACCCAATGTATAAAGTTCCGTAACATTTGAAGACCGCGCAACCGAAGTTCCCATGGCATATCCGTTGTTTTCAACCACGAAAATGACAGGCAATTTCCAGCTCATGGCCATGTTCAATGCTTCGTGAAATGCACCCTGACGAATGGCTCCGTCACCGAAATAGCAAATACAGAGATTTCCGGTTTTGTTATATTTCTCCGCAAAACGCAATGCCCGCTCCCAAAGGAATCTGAGCACCCACGATTCCGTGACCTCCTACAAAGCCTCTTTCTTTATCGAAAATGTGCATGGATCCACCTTTTCCTTTTGTGGTCCCGGTCTTTTTTCCATAAAGCTCAGCCATGATTGCGTTGGGTGATGTTCCCAATGCCAGCGGAATGCCGTGATCGCGATAAGCAGTAATGTATTTGTCGCCTTCTTTAAGCGCTGTTACGGCTCCTGACGAGCAAGCTTCCTGTCCGATATACAAGTGACAAAATCCTCTGATCTTCTGCTGACCGTATAATTGGCCTGCTTTTTCTTCAAAACGACGCTGCAAAAGCATATTCTCGAACCAGAACATATATTGTTCTGTCGGATGCTGTAACTTCTTCTGGGTTCTGATTTTTTCTTTTTTTCAGTAACGGTGGCCATGTATTTGGTTCTCGTTTATAAAGACAGAACTTTGTCTTAAAGTTTGAGGTTTGAACAGAGTCTGTTTTTTGCCGTACTCACGCAATATGATTTGCGAAAATAAGCATAAACTAAATAACAAAGAAGTTCATGTGGCTAGAAAAGCTCCATCTTACATACTTTAAAAGCTATGAAGAGAAAGCCTTCACCTTTGGAGAACATGTAAATTGTCTGGTTGGGGAGAACAGGGAGCGGAAAAACAAACCTCTTGGACGCCATTTATTTTCTTAGTCTTACCAAAAGCGCATTTCACAATCAGGATGCCCTGGGAATTCGACACACGGCCGATTTTTTTGTTCTGGATGGCGTATTCAAAGATTCTGGCCGAAATACGCAGATCACTTGCAGCATGCAGCGCGGCCAGCGCAAGATTTTCATGGCCGACAAGAAGAATTATGACCGGTTAAGCGATCACATTGGCCTTTTTCCTCTTGTTTTAATTGCGCCTAATGACACGGACCTAATCCGCGACGGCAGTGAAGAACGGCGGCGCTTTTTCGATGGCGTCTTGGCACAGGCAGCCCCAGGTTATCTCACCGATTTTCTTCAATATAACAAGATCCTAAGCCAAAGAAATGGACTTTTGAAGCTTTTTGCGGAGCGAAATTACGTGGATGAAGACTTGCTGGAAACTTACAATGAGCCGCTGATCATCCTTTCGCAGCGCATTTATAACCATCGCAGCACATTCATGAGCCGGTTTGTGCCGCTCTTTCACAACAGTTACGATTTCCTCAGCAGCGGCCACGAACAGGTCGACGTTATTTACGAAAGCGAAGTCGCCAGCGAAAACTTCGCTGCGGAATTCAGGAAAAATCGGGCTAGGGACTTACATGCCCAACGCACCGGAAAAGGGGTTCATAAAGACGAATACACATTCGAAATTGACGGCGTTACATTAAAAAAATTCGGGTCGCAAGGCCAGCAGAAGTCTTTCTTAATCGCATTGAAGCTGGCGCAGTTCGAATTGTTAAAAGAAGAAAAAGAAAAAACCCCCATCCTGTTACTGGACGACATTTTCGACAAACTTGACGACCGCCGCATCCAGAAACTGATCGAACTAATCGACACCGGCTTCCTGGGCCAGGTCTTCATCACCGACGCAAGACCGGAAAGATCACAGAAGATTTTGGAGAAAGTGAAGGCGGATGTAAGGTTTTTTGAGATTGAGAAGGTGCTGCCAGACAAGGATTAAACCTTCCTTCTCGAATCAATCAGGTTAAGGATCAAAATTGTATTTTCAAATACGGTATAAAACAAGCTTTGGTGCTTGCCTAATACCAACTCGCGAACAGATGGCAATAAGGCGTAAGGTTTACCTATAAAATGAAACCGTTCCAGGTTTTTCAAACTGGCTTCAAGATCATCCGTAAATTTTTCAGCACTTATTTCGCCCCAGTTATCATAAATGTAGGATACTGTTTCAAAGTAATTATCCTTTGCGAGCGGAGTCCATTTTATCTCGTAAGCCACGCTTTACTTCTGTTAAGACATCGTTGTTGGAAATCAATTGTCCTAATTCTGCTTGAAGTAAAGATTGGTTGAGTTCTTCGAGTAATTCCGGAGAATTTGCGTCAATGCCGTTGTCCACATTCTGATGTTCCATAAAAGAACGTATCGAAAGCAGTAAGTCTTCCATACGGTTTTCATCCACTTCGTTAACAAGTCGGATTACCTCAGATTTCAACTCCCGGTTAGACATAGAAAGCATTGTTTAAATTGCAATACTAAGACAAATCTACACATTAAAAACAAAAAAGCCAGACCCCTCGATCTGGCTTTAATCACCTTATTTTAAACATACTTCACATCCAACTCCTTCGCCTCGGCGACAAACTCTTTCACTTTTTGTTCGTCTTCTTTTCGGCAGATGAGCAGAACGCCGTCGTACTCAGCGACGATGAAGCCGTCAAGGCCATTGACAACGACTTAGTTTGTCCTTCGGAGTTTTAATGATTGAATTTGTTGTGTTATGCAGGATCAAATTTCCATCGGTAACGTTCTGATTTTCGTCTTTTTCGGAAACTTCATAAAGTGACTTCCAGGTTCCGAGATCCGACCAGCCGAAGTTGCTTAATACAACGTGCACATTATCCGCTTTTTCCATAATGCCATTGTCGATGGAAATGCTGCCGCAATGTTGATATGCTCTCTGGATGAAACCATCCTCTGTTTCCAGATAATAATGTCCTTCTCCGCCTTCAAAAATCTCAGCAATGTTGGGCTGAAATGATTTCAAAGCTTTCTTAAAAGCATTGACATTCCAAACAAAAATCCCTGCATTCCAGACAAAATCTCCGCTGTCCAAAAACTGCAATGCAAGTTCCAGATGCGGTTTTTCGGTGAAAGATTTTACTTTCTTAACCGTCATCTTATCGGGAATGTATTGAATGTAACCATATCCCGTGTCAGGACGGCTTGGCTGAATCCCGAGTGTTACTAAAATATCTTCATTCCGTGTTGCACCCAGCGCAATGCTAATCGTGTCGCGGAAATTTTCTTCTTTTAAAATAATGTGATCTGCTGGCGCTACAACCACATTCGCATTGGGATTTTTGGAAGCGATCTTGTAACACGCGTAAGCAATGCAAGGCGCAGTGTTCCTGCGATTTGGCTCCAACAAAATCTGATCGTCGGTCAAAGCAGGAATCTGCTCTTTTACAATGTCCTTATATTCCTGACTTGTAACGATATAGATATTTTCGATCGGGCAAACGCCGTCGAAACGCTCAACTGTCTGCTGCAAAAGTGTCTTGCCGGTTCCTAACACATCGTGAAACTGTTTAGGGAAATCGGTTCTGCTGAAAGGCCAGAACCGCGTACCAACTCCACCGGCCATTATAATAACATAAGAATCCTGCATTGTGAAAGGTAATTTTATTTATCCACACTATGAAAAACTACCCAAAGCTACGGATAATGCGTCAGTTATGTCCAATTACCACGTATCAAAGACTTCTGAATTTACTAACAGTGACGTTTTGCAAAGATAGCTCGACATCATAGCAAAATCATTTAAAGAAAAAATAGCATATTATTGCTATGGAAAAGCTAATATTGATTTATCTTGCTAAGACAACAACAACCCACTGAAAACCATGAAGAAAAACTCTACTATGCTAAAACTATGCCCTTGCATTTTGCTTTTTCTGATACATTACGCCGCATTTGCACAGGTCAATATTGAAGGAAAAGTCACAGAATCTACTACAAATGAAGCGCTTGCGGGCGTTAGCATTCAGGTTAAAGGAAAAGTGATCGGGACGATCACAGATAATAAAGGACAGTTCAAACTCACGACTACAACTAACCCGCCTTTTGCGCTAATCATATCTTACGTAGGTTTCCAAACGCAGGAAATTGAAATCACTGGCGGCATTTCCAAACTAGACATTAAGCTTGCCGAACAGGTCGTATTAGGTCAGGAAATCATCGTTTCTGCATCCAGGGTCGAGGAAAGTGTAATGAAATCTCCCGTCGCGATTGAGAAAATGGACATTCGTAACATCAGGGAAACGCCTTCTGCCAACTTTTACGACGCGCTTGCGAATCTTAAAGGCATTGATATGACCACGCAGGGTGTTTTGTTCAAATCTGTTAACATGCGCGGATTTGGCAGCACGGGAAATCCGAGGACGGTTCAAATGATCGACGGAATGGATAACCAGGCGCCGGGACTTAATTTTTCACTTGACAACATCATTGGAATGTCAGAGCTGGATGTTGAAAATGTAGAAGTTTTGCCGGGAGCCGCGTCTGCACTTTATGGGCCTAATGCCATTAACGGGCTGATTTTAATGAATAGCAAGAGTCCGTTTTTATATCAGGGATTAAGCGCAAATGTCAAATCAGGCGTCATGCACGAATCGAACCGCTCGAAAGCCACGACGCCGTTCATCGATGGCACCATCCGTTATGCAAAGGCTTTTAATAACAAGATCGCTTTTAAAGTCAACCTGTCTTACATTAAAGCAAAAGACTGGGAAGCAACCAATTACAATAACTTAAATGTCGGCGGCGCGTCGGATCCACGGCGTGGAGCTGGAACTGACCTGGATTACGATGGCGTAAATGTTTACGGTGATGAAGTGCAAACAAACATTAATGCCGTCGCAGGCACGCTGGCGGCGAATGGTCTGATTCCACAATCGGCCGTAGCGCTTGTTCCAAGCACATTCGTAAGCCGAACGGGTTATCAGGAAAAGGATCTGGTGGATTATAATACCAAAAGTTTTAAGGCCAATGCCGCCGTTCATTATCGCATTAATGAAAAAATTGAAGCAATTGCGCAAGTCAATTATGGCTATGGAACAACGGTTTACACCGGAACGGGCCGTTATTCACTGCGCGATTTCAATCTGACCCAGGCGAAACTGGAACTAAGAGGCGACAATTTTACTGTTCGGGCTTACACGACGCAGGAACGGTCGGGCAAATCCTATCTTGCCGGACTTGCTGCCGTTTCCATGCTGAATGATTTTAAGCCGCATAGCACCTGGTTTGGACAATATGTTGGCGCTTTCGCAACGGCCAGAGCATCCGGGGCACCAGAAGAGCAGGCACATCTCGCCGCCCGTCAATTTGCTGACAAAGATATGCCGATGCCCGGAACGGCTGCTTACAACCAGCTTTTGGATAAATATAGAAATATGCCCATTGTGAACGGTGGAGGTGGATTTGCTGATAAAACGAACCTTTATCACGTGGAGGGTTTTTACAATTTTAAGAATGAGGTCAAATTCGTTGAACTGCTTGCTGGCGCGAATTTCCGGCTTTATGAGCTGAGGTCGGCGGGAACATTGTTTGCGGATACGAAAAGAAGGCAGAAACGGCAAAATTCCAATCACTGAATATGGTGCCTTTTTACAAGCTGCGAAAAACACTTTTAAGCGATCATTTGAAGCTGACGGCTTCCATCCGTTATGATAAAAACGAGAATTTCGAAGGACAATTTACACCCCGGATTTCAGCCGTAACCACATTTGGCGAGCATAACATCAGACTTTCTTACCAAACCGGTTTCCGCATTCCAACGACCCAAAACCAATATATCGACCTCAGAACGCCATCGGGAACATTGATTGGCGGACTGCCGGAATTTGATCCACAGATCAATCTTTCCAATGGGATATTAAGACAAAACTTCATCGGAAGCCGCCATTTCGCAAGTTATTGCCAATGATCCGACAATTGTTCAGAATGCCACAAATTATGCCAAAGGCGCAGTAACATTGCAAGCCACCAATGCGATTACGCAGGCAGTTACAACCCAAGTTACTAATGCTGTAAACCAAGGTGTTGCGTCTGGCGCAATCCCTAATACACCGGCTGCCATCCAGGCAGCCATTACTGCGGGTGTCAATCAGGCATTGCCGGGTGTGCTGGCAACGCAGTTGCCCGCTATCCTTGCCGCACAGGTGCCAGGACTGGTCCCGAACCTGGCTAAGGTTTATGCATTGGAAAAATTACCAAAATACAAACCCGTTAAACTGAAACCGGAGCGCATTGCTTCTTATGAGATTGGTTATAAGTCGGTTATCGCCAAAAAACTGTTTATTGACGCTTACTACTACATTAGTCAATACAGAAATTTGATCGGAGGAACTGTGATTGTGGTGCCGACGGCTGCCGCGGCGCCAGGTTTGCCCATTGAGTCGGGCATTGGCGTGGGGAATTTCAATGGTTATTCAAGAACAGTGAATACGACTGAGACGATCACGACAACCGGTTTTGCGCTCGGCCTGACGTACGCTTTGCCAAAAGGATTTAACATCGGAGGAAACGTGGCAAATAATGAGCTGAACGACTTCAAACCCTCAGCAGAAGTGCAATATTCACAATTTAACACGCCAAAATATCGCTATAACCTGTCATTCGGCAGACGGATCACAGCAAGTAACGCATTCGGTTTTAATGTTGCTTACAAATATCAGCAGGCATTTATATGGGAGTCGAGCTTTGTAATTCCGACGACGACGGATGTTCCGATCTTCTCGAATACACGGGTTCCGGCGGTGAGCGTGCTGGATGCGCAGGTAAGTTATAAGGTCAATGCGATCAAATCCATTATCAAACTGGGCGGGACCAATTTGTTTGGCAATTCATACATTCAAGCATATGGAAGCCCGAATGTTGGCTCAACCTATTATGTATCAATCACTTTTGACGAATTATTGAATTAAGCGTTACTTTTCACCGTGCAGCCAGGTACGCCGGCATCGCCGAGGCCTGGCACGATATACCATTGCTCATTCAGCTTTTGATCGATTGCACCAAGCCGAGACGGCAATGCGGAATGCGTTTTTGCAAATAATCAACGCCTTCGGGACTGGCAATCACGGATGCAATGTGCGTTTGCGCAGGAATGCCGAAGCGTAACAATGCGTGATAAACTTTTTCCATAGACCGGCCTGTGGCCAGCATCGGATCAATGAGAATTAAAATTTTGCCGGGTAAGATCAGGACTTGTAATGTAGTCCATTTCAACTTCGAACTCTTCCTCAGCATTGATATGATGTCCGCGATAAGCACCGATAAATGCATTATCCGCTTTGTCAAACATGTTAAGAAAACCCTCGTGCAATGGAAGTCCGGCCCTTAAAATCGTCGCCAGCACAACTTGTTGCAGCAATGTCCGGGATGGAGCCACACCCAATTGTGTTTCTACTTGTTCGGTTTTGAATGTCAGCGTCTTCGACAATTCATACGCGAGCAACTCTCCCACCCGCTCCAAATTCCGACGAAATTTCATCGTCTTTTTGCACATTTACGTCACGCAATTCGGCCAGATAATGATCGGCGATAGAAGGTTTTTGGGAAAGTAAAAACATAGTTCGGTCAGTTTTTTAAACTACTCCATGCAAGATAATACAAATTCATTGACGTAATTTGGAACAGTTATTTGAAAAATAATCCGCAAACGCTGAATTGTGTGAACGACAGATTTTTTTTGCCTATGGATCAAGGGATTATCCGCGTTTTCAAAATATTGATTTTAAGCTTAATATCCTTGTCGTCCGTACATGCACAAAGCTCCTATATTCCTTTTAATGACGATTATTACCATCTGATTGATCGATTAGAGATCAAAAGAGGCAAGTTTACCGAAGGTTTTCATTCTAATGTCAAGCCCTTTGAACGCAAAGCCGTTGTTGCACTGACCGACTCCATATTAAAGAAGGGACCATTAACCTGACCGACCGCGACTGGGAAACGATCGATTATCTCAGAGAAGACAGCTGGGAATGGACGAATGGAATGATTGCGACAGATTCCCTGAAATATGACAAATTAGCCAGATTAGGCCTATTTAAGGATCCGCCTGCCGGCCAAAAAGAAGATTTTTCAATCACCCCGCCGATCTTTACAGCATTCATAACAAAGATTTTGACCTGCATTTCAATTTTACTACAACCAATTTCATAGGCGACGACAACAGTTACGGCAAAAACTTTGGCGAAAACAAAGACATTACACTTTCACAAATATGGGGAACAAGTCGTGGCGTTGAAATCCGCGGTATGATCAATGAAAAGCTTGGGTTTTATACTTACGTGACGGATAGTCAGGGACGTTACCCGCGCTATGTGAATGATTTCAAAAGGGATGAATACAGTTTCCCCGGCGAAGGACTCGCCGAAAGAAACACGCAACCTGTGGAATCGACTTTCTTACAGCAAGAGGTTACATTACATTCCGCCCGTTAAAAAGCATTAATGTTAAGTTTGGGCACGATCACAATGTTTTTGGGAGTGGTTACAGATCGTTGATTTTATCAGATAACAGCAGTCCTTATTTGTTTCTAAGGCTTGATACACAGCTTGGCAAGTTCCATTATACTAACTTGTTTACCAGCATGATCAACTCTCAGGGCAACAGCGAGCTTTTAAAGAAGCAAAAAATTCGCCGCAATCCACCATTTGAGTGTTAACCTGACCGACAAGATCGATGTTGGTGTGTTCGAAGCCGAAGTTTTTAACCGCGATTCGGTCGGCGGAGGTTATGATCTGAATTATCTGAACCCGATCATTTTTTACAGATACGTAGAATCTTATCTTGGAAGCCAGGATAATGCGCTTTTGGGTTTTGATTTTCGCTGGCTCGTGGCAAACAAAGCTTCTATTTACAGTCAATTTGTTTTGGATGAGTTTTTGACAAAATTCCTTTTCAACGGAAGCGGCTCGTGGACAAATAAATACAGTTTTCAGCTGGGTGGAAAATACGTTGATGCATTTGGCGTGCCTAACCTCGATTTGCAAGCGGAATACAATCTCGTGCGTCCTTACACTTACTCGCATAAGGACGGCGGTCGGAGTTACGTGCATTACGGGCAATCGCTCACGCATCCGCTCGGTGCTAATTTCAGGGAATATCTGGGCATAATCCGTTACAAAGCCACATCAAGATTGTCTTTATACGGAACAATAATGATGGCCAATCAGGGTAAGGACCCGATAAATAGTGATGTGAGCTTCGGAGGTGACCTTCTCAAGAGTTATGAGAACCGGAATGTAAACCGTGATGGTGACCTGAATCAGAAGATCGGTCAGGGAATTAAGGCTTCGACTGCTTATACAGACTTGCGCGTGAGCTATTCACTGGCACATAATTTGTTCATTGACGGCCGGTTCCTGAAAAGAAGAATTACATCTCCGAATGAAACCATTGCGGCCAAATCCACGGTTTGGTCATTGGCGCTACGCTATAATATGGCTTTCCGCCAGCAGACTTATTAAGACTACGTTTTTCTACACCATTAGCTTTTATTAACCCATAATTATATGGAAACCAATCCCCATGAACTTCGCGATCTGATCAGGCTTGCTTTGTTGGAAGACATTGGTGACGGTGATCATTCGTCACTTTCCTGCGTGCCCGAAAATGCAATGAAGCGTGCGCAGCTGCTTGTAAAACAGGAAGGCATTCTGGCCGGTGTTGAAGTCGCACAAATCATTTTCGAAGAGACTGCTTCAATATATAATTATCCCCCGCTAAAAATAAATGTGTTACTTCTTGACGGCACTTACGTCAAAAGTAAAGATGTGGCATTTACCGTTGAAGGCAATGCACGTCTGATTTTGAAAGCTGAGCGCCTGGTACTCAACACAATGCAGCGCATGAGCGGCATTGCCACTTATGCGCATCAGATGACTGAATTGATAAAAGATTTGCCGGTAAAATTACTCGACACCAGAAAAACGACACCGAATTTCAGGGTTTTTGAAAAAATAGCTGTGACAATCGGAGGCGCCGTAAACCACCGGATGGGCTTGTATGACATGATTATGCTGAAAGACAATCATGTGGATTATGCAGGCGGCATTGAACCGGCGATTTTACGCGCAAATGATTATCTGGAGCAGACGGGCAAGAAACTCAAAATCGAAATCGAGACCAGAAATCTCAAAGAAGTCGACGAAGTGCTGCGTGTGGGGAAGGTCGATATTATAATGCTTGACAATTTTTCGCTGGAAGATCTTCGTGAAGCCGTGAAACGCATTGGCGGACAATACGAAACGGAAGCTTCCGGAAATATTACTGAAAAAACCTTGCGGGCGGTCGCAGAAACCGGTGTCGATGGCATATCGAGCGGCGCGCTGACCCACCAGGCAAGAAGTGTTGATTTAAGTTTAAAAGCCTTTTAACCGCTCCATTTAACCCGAAAGCGTATGATTAAACGAAATACATTAACCTACGCTTTTAAAATTACCTTCCGCATTTTCCTGCTGGTTCCTATGTCGCTTTGTGCACAGGATCCGCCCAGAAAGGAGATTGACATCAATGTCTTTATCCAAAATGCACTTCCCGATGCCTCAGAAGATTCGGATTATGCGGATCTGTATGAGTCGCTTTTCCAATTGTATGCTGAGCCGCTGGACATTAATTGCGTTTCGAGGGACGAGCTGGCGGCTTTGCTGCTGCTTTCCGAAAACCAGCTGAATGCATTCTTTGCTTACCGCGAAAAGCTCGGTCCGCTGCTTTCTCTTTTATGAGTTACAGGCCATTCCGGAGTTTGATCTCGAAACAATTTTCCGCCTGCTGCCTTTCATTACGCTTCAAGCGCAAGCCGTTTCACTTTCCGAATCACTGGAAGAACCCTTCTCAGCATTTCCTGATGGTCCGTTCGGGAAAATTACTGGAAAAGCAAAAGGGCTTTTCAGCCGATGCCACTTCGCGTTATGCCGGAAAAACGTTTTACGGATATCTAAAATACCGGAATTCACGCGCCGGGGCTTACAGTTACGGCATTACAATGGAAAAAGATGCGGGCGAATTGCTCTGGGACTGGCAGGGAAAGCATCAGGTTTTCGGTGTGGACTTCTCTTCATTTCATGCCCAGATCATGAATCAGGGAAAGTTTCGGAACATGATTGTCGGTGATTATCAAATGCAGGCCGGACAAGGATTGGTTTTCGGCTCCGGGTTTTCGTTAGGTAAAGGGTCCGAAGTCATCGGAACCGCATATCGCAGCACATTAGGCCTGAAACCTTACACATCGGTTTTAGAAGCCAATTTCTTTCGCGGAGGAGCGATGACATTTAATGTTAACCCAAACTTTGAAATCACAGGCTTTTATTCCAATTCAAAAAGAGACGCAACGACAAATGTGCCAAGCAGCGGTTCAGACGAACATTTAGCAAGTTCGCTCCCAGTCACAGGTTATCACCGGACAGCCAGCGAGCGCGAAAAACACAACAATTTTACTGAACAAAATGTCGGGGCGCATTTGCTTCATAAACTCCCTTCACGAGCCGGACAAGTGGGTTTGACGCTTATAAATACATTTTATGAAATCAAGCTTCAAAAACGAAACGCGCTTTACAACCATTATGAATTTTCGGGAAAACATAACATTGTCATTGGTCTTCACGGTGATTACAGATGGCAAAATTTCCACTTCTTTGGTGAAGCTGCGCGTTCAAAAAGCGGCGGCATTGGTGTGGTGGGCGGAATGGTGATGGCACTGGGCAAAAAGCTTGATTTCAGCTTGCTAGGAAGACATTATGACCGCGATTTTCACACATTTTACGGAAATGCATTCAGCGAATCAGCACGCCCGATCAACGAAACGGGCGGTTATGCGGGGTTGCGTTATATGCCTTCACGCCGATGGCAATTCAGTGGATTTTATGACTATTTCAAATTTCCGTGGCTGAAATATCTCGTCGATGCGCCTTCAAAAGGCTTTGATTATTATCTGCACATTCTCTGGAAACCCAATAAACGGTTCAATGCTTACGCGCTTTTTCACCAGAAAAATAAGCAGCGGAATCCGCCGGCGGATGAAGAAACGGACATAAAACTGGCAACTACGCTCCGCAGGACGGCCACATTCAACCTGGAATATGAAAAGCCGCTGCATTTTTCGCTAAAAACGCGTTTTCAAAGCGGTAATCTTCTTTATTTAAAAATTTCGAGGTCCAATGGCTTCACGATTTTGCAGGACGTAAGCTGGCATTTTCCAAAAGTTGAATTAAGTGCGCGTGTTGCTTACTTCAAGACGGATGATTACGACAGCCGGCAATATGTTTACGAAAAAGATATGCTTTACGCGTTTTCAATTCCGGCTTATTACGACACCGGCACCAGACATTATCTGATGGCGCGATACGCACTTTCAAAAAATATGAAGCTCTGGCTCAGGTGGTCACAGACGCGATATGCCGATTTGGACAAAATAAGTTCGGGGCTTAATGAGATAAAAGGAAGCAAAAGAAGCGAGTTGAAAGCCCAGGTCATGTATCAGTTTTGACAAAATATAGTTTTGATAGGCCGCAATTAATCCCAAAATTTGAACCTCATTTTGAAAACCAATGCCAGATAACAAACTAGAAGCACTAAAAAAATACTTTGGTTACGACTCATTTCGACCACAGCAAGCCGAAATCATTGACACCGTGATGGCAGGAAACGACTGCCTTGTGTTAATGCCGACCGGTGGGGGAAAATCGGTTTGTTTCCAGATCCCGGCATTGCTGCGCGAAGGCCTTACCGTCGTCATTTCACCCTTGATCGCATTGATGAAGGACCAGGTGGAAGCATTGCGCGGAAATGGCGTAAACGCCGCTTTTCTGAACTCATCATTATCCGGCGCAGAGCAGGATAACGTCATGTGGCAAGCCAAAGTCGGTGAGCTGAAACTGCTTTACATTGCCCCTGAACGGCTTTTTTCAGGAAATACTTTCGATTTTCTGCGTGAATGGAATGTCACCTTATTTGCCATTGATGAATCACATTGCATTTCTTCCTGGGGCCACGATTTCCGCCCGGAATACAGGCAGCTGAATACGCTGAAAATGCGGTTTCCGAACACCCCAATCATTGCATTGACCGCAACGGCAGACCGCGTCACACGGCGCGACATTCTGAAACAGCTTAACATTCAATCCGCAGAAACATTTATCGCCAGCTTCGACCGTCCTAATCTGAGTCTAAGTGTGCTTCCCGGCAGAAAACGGATGCAGCAGATTCAGGAATTTTTGAGAAAACACGAAGGTCAGGCTGGCATTATATATTGTTTGAGCCGCAAAGGCACCGAAACGGTTGCAGCGAGTTTGAAAAACGCGGGCTTCAAAGCGGAATATTATCACGCAGGATTGGAGGCGACGAAGCGATCGCGCGTGCAAGAGCAGTTTTTGAAAGATGACATTCAGGTTATTGTGGCCACGATCGCATTTGGAATGGGCATTGACAAATCCAATGTGCGCTGGGTGATCCATTACAATTTGCCGTCGAATGTTGAAAGCTTTTACCAGGAAATCGGACGGGCAGGACGTGATGGCTCGGCTTCGGACACCGTTTTGTTTTACAGCTTTCTGGACATCATTACGCGCCAGGATATGATCAACAATTCGGATCAATCGGCCGAGCAAAAGGAACTGCTTCATGCCAAACTGAACCGTATGAAGCAATATGCAGAAGCGGATATGTGCAGAAGGCGCATTTTGCTCAGCTATTTTAATGAAGCCGTTGAAACGGATTGCGGCAATTGCGACGTCTGCCGAAATCCCCGAACCAGGTTTGACGCGACGGTTATTGCACAAAAAGCATTGTCCGGCATTGCACGCACAGACCAGAAAATAGCAATGGGGATGCTGATCGACATTTTGAGAGGCAGCCGTAACCGGAATATTTTGCAGCACGGCTACGACCGGCTCCCAACATTTGGCGTTGGAAACGAGCTGCGGGGTGAGGAATGGGTCGAATATATTGGTCAGTTGCTGAATTCCGGCGTGATGGACATTGCTTATGACGAGGCGCATGCATTTAAGCTCAATCCGGTCAGTAAGCAGGTTTTGAAGGGTGAGCGCAAGGTGGAGCTTGTGAAATTTATCCCGTTAAGCGAGCGGAAAGCCAAAGAAGAAGAGCTTGTTCCGAAGGAAAAACCGAAGCAGGAAATCATCCGTGATGCATTGTTTGAACAGCTGCGTTTGCTCAGGAAACAAATGGCCGATGCGTTGGGCGTTCCGCCTTACGTCGTTTTCAGCGATGCGACGATTTCGGAGATGGCACAAAAGAAACCGGTTTCCGAGGCGCAAATGAAGGCGATTTCGGGCGTGGGCGCTGAGAAATTCAGGCGTTATGGAGAAACATTCATTAACGAGATCCTGTCATTTGCGAAGGAAAACACCAAGCCCGGAACACGCGTCATCAAAGGAATGACCTACATTGACACGCTCGACTTGTATAAAGAAGGTTACTCTTTAAAAGTAATTGCAGAAAAACGGGATCTGAGCACGGTCACGATCATTTCACATTTGATCAAGCTAAAAGATGATGGTCATGACATTGATCTCAAAGCGCTGCTTGATCCAAAGGCATATATAACCATTACGGAAGCGGCACAAGAAATTCAGGTTGGAAAAAATGATCCGCTCAAACCGCTTTTTGAATTGCTAAATGAGCAATTCGATTACGGTCAGATCAGGCTCGCACTAGCACTATTTGAAGAAGCCGGGAATTAAACCGTATATTTACATTATACTAATACCACAAATGTCAAGACAAAATATATTATCCGGGTCACCGTGGGAAGACAAAATGGGTTATTGCCGTGCAGTTCGCATTGGCAACATTGTAGAAGTCGCCGGAACCGTCGCCATCGTTGACGGTGAAAATGTGAAAGCAAATGATGCCTTCGCACAGACCAATAACATCATTGAGCGGATTGAGAAGGTGCTTTCTGATGCTGGCGCAAGTTTGAATGATGTGGTGAGAACGCGGATTTTTACCACAGATATCACATTATTTGATGAAATTGCCCGCGCTCACGGCGCCTATTTTAAAGACATTAAGCCGACAACCGGAATTTATGAAATCAGCAAACTGGTGTCTCCGGACTACTTGGTTGAGATTGAATTTACGGCAATAGTTCAGTAGGCTCTTAGAATAATTAAAAAAAGCCTTACAATTGACAAGGAGGTTTTTTTTGTACTTAAATAATTTTTCAGGGGTTACAACCATTTGGCTCGAAAATTGCTCTATGTGTTGTAGTTGTCTTACTAACACCCTAAAAAATTAGACATCTTATTATGAAAAACAAACATACGTTGCTCATCGCCACCTTTTTACTGGTACTTTGTGTAATACAAAAAGAAGCACGCTACAAAGCGATGACTGGTGGGAATGTAGAAAAAATATACAATGCGCCCTCAGTTGATCAAAATGGAGAGCTGGCCGATGTACAAACTGCCAAATTTTCAGATGTTCAGGCCGTGAAGGTTTCTTCGAAAGGAAATTTATTTGATTTTGCGTCATTAGACAGCACTTCGCAATCCATGAGTTCTACCAAGCTTTTGAATAACAGCTTACTGAACATTTCAGCTGGCAAGATGCTCAATAACTAAGAACATTATGGTGGCTTAACTGGAAGAGCCCCATAATGTCTTCCTGACTTAGTTTCTTAATAAAACCAGATTCTCCTCCTACCAAATCTTCCGCCAGATCCTGCTTACGCTGTTGAAGTAACAGGATCTTTTCCTCAATTGTGTCTTTACAAATCATCTTATAAGCAAACACTTTGCGCGTCTGCCCAATGCGGTGTGTACGGTCAATCGCTTGTCTTTCAACGGCTGGGTTCCACCACGGGTCCACAAGATAGACGTAATCTGCTTCGGTAAGGTTAAGTCCGACGCCGCCTGCTTTTAAGCTCATCAGGAATACACGGCAAGTCTGATCGTTTTGAAAACGGTTGACTCGACCGGCCCTGTCAACGGTCTGCCCGTCCAGATATTCGTAAGGAATGTTAACCTTTTCAAGATGCTTACGAATCAGATCCAACATTCCTAAGAACTGACTGAAAATCAATATTTTGTGATTAGAGGCATTTTCCTCGATCTCTCGAACAATTTCTTCCAGCTTCGCTGACTCGTTCCCATAATCCTCATCTCCTGACAAAATAGCGGGAGAATCGCAGATTTGTCTCAGCTTCAAAAGTGCTTCCAGAATCAGGAAACTGCTTTTATTGAGTCCTTCCGTTGCTAGTTTTTCTGCAATTTCCAGACGATATTTTTCTCTGAATGTGTCGTAAACTTTCCGTTGCTTATTGCCCATTTCACAGAACAAAATGGTTTCTGTTTTATCCGGCAAATCGGTTGCAACTTCCTCTTCGTGCGTTTCAGCATGAATGGATAAACGAGCTTGCGTAGTTTAGCCGCTTTTTCCTTGTCCTGATATTTATCAATCGGCGTCGCATATTCACTGCGGAAGAAGTCCGCATGGCCCAGCATTCCGGGATTAAGGAATTCAAATTGCGAGTAAAGATCGAATGTGTTATTCTCAACCGGCGTTCCCGTCATCGTCAAACGGTTCTTTGCGTGCAGCAAACGCGAGGCTTTTGAAGTGAGCGAATCAGGATTTTTGATCGCCTGCGCTTCGTCGAGGACAATGTAATTAAAGTCAAACTTACGAAGCAGCTCCACGTCACTGCGCATGGTGCCGTATGTGGTCAGGATAACGTCATAATTTCGGAAAAACTCAATGTCCTTCCTGCGCGTCATGCCGCGGTGCACATATAAGCTCAGATCGGGCGTAAACTTTGCAGCCTCAGCTTGCCAGTTGAAAATCAGCGTGGTAGGAACTACGACTAAGTTCGTATGTTCCGGATTCAGGTTTTTTTGCTGTTGCAGGAAGGTTAGCATTTGCAATGTTTTCCCTAATCCCATGTCATCGGCAAGGCAACCGCCCCAGCCGAATTCATCCAGAAAATGAATCCATTTATAACCCTCTTCCTGATATTGTCTTAACGTTGCATTGACATTCTCCGGCAGGGCAACATTTGGAATTTGTTTGAAATTGAGCAGCTTTTGCTTCTTTTCATAAAGCTCTCTGAAAACCTCTTCATTATCTGTTTCAGAAACCAGCTCATCAATGAGTGAGAAATGTATTTTGGACAAATGGATCTTTTCACCATTTACGCGTCCAAATTGCAACAGCGGTTCCAGTTTACTAATCCATTCTTCAGGCAAAACGCCCAATGAACCATCTTGCAACTGGACGTAATTCTGCTTTTTGAGCAATGCTTTTTTCGCATCTGCCAAAGAAATGCGCTGATCGCCAAACATGATCTCTACTTCCATATCAAACCAATCGATTCCGGAAGATGCGTGCACCTTAACCGTTCCGCGATTCGGATTGAACTTCATTTTTTTCAGGTCTTTGAAACCCAAAAGATCATAATGCTTCTTATTGACGGCATCCACAAAATTGAAAAGCCACCCGCCTTTCATCACCTGATCCAGCGGAACGTAAAAAAACGGCTGCCCAGATTGGTTCGCAAATGACGGATTAAGCGTCTTCATCCATTCCCAAACTGCGTTTTCTGCGGGCAGATCGCGTTCGAGCATGGTAATGTGATTGTCTTCAAAACTGATCTTGCTTCTTCGCTGATCATGCAGGAAAGTCACCTCGGCGTTTTCGTCATTTTCATCTTTGTAAACGAAAGATGGCACAATAAGCAAATTGGCCTCGTCTTTCTTGAGGAAAATGCGCGGTTTCCCAAACTTCAATGGCCGGTTAAGCACCTCGTGTCGCGTCTGGAAAATAACGTCAAATTGCTCAGAAACCGGAATGATCCATTCTTTGAGGAAATCCTCTGAAAAATCTTTCTTAACCTTTATTTTATAACCCGTCTGGCTCAGGTAAGCGACCATTTCGGCCTCGCTAATGCCCGCCCAGCGGAAGAGAATCTTTTCATTATAAATGCCCAGCCAGAAACTGTCGAGTGAAATCACTTTTTCCAGTTCCAGCGGACTTCCTGCCGTGAGCTCGACATACGGATTGAGCGTGATAAACTCCTTATCCTCCGTCAGCACAAAGAAAAGCTTAACGGGTTCGCGATGCAACTGCAGCTGTGTAAGCTGGTTGTTGCTTGTCACATAATCACTCTCGGCCAGGTAAACACGCTCAGGATCAAGGTCATTGAAAACCCTGTTCAGCTGCTTACCGACATAATTTCGTGCTTCGTAACGTTGCTCTGCGCTCACGTCATCAAAGTGCAGATAAGCATTATAAGCCCAGCCCTGCTTACGGATGAACTTTTGCAAACCTTCTTCCCAATGCTTCGCCACACGCACAAGCCGTGCATCTGCATCCGTTAAAACCGGGATTTCATCGGCTGAATAATAGTGACTTGAACCGCCTGCAATGTTGCGAATGTTGGTGATCTTCTCAGATTTAGAGCTGTGTTTGACAGAGAAAACGCCAAAACCAATGTCTAAAAGATGATTTTTGCCTTTTGACCAAAAAACAAAAATCGAGATCCGGTCTTCATCATCCTGCTGACCGTCTGCCGAAACGCTGAATGTATTGTTTTGCGCAGGCAAAATACGCTCACGCAATGTTCCCCAATCCTGGTAAGAACCCACTTTCTGCAACGCAGGGTCCGATTTAATCAAATATAAGCCGCCATCTTCGTCGAGCTTGAATTCAAACTTTCCCTTAATGTCGTCTTCAAGTGAATAACCATATTCGGCCAGCAAATTGTTTTTTTCAACCGTAAGGTCGCGCATGACTTCAAAAGCGCGTTCGCCAAGTTCTTCACGAAGTTTCAGCAACACTGCCAGCTTGTGCTCACACAAAGGAACCCAAAGCTTTTGGTCGCAAGTGCAGGAAGTGTGGACTTGTTTTGTGCTTTTTATGCGCTGAAAATCAACCTTATAGTCAACTTCATGATGCGTTACAATGCATTGTGCTTCGCCTTCTTTTGCAGAAACGATCGTTACATTTTGGATAGATTCCCGGTTTTTCCAGGTGTCTTCCAGGACCAGATTTCTCAGTTGAAGCTCCTTAATCTCTGCCAATTCGATCACCGTGCTGCTCATTTCATGAACAACCTGCTTGATCGTCGGCATTTTATCGAGAATATATAATATTGCTGCCACGCGGTGCTTGCAAAGCCCGGCTTTGTCGGGACATGAACACTCGGTTGTGATTTGCGGTGTGAGAAAATCGCGGATGAAAATCTGGTAAAACTGAATAGAATAGTCGCTTTTGACCTTGAATTCGGCGTTACCAGGACCGTTATAGTCGAGCTTGGAAACCTTTAATCCCCCGCTGCTATAAATGGAACGCCCCCTTGACAATACATCCTTTTCCGCCCGTCTTATTAAGAAGTTGGATAATTTCTCCTTCTTTTCGTTTTCCATTTACCCTGCTGCCATTTAAAATGCAAAAGTACGGTTTGTTTCTCTTTTATAGAAATGAAGAGAAAATATATGGAAATCCGAAAATCTGCTATTTGATATAAGGTTGATCAATCACGCCAATGTGGCCCGCTTGAACCGTTTTTTCATAATAATCGATGATTTGCTTTCCAACATTGGGATACAAAAGCTTTTCCGCCAATGCAGCCACCGGCAGCCAAACCATCTCCAAGGCAGTCGTTTCCGCGGGATTAAGCTGCGGCTCGCCAGCAGTAATGTCGGCAAGGAACACCATATGCAATGTTTCCTTACTGATTTCGGGCCAGATTACTTCTTCCGCAAAAAACCATCTGATTGACTGCCGCATTAATGCCGAGCTCTTCATTCAGCTCGCGTATGAGTGCTTCTGCAAGGCTTTCACCCGGATCGGGATTGCCGCCTGGCAAACCGTAGACTTCCTGATTTCCATAGCAATAACGCAATGTCAAGACATGCTCATTTTGTAAAATTATAGCCGATGGACGAACATTCATTTGATTCGGGGTTGGTGTGCAAAGGATAATATAGGCCAATTATTCCTGCAAAACCATTTTTTCAATCAAAAGCATGAAAATATGGATCACCTTAATGTGTATTTCCTGAATGCGGTCGGCATAACCGAAATGCGGCACGCGGATCTCCACATCAGCCACGCCAGCCAGTTTTCCCCATCTTTCCCAGACATTATGATCACTTTCATGCCTTTCGCCCTCGCCGCTTCCGTTGCTTTGATAATGTTTGCAGAATTTCCGCTCGTGCTCAATCCAAACAAAACATCTCCCGGCTGCCCGAGGCCTTCGATAAATCTAGAAAACACAAATTCGTAACCATAATCATTGCTCACGCAACTCAGATGGCTCACGTCAGAAATGGCGATTGCAGGCAATGAACGGCGATTATCCCGATAACGGCCGGTTAATTCCTCAGCGAAATGCATGGCGTCGCAATGTGAGCCACCATTTCCGCAAGATATAATTTTGCCATTTGCAAGGATGGCATCGGCCATGAGCCGGGCCGCAGTTTCAATTTTTTCAATCTGAACCGGATCGTTTAGAAACTGGTCCAGCACGCTTTGCGCCTCTTTTAATTCCTGGCTAATGATATTTTTGTAATCCATTTTTCTGTAATAATGTTAATTTTTAATGGCTTTGAGCACGTGCGTTTTACGCCCAGGGCCCTTATGCCTCTCGACGGTGAATCCGCCTGCGCGAAGTGCCCGCTTCACAATTCCTTTGGACGAATATGTTACTAATACCCCCCCTGTCCTGGTTTGGGCCGCTATTTTTGTAAAAATTTCCTCTTTCCACAGTTCCGGCTGAGCCCTTGGATCGAAGGCATCATAATAAATAACATCGAATTGAATGTTCGTTTCGAAGTCTTCCAGTCTGATATTCTGCTTATTAAGTGTAAAATAATCAGAAACGTGGCAGTCCACATTCCACGGACAGTCGTGAAGGGCAACGAAATTACCGTGCCCGCTCAGCGTTTCGTAATTTAACGAAGAAGCCTCGTCCCGGGAAACGGGAAAGGCTTCAACTGCGACGTAATAAATGTTTTTTTGAAGTAAATCGGCGAGCTTCCAGGTAAGAAAAGCATTTAAGCCCGTTCCAAAGCCCATCTCAAACACGTAAGCAGTGGAGTCTGCTTTTTCAAGGATCGGGCGTAAGCCAAGATTAATATAAATGTGCTCTGCTTCCATCAGAGCACCTTGTAAGGAATGATATTGCTGGTTATATTGAGCGCTGTAAAGCGAATGAGAACCGTCTTCTGTTACGATCAGGCGTTCCAAGGTTAAGCCACGTTAATTTGGCTTAAAAGTAACTAAATCATTCTTTTCAGGGTAATTTGGGTAAAGAAAATATCCCCTTTCCGTTTTACCAGCAAGTCGATATTCCGGCCATCGCCGCGTTGCAGGAGCTTGTAAATTTCACTCACATTCAGGTCAGTTGCAGCGTGATCGTCGATAAATAAAAGCTGATCACCTTCCAAAAGTCCTGCCTTTAATGCCGGAGAATCATCTGCAACGTGATTAACAATGTACGAACGCAGATCAATTCCTTCGGCTCTGATTTCCATACCGCTCATATCGTGCTCGAACTTTTCGCGCATCCGGCTTTTTACCGGTTTGAGCACCATATAGCTTTCTGAATAATTCATCGTCACTTTAAAACGGCGCAGCAATTCACAACCAATGTTGCCTTGACGCGATTGCCCGGCCCGCAATTTCGAGCCAAATGCAATGCTGTCGGGGAAAGACGCCACAATGTTATCCATTGTAAATCTGCCAAGTCTCACTTTATCGATCCGGCCCAGATTCCCATTAATGACTCCGTTCAAGCCACGGCCTAGTTGTGCGCGGATGACTTTTTCCGGAAGTCTGAAAGATTCTTTCGGGGTGTTATTTAATAGTAATGCATGCCCTGCGCCCGTGTCGATCAAAACGCGGATCGGATGTTCGCGACCGTCTGCAAAAAGCGTAACGGCATCCGTAAACGGCTTGGTGTCTTCTATAATCAATGGATGCTTATCCCCTTTGCTGGGCTTGTAGCGATATTTATCAGGACGCATCAGGATCAGTTCCTTTTTGGAAAAATCAATGGTTACGACGAAATTATTGAAGATCTCGTAGCCAAAAATGCCGTGAACGGGGACGCCCACATATTCCGAAAGTCTGAGAAAATCATCTTCCAAGACCACAATGTTCTGGTGATTGGCTTTAAGCCGGCCCATTGAAAACTTATTATCAATGGCGACGTGTGCAGAAATGCTTTTGCCTTCCCCTGCGCCGGTCAAATTAACTTTTCTGGTTAACCGGAGCTTGTCTGGTTTAAGCACATGAGGATCTGTAATGATAATGGAGCTGACACCGGTGTCCAATATAAAACGAAGCGAATCAGTGTCGTTGATCTTTGCATAGAGCAGGATCAAATTGGAATGCAGTTCAAAAGGGATGCGGGTAGATTTGTGATTTTTATCTAGAAAGTAGCCATACTTTTCCTCTGAAACCGGGGGAACATCTTCTGTTTTTGCGAATGAAATGCTGCTGGTAAAAAGTATGATCGCTACAACTAACCACTTAGACGTTTTCATCGTGGCCTCCTTTCTTTAAATTCTAATTGCTAAGATTCCTGTATTAACTTCACAAAACGCTGATCATAAATGGCTTAACTCTGTCTTTATTCTCTTTTGCGTACACTAAGTATCAAATTCGCTCCAATCGGTTATTAGGGTAAAATTAATGCATTTGCCTTAATTAAACACAAATAAATCTTTATATGTGCAAATTTTCTGACATTTTTGAGAACATTGATTGATAATAATGTAAATGATGAAATTATGGTAATTTTGTTGCGTTAAAAGGCGTTTTTTCACAATAAAAATTTTCTCATGCGAAAAAAAATTGTTGCAGGTAACTGGAAGATGAATAAGGTTCTGGATGAAGCAGTTGCGCTGACTTCTGAACTCGTAAATATGGCCAATGATGAGGTTCAAAGTGACGTAAAAGTGATCCTTTGTCCTCCTTCCATTTATCTCACTACGATCAAAAAATATCTGGAAAGTGCACCCAACTTTGCCCTTGCCGCACAAAATTGTTCTGATAAGGTCTCAGGTGCATATACGGGAGAAATTTCCGCACAAATGCTGCAATCGATCGGTGTGGAATATGTGCTGATCGGGCACAGCGAGCGCCGTCAATATTTCAATGAAAACAATGCACTTCTTGCTGAAAAAGTAAACACAGCGCTTGCAAACGGCGTTTCTCCTATTTTCTGCTGCGGCGAATCGCTGGATCAGCGTCAGAATGAAGATTACATTGGATTTGTAAAAAACCAGATCACAGAATCTCTTTTCCACCTTTCAGAAGAGCAATTGCTTTCGGTCGTTATTGCTTACGAGCCAATCTGGGCGATCGGGACGGGCCTGACCGCTTCTGCTGAGCAGGCGCAAGACATGCATGCTGCTCTGCGTCAGCACATTGCTTCAAAATATGGTGCTGATATCGCGGAAGAAATCTCGATCCTTTACGGAGGGAGTGTTACAGCAGCGAGCGCTCCTGAATTATTTAGCTCCCCGGACATCGACGGCGGCCTGGTTGGCGGCGCATCCTTGAAATCCAGGGAGTTTACAAATATTATTAAGGCAAGATAAGCAGCATTACATCTGGGTAACTACAAATTCAACCCTTCTGTTTTTACTGCGTACGGCCTCGGAGGTGCCTTTTCCCAACGGACGGGTGCCTCCGTAACCTTTTGCTTCAATGCGGTCGGCAGCAATGCCTTTTTCAATTAAATATTGCCGCACCGATTCTGCACGTTTCCGCGACAAATCAAGGTTTTTGTCAAAATCACCCACATTATCGGTGTGCCCTTCAATTCTGATCCTGATCGACTCACTATCCTTCATCAATTCCACGAGTGTATTAAGCTCTTCGTAGGATTCCGGAAGCAAATCAACTTTTGAGGTTTCGAAATAGACGTTAGGCAAACTGATTGTCTTCCCAACCGCGATTTTACCAAGTCCACCCTTTACTTTTTCCAGCTCGCTTGCCGTGTCTTCCGCTGCAACCGGCTTTTCGACAGGCTGTGGTTTTTCAGCCACTTTTGGTTTTTGAGCGGGGGCAGGCTGCGCAGGTTTTTTGACCGGCTTATCCACTTTTGCAGCTGCTTGCGGCGATTTTGCGTCCTTTTTCAGCGGGTTCTTAATGTGGATCCCGTAAAAATTCCACGACTGACTTCCGGCAGAACTCCGGCCCTCATAAAAATCAAAAACCTCAATTCCTGGATCCAATCGTTCGAAATAAGCAACGAAATTGACTGTATCGCCGGGCATTATTTCTTTCGTTCCGGAAGTTGGAATGTTGTCGGCTTTGATAAATTTAAACTTTACATCAATCTCACCAGGCTTGTATAACCTCGTTTCAGGATCCAGCCAGATGGTTCCTGCATTCTGCTGCTGAAACTGCTGCTGTTGCCTGGGACTAAGTTTAAAAGGAAGATTTTTCGGCTGAACCTTCGTTGCCGCCTTTTTTTCAACAAACTGAAAATGTATGATGGTTTGATTATCAGTCAGTTCCACACGCCTGATTTTGACGTAAGGCACGGACTGCTCTTCAACCTTGGGGTTATTTGTGATTTGTCCAAAACCTGGACTGAATGAAAATACAATGGCAAATGCACTCGCCAAAAGCACTTTGAAATTCATGACCGTAAATGTTAACTTTTTAAAAACTCACTGCAAGAACGCCCGAAGATTCCTGATAGTTTGTTAAAATTTGTTAAACAACACAACTTACTGATTTTCAATAATGTAAGCCGACCAGAATTGCGGATCATAACGTTCCCAGGCGTGGCAGCCAAAAGGCAGTTTGTGTTGCATCAGTTCATAAGTCGCCGCCGGACTTTTTTCAAATGCAAACGCTAATGCAGTGAGCCAGGAAGGTGTTTTCAGGAAAAGCTTCATTGGAATGAGTCGCGTGGCTTCCTGAGAAAAAAGCATGTCTTCATTGCCTACCCAAGCGGGATAAACGGCATTGTAAATCTTTAAATAACGAATAAACGCTGGAATGCGCCGAAGCGAAAGCCCGCCATTTAAGACAAAGCGGTTACTCGAAAGCGAATTGGCAAATGTTTGATGAGACTCAGCGCCAAGCGAATCATATTCCGGCTTGTGCAATGACGGCGCGCCGATGTAATCAAAACCTTTCGCGCACCATTCAGAAAGCTCATCCCGGAACACGTAAGCATCTAACTGATAGATTAATATGAATTCATAATCAGAGAAAAGCTTATAAAAATCAATGGAAATCATGAGCCTATTATAAGCCGCAATGCCATTGAAATGGCCGTCATCGAGGCTTATCAATTGAATCGTCGGATAAGTTTCCGTCACAAAAGTCAGATCCAGGCTGGCAGGTTTCACAATCCGGACCGGATAATCGCCCAAAACCCGCATACATTGCTTCAACGACAATTTTTCGTTGTCGTTCAGCGCTGATTGATAAACCGGGATTACGACAGCAACGGAGGCCTTCGTCTTGTTTGATTTCACTATGCCTGAATTTTATTCCAACAAATCGCCGATTGCAGGCAGCCACCAGTCTTTGCTGCTGAACTTATAATATCCTTTTACCAGATCCGTAACAATCGGGCTAAGCCTTCGAATGCGTTTATCGGGTAGTGAAGCGCGCTTGAAAAAGTGCCTTTGAGATAAATATAATTTGATCAGCTTTTCCCTTGGGACGTAAGGAAGCGCTTTGAGCAGCAGATAAAGATCACGCAGTTTGGCTGCTTTTTCTTCCAGCGGAACGAGCTTTTTCTTCCTATCACGCACAAAGCGGTCTTTCAGCTGCACTTTTTCGATTTTATTTCCAAAACCAACCTGCTGGCTGGCGTGAATGCGGTAATAAATGAGCGTATCTGCAATAAAATCGATCTTATTTTCAAGGCTGAGCACCATAGCGATCCACGCGTCGTGAATTAAGTCAGGAACATGCGTTGGAAATGGCATTAAGCGTTCCAGAGAAGATTTTCGGATGGCCAATGTTGCGCCGGTTACCACAAATCCGTTGAAAAGAATTTCATGCGGTTTGCCGTTTTTCCACTTATTCTGACAAGCGCTGTTGAATTCGATCTCTTCCCAGATCGTGGTCCCGACCGAAACCGAATCGTCATCAATTTTCATGGCATCAGAAAAAACCGCATCTTTATCGGGATGCGATTCAAGATAATCTACTTGTTTCTGAACCCTGTCTGCCCGCCACTTATCGTCCTGATCACACAATAGAATAATGTCTCCTGTGCACAGGGAAAGGCATTTTTCAAAATTCTTAGTTGAGCCAAGATTCACTTCGTTGATGTAAATGTGAACCGGAAAAGTATTTTCTGCCGCAAAAGCTTTGATAATTTCAATGGTGTTATCCCTCGACCTGTCATCGCATACAACTAACTCATCAATCGGAAGTGTCTGATCAGCAATGCTCTTCAACTGCTCAGACAAATATTTTGCCCCGTTGTAAGTACACAAAGCCACTGAAATCATAAATGTGTTTATAAATTAAAAACGCTGCAAGTTAGCAGTCTAAATACACTATCGCCAAACCGTAAGGCGACTTTTACAAAAAGTCCTCATTAAGCCTGGATTCTTTCAAATGGCCCAGCCTGACCACTTTTTTGTCGACCGCCCATTGCATTACATCCGAATAGCCCTTTGCCTCGTGGTAATAAATGAGCCGCGTGTTATGGTCTTTCTGCCATTTTGCGACGCGAGTCTCCAAATCCTCGTTCATTACAATGAGCGATTTACGGTTATTGTAAAAAACCGTTCCCCACAGTAACAAGGCAAAAACGCCCAAAGCAAGCAGATGACGCTGTTTTAGCACTTTGAGATCAAGAAATATCAATAAAAGAATAACGGGAATTGTTGCCGTAAAAAACATGTAACGAGGCGCTACGCCACCCGCCGCACGTGTTTCAAATCTGGAAATGGAAATGATAACGCCTGTGAGTATGGGCAACGAAAGCAGGCAATATAAAAGCGGATTTTGAAAAGCATAACCATTAAAAAACAACCAGATCCAGGTTATTAACACGGCCGCGCCAACGCCCATGCAAATATAAATGTTGAAATATTCGTTCGTAGAGGGGTTTATATAAACAAAACTACCCATGAAAGTGAACAGCAGCCGCGCTGCCCATTCGACATTGAACGGCACTTGTCCGCTGCCCGCAATCTCGGGTCTCGGGAAGAATGTGATCCATAATAATAGAGCTGAAACGGCGCTCCATACAATCAGCAATGTCCTTTTTTTCTGAGCAAAAAGCATAAATGCGCCGAGGAAGAGCGCCAAAAAACCATTTCCGAAAGAAAAAACGGCGATGGCAACGGTCAATATGGAGAGGAAAAAATTTTTGCTTTTAATGTTCTGCGATTTGTTGAGCAGGAAAAGGCTGAGAAAGCAGAAGAAAAAAACCGTATAATGCTGAATTCCTCCCCAATAATAGAATGTGACCTGCCAAAACGCGAGACTGAACAAAAACGCACAGGCAAACAGCATGCTATCGCCGCTTAGCAGCCTGTTTTGCTTCATGATGCAAAGCATTAGGATAAAAAAAGCAAACAGAAACAGGTTTTGGAAAAAGACGAGATTAGCAAAATCAACGCGTTGAAAAATGCTATAATATGCTGCGGCGGCTGACTTGGAAATGATGATCCGGTGCTCGTTATGGCGGCTGAAAAGGATTTCAATTTTTCCGGCAAATGTATAATCGTCAAAAAAAATGCGTTTTATAAAACCAATTGTGGTGTCGTAATCGTCGAAAGAAGGGAGATTAAGCGTGTTGGTAAAAAGTGTGCATGCGAAGATTAAAAAAATGGCAATACTCAAACTGATTGAGAGATATTTAGGCATATCTGATATTTTTGTCAAAAACTGGACGGGCATTCTGCACCACATAAAGTTACGCCCCGATTTTTGAGATTCTAAAATAAAGTTCACAAAAGCACATAATGGCATTACCCGATCAACTTAAAAAGGCGATTATCCAGATGCCGGCCAAAGAAAAGGATAAACTGCTGCTCAGGCTGATCACAAAAGACAAAACGCTCTCCGACAGACTTCATTTTGAGCTGATTGAGGACAGCGCGACCATTCCGGAAAGACGTGACGAAATTACCGGCCGCATTACCAGGACTTCAAAATCCAATCAAAACACGCCCGGCTGGATCTTGATGGACATGCGCAATCTGAGTGGCGACATTGCTTATCACGTAAAGGTTACCAAAGATAAAATCGGCAGCATTGAGCTCAACCTATTCTTAATGAACACTTTCATGGAAGAATATGCCAACATTTTAAAAACCTATTCTTCCCGGGCAGACACTTGCGCGCTATATCTTGCCAAAAAAGCACAGGTAATTTTAAATGCTTTCAATAAGCTGGACGAGGATTATCGCGTGGATTACATTAAGGATACAAACCGCATGTTAGCGTCTATTTATACGCTTTGTTCCAAAATGTACGCGCGACAAATGGAGCTGCCCAAAGAACTTGAAAGCTAAAAGATCTTTCTCATGAAAAAGACAGCATTATTGCTCATAGATGCACAGTTTGATTTTTGTAATCCGAAAGGAGCGCTTTTCGTGCCCGGCGCAGAAGCCGACGTGGAAAGGATCGCCCGGCTCATTGCATTGGAGGGTGAAAAGATCGATAGTATTTTCGTGACATTGGACACGCACCGCGTGCTGGACATTGCGCATCCGCTGTTTTGGCAGGATAGCAACGGAAACACGGTCGCGCCATTTACGCTGATCACCTCCGATAATGTAAAAGCAGGGAAATGGACTCCTCGTTATGAGCAGGATTATGTCCTTCGCTATCTTGAAACTCTCGAAGCCGAGGGTGAATTCAAACATTTCATCTGGCCGGAACATTGTTTGATCGGCTCAAAAGGCGCGGCGCTGGACGACACAATTATGGACGCGCTCCTGGCCTGGACGCACAGAACGGGCCGCGATTATAAGGCAATTATTAAAGGAACAAATCCCTTAACCGAGCATTTTGGCGTTTTTCGGGCGCAGGTTCCGGTTTCTAATGCGCCCGAAACAGAACTGGATCAGGCGTTTATCAATGAACTTGCCGCATTTGATCAAATTCTGGTGGCAGGCGAAGCGCGCTCACATTGCGTAGCGACGAGCATTAACCAGATCCTGAAATATGCGCCGGAGCTTGTTCCAAAGATCGTGATCCTGTCGGATTGCATGTCGGACGTGACCAATTGGGGCCATCTTGCTGACCCTATTTTTGAGGAAGCAGCCGAGAAAGGAATGACTTTTTTGAAAGCCAATGCAGTCCAGCTTTAATCAGGCTGCATTGCGATATTCCCTCCCCAAAAGCCAAACTAAATAAATGTACTTTTGGTTAGTATAAAGATCGGTGCATGATGAAACTTGCATCGGCTTTCCATCTGATTTTCTCTTATGATGCAATTACCTGTACCGCGGATTGAAGCTGCCCAATTCGATGATTTGGATCCAAGGCAATACATTCTAATCAAAGGTGCCCGAGTTAATAATCTCAAAAATATTGATGTCGCGATTCCGCGAAATAAGCTTGTTGTTATCACGGGGCTTTCAGGATCCGGCAAATCTTCCCTCGCTTTTGACACACTTTTTGCCGAAGGGCAGCGCATGTATGTCGAAAGTTTGAGCAGTTATGCACGCCAGTTTCTGGGCCGCATGGAGAAGCCGGAAGTGGAATATATCAAAGGAATTTCCCCCGCCATTGCCATTGAGCAAAAGGTCAACACAAGAAATCCGCGCTCGACGGTTGGGACTTCAACTGAAATTTACGATTATCTCAAACTGCTTTTTGCCCGCATCGGACATACATACTCTCCTATTTCGGGTGAGCTCGTCAGAAAAGACACTGTAACCGACGTGGTCAACTTCATGCTGGCACACGAGGAAGGCTCGCGGGTGATGATCCTGGCGCCTATGCTTATTCGCGAAGGCCGCACGCAGCAAGAGGAGCTTACAATTCTGCTTTCCAAAGGTTACAACCGTATTTTCTTGAATGATGCAGTTGTTTCCATCGAAGACATTGTTGAAAATCCGGATAATTATTCTCAAGCTGGAAATCAGATTTTTATATTAATCGACCGCGCAGGCATTAAGCACGATGACGAAGACACGCAATATCGTCTGTCAGATTCTGTGCAAACTGCTTTTTTTGAAGGTGAAGGCATTTGCATTGTCGAAGTTGTGAATGGTGAGAGAAGGGTTTTTTCAGACAAGTTTGAATTGGACGGAATGTCTTTTGAAGAACCGACTGTCAACCTTTTCAGCTTTAATAACCCTTATGGCGCTTGCAAAAGGTGCGAAGGTTTTGGTAAAGTTTTGGGCATTGATCCTGATCTCGTGATTCCTGATAAGGGACTTTCGGTTTACGAAGGCGCGATTGCACCCTGGCGCACCGAAAAAATGAGCGAATGGCTTACGCCGCTCGTTCGCAATGCTGTTAAGTTCGATTTTCCGATTCACAGACCCTATAAGGACCTCTCCAATGAGCAAAAAGAGCTTCTTTGGACGGGTAATCAATATTTCCAGGGCCTTAATGACTTCATTGCAGAGCTGGAAACACAGACTTACAAAATTCAATACAGAGTAATGCTTTCGCGGTTCCGTGGCCGCACAACCTGCCCGGACTGCCGTGGATCTCGTTTACGAAAAGATGCTTCCTACGTAAAATTGGGCGGCGCTTCCATTACGGATCTCGTTTTAATGCCGATTAAAGATGTTTCTGTGTTTTTCCAAAAACTGGAAATCGGTGAGCATGACCGGCAGATCGCAAGACGCGTATTAACCGAGATTGAAACACGGCTCGAATATATGAACCGGGTTGGTTTGGGTTATTTGACATTAAACCGACTTACAAGCACATTGTCCGGAGGTGAATTTCAGCGCATTAAGCTGGCCACTTCCTTGGGAAGCGCATTGGTGGGCTCCATGTATATTTTGGATGAGCCCAGCATTGGACTGCATCCGCGCGACACGCAGCGCTTAGTCGGCGTGCTTGAATCTTTGCGCGATCTTGGAAATACAGTGATCGTGGTGGAGCACGAAGAAGAAGTCATGCATGCTGCGGATCAGATCATTGACATTGGCCCAGAAGCCGGCACTGGCGGCGGACACGTGGTTTTTCAAGGCAATTGGGAAGATATTTCTGACTTGAAAAACGCTGGTTATATCGATAATGATGATTCCGGCGTAAAGTCGCACACATTGGATTTCCTTTTGGAAAATGACTCGATTCCGGTTCCGACGATCAGGAGAACTTCGCTGCATTCGCTGCACATTAAGGGAGCAAGAGAAAATAACCTGAAAGAACTGGATGTAACAATCCCGCTCAATATGCTGACTGTGGTGACCGGCGTCAGTGGCTCGGGCAAGTCAACATTGATCAGAAAAATCCTTTATCCTGCATTAATGCGCCTTAAAGGTGAATTTAGTGAGGAAGTAGGACGGTTTGACGAGCTTACCGGAAGCATTGACAGGATTGAAGCCGTTGAAATGATTGACCAGAATCCTATTGGAAAATCTTCACGCTCGAACCCGGTTACTTACATTAAGGCCTACGATTATATCCGTCAGATGATGGCTGATTTGCCATTATCCAAAGCGCGGAGTTATAAACCTTCGCATTTTTCATTCAATGTGGACGGCGGGCGTTGCGAGATTTGTCAGGGCGAAGGTCAGGTGAAAATTGAAATGCAGTTTATGGCTGACATTTATCTTAAATGTGAAGGCTGTAATGGCAAACGATTCAAGCAGGAAATTCAGGAAGTGCGTTACAACGAGAAAGATGTGGCCGAAATCCTGGATATGACTGTGGATGAAGCCATTGAATTTTTCAGGCCAACTGAACCAAAACTGGTTGAAAAGCTGATGCCTTTGCAGGAAGTGGGGCTTGGATATGTAGGCTTAGGACAATCTTCGAACACATTGTCGGGCGGGGAAGCGCAGCGTGTGAAGCTGGCTTCTTTCTTAGGAAAAGGCTCTTCCAATAAAGGAAAGACGCTTTTTATCTTTGACGAACCAACAACCGGACTGCATTTTCATGACATTAAAAAACTTTTGAAAGCCATTAATGCATTGGTAGATCAGGGCGACAGCGTGATCATTATCGAGCATAACATGGAAATCATCAAAAGCGCCGACTGGATCCTGGATCTCGGTCCCGAAGGCGGAGACGGCGGTGGATATCTCACATTTGCGGGAACGCCGGAAGAAATGGCGAAGATTGATGACAATTATACAGCCGCATTCCTGAAAGACAAAATTTGACCAAATAGCCTGATTACAGCGAAGAATCGTAGATTATGCAGTAAAGACAATGAGGAAAAGCCTTATTGAACCGAAACCAAAATGCGATTTCTATGAAGTTATATAAAACCGAAAACGGCATTCTGCTCGAAAGAGACGATCTTTTCTATCGTTTGCATGAAACCGACTGGGATCTGGCAGTGAACCGGGATGATCTTTACGAGTGGCTCGAAATTCAAATTGAAAGCCTCATTCCGATCACTTTTACGGACGATATTCCGATGCCCGAAATCCTGGCGCCGATTGGTTCTCAGGAGGTTTGGGCGTCGGGCGTAACTTATTTCAGAAGCCGCACGGCCCGCATGGAGGAATCTGAGAAAGCAGGCGGTGGCAGTTTTTATGACCGCGTATATGAAGCCGAAAGACCCGAGCTTTTCTTCAAATCGACTGCCTGGCGCGTGATAGGCAACCATGGAACCGTCCGCATCCGCCGCGATTCCACCTGGGACGTTCCCGAACCAGAACTAACATTATTTGCATCCTCATCGGGAACATTGGTGGGTTACACCATTGGAAACGACATGAGTTCGCGGAGCATTGAGGGTGAAAATCCTTTGTATTTGCCTCAGGCTAAGTCATATACAGGAAGTGCAGCCATTGGCCCTTGCTTATATGTGCCGGAATTTCCGCTTGGTGAGGATACGGTGATCGACATTGCCATTGTCCGCGCTAGTGAAGAAGTTTTCAGCGGCGAAGTGACATTATCCCAGATGAAACGCAAGCCGGACGAGTTGCTTCGTTATTTGTTTCTTGAAATGGCCTTCCCGCACGGCGCTTATCTTATGACCGGCACCGGCATCATTCCCCCATCCGATTTTACATTACAACAAGGCGATATCGTTCATATTTCCATCGAGCCTATTGGAACACTTACAAACACAGTGGGTTAAAAAAACAAAAGCTGCAACTTTAACAGTTGCAGCTTTTTAGTTCATGGTGAATGTTGTCTCGATCAGCTCGGCAATCCGATGAATGCATAAATCGTGCAGCGAACGAATGAGACTAGTTTTGTAACGATCGAATCATCAGAATCGCTATCTTCTTCATTGGTAAAAAATGATGAAGGACCTGCTTCCAGAATTCTTTCATTCAATGTCATCGCCTCCGTATTGCTTGCAAACTGAGCAGTGAATGCGGTAACGCGCTTCACGCTGGCATGTTTAACAACTTTTGAAGGTTTCGCTTTTTTCGCAACCATGCGTTCGCTTGGCTGAATGCACTCTTTGCCTGCCTGTAACTTTTTGTGTGCTACAAACATGTTGTGCGAGTATCCGGTTGCCCCAGCCTGTAAGCTGAAAAGAACTAGGAGTGTAATTATTTTAAGTGTTTTCATGGCTATGTTTCGGTCGTTCAGAGAAAAATCAGGATGCGATTTCGTTGTAACTAATTGACTCTACAAATATATATGTTTTAATAGGTATCTTGCAATACATAGTACCTTGTTTTTAACAATTTTTAGGAAAAATTTTTTGAGCACCTAAAAATGTTGAACGGCAGCACCTTCGTATTAACAGATGTAAATATAATTTAAAAGGTTGCAGCTCGCGGGCAAAAAAAGACGAAAACGCGTAATTTACCCGCTGAAATGTAGTAGATAACCGATAAAACAAAAACGCCGGACTGTGAAGCCCGGCGTTTTATTACGTTATAGTTTGATTATCTTATTTTTCCCGGAAGAAAATCGTAATCGGCACACCCGAAAAATCGAAGTTTTCGCGCATTCTGTTTTCCAGGTAACGCAAGTAAGGCTCCTTCACGTGTTTCGGATTACTGCTGAAAAACACGAATGTCGGCGACGGCGTTGGCAGCTGGATCATATACTTAATGTTGATATACTTTCCTCTATCAGCCGGCGGCGGATATCTTTCAATTTCAGCCTGCATCACCTCGTTCAATTTTGAAGTCGTGATTTTCTTGGTTTTGTTTTTATAAACTTCCATTGCCTTCTCCATCACCTGGTGAATGCGCTGTTTTTCAACAACGGAAGCGAAAATGATCGGCATGTAGTTCATTGGAGCAAGTCTTTCCAAAAGCGCTTTTTTGAATGTATCAGCCGTTTTGGAATCCTTTTCAACCAAGTCCCATTTATTGACCATGATCACAATGCCCTTCTTCGCCTTATCAGCCTGACCGATAATGTTCATATCCTGACCTTCAAGGCCCAATGTTGCATCCAAAAGAATGATACAAACATCCGATTCCTCCATCGCCTTCACCGAACGCAATGTGGAGTAATATTCAATGTCTTCGTTAACGCGCGATTTGCGGCGAAGTCCGGCAGTATCCGTTAAGATAAACTCCATTCCAAAAGCATTATAATGCGTGTGGATGGCGTCGCGCGTTGTGCCCGCAATGTCCGTTACAATGCTCCTGTCTGTTCCTGTGAGCACATTCAGGAAAGAAGATTTACCCACATTCGGCCTTCCCATAATCGCAATACGCGGGATTCCAGCCTCGGGATCTTCAACGCCCGGTGTCTCAAAATGTGTGATCACCTGATCCAACAACTCACCCGTTCCAAAGCCTGTTTGTGCAGAAATAGCAAATATCTGATCACCAAGCCCTAACTCGTAAAATTCAGCAGCAGACTGGTAACGCTCCTGCGTTTCGGCTTTGTTAGCAACCAGATAAACCGGCTTTTTAACGCGTCTAAGCACATTTGCAAAATCTTTGTCCAGATCCGTAAGCCCCGTCATCGTGTCCACCATGAACAAAACCACCGTGGATTCTTCTAATGCAAGCTCAACCTGCTCGCGAATTGCGCCTTCAAAAATATCTTCTGAACCAACGACATAACCGCCGGTGTCGATTACCGTAAAATATTGATCGGTCCATTCACCGTAACCATAATGGCGGTCACGGGTAACGCCGCTCTGGTTGTCCATAATTGCCTTACGACTCTCCGTAAGGCGGTTAAATAATGTGGATTTGCCCACATTCGGACGCCCAACAATTGAAATAATATTTGCCATTTTGTATTAATTAATGTGGTCCAAACGGTTCGCAATCAACCGTCCTTCTTTCTTTTATTATAAATTATTCGTCGTAGCCAAACTGTCTTAGTTTGTTTTCCTTACTTCTCCAATCCGGCTCAACCCGCACGTGTTGTTCCAGAAATACTTTTTTGCCAAAAAACGCTTCCATATCAATCCTTGCCTGCGTCCCGATTTTTTTCAGCATTTCACCTTTTTCTCCTATAATGATCCCTTTCTGGCTTTTGCGTTCCACAAGGATTTCCGCGCGGATCACGATCATGTCGTCCCGTTCTTTGAATTCTGAAATTAAAACTTCGGAGCTGTATGGAATTTCCTGGCGATAATTAAGGAAGATCTTTTCGCGGATGATTTCCGAAGCAAAGAAACGCTCCGGCTTATCTGTAAGTTCATCCTCGCCAAAATACGGCGGGTGGAAAGGTAATCTGGTGATTACGGCATCAAAAAGGGTCGCAATGTTCGCTTGATGCAATGCAGAGATCGGCACAATGGCATCCGGCTGGATTGCCGCTTCCCACTCAGCCATTTTCGCATCCACATGCTCCTGATCAGAAAGGTCAATTTTATTCAAAACCAGCACAACCGGCGCGTCGGCACGTTTCAGCAAAGGCAAAACTTCATGATCTGCCACTTTCTCTCCGATCTCGGCTACGAACAAAACCACGTCCGCATCTTCCAATGAGCCTTTTACAAAAGTCATCATAGAATCATGCAGCTTATAAGCCGGCTTGATCACGCCGGGCGTGTCCGAATAAACGAGCTGAAACGGGATATCTTCATGCTTACCATTCAGAATGCCCATGATGCGGTGGCGCGTAGTCTGGGCTTTCGATGTAATTATTGACATCCTTTCGCCCACCAAAACGTTCATTAATGTGGATTTACCAACATTAGGTTTACCTATAATGCTGACGAAACCAGCGCGGTGGTTGCGGAAAGGAACTGCTATTTCTGTCTTTTCTTCCATGTGTTACTTAAAAATCACACAAAAGTACGGTTTTCCGCCTAGGAAATTGCTATAAATGATTGTTAAGGAGCATGATTACAAAAAATCCGCATTTATTTTTCCCTCAAAACTTGCGTTATATTCCAAAATAGTCGTATGTTTGCACTCCAATTCAACAACACCGCGGGATGGAGCAGTTGGTAGCTCGTTGGGCTCATAACCCAAAGGTCGCTGGTTCGAGTCCAGCTCCCGCTACAAGAGAAAGGTCGCAAACGAAAGTTCGCGGCCTTTTTGCGTTTTAATTCTTGCTCCTACTCACTCTTCAAACTCTTCACCGGATTCAGCATTGCTGCTTTTATTGCCTGATGACTAACTGTAAGCAACGTAATCCCCAAAACGCTTACACCCGCCGCGATGAAAATCCACCAGGAAATGGCTGTGTGATATTTGTAGTTATTGAGCCAGTTGGTCATTGTATACCAGGATATGGGCGCAGAAAGCAGGCAGGAAATAAGGACTAAGGAGATAAATTCGAGTGACAGCAGGCTCCAAAGGTGTAGAATGGATGCGCCGAGCACTTTGCGGACGCCTATTTCCTTGGTTCGCTGCTCGGCCATGAACGATGCCAGGCCAAAAAGCCCCAGACAACTGATCAGAATGGCGAGTGCAGCAAATGCTGAGGCGAGGTTACTAATGCGTTCTTCGGACTCGAATTTGAAATTATATTCCTGGTCTACAAAATCGTAATTAAATGGCGCGTCAGGGCTGTGATGCTTGAAAACTGCTTGAATGTTTTTCAAAGCTTGCTGTGTTTCTCTTGCAGGATCGAGCCGGATTGTGACAAAATCTCCTGCGCGTGGACGGATAAAGAAGATCGTTTGGCGGACCGGTTCGTATGGGGACTCCATGATCATATCCTTCACTACGCCTAAAATGCGGAAACTTTTGCCTTCCCATTTAACGGTTTCACCGATTGCAGCCTCAACGTTCGGGCTATTCAAACCCATGAATTTTACAGCCGTTTCATTTAACACAAATCCATTAGAGTCGGTTGGAAAACTTCTTGAAAAGTCCCGGCCTGCAACGAATTTCCAGTCGAGCGTTTTGCCAAAATCGTGCGAAATGCCGATGGTGGCGAACTCTGCTTCGAGATCGGGATCTTTGCCTTTCCAATCAAAACCAACATTGGCTGACCTCACCTCGGTGGGTGGCCCCATGGACTCGGCCATGGCGGTTATGGTGCCCGTTTTCAGCAAATCGTGCTGCACCGCTTCGAAATGGTTGTGAATGTCGGGCGTGTTGACGTGAATGGTCACGAGGTTTTCGCGATTATAACCAATGGGCCGGCTCTTAGCGTGTAAAATCTGCTTGTAAACGACAATGGTGCCGATTATCAATGTGATGGACACTGTGAATTGAAGCACAACCAACACTTTTCTAGGGAGAACAGCTGCTAATCCGATGCGTGCGCCGGTGCCTTTTAATGTTTTTACAGGTTGAAAAGAAGACAAATAAAACGCTGGATAACTGCCGGCAATGACGCCGGTTACAATGCTGAAAGAGATTACGACAGCCCAGAAAATCGGATCCGACCATAGCATAACCATTTCCTTATCAGCCATCCGGTTGAAAAATGGCAGCGTTATCTGGACAACAAGCAAAGAAATAACAAGCGCCAGCAGAACCACCAAAAACGATTCACTAAAAAACTGAGCGATCAATTGCCGCCGCAACGAGCCGATTGCCTTCCTAATCCCAACTTCCTTCGCACGCTTCTCCGACCGCGCAGTGCTGAGGTTCATAAAATTAATGCACGCCAAAAACAGCACGAAAACGCCTATAATGCCAAAAAGCCAGACAAATTGAATTCTTCCACCCGTATTGACGCCATTTTCCCAATCAGAATACAAATGCCAGCGGCACATGGGATGGAGCAAGATTTCGGGCTTGAACCGAAGCTCATTTTTGTCAGCCTTTGTTGCCTTAATGTCTTTGATTTTCGCAGAAACAGCCTGCAAATCAGACTTTTTAGACAGCTGCGCGTATATTTGAAATGAACTGCTGGACCAATTACTGTTGTCCTGCGCATCCTTAACCCAGTCCGTTGAAGCAACATATAAATCCCACGGCGCTATGAAACGCACTTCTTTGAACTCCGAATTATATGGAAAGTCTTGATAAACGCCCGTAACCTTCACATTTGACTCATTATCAAGCTTAATCACCTTATTAAGCGGATCTGCAGTTCCGAAAAACGCATTGGCGACGGATTCAGCAAGCAACATCGAACCCGGTTCTTTCAAGCCCGCGCGCGTGCCCCGCACCATTTGTAACGAAAGCATTTCTGCCACTTCGGGCGACATAAAATTGCCCGCTTTGATAAATTTCGCATTTTTATAAGCCAAGATATGCCGCGTCGTCCAGGACGAAAGCACCACATTTTCAAAATCTTCGGGAAAGCTGTTTTTAAGCTCGGCAGCAAGTGGAATGGGCACATTGCTGCCTATTACGACCTCACCATCAAGCGTTTGTTGCTGCATGAGCTGTGCTATGCGGTCGTAGTTTTGATGATATTTATTGAATGTCAATTCATCATAAACCCACAGACCCATCAGCATTGCAGCCGCCATCCCTATGGCCAACCCGCCAATGTTGATCGCAGAATATCCTCTGTTCTTAATGAGACTGCGAAAGGCGATTTTTATATAATTTCTGAGCATAAAAACTTGTGTTTATTCACTCTTCAAAGCCTTCACCGGATCCAGCAGCGCTGCCCTGCTTGCCTGAAAAATCACTGTTAATGTGGCAATGATGAATGTTGATCCGATGGCGGTCAGGAAAATCCATGCGCCGATTTCGATGTGGAATTGAAAGCCTTGCAGCCAATGGTTCATCGCCCACCACGCGAGCGGCGAGGCAATGGCGAACGAGATTAGAATCAATGTGCTGAATTCTTTTCCGAAAATCCATAAGATCTGCGGAATGTTGCTTCCCAGCACTTTCCGGATGCCAATTTCCTTGGTTTTTTGCGCAGCCATAAACGACACCAATCCATACAAACCCAGACAGCCAATAAAGATCGCAATCACAGAAAATGCCTGGATCAGACTGAACATTAAAGCCTCTGTTTCATAAAACGCTGCAACCTGTTCGTCCAAAAACTCATATTCATAAAGTTGGTCGGGATGCATTGCACTCCACGTTTTTTCAATGGAAGCCAATGTTGCCGGGACATTATTTGTGTTGATTTTGACCGCATAACTATTGTAATTTTCACTCGCCGAAGGAATGCAAACGGCGCTGATCTCTTCGTGAAAAGACTGGTCATGGAAGTCTTTAATGATGCCCACAATCGGGCCGACCATGTTGCCATTAACACGCAGATTTTTACCTAACATTTCCATTGGCGACGCCAGATTTAGCTTTTTCGCAAATGTCTCATTTACAAGGAATTCCTTGGTTGTATCGGAAGGAAACAAGTTTCGGCCAGCGACCAGTTTAAGGTCGAATGTGGAAAGATAATCGTTATCGGCAGCCCGCATGGAAACCCGGAATGCTTCTTCCTCCGAGCGGTTGTCGTAAAATGGCGTTGCGCCCCAGTTATTATGAGAAGATGGCGCCGAAAAACAAAGGGAAACGCTTTCGACACCCGCGATCTGCCGGAATTTTTCTTTAACTGTTTTGGCCTGATCCGGCGACGAAACGATCGGCACCATCACAATTGCATCTTTATTAAAACCGAGGTCCGATTGCTGTGCGAAATGCATTTGCCGCGCAATGACGATCATGCCAATGATCAGGATTTGAGAAATGGCGAATTGTGTGACAATTAAAGCCCTGCGGGTGTTAAAACCACCGATATGCTGCTGAGATAATCTCCCTTTCAGCGCTGTAACTGGTTGAAAACGTGCGAGGATCATGCCCGGATATGAGCCGGAAAGGAAAGTTACGATCAGGACGATGCCTGTTAAAAACAGCCACAACTGCCAGTTAGAAAACAGGTTAATACTAATTTGGGACGAAAACAAAGCATTGACATAGGGCAATGCAAGCGCAGTTAACACCATTGCCAATGCGCTGGCAATGACCGTAATCAAACTCGTTTGTGCGATAAACTGCCAGAATAATTGTCCGCGCAAACTGCCCAGCACTTTTCTCACGCCCACTTCTTTCGAAAGCTTCAATGCCTGCGCCGTGGCCAGATTGATGAAATTAACACAAGCCGTAACAATCAGAAAAAGCCCGATCATGGACAGCACCCATAGGTTTTTCTTTTCCATTGCGCCGCCATAACGCGCATCAAAGTGCACATCGGCCAGCGGCTGCAACTTGTAATGATGCACATTCTTGCTTGTAGGCCTGTATTTTTTGACGTAGGCAGGGAAAACTTTTTCGACTTCACTGGTGGAAACGCCGGGCCGGAGCAAGGCATAACAATTCATCGAGCTCTGAATGCCGCCCCAGGAATCTTCACTGGCCAGCCATTCATTATATTGTTTCAGTGTATTATAGGACACGTAAATCTCTGTCCTGCGGTCTGTGTTAACGGGCAAATCTTTCAAAACACCTTTGACCGTAACATCAATTCTGTTTTCAAAGCGGAAAGTCTGATTGATCGGATTTTGATTGCCGAAATATTTTTTGGCCAGCCGTTCTGTAATAATCCCGGTGTTGGGCTCTTTTAAAGCTGTGCGAATGTCCCCTTCGATGAGCGGATACTTAAAAATTTGAAAAAATTCTTCCTCAGCAAACGCAACCCCATCCGGCTCGCTGAACTTTTTAACATCTTTCCCCTGCTTCACAGTCACCAGCAATTCTTCAAATGTTGCTATGCGCGCCACTTTTTCTGCGAAAGTGTAATCGTTCCGAAAAGCTTTCCCCAACGGACTGGGCACGCCGGCGGTGTAGGAAATATTGTCGCGGTGCTGCTCGGTTACAATCCGATAAATGCGGTCTGCATTCGCGTGAAAATTGTCAAAGCCGAGGTGATATTTAACCAGCAAAAAGATGAGCAAACCGCAGGTCATGCCTAACATTAAACCCGAAACATTGAGGATTGCATAAGCTTTGTTGCGGTTCAAATGTCTGAACGCGATTTTAATGTAGTTACGGATCATAAGATTAAGCCTGGTTAGCGAACAGGTGAGTGAAGTGGTTACAAAAATAGCGGCAGATCCAATAAGGTGACAAATTGCACGCCAAGCGCATTTTTTAAAATTACTGACCTGACTGTCAATATCCTACTATCCGATTCTGACACCGGATTGTCCGTAATCGAACACAGTGCGTTCGTTATAGAACGGAAAAAATCAGGGTTAAATGAGCAGAAAAAAGCATTGTGCGGCTTATATCATTAATCAGGGATTAAACAACATTATCTCGGCCTGAGGGGATTTCCTTCAATGAAAATGATTGGCAGTAACATTCAGAAAGAACAGCAGGAGATTGCATTGTGGCAGGAAATGCTGGCTGGGAATGTTGCGTCTTTTGAATCGCTGATCGATGTTACTTATGATTTGTTATTTCAATATGGCAACAAATTTTGCCGCGACCGCGAGCTGATCAAAGACTGCATCCAGGACGTGTTTCTGGAAATTTGGGAGAAAAAAGGGAGTCTTAACCAAAACATTCCGCCCAAAGCTTACCTGCTCGCCTCGCTTCGCCGCCGACTGCACCGGATGATGCAGAAAAACCGGATGCTCTTTCTCGATCATTTGCTGCCGGACGAAGGTTTTGACATTGCATTCCACGCGGAACACCAGTTTATCCAAACTGAAAACGACCAGCAAATCGCTTCGCGCATTACGCACATGCTCAACGGCTTGCCCAAGAGGCAAAGAGAAGCCATTTATCTCAAATTCTTCCAGGATATGGACCGGGATGAGATCGCGGCCATTATGGAAATCCACCCGCAGTCGGTTTCCAATTTGCTTCAGACCGCATTCAAACTCCTCAAAACCCAATGGCGGTCGATTGTGTCGCTGTTACTTTTCCTCCGGTTTATCGCCTGACAACGGAATCTTCCCAAATTTTTAAAAAAAGACAAAAAAATACAGTATCCGTTTTGGGGTCGTGTCTAATGGTATTTAAATGATAACATTTTGACATGGATCAATACCATAATTTTTCTTTGGAGGATTTTCTTTGGGACCCATTTTTCAGGAATTGGGTGCTGAAACCGACCAGAGAAGATGAAGAATATTGGCAAAACTGGCTGACGGCAAACCCCGAAAAGACGGAAACCATCCGAAGTGCCCGCGAACTTGTGCTGTCCATTGCGCCGCTGCAAATGCCTTTGCCACAAACTGAAAAAGACAATGCGATCCGACAGATTATCGGCAACATTAAAAGTGAAGAAGAGCTCAATGAAGCTGCTTCCAAACTTCGCCTTTTTCAACCCTTAATGAGCATTGCGGCAGTGCTCATCGTGATAGCAGGATTAAGCTGGACGTTTTGGACCGTTAACCACAAACAGGAAATCAACTACGAAGCGCTCGTTTCCTCCGCCGCGTCTCCACTCATTGAAAAAACAAATCAGGACAAAGAACCTTTATTGATCAAACTCGCCGATGGCAGCATTGTGAAACTCGATCCGGGCAGCAAAGTGAGTTATCCGGCAAAGTTCGAACTGGGAAAAAGAGAGGTTTATCTTTCAGGAAAGGCATTTTTTGACATTGCTAAGGATCCTTCGCGGCCATTTTTTGTGTATGCCAATGAGGTTATTACCAAAGTGTTAGGGACAAGTTTCACCGTCCGCTCTTTCACAAATGAAAAGGAGGTTTCCGTGGCTGTAAAAACGGGTAGAGTCGCGGTTTTTACACGAAAAGATCCTGAGATGAATGAGAAAAAGGATTCGAGGGAACTGACCGGCGTCGTGATTGAGCCTAATCAGCAGATTGTCTTTGTCCGGGAGTCAATTAAGATGACTAAAAGCCTGATTCCCAGCCCGGAGCTTATCGATAACAATGTTGCGAATTACGATTTTGAATTTGACGAAACGCCCGTTTCGGATGTGTTTTCAGAACTGCAAAAGGCCTATGGCATTGAGATCATTTTTGACAAAAACATCATGAATGAATGTCCGATTACGGCCAGACTTTCGGAAATGACACTTTATGAGAAGTTAGACCTTATTTGTAAGGCAGTTGGCGCCCGTTATGAGCTGATCGACGGCCGCATTATCGTGGAAGGAAAAGGTTGTAAAAATATTTGAAACAATGGCCGGTAATGGTGGAACATTACCGGCCGGGGAAATAAGCTTTTGCCAATAATCAATTAACAAAACTGTTCAAAACTATGAAAATACCAGTACAGTTCAATCGTAAACTGTTAGTTCTTATGCGGATAAGTTTGGTTCAGCTCGTCATTGCAATGTGGTTCATGGGAACGGCTGCGGCTGTTGACGTGCGCGCCCAGGAGCTGCTGAGTAAGAAGATCAGTTTGCAGGCGCAGGAACAGGAAGTCAAAAAAGTGCTCAGCCTCATCGAAAAGCAGGCTGGCGTGCGGTTTATTTTCAGCTCCAAGCTCATTCAGTCGGGCAGGAAGGTGAGCATTCAGCAATCCAATCAGGAATTGTCGAAGGTGCTCAATGATTTTCTGGTGCCACTGGGCCTTACTTATGAGGTTTCAGGGAAAAATATTGTGATCCGGCCTTCGGAAACAAAATCGGCGACGGATAATGCTGAGGCATCCATTAAGCCAGATCTGATCCGGTCCACGGAAATCACAATTAAGGGCAAAATCACAGATTCCGAGACAAAAGAGCCGCTTCCTGGCGTAAACATTCTCGTTAAGGGAACACAATCGGGAACGTCCACGGACGCAACGGGCAGTTATACATTGTCGGTGCCGGATGCGAACACAGTGCTTGTGCTGAGCTTTGTAGGTTACGAGCCGCAGGAAGTCAAAGTGGGTAACCGTACGGAAATTGACATTCTGCTGAAAACCGATCAGAAGTCATTGGAAGAAGTGCTTGTGGTGGGTTATGGAACGGTGAAAAAGAGTGATGTGACGGGTTCGGTTTCCTCTGTAAAATCGCAGGAATTGACTGCATATCCAGCATTAGGAACGGTTCAGGCGTTGCAGGGACGTGCGGCGGGGGTTCAGATCCAGTCTAACAATGGTGAGCCGGGATCCAATTTCAAAGTGCGGATCAGGGGCGGAACTTCTATTAATGCCAGCAGCGATCCGATTTACGTGGTGGACGGTTTTGTCGGCGGCGCTATTCTACCTCCGGAAGACATTGAGTCCATCGAAATCCTGAAAGATGCCTCGGCAACAGCTATTTACGGTTCAAGAGGTGCGAACGGGGTGATTATGGTGACGACCAAAAAAGGACAGTCGGGCAAGCCAAGAATTGAATTCAACACATCCTTTTCCACACAAAGAGAAATCAACAGGCTCGATTTGCTGAATGCAAGTCAGTTTTTGGATTATGTAAAAGAGGCCAGGCCTAATGTGGTTTCGCAAGGAGCAGACACCGATTGGCAAGATCTGATTTTCCGTAAAGGTGCCATTCAAAACCACCAGGTTTCGGTTGCCGGCGGCAGCGATGCGGTCAAATATTATGTGTCGGGAGCTTATTATGATCAAAAAGGCGTGATCCTGAACTCGGATTATAATCGATTTTCGATCACTAGCAACATTGACATTCAGGCTGCGAAACGTTTAAAACTGGGCCTTAATCTGTTTGCACAACGCGTTTCCCGCAATCAGGCGAGAACGCAGGAAGGATCCAGCGGACTTACGCCGGGTGTCACTTCTTCTGCATTCAAATTTGAACCAGATCAGCCGATTGTAGGCGCTAATGGCCGTTTTACAGTGGCCCGATTGAATGACCCAATCGACAACCCGTATGCCATAGCAACCCAATTACAAAACGAATCGCTGAATGACCGTGTACAAGGCAACTTTTATGCTGAATACAACATTTGGGACGATTTGAAATTCCGTATCACATTAGGCGCAACGACAAACAGCGGCAGAACAGGCGAATTCACGCCTACAACACTGAATGATGGGCGCAATGTGGGCGGCTCGGCGTCTGTGAGAGGAAACAAAAGCACATTGCTGCTAAACGAGAATTATTTGACATATGCCAAAAAAATTGGCACGAATCATGACATTTCTGCCATGCTGGGTTATTCCTATCAAACTTCTTCCAGCGAAAACTGGGGCGGAACAGGCCAATCCTTCATCACGGACGCGGTTTCTTACTGGAACCTGGGTGGCGCTTCTGTTTGGCAAAGTCCTAATTCGAGCCTTACGGAATGGCAGCTGGCTTCCTTCTATGCCCGGTTGACTTACGGTTTGCTGGATCGCTATCTGTTCACTGCCAACATTCGCCAGGATGGTTCTTCCAATTTTAGTAAAAATCACAAATGGGCGACATTTCCTTCCGGCGCGTTTGCGTGGAAACTTTCCAGTGAGCCATTTATGCAGAATGTAACGGCAATAAGTCAATGGAAATGGCGCGTGAGTTATGGATTGACTGGTAATCAGGCTATTGAGCCTTATCAAACCATGTCACGGTTCTCCAATGTTTACACCATTATCAACGGCGTTCCGGTAAATGCGGTAAGGCCTACGACGGTTGCAAACGACGATCTGACTTGGGAAACGACGCATCAATTGAACATTGGAACGGATTTCAGCATGCTGAACAACCGCCTGAACATTACGGCGGATTATTATCGCCGGGTTACGAAAGATCTGCTTTTCAGTGTGCAATTGCCTCAGTATTCAGGTTATAGCAATCAGTTGAAAAACATTGGTTCGGTTGAAAACAAAGGTTTTGAATTGACGGTTAACACGCGGAATTTGGTTGGCGAATTCAAATGGAATACGGACATTAACTTCTCGCTGAACCGCAACAAAGTTTTGTCGTTGCCAAACGGAACGGACATTCTTTATGCTTCCGGACCGGGACATTTGGTGGGATTGGGTCAAACGCAAATCCTGCGTGAAGGCCAGCCGGTGGGATCATTTTACGGCTGGATTTATGACGGCGTTTATCAGGAAGGCGACAGCTTTATTCCAGGCGGTGGTTTTGAAACGGCTGCGGGTGGTGAGAAATTCAGGGATATTGATGGTAAAAAAGATACGAACGGCCAGCTTACAGGCGAGCCTGACGGCATGCTCAACAGCGACGACCGCACGATCATTGGCAATCCGCACCCGAAATTCATCTGGGGATTAACCAACGATTTCAGCTGGAAAGGCATTGATCTCAATGTTTTCTTCCAGGCGTCGCAAGGCAATGATATGTTGAATTACACGCTGATGGAATTGAACCTGCTGTCCGGGATCAACAACGCTACTACAGAAGCATTGAACCGCTGGACACCGACCAACACCAACACGAATGTGCCGAAAGCAATGGCCGGACGCACACGCCGCGTTTCTACACGCTGGGTGGAGGATGGAAGTTTTATTCGTTTGAAAAACATTGCGTTGGGTTACAACATTCCAAAACCGGTTCTGGACAAGCTGCATATCAGCAAGTTGCGTATTTACGCTAGTGCACAGAACATTCTGACATTTACAAAATATAAAGGTTTTGATCCGGAAGTAAATTACTCTTCTGATGATAACAGCACGAACAGTAACCGTAACCTGGGGCTGGATTATGGCAGTTATCCAAACGCCAAATCCTACACCATCGGACTGAATGTTGGTTTCTAATTCCTGACTCTTAATTCGACTAAAAATGAAGCATTTAACAAATAGATTTTTACTTTTTATCACCATAGCCTGCTTCTCACTAGGCTGTGCCGATCTGGACGAAAAACCAGTGGGTTTACTCGCGCCCGAAACATTGTTCCGGACTGCAAAAGATGTTGAAACGGCGGTTTTTGGCGCTTACGGCTGGATTGCGACGGAGCGGCTTTATGGTAGGCAGTTTGTTTCAGCATTAATGTTGCGCAGCGATATGGTCGACATTGGTGACCGCGGAACGCCGGCTGAGCGGCAGCAGGTTAATGACTTCAATATGGATGATAATAACAATATGGTCAACCAGTTCTGGCCAACGTGGTATCAGGTGATCAGCGCTGCCAATGCGGCTATTTCGGGTGGAGAACAATTGGGATTGCCGGAAAATGAGATCAATCCATTGCTGGCAGAGGCGCGTTTTGTGCGTGCGTTTGCTTATTTTAATCTGGTGCAGGTTTTCGGCGATGTTCCTTACATTGATTATTTCATCAGTAATCCCGAGGCAGTGAAGGCCATTTCAAGAACACCAGCGGCAACGGTTTACGGCAGCATTATCTCAGATCTGGAATTTGCGAAACAATGGTTGCCCGAAAAACAACCTTCCGAAGTAAGAAGCCGTGCTTCCAAAGGAACGGCTGCTTCTTATCTGGCGTCGGTGCATCTGACATTGGGAGATTATGCAAAAGCTTATGCGGAGGCCAAATATGTGATTGATAACAAAGACAAATTCGGTTATGCATTAGAAGCGGATTTCCAGACATTGTTCGTTGCCCCACAAGCGCCAAACATGAAAGAGCACATTTTCGATGTAGACTTCCTGGGTTTGAAAAACGGTGAAGGTGGCGCAAATGACGACATTATGGCGCCTATGACTGGTGTGCGTGGTGGCGACGCACCTCGCAGCGGATGGAGCGTGCTTGTGCCTTCCATGAATGTGTTCAACGCCTGGGACAACCGCGATTATCGCAAACAAGTAAGCTTCGACGACTCGCTCCTCATCGGCGGCAAGCTCGTTCCTTACACCGAATTTCCCAACACAAAAAGGCCGCACATTGCTAAATACGCCCGTTTTGCAGGAACAGCTAACTCAGAAGGCCGTTACTCAGATCAGAATTATGCAGCGATGCGTTATGCCGAAATCCTGCTGATCGCAGCAGAAGCGTCGGTAGAAGTCAATGGCCCGAATGCAGAGGCGCTGACTTACATCAACGAAATCCGCGCAAGGGCTAGAAACTGGGCCGGCAAGCAAACCACCTTCCCAGCCAATGTCACAACCGGACTAAGCAAAGCCGCCCTAATCGACCTCATTTTGGAAGAAAGACGCATCGAGCTGGCCTTCGAATACAAACGCTGGTTCGACATCAAACGCCGCAAGCTGGGCGAAACCGCCTTTTTGGGACCCAAATCCTTAGAACCACATACGAGCTTCAACCCGGCAAGAGATTATCTCATGCCGATCCCACGGGTCGAGTTGCAAGTGAACCCGAACTTAGGCCCGCAGAACCCCGGATATTAAGGCCAAATCCCAGAGGGATGCAACATTGGTAGCCGCAGCGCGGTAGAAACCATGTGTGAATGAACATCAAAATCCCGGAGGGATGCAACAATGTGTAGGCCGTTGCATCCCTCCGGGATTTTAATGTATGACGAATGATTTTCTACCGATATTATATCCCTCCGGGATTGGAATTTGTATTCATGCATTTTACCGCTTCGCGGCTAATCTAAATCCCAGAGGGATGTATTATTGGTAGCCGCGGCGCGGTAGAAAACCATGCGTGAATGACCATCAAAATCCCGGAGGGATGCAACAATGTGTATGTCGTTGCATCCCTCCGGGATTTCCTTTGATCAACATCTGCCCTATTCTGCTACAAACCCAACGTATACACTCTGGGGAAATAGCTGCACGAGAAGTTACAAAAGTTGGCTTTACATGCTTGGAACAGCGTTTTTATAGTCTTTTTGTAACTAGAAAACAGAAAAATGGAAGAGCATCCTCGCAAAGGGAATATATTCAAATACATCGCTTACGTCTTAATCGCCGCGGCTGTCATTGGTTTCGGCTATTATTTTCTCACTCCTAAAAAGCTGACTGCCGCAGAAGGCAAGAATATGCTTTTATTCATTGATAACCAGATCATTGACATTGACCGGAACTTGAAAAGTGATATGTCTAAGCAGGACATTGCGACTCGGCTTTCCTGGCATAAATCGAATACATCGCTATTTAATGAAGTCAAAGGCAGTAAGGACAAGGTAATTAAGCCCAAAGTTGAAATCCTTGAAAAGAAGATCATTGAAGTGCAGACGAAGGAATTTCCCGAGTTAAGAACCGCTTATGTTGAATCTAAAAAAGAAGTGCTAGGCGGACAGAAAATTAACATTGCCGTTTCTGGGCCGAAACAGGATACATTGACTTTTACAGGCGAGCTGTTTGCCAACGAAAAAACCAAAGACGCTTTCCTGGCTAACATTAAGCCCATCATTCAGGACCTTCGTTTCAAGAAAGTCGTTTACAAATGGTCTGACAAAGATTCTTCGGACTTCAAGGTAAGGGCGAAAAAGGACGCTGAAATTTAATTTACTCCACTGGCGGATTGTCTTTTTCAGGCGTGTTCGGGAAAAGATATTTGGTAACGACGAGGAAGAATGTGGTAATGTTGACCGTCGCGGTGGTGATCAATGCGATGAGCACTGCATCGGAAAGCTGGAACTTGAAACTAATATATTTGACGCCTGTTCGCAGCAATGGATCGAGGAAATTGTAGCAATAGATCTCGCCAAGACCATTTAACCACACCAACATAATCACCATAACCAGCCACACCGAAACCATCCAGAAAATATATTCGGCGTATTTTTTCCTTTCCCGGATATTTTGGGACAAGCCTTCGAGACTTACCTGTTGAAGCAGCGTAAGGAAGGTTTTTTCACTAATGTCTTGTTCGGTTGATTCCGGCGATGCGGCGGTTACCCAGTTGCGTAAAGTATTTCTGTCGACTGACAGTTTTGACTCAGACAGCCGGGATTGGGGATTTGATTTGCTGCTCAAAATAATTTCTAATCAGGTTATCGTCAATTACACCATTCTCTCCAACCTTCTTATAAGTAACGTCCCAGGGCGAATTCGCTGCGTGGGACCAGTTTGATAACGTGATGGCATCAACGTCTTTTGTAATTTCCCAGGTGTTATTAATTGCCTCAATGGCCGAGGGAGTCAGTTCTGAAAAATTGGCCAGCGGCTGCGAATTAACGGTAATTGAAGTTTTCTCTATAATGGGCGAATTGCCCCATTTTTTGTAAAGCTGATAAATCGTCGGCACAACCGGCCCGAATTTCCACGCCAGGAACTTCTCCCGGATCAACGGATCTCCATTGTTTAATGCCAAATGCAGCCCGTGCGCAAAAAAGACCATTTTCTGCAACTTCATCTGCGTCACAGGATTATTTTCCTTTACGCCAAGGTTTACAAATTGCCCGGCTATTAAAACAGACGAATACATAGTGAATGTGAGGTTATTAAAATCATATTGAATATATGCAATGTACACAGTATCAGCACAAATAAACGCACCAAATTTCAAAAAAGTTTAAGAAGATTTGGCAACAGGCCCCGAAAAGCCTGTTTTCTATGCCATTATAAAAATTGCAGAAACGATGTTCCAAATTTCACTGTGATCATGCCGCCATATTCCGCCTTATTAAAGCTGTCCAGACCTTTGGTTCGAACACTCAAAAACGGCGATATCCCTATTTTAACATTCGGATTGTCGGTTATGGATGGATAAAAGAAAATCCAGGTTTCGAGCCTGAGACGGTTGAGATTGCCAAATGGTCCGTCTTCACCAATGTTTCCGGTGAAATCATAATAAATGGTGGGAGAATAACTGAAATTTCCTTTTCCCGGATAAATCTGCATTGAAAACGCCGGTGAAAATACGGGCTGCACACTCGGCGGATCCACAATAATGTCGGACGTAGTAACATATCCGGCCGGATTAGGCGCGCTGATCACACTGACTTCCGAGGCAGCATTCCAATTATAGGCATAACGCAACCGAAACTGCGGCGAAAACTGAGCTGCGCCGGATTGTCCTTTGGAGAAAAACCCTGCATATTTCACTTCAAACGCATAAGAATCCTCTCCATTGCTTACTTCCGCAGCTGGATTTGCACTTGGATAAAACGTAAAATTATCATGTCCGTATTCGAACTGGCCCGTAAAAGAATGCCTTGAAATCCGCCCCGACTCCTGCGTATTGTCCTTCGTAAACTGCGCCGCCAGCACGCTTTTCCAGGTGGACGTAAAGCGGTCAATTTGAAGCACATTTTCCGCTTCGTTTGTTAACGGCAAGCGGATGGATGGCCTTAATGTGAAAGTTTTGCCGCTTTCAACCTTTTCCCAATTCAGCTCCGGACCGGCTTCGATAAGCCCTTCTTTAATAGAAGTTGTGGCATTCACATATGGCGATACTTTTAATTTCACTTCCTGCGCCAGCGTCAGCAACGGGCATAGGAGCAGCATGCTACAATAGTATATCTGTCTCATAATAACCGTCCTGTAATTTTAATGTTAAACTTTGATCGTCCGCTGTGCCTGGCAAGTCTATTCCGAGGTTAAAAGAAGCATTGCCGATGCCGACAACACGCACTTTAATGCGCACTTGCGCAATGGAAATGGTGCCGTTCCAGGTGCGTTTGCTGGTGCCGTCGGCCTGGATTACCTTTACGCCATTGACGAATGCATAAAACAATGTGATGCCGCCGCTGACGGGCTCGAGCATGAGCGTGAAGTCCCTGGTGGCGTCCAGGGATAGCGAGAGTGCCTTTTTCTTAGTCATTAATTTTAGTTTTTGATGAAATGTTTACTAATATAATTTTTTTCTCTTACCTTTGCAAGCCCAAATTAGGGGTAGACAGAGATTTATAGCGCAATAATTTGATAATGAGATGAAACGTACCTTTCAACCATCGAATCGCAAGAGGAGAAACAAACACGGTTTCCGTGAAAGAATGTCCACTGCAAATGGGCGTAAAGTAGTAGCTGGCCGTCGCAAGAAAGGCCGTTGGAAACTGACAGTATCAGACGAAAAACGTCATAAGCAATAACAGAGGTTTGAAAGTTTGAGTAGAAGACGCACCGTCTTTTCATAGTCTGCTAAGTTCGATTTAACTCAAACTTAGCAGACACTTTTTTCTACAAGAGCTTGAAAAAAACATTTGGTAAAAATGAACGCTTATGCAGCCCCCGATTAATCGGACGGCTTTTTCAGAGAGGTAGCACGGAGGTCCAAACGTTCTACCTTTTTCCTTTAGGGTGCTTTATATTATTGAAAAAGAGTCGCCTCCCCCACTTCCGCAAGTCCTTTTTTCTGTTTCCAAAAAATCATTCAAACGCGCTGTCGACCGGAATCTCATCCGTCGCCGCTGCCGTGAAGCTTACCGTTTGAACAAGGAATCGCTCCTCGCATTATCCACGGAATCAAGACCTTCCTACATTGCTTTTTTGTATCTTGCAAAAGAAATAACCTCTTACGACGTTATTGAAACGGCCATGAAGCAATCGCTCAAAAGACTCGAAAAATTGCCCCGCGCCGCTCAAAAAAACTAAATCTATTTCCTGAACATACATGAAAAAGTATCTTCGCTCCTTCTGGCTGGCCATCCCGGTGGTTGCAGGGCTAACCTTCGTTTCGTTTAAACACGACGACCGTTTATTCGAAATCGCGCGGAACCTGGACATTTACGCCACTTTGTTCAAGGAATTGAACGCCTATTATGTGGATGAAATCAATCCTAACCAGCTCATAAAGACAAGCATAGACAATATGCTCCGCTCTCTGGATCCGTACACGGTTTATTATGCCGAGGACGACATTGAGGATTACATGACCATGACCACAGGTAAATACAACGGAATCGGCGCAATCATCAGTTCGGCCGAAGGCAAGCATACGGTGATGATGGTTTATGAAGACACACCCGCTCAGAAAGCCGGTTTGCAACTGGGTGACGAGATCGTTAAAATCAACGGAATCGATGTGTCAACTAGGGAAGATTTTGATACGGGTAAGCTTTTAAAAGGACAAACGCAATCCAATGTAACGCTTACATTAAAGCGCTACGGCAACACCAAACCCCTCGAAGTTTCCCTGAATCGCGACATTGTAAAAGTGACTAATGTGCCTTATTACGGCATGATCAGCGAAGATGTGGGTTACATTGACCTGAAAGATTTCACCGCAACTGCTTCGCGCGAAGTGCGCAATGCATTTCAGGAATTGAAAGGAAAAGGAATGAAATCGGTCGTGCTGGATTTGCGCGATAACCCGGGTGGTTTGCTAAATATGGCGATTGAAATCTCCAATATTTTTATTGCAAAAGGCGAAGAGATCGTTTCTACAAAAGGCAAAGTAAGCGAGTGGAACAAAACTTACACTGCATATAATCCCGCATTAGACACAGAAATTCCAGTTGTGGTTTTGACTAATAACCGCAGTGCTTCGGCGGCGGAGATCGTTTCGGGTGTAATTCAGGATTATGACCGTGGCGTGCTCATCGGACAGCGCACTTACGGAAAAGGGCTTGTGCAAACGACGCGTGATCTGTCATTCAACACCAAAATGAAGATCACAACAGCCAAATATTACATTCCAAGCGGCCGCTGCATTCAGGCGATCGATTACAGCCATAGAAATGATGATGGAAGCGTTGGTAAAATCGCTGATTCTTTAATGACAGAGTTCAAAACGAAAAACGGTCGTTCAGTCTTTGACGGCGGCGGGATTTTGCCAGACATTCAAACTGAAAAAGAAACTTACTCGCCATTGGCAACTTCACTGGGCAGAAATCGTCTTTTCTTCGATTATGCTGTGAAATTCCACTTCGAGCACCCAACCATCAAACCAGCCAAAGAATTCAGCCTTTCCGATGCGGATTATGCGGCTTTTACAAAATGGCTTGGTGACAAAGAATACGATTACACCACGCAGGTTGAAAGAGATTTGAATGATCTTGAAGCATCTGCTAAAAAAGAGAAATCTTTGGAAGTGATTGAAGATCAGCTTAAAGCATTGAAATCGAAACTTTCACACAGCAAGGATAATGATTTGCAAATCTTTAAACCGGAGATTAAAAAGATCCTGGAAGAAGAAATTATCAAGCATTACTATCTGGAAAAAGGTTTGAGAGAAGCTTCATTCAAGCAGGATCCGGAAGTCAAAGCGGCCTTGGCGCTGTTTAAAGAACCGGCTCGTTATAACGAGCTTTTGAAAAAGAAATAACTTACCCTTCCCTGTCAGCCTGAGCGGACCGGGCCAGTATCGATTCTGCTCCTTTTTTTATTATATGCTCCTACTAAGTATCGACACCTCCATTCGCGGCTGCTCGGTTGCGGTTCACGAAAATTCCGTTTTACTAGCCAGCTACGATCTCCATACCGACCGGTCGTCGTCGTCTATGCTTACTACGCTTATGGAAAGTGCCGTTAAGCATGCTGGATTTACATTAAATGATCTGGACGCCATTGCAGTTGCGAAGGGACCTGGCTCGTACACGGGTTTACGCGTGGGCGTTTCATCCGCGAAAGGACTGTGTTATGCATTGGATAAGCCAATGATCGCGATTAATACATTGGAAGCGATGGCCTTGCAATTAAACGCCTTTTATCCTGAACATTTGCTTTGTCCTATGATCGATGCGCGCAGGATGGAAGTTTATGCGGCAGTTTTTGACGCTACGAACAACTTCGTACAGTCAACACAAGCCGTTATTTTGGATGACAATTCTTTTCAGGAACTGCTTGCGGATAATAAGGTCGTGTTCTTTGGCGATGGCGCTGTTAAATGCCAGAAGTTGCTAAGTGACCATCCTAATGCAATTTTTCCAAAAAAGGACATTCGTCCTTCGGCTGTAACGATTGGCGAACTGGCTGCTAAGGCTTTTCAAAATGAACATTTCGAGGATGTTGCTACATTCGAGCCTTACTATTTGAAAGACTTCATGTCGCCGCCTTCCAGGAAAGCAAGCTCTTTAGCTTGACGAAATTGGTTTTCTGCTTGATCAAATAAACAAACTGCGCCTTTTTCGTGTTAGCATTTCAAGTAAAGCAATATGAAGATGGAAACTGAAGAAATTGTAAACCGGGTTGCGGTTAGCGGCATTGTGTCGCTGGATTTGGAAGAGCTGTATCATCCCGGCGAGCGTGTTTTATACGATATCAAAGACAATTTGTGGCAGGGAATGATCCTGAAAGAAAAGGATTTCAGAGAATTCCTGAAAGCACATGACTGGACGCAATATCAAGGCAAAAATGTTGCGGTCACTTGCTCAGAAGACGCCATTGTGCCAACCTGGGCTTATATGTTGCTCGCGGTTCAACTCGAACCTTATGCGAATGCAATCGTTTTTGGCGACCTGAATGCATTGGAGGACAAATTGTTCGCAGATGCGATTAGCAAGCTTGACATTAGCGAATACGAAGGCAAACGCGTGGTTGTGAAAGGATGCAGTAAAGTGGCTGTTCCCATTTCTGCATATGTTGAAATCAGCCGGTTGCTTAAACCAATCGTGCAAAGCCTGATGTTTGGTGAGCCTTGCAGCACGGTTCCGCTTTATAAAAAGCCTAAATCTTCCATTTCCTCTTCCATCGCCTGATCGCATTCGGGCTTCAATAATTTGAAAGTCATGCGGTGATACGGGCACGGGCCGTGTAAGCCTATCGCTTTTCGGTGGTGAATGGTAGGGTAACCTACATTCGTTTCCCAGCCATAATGCGGGAACTGGCCGGAAAGTCTGGACATTAGTTCGTCCCGGTAATTTTTGGCCAAAACAGAAGCCGCCGCGATGGAAAAATAATGTGCGTCGCCTTTGATAATGCACGTGTGCGGGATCATTGGGTAAGGCGTGAAGCGGTTGCCATCTACGAGCAAATGTTCTGGTTTTGTGTGCATCTTATCCACGGCGCGATGCATAGCCAAAAAGCTGGCTTTCAATATATTAATCCTGTCAATTTCCAGATTATCGACTTCCGCAACTGCCCAGCAAATGGCTTCGCGAATGATGTCTTTTTCCAGTTCAAGCCTTTGAACTTTGGTCAGTTGCTTGGAATCTGTTAGATAGGAATGCGTAAAATCTCTTGGTAAAATTACCGCTGCAGCCACCACCGGGCCAGCCAGACAACCTCTGCCCACCTCATCCAGTCCAGCCTCAACCGCGTCGAAATTGTAATATGCTTTCAGCATTAATCTTCAAGAATATTTGCCATGAATGTACTTTTTGTTCCAATCGCAATCAGCAGGAACAACACTGCCCAATATAAATAGATCCGGTAAAAATCAGTGACATCACGGGAAACGACGTCCCTGGATTTGACTTTTTCCAGCTGATCGATCTGTTTAAAAACGCCTGCGAGCGCACTGTTATCCGATGCACGAAAATATTTCCCATTTCCCAAACCTGCAATATTTTTCAGCTCTGTTTCATCTACTAACGCATTCGAAACGGCTGCACTGTCTGTACGTGTTGATTTTTTTTGCTTGCCCACCGAAATCGTGTAAACCTTCACGCCGAATGCATGCGCCAATTGCGCAGAAGTTGCAGGTCCAAGATTTCCGGACGTGTTGTCGCCGTCGCTGATCAAAATTGCCACTTTACTTTCCCCTGGCGTTTCACGCATCCGGTTTACGGCAACAGCAAGCGCACTGCCGATTGCTGTTCCGGCCGTAGGAACCATTGCAGGACTTATTTCATCCAAAAACCCGTAAAGCAGCTCGTAATCCGTGGTTAGCGGGCAAAGGGAAACAGCTTCTCCTGCAAAAACGATCAATCCGATCCGGTCTTGCAAGCGTCCTTTGATAAATTGCCGGGCAACCAGCTTTGCCGCTTCTAACCTGTTGGGACTCAAATCTTTTTCCATCATGGAATCCGAAATATCCAGCAGCAGCATAATGTCAATGCCTTCCGAATATTGATCGGTTCTTTCCGAAATCACCTGCGGACGTGCCAGTGCAACGAGGATCAATGCAATGCCAAGTCCTACGCAGACCGGCTGAACGAAACGCAGCAATGTCTGCCAGTCCCGCGCGCCTCTGACGGGATTATAAGTGATCACCAGGCGCTGCTTATGCTTCCTGTGCAAGGCATTACGGAGCCAAAAAAGAATCGGAACAAATGGCAGTAAATACAAAAAGTATGGATACACCCATTCGTAAGACCGAAAGGCCTCAAATCCAAACCATTGTAATGAAAACCACTTTTCCATCATTAATTACGACAAAGGTGTGTCCAGGATGAATCTTCTTTTATTGCGATAAATGCGCGTGGCACCGTTTTTCAGCACTTCAAGGGATTCGGCCATATTTTTGGAAATTACTTGACCGTATATAATGCTGTCCATGTTTTTCAATGCTTCTGCAAGCGCGTCGTCCGGCATGTTATCGACGATTTCCCGTGTTGTATAAGTTGCAAATGGCTTCTTTTCGAGCCTTTCCAAATAGTTTTTCCAAACAATAATCGCCTTTTCTGCGTCCTTAATGTTGTTCCGGTCACGCGCATTTCGCATAAGCCGGTTGAAGGAGCGCAGATATTCCAGATGTCGCCGCTGCAACTTGATCAGCTGCCATTGTTTGTAAATATCTTGTCCAAAAACCCAATAAATACTGCCCACAACGCCAACAATCAATGCAATGCTGCCCAGCAAAATAGAAAAATTGAACTCGCTGCTTAAAGGCAATAAGCTCGTTTCGGGTGTCAGGCTGGCCGTTGCCGTTTCAACAACATTGCTTTTTACCAAAAAAACTGAATCCGGTTGGGCAAAGACGGCCGTACAATCTTTTTTGTAAAAAACATAAACGGGCATTTTGAGCGTCTGGACTTCATCTACATCAAAAGAAATCAGCTGATATACGGCGCTGTCCAAGCTTCCGCGGTCGTCGGTGCTGGACGTGAACGACCTTTGGGAAATGATTTCGAAAGGAGAAAAATCGTACAATGTATCCGGGAAAAAGATCTCCGTTTTTGGATCGTGGCGAACGCTGAGCGAGAAATAGACGGGTTTGCCGACTTCAATGCTATCTGTCAGGAAAAGGCCCAACGGTTTTATTTTTTGACCAAAACCCTCTGTTTGAAAAAAGATATTGACCAAAAACAATGTAAACAGCAAGGCGAAGGATCTGACCATTTTACGACGATGCACTACTTTTTGTATAACGTCTCACCTTAAATAAATGGATGAGTGCAGGCACATAATCCTCTTGCGTGTTGATTGAAATGTAGTCGGCGCGATTCTGATGACAAAGCCTTTCGAGTTCGGAGCTTCGTTTTGAAAACCGGCTCGCCATTTCTTCCTTGTATTGTTTTGAAGATGTGTTGACCCAAACCGTGCTTTGCTTTTCAGCGTCGTAAAGCGGAATAATGCCCAAGCCGGGCAAATTTACTTCACGGGAATCGTACAAATGAATGACGATGAGGTCATGCTTGCGAGCTAATGCTTTGAGGTTATGCTGGTAATTATTGTCAATGAAATCGGAGATCAAAAAGATCAGGCTTCGTCTTTTAACAACATTTAACGTTACTAAAATCGCCTCAGCAATGTTCGTTTTTGTGGATTCCGGAACAAGCTTGTAAAGTTCAGAAATGACGCCGTAACCATGCTTCATGCCATCCGACGGCCGGATATAGCGTTCATTTTTATCAGAAAAACAAAGCAAACCAACACGCGAAGCTTCCTGAATGGCGGACAATGTTAACACGCCGCAGATTTCTTTGGCAATGTCAATTTTAAGCCTTTTCAGCTCTCCTACTTGCTGGGAAGCGCTCACATCGAGCATGAAGAAAGCGGTTTGCTCTTTATCCTCTTTGAAGATCTTGACAAATGTTCCGTGACCTTTTGCAGAAGTGTTCCAGTCAATGGCCCGCACATCGTCGCCATACTGATAAAGCCGGAGGTCGTCGAATTCGAGGCCTGATCCTTTGAAAACGGAATGAAAATTGCCATAGCGTTCGCTCGTCACCGCCTTCCGCATGCGAATTTCATACTTTCTTAGCTTTCCAAGGAACTGTTCAAACATTAGTTTTGCGAAAAAATTATCACCTTTGTTACCCGGCGTATCTAAACAAAGATATACAATTTGCGTTTTATGAGGTGTCCGACACTTAATTTCCCGAACGGTTTAATCCATTTTCTGACGGTTGCGTTTCTGTTTATCGGCTGCGTAAGCGACGAAAAGCCGCCTAAGGACACGATGAGTGAGGAGCAAATGGCCGCCGTTCTCACTGACATTCATTTGGCGGAGTCGCGGGTGAACCGTTTGCAGCTCCGGTCGCTGGATTCATCGCTAATGATCTTCAACAAGCTGAAAAGCGACATTTGGAAAAAGCACAAAGTTGATACAACGGCTTACCGCAAAAGTTACGATTACTATATGACGCGCCCGGAAATGATGACGCGGATCTATGAAAAAGTGAACAAGAAAATTGAGATCCGGGAGAAAACCAATAATATTAAGCTCTGAAAATCACACATTTAACTTAACCCTGTCCCAAGTTGTGAATAATAGTATTGTAGTAATCCCTACCTACAACGAGATTGAAAATGTTGAAGCGATCATACGCAAAGTATTTAGCTTGAACCAAGCTTTTGACTTGCTGATCATTGATGACGGATCTCCTGACGGCACTGCCGCAGTGGTGAAAGAGCTTATGAAAGAATATGCAGGAAATCTCCATTTGGTTGAAAGAAAGGGAAAGTTGGGATTGGGCACAGCGTATATACATGGCTTCAAATGGGCGATGGAGCGGGGTTACGAGTATATTTTCGAGATGGATGCCGACTTCTCACATCCACCCGAAGACCTTGTCCGGTTACACCATGCATGCGCTGTAGAAGGTCACGACGTGGCCATCGGCTCGCGTTACATTACTGGGGTTAATGTGGTTAACTGGCCAATTAACAGGGTGTTAATGTCCTATTTTGCAGGATATTATGTGAGAATGATCACAGGAATGCAGATCATGGACCCTACGGCCGGCTTTATCTGCTACACGAGCAAGGTATTGAAAACCATCAACCTGGACAACATTCGCTTCATCGGTTATGCCTTCCAGATTGAGATGAAATTCAACTCCTGGAAATACGGTTTCGACATTGTGGAAGTGCCCATCATTTTCACGGACAGGACCAAAGGCGCTTCCAAAATGTCAAAAGGCATTTTTAAAGAAGCGATCCTTGGTGTGATCACATTGAAAGTCAACAGCTTTTTTAAGCGCTATATCCCGCATGGCCAAGCTCAGAAATAGCCAGCCAGGACATTAATCCGGTTGAAATTTCCAATGCGCTTTCGTCAATGTCAAATGTGGGCGTGTGCACGCCGGAAATAATGCCGCGTTCTTCATTGCGGGTTCCTAATCTGTAAAAACAGGAATCTACAACCTGTGAGTAAAACGCAAAATCTTCGCCAGCCATCCAAAGATCGAGGTCAATGACGTTTTCTGCTCCCATATAATCTGTGGCTGAACTTCTGACACGTCTGGTAAGCTCAGGATGGTTTTTCAGGAATGGATAACCGTGTACAATTTCAAATTCACAGCTTCCGCCCATGGCTTCGGCGATGCCTTCTGCCATTTTTTTCATTCTTTTCAAACCATCTGCCCGCCATTCTTCATCCATGCAACGCCACGTTCCCTGAATGGTCACTTCATTTGGAATAACATTGGTAACGCCGTCCGCAATGAATCTTCCGAATGATAGCACGGCTGGATTGGCAGGATTTCTGTTTCGACTGATAATTTGCTGCAATGCAACAATGATATGCGAGGCCATTAAAACCGGATCCACCAACTGGTGCGGAGCCGCTGCATGGCCGCCTTTTCCTTTTACAGTCAAGTAAAGTTCGTCGGTGCTGGCCATATACATGCCTTCGCGGAAGCCGATTTTTCCAACCGGAATGTTCGGTGCAACGTGCTGACCAACCATGCTCGCCGGTTTTGGGTTTTCCAAAACACCTTCTTTAATCATTAACGAAGCGCCACCCGGCGCTTTTTCCTGCAGGCTGAAAAACCAGCTTTATAGTCCCTTCAAACTCTTCGTTTAATTGATTTAAAATCCTTGCAGTTCCCAGCAAAGAAGAAGTATGCACATCATGCCCGCAAGCATGCATTACGCCCGGAACGGTTGATTTGTATGGAACATCATTGGCCTCAAAAATCGGCAGCGCATCCATGTCCGCACGCAAGCCAACCACACGTTTTTCAGGATTTCTGCCTTCAATGATCGCGACAACGCCCGTTCCCGCAACGCCTTCCTCGGGTTGCAGGCCAATTGCAGTTAGCTCTGCCGCAACATATTTCGCCGTTTTATATTCTTCAAAAGACAATTCGGGATTGCTGTGCAAATGACGGCGGTGCGCTATAATATCGGCGGATTGATCTTTGGCGAGGGCTTTTATTTTTTCTTGCAGCTGAGACATAATTCAATTAAAATCTATTCTGAGAGACTGATATCGATACAAATCATTCAAAGGTAACAATAAATATTGTGCAGCCCTTTTGCTAATAAGCGGCTTGATATTGAATGTTGTTCCAAAGAAAAAAGTAATTTTGACCAGATATATATCAATCAGCCAAGCACAAATGAATCAAAAGGAATTTCTAGAATCGTTGGTTTGTCCGCTTACAGGAACCGCACTAACAATCGCAGAAGACGGAAAATCACTGAAAAGTGAAGACGGAACAATATATGAAGTAGGCGACACAGGCATTGTTAACATGCTTTATCCCAAAGAGTTATTGCCAGAAGATGCGCGTGAGCAATATTTGTACGATCAGGCAGTCCTTCGTTATGACAAAGGCGTTTCCTGGGTTTTTGAAACATTAAACCATTCGGACGAAGCGGCGACAAGACAATTCTTTATCGACCTTATGGAATTGAAACCGGGGATGAAAGCGCTCGAAGTCGGTGCTGGAACGGGTAAAGATTCTGCATTGATTTTGGACCGCGTAAGACCAGGCGGAACGGCAGTTTTGTCAGATCTTTCTCCTAATATGCTGAAAAGAGCACAGGAAAAACTGTCGACCGAAGATGTAAATGTGCATTATTTCCTTGGAAACGGCTCTTACCTGCCATTCCCTGACGACACTTTTGATGCGGTGTTCCATTTTGGAGGCATTAATACATTCTCTGAAAGAAAACGTGCATTCGACGAGCTTACACGCGTGGTTCGCCCGGGTGGCAAAGTGGTTGTGGGTGACGAAAGCGTTGCGCCCTGGTTACGGAACACGCCTACTTACGCTACATTGTTAAAAGCCAATCCGCTTTTCCGTGCCGAAGTGCCGCTGGAAGACGTTCCTGCCAACATTGAGAATTTTAAGCTGCATTATGTGTTTGGAAATGCTTTTTATGTGATGGAATACAGGGTGACTGCGAAGGCTCCGGAAGTGGACATTGACCTGCCGATCCCGGGCAAAGATTTCGTGGATAACTGGCGTTTGCGCGCTGAAAAGGCGGTTGATTAATCAATAACATTATCATTACATGTGGGTTAAAAAAGGAGTTATATATAAGCCGGACGGAACATTGCCGCATAGTTTGTCGCACGCACAGGTTCCGTTTGCATATAAGCACGAAGATTTTTTACGCATATATTTTTCGTCCAGAGACAAAGACGGCCAATCGCGCCCGACGTTCATTGATGTAGATTACGACGATCCCAAAAAGATCCTTTACATCCACGACAAGCCAATTTTAGAATTAGGCGGCCCGGGCGAGTATGATGAAACCGGTGCTATGCCTTCCTGGTTTGTAAACCGTCCGAATGGCGACATCTGGCTTTATTACACCGGCTGGAACCGCACCTGGAATTCTTACAGACTGTCCATGGGACTGGCTGTCAGCACAGACGGCGGCATATCATTCAAAAAAATGTTCGTAGGCCCGATCATGGATCGCAGCATTCAAAACCCGCTTTGGGCAGCACAGCCTTCGGTAATGATTGATGAAGACGGAACCTGGCGGATGTGGTATATTTCCGGCCATAAATGCGAATACATTCACGATTATCCCGAGCCTTTTTACAGAGGTCAGTCTGCCACGAGCAAAGACGGGATTCACTGGGATATCAGTGACATTCCAGCATTGGATTTTGACGATTTTCTGCATGCAGTGGGCCGTCCGAGCGTCTTCAAAGAGGATGGCATTTACAAAATGTACTATTCTTACCGCCACACGCGTGATTACCGCACGGACCGTAACCAGAGTTACAGACTTGGTTATGCGGAATCTGTGGATGGCACGAACTGGGAACGTAAGGATAATTTGGTAGGAATCGCTAAATCTGAGAATCCGGAGGATTTTGATTATCAAATGATCGATTATGCTAACTTTTACCAGCATAACGGCAAGAAATATCTGCTTTATAATGGCAATGGCTTTGGCGCTGCCGGATTTGCTTATGCGGTCTGGGAAGACTAAGATCTTATTAAAAGGCAACAAAAGTCAGTTATTCGATTTCAACAGAAACATAAATTTGAGAACTTATTCAGAGCCGGTTACATTATCAGACTGATTAGGTTCTCAATTTTTTTCAAACCACATAAAGTGTCATACAATGAGCACACTTCAAGAGCAATTCAATAATGACGGCTATGTCCTTTTAAGAGATTTTTTGGACAAAGACGTTGTCAATAACATTTACACGGACGCCAGAAAAATATTCGCAACCCAAATCAAGCACGTCACTGGCAAAACGCCGGACATTGACAACCGCGATGAGTTTGAAAATGCAATGTTTGAGTTTTTTGAAAAAGACTTCAATGCATTCGTAAACACAGGCAAGACCGTTCAGCATACATTCTCGCTGCATAGACTTGGCCTTGATCCAAAAATTGAAGACATTCTGAAACAAGTTGGTCTTTCCAGCCCGATCATCGGTGCACGTGCTGCGATGCAATTCAACAGCCGTTTCTTGTCAAAAGACGGCAGCAAACACTGGAAACTGGACGCACACCAGGACTGGCGCACTGGCCAGGGCTCATTGGATAGCACCGTAATCTGGTTCCCAATGGTTGACGCAGGCGCGGATATTGGTGCTTTGCAGGTTATTCCAGGCAGCCACAAAATTGGTTTGCAGGAATCAAATACATCGGGTTACCAAGGCGGGATCACCACCACGTTGAAAGAAGAAGATTTCGTTCAAACCGAATTCAAAGTCGGCGACATTCTCGTCTTCTCCGCCTTCCTGATCCACCAATCCGGCAACAACATTACCAACAACATTCGCTGGTCTGTACAACTCCGCTACAACAACCTCGACGAGCCAACATTCATCGAAAGAGGCTATCCAATGGCATACATTTACAAGCCGGAAACGGAACTGGTAACGCCTAATTTCCCAAGCGTGGAGCAATTGAAAGAGGTTTTTAGCTGAAATTTTAGCTAGAATCTTCATGAAACACACACAGTATTTCTTGTTCACAAGAGAGCGAAGCGATCGCCTGGGAATAAAAGATGAATGGATTGAACAAGTCTTTCATTTTCCGGAAAAAGAGGAAATACAGGCAGACGGTCGGATAAGGCGCTGGGCAAAAATCGAGGAGAACCAAAAATATTTACGCATTGTTCTGCTCGACGACGGTGAAACCGTCCACAACGCCTTTTTCGACCGCTCATTTAAAACCGAAAGCTAGTTATGGATATCAGGTATTTTCAGGACACGGACACGCTTTTACTGGTTTTTAATCAAAATGAAGTTGTGTCTACTGACGATGTAAATGAGAATATGCTTGTCGATTTAGATGCAAACGGCAATCCTGTTTCACTGACTATCGAACATGCGCAGCATATGACAAATGTGCATGGGTTATCCTTCCAGCAGATCAGCCAAGGTTCTGTTAAACAACTCGTTAATATCTAATTCTTTCCATTTCCTTTGAAACTTTCCGTTTGCGTTCCGACCTATAATCATGAGCGATACATTGGGCAGATGCTTGATGGGGCTTTGATGCAGGTGACGGATTTTGAATTTGAGATTGTGATTGGCGATGATGCTTCTACGGATGCTACGCCTGACATTATTCGATCATATCAGGAAAGAAACCCGGGAAGGATTCGGGCATTTTTACATTCGGAAAACCAGGGACCTAAGGAGCCCAGGGAATTTGCAGGGCGGAATAATGTGCTGCAATTGCTGAAAGCTTGCAAAGGCGAATTTGTGGCGATGTGCGAGGGGGATGACTATTGGACTGATCCGCTTAAATTACAGAAGCAAGTCGATTTCCTGAATGCCAATCCGGATTTTGCTTTATCCCACCATAATGTTCTGGTGACCTACGAAGACGGGTCGTCAGAACATTTTTTTAATACGCCGGATCAGAAGATGGTTTCATCTATTGAAGACATTCTGGAAGATAAGTGGTTTATGGCCACAGCAAGCTGGGTTTACAGAAACCATTTTCTTCAAAATGAGTTTGCAGACTGGCATGCAAAAGCCGCTGCCGGCGACTGGGCTGTGATCATTCAATTGGCTGCGCAGGGTAAGATTGGTTATTTTCCAGAGCCTATGGGCGTCTATCGCAAGCATAGCGCGGGGCTGAGTAATGTTCACGCAAATACGAATCAAAAGTTTTGGCAGAACCGACGCGATATGTTTCAGAATGTTGGTAAATGGTTGGGTAACAGATATGATGCAGTGATTACAAAGACATTGGCGCGCTACGACGAGCAACTTTCCTTATTTGAAAAAATTGGCAGTTAAAATTAATAATCTTTAATTTGTACTGTTTTCAACATCAGCAATCCATGAAGCTAAGCGTCGTAATACCAGCATATAATGAGGAGGAATCAATTACACACACTCTGACATCGCTGCACCAAACATTAAATAAATACAATATTCCTCACGAAATATGCGTCACAAACGATAATTCCAAAGACGGAACACTTCGTGTGCTGGACGAGCTTTCGCTTCAAATTCCAACATTGGTTTACTACACAAATCCCGGCCCGAACGGCTTTGGATATGCGGTAAGATATGGTTTGGAGCGTTTTAAAGGTGATTGCGTGGCCGTGTTTATGGCCGATATGTCAGATGATCCGGAGGATTTGGTAAAATATTATTATAAAATGCTGGATGGCGATTATGACTGCGTTTTTGGATCGCGTTGGGAAAAAGGCGGCAAAGTCGTCGATTATCCAGCATTGAAAAAAGTGATCAATCGCGTTGCCAATTTTATTGTTAAAATGGTAATGGGGATCAAATACAATGATACAACCAACGCATTTAAGCTCTATAAAAGAGAAACTATTGAAGGAATTAAGCCGTTTCTCGCTCCACATTTTAACCTGACCATTGAACTTCCTTTAAAAGCAATGGTGCGCGGCTATAATTACGCTGTGGTGCCAAATAGCTGGACAAACCGTAAATACGGCGAATCAAAGCTTAAAATCAAGGAAATGGGAAGCCGCTATTTCTTCATCTTAATGTATTGCCTGATCGAAAAATACTTCTCGCAAGGTGATTTTATGAAAAAATCAACTGCTCCTAAAAAAGAAGTCAGCCGCTGAGGAACAGCCGCTGATCGTCAGCCGCTGAGGTCAGCTCCTAGCCTATTTTATCCATTCCTGAATAAAAGTCATTTTATGGGCGATGTAAGAAATCGCAAGCCCCCATACGATGGCGCTCGTGGACATCCACAGGAATATTGAAGGACGCGGCACTTTAAACGCAACTGCCAGGATAGGCCCGAAAAGTGGCGTAAACAATGGCGGCGTCAGAAATGCAATGCCGATGATTCCAAACCGCTTCCAAATGTTAACCGCAATGCGATTCGTACGGCTGAATTTTTTTGGCGGTGTTTTTCTGCGTTTTTTAATGAAATCCTGAATTGCTCCGCCTACATATGTCAGCACTAATACGCTGAACATCATGCCTATTGCGGAACAAATGGCTGTTTCAATCCAGGTTAATTTCAAAACAACGCCTGCAATGGGTCCGCCGAAAAATTTGAGCGTGCTGGCAAGCGCTACTGACAGATATTTTAGAAAGGTGGTTTTCATTAAACTTTAACCTGTATCAATTCGGAAGCAAAACGCCTTGTCGCCTCATTTGTTTGAACGTAGTCGGAATACGTTGGACTGGAAATGTAAGATATTTTTGAGAGGCTTTCTACGATAATGTCCGAGATGTCAAGAAATCCGATCTTTTCCTGTAAAAATGCTTCCACTGCAATTTCATTAGCAGCATTGACAATACAAGCTGCATTTCCGCCTTTTTCCAAAACTTCATAGGCAATCGCAAGATTCCTGAATGTGTCAAGATCCGGTTTTTCGAAGGTTAAGGAAGGATAATCCATGAAATTGAACCTGGGGAATGACGATTTCAGGCGAGCCGGATAATGCAATGCATACTGAATCGGCAGCTTCATATCAGGAAGTCCCATCTGCGCTTTAATGCTCCCGTCCTCAAATTGAACGAGCGAGTGAATGATGCTTTGCGGATGAACGATCACGTCTATTTGCGAAGCATTCAGATCAAATAACCACTTCGCCTCGATCACTTCCAGACCTTTGTTCATCAGCGTCGCCGAATCGATCGTGATTTTTGCGCCCATGCTCCAGTTCGGATGCTTTAAGGCCTGTGCGCGCGTTACACCTTCCAAAAATGCTTTATTTTTCCCTCTAAAAGGACCACCTGAGGCTGTAAGGATAATTTTTTCCACCTTATTTTCCTCTTCACCCACCAGACATTGAAAGATAGCGGAGTGCTCCGAATCAACTGGGTAAATGCTGACATTGTATTCCCTGGCAAGTGCAGTTATCAATTCGCCGGCAACAACGAGCGTTTCCTTATTTGCCAATGCTATATTTTTCCCGGCTTTTATGGCATGAATGGTCGGCAAAAGTCCGGCGTAACCCACCATTGCGGTGAGCACCGTATCAATGTCTTCGGATTCTACAACGGAAACCAGTGCGTCAATGCCGCTGTAAACCTTGATCCCGAGCGGAGAAAGTGCTGATTTTACTTTATCAAAATGCTTTTCATTGCCTATAACAACCTCTTTGGGGCGAAACTTAGCTGCCTGCTCAATCAACAAATCTGCATTATCCTGTGCGGTAAGCAGCGTCACCGAGAAAACTTCCGGATTGGCTTCCATCACTTCCAATGCCTGCGTTCCTATTGAACCCGTTGATCCGAGAATCGCTATATTTTTTTTCATCCTAATGCTTACGTTAAGTGTCCGGCTTATGACCGGTTAATTTTAATCAGCTCGTCCGCAATTTTCCGGTCGTTTGACAATCTTGGCACTTTGTTTTGCCCGCCCAATTTTCCGTTGGCCCGCATGTAATCTATGAAGGTATTTTTCCGCAAAGGCACCAGTTCAAGTGTCCGCAGAATATTTCCTTTGATCAGATCCTGGTAATAAATGTTGAGTTCCGTCAGTCTTCTGTCAATGTCTGCCACAAACTGCTGCGGATTATTGGGCTGGACGCCGAATTCGACAAGCCATTCATGATAAGGAAGTCCGCCGGATTCCGAATTTACCATTGGCGCCACCGTAAATTCAATAACCTCCACTTCCGGATGGCGTTCCATGGCATAGCGCAATGCTTTTTCAATTTCCTCCCCGATCACATGTTCGCCAAAAGCAGAAATGAAATGTTTAATTCTGCCCGTAACAAGAATTTTATAAGGCTTAATGGACACAAAACGCACCGTATCACCTAGTGAATAGCCCCAAAGGCCAGCATTGTTATTGACAACAACCGCATAATTTTTGCCAATCTCAACTTCTCCGATAGATAATCGCACTGGTTTTTCGTCGAAGTAATTCTCCACCGGAATAAATTCATAGAAGATGCCCGTGTCCAAAAGCAGCAGTAAACCTTCATCCTGCTGCGAATCCTGATAAGCGAAAAACCCTTCCGACGCGGGATATAACTCGATGGAATCGATACGCTTACCAATCGATTCGTATAGCTTAGCCCGGTAAGGCTCGAAGTTTACACCACCATAAATGAAAAGAGAAAATTCCGGGAAAACGTCTTTGATCTTTTTGCCCGTGCGTTCCGTGATTTTATCAAAATACATTTGGACCCAGGGCGGAATGCCTGAAATCAGCGACATAGGCTGATCAATGGTTTCATCAATGATCTTGTCAAGTTTCGTTTCCCAATCCTCTATACAATTAGTTTCATAGCTCGGCATCTGGTTGGACCTAAGATAACCTGGTATGTGGTGATTGGAAATGCCTGACAAGCGGCCTGTCAGCACGCCACCGGTTTCTGTCAGGACAGGGCTTCCGGATAAAAAAATGAGCTTATTGTCCAGGAATTGGGCTTTTCCGGTTTCTGCTATATACGTCAAAATGGCATTGCGAGCCGAGTTGATGTGGTTTGAAATGGAATCTTTGGAAATCGGAATGTACTTCGTTCCGGAGGTTGTGCCTGACGTTTTGGCAAAATATAATGGCTTCCCTGGCCAGAGGACATTGCTGTCGCCCTTTTTAACTTGTGCAATGTATGTGCTGAGGTCCTCATAATCGTGAACCGGAACCGCTTCTTTAAAATCGGCATAAGACTGGATATCCTTGAAAAAATGGTCTTTCCCAAATGTTGTTTCAGAAGCTTTTTTTACCAAATCCTTCCTCCACTTTTCCTGCACTTCAATGCTTCTGGAGATCCATTCTTGTTGTTGTCGTACGATGTATCGAGCCAGTGGCTCACTCAATAGTGATTTGATTCCCATAGTGAAAACAAAGGTACGCAGGTTTTGTAAATTCTATTCTACAAGGGCGTTCCAGAGGCGTTTTCAGGCCTAAAATGGCCATATGCTGAAATTTTTTAAATGCCTTTGTTTGTGGTTATTTATCTGTAATTTTGCCATCCTGAAATCAAAGTGAGCGAAAATTTTAAAAAAATATATGGGATTGTTTGATTTTTTGACTAGCGATATAGCGATCGATTTGGGGACTGCTAATACCCTGATCATCCATAAAGATACAGTAGTTGTTGATGAGCCTTCGATCATTGCCATGGATAAAACCACCGGCAAAGTTTTAGCAATCGGACACACAGCTATGCAGATGCATGAGAAGACCAACGAGAATATCAAGACGATCCGCCCACTTAAAGATGGTGTAATTGCTGACTTTACTGCTGCCGAAATGATGATCCGCGGGATGATCAAAATGATCGATACGGGCAGCCGTTTTTTTACACCTTCACACCGCATGGTGGTTTGCATTCCTTCCGGGATTACAGAAGTTGAGAAACGCGCCGTAAAAGATTCTTGTGAGCACGCAGGTGCAAAAGAAGTTTACATGGTTCATGAGCCGATCGCAGCTGCCATCGGGATTGGAATTGACATTACGCAGCCAAATGGTGTAATGATCGTGGACATTGGCGGTGGAACAACGGAAATCGCGGTTATCGCATTGTCAGGGATTGTTTGCGAGCAGTCTGTCCGCATTGCAGGCGACGTTTTCACGAGAGACATTGTAGATTATATGCGTCGCGAACACAACCTTTTGATTGGCGAGCGTTCTGCTGAATTGATCAAAATGGCCATCGGATCCGCTTCTCCTGAACTTGAAATTCCATTAGACGATTATCAAATCCGCGGTCGTGACTTGATGACGGGGATTCCAAAAGAGATTCGCGTTACATATAGTGAGATCGCTTATTCTCTTGATAAATCTATTTCAAAAATTGAAGAGGGCGTTATGAAAGCCCTTGAAATCTCTCCTCCTGAGCTTTCAGCTGACATTTTCAAAAACGGAATCTATCTTACTGGCGGCGGGGCACTTATTCATGGCCTTGACCGACGCATTGCTCAAAAAACAAAACTTCCCGTTCACATTGCAGACGATCCGTTAAAGGCTGTTGTAAAAGGAACAGGCGAAGTCCTTAAAAATCTTGAATTATATAAGCCGGTACTGATTTCGTAGTATTGGATCGTTCACGATGTGAACATTCTAGCCCATGCTCCAACTCGTTGATTTCGTTGTCCGGAATCGTTTCTTTTTGGTTTTCGTCTTGCTGGAAGTTCTCAGTATCTGGTTGGTTGTGCGCAGCAATACATATTGGGGGCGCCACTCTATTTCAACACTTCCAACCATTACGTTGCGAAGACGTTGGCATTTTCTAATTCAGCAAAGGAATATACAAAGCTGGACGAGGTTAATTCAGCATTAGCCGCCGAAAATGCCAAGCTTCGGGCCGCTGTAACGGCATTAAGTCAGAAAAAGCCTTCTGACTCGCCGGCTGGTTATGTTCCGGATTCGACATTTGCGTCACGGTTTACATTTACCGTTGCCAAAGTAGTCGATAATGAGACCAACAAGAGCAACAATGTCCTTACCATAGACAAAGGGCTGAGCGACGGCGTAAAGCCGGGCATGGGCGTGATTTCGGCCACTGGAGTTGTGGGAAAGGTCCGCTTCTGTTCTGAGAATTATTCTGTTGTGACGTCCATTCTGCATTCGCAGTTTATGGTTTCGTCCAAGCTGATCCGCAGCAATGAGATCGGCTATGCCAAATGGGCTGGAAAGGATCCGAATTTGATCGATATGATCGACGTTTCGAAATACACGAAAATCTTCAAAGGCGACTCGGCTGTCACTTCCTGATCAGAATTCCGTTTTCCCTCCGGGCATTATGGTTGGTCGCGTTGAAACCGTTGCTGTGCACCCTAATCAAACGTTTTATAACATTACATTAAGACTTTCGACTGATTTTCGAAACCTTTCCTACGTTTATGTGGTACAAAATCAACAACTTGGGGAGCAGGACAGTCTGAAACTTCGTACTATAAATACCAAATGAGTTTACGAGAGGCGATACAATATTCCCTGATGATCCTGCTGTATCTGCTTTTGCAGATCTTCTTTATGCGGAATGTCGTATTGTTCAATTATGCGTTCTGCTTCATCTACATTGCAGGAGTTTTGCTGTTGCCGGCAGATGTTGACAGGTTGTATCTTTTGCTTATTGCTTTCGGCATAGGCTTCACGGTGGACGTATTTTCGAATACTTTCGGGATGCATGCCGCAGCCACCGTTTTGATCGCCTACTTCCGACCGTTCCTCATCCATTATCAGATGAAATCCCGTGGAGCAGAGCGGGCCGAGGTCGGTCTGCGTGCGCAGGGGCTGGGGGCTTTCCTGGGTTATATTTTTCCGCTTATCCTCGTCCACCATTCCGTATTGTTCCTCATCGAGATCAATCATTTTGGAATGATCCTTTATACCCTCATCCGCATTGGTGCCAGCGCACTGTTTACTACATTATTAATTATCCTCCTGGAACTTTTTTCCAAACGTTAATATGACATTTTGACACGAAAGTTTCGTGGCTCGAAATTTGATGTTGATACATCAAATACGGCAGGAGGCAATTCAATTTGGAATATTTTAGGAAGCTGTTCCGATTGATTTAATTTTTATCGTGAAATAATGGCTATTAAGTAGCTTCAATAAGCCATTCATCAAATTTTAATTTGTACGATTTGGAGCTGTTGTTAATCTTTGTAAATTCAGCATTCCTATGTTAGTTGCCATGTCAGAAACGCTCACGACTAATGAATACACGGATGACCTTCGTTATGAAGTTTTTAACCGTGAGTTCATGCCACACATTGACTCCATGTACAACTTCGCTTTTCGCCTTACAATGGACGAAGACGATGCCAACGACCTGGTTCAAGATACATATTTAAAGGCTTTTCGTTTTATTTCTTCTTTTGAACAAGGCACTAATGCAAAGGCGTGGCTTTTCCGCATTCTAAAGAACAGTTTCATTAACGATTACCGCAAAAAAAGTAAAGAACCTTCCAAAGTAGATTATCAGGAAGTCGAAACGACTTACAACTCTGTAAAGAGCTTCTGATACAACATATACGGTCGATCTTCGTGCTGATGCGGTTCAGGAATTAATTGGTGATGAAGTGGCAAATGCATTGAATGCACTGCCGGTTGACTTCCGTACGGTCATTATTCTTTGCGATATTGAAGGCTTCACTTATGAAGAAATGGCGAAGATTCTTGACATTCCAATAGGCACTGTAAGGTCCAGATTACACCGTGCGCGTAACTTATTGAAAGAAAAACTTGAAGAGTTACGCAAGTTCAATGGGATATGATTCATAGGTTGTGAAACTTTTTTTGTAACCTCTTCGGTTATAGTGTACAACTGTACATATATTCCATTATTCTATATTTTTCATTTTAATAATGAATGCATCCCTTACAACGCCTTCAGTATCTGACGAGGCGCAAAAACAACCCATGAAGCAGAAATGCGAGCATCACGCTGAGTGCATGAAGGTAATTCAGGCAATCCTTGATGATGAAGCAACCGAAGCGGAGAAGGATCACTTTCGTGAGAACATGGACAAATGTTTACCTTGTATTGAGTCATACAGACTCGAAAAATGCATCAAAGACTCCCTTAGTCTGAAAATCGAAAAAAAGCCGTGCCCTGAGAGCATCCTTAAAACAATTATTTCAAAAATAAACAGTTAATCTGTTCGTGTGAAAGGTAAGCTTATCATATTCTCCGCGCCATCAGGCTCAGGAAAAACTACAATAGTAAGGCATCTTTTAAAAACATATCCAAATCTTCTGGCTTTCTCTGTCTCCGCATCAACCCGGGAACGGCGTGACCATGAAGTTGACGGAAAAGACTATTATTTCCTGCCAAAGCGAGAATTTCGCGAGCGCATTGCAAATAATGAGTTTGCCGAGTGGGAAGAGGTTTATGCGGGGAATTACTACGGCACTTTTAAGACTGAAATCGAGCGCCTTTGGTCGGAAGGAAAACATGTTTTGTTTGATGTTGACGTAAAAGGCGGACTCAAACTCAAAGAAATTTATCGAGAAGATGCATTGGCTGTTTTCGTGAAAGTTTCGTCCGAAGCTGAAATTATCCGGAGGCTGAGCGAGCGGGGCACCGAAACAGAAAAATCACTTGAAACGCGCCTGGGCAAGGTTCGTTATGAACTTAGTTTTGAGGATAAATTTGACGTTGTGCTCGTGAATGATGATCTTGAAGAAACACTCAGAAAAGCTGAAAAGCTGGTTCTGGATTTTATTCAATGAAAATAGGCCTCTTTTTCGGATCATTCAATCCCATCCATATTGGTCATCTGATCATTGCCAATACAATGGCTACTTCGACAGATCTTGAGCAGGTTTGGTTTGTAGTCAGTCCGCAAAACCCTTTCAAGAAAAACAGCAGCTTATTGCACGAGTTCGACCGCTTTGACCTTGTTCAGCGGGCAATTTCAGACAATGTTGCATTTCGTGCGTCAGACGTCGAATTTCGGATGCCTAAGCCCAGCTATACAATCGACACGCTGGTGCGCATGCAAGAGAAATTTCCGCAGCATGAGTTTAAGCTAATCATGGGAGAAGACAATTTGGCACAGTTTCCGAATTGGAAAAACTACGAGAAAATACTCGAATACACAGGCCTTTACGTATATCCCCGCCCGAATTCAAAGCCACATACATTTGCCAGTCACCCGAATGTCAGGTTTGTAGAAGCGCCGCTTTTGGACATTTCTGCAACTTACATCCGGTCTTGTCTGCAAAAAGGGAATTCGATCCATTATCTTGTTCCTGAGCCGGTTGAGCAGCTTATTAAGATCAAGAAATTTTATCTCTGATCAAAGTGGGCGCGTCTGATAAGTAATCTCGCTCAAAAGTCCCACTGCATTGAATTTCAGGATCACCTTAGGCGCTGTTGACTTGGCTTGAATGTTCGTGCATTGCGGACCTTTTGAAAGGAAATAAACGTAATATTTCAGGTTTCTTTCGCCTAATTGTTGAATGTCAGGTCTGCCGAGCAATTCACCGATATTGTCTGCAAATTTCCCTTTGAGCTCACCTTCCGCTTTTTTGAAATCCTTTGCAAGTCCCGCCCGCACATTGTCACACCCACCACGATCACTGCGCCATTTTTTAAGATCGCAGGCCGCCCAAATTGTCCGGAGCTGATGAGCACGCAGCGATGCCGAACAGGGACAATCCAAGGCATATTCTTGCAATCAATCTATTCATTTAAGTATTCGTCATTAGATTCAAATCAAAGACGAATCTAATCATATAATTTCAGCAGGTGAATTTGTTTTGATACTTTTAAGCGTATCACAAATGCTCTTCTGCTATGAAAAGCTTCATATTGCTCGTTTTCGGATTGATTTTCTGCATAAATGCGCAAGCTCAAACAAGCAATGTTCAGCCCATCGACGGAACCGATTGCTCAAACCTGTTTTTTCAAAGCATTATTGGAAAAAGATGCAAATGCATTATCGAACCTGATTTCAAATGATTTCAGCGTGATCGGATTGCAGGGCCAGCCCATACAAGGAAATCAGCTGGTGCAGGCCATTTCGCAAGGCATTATAGTCGTGGAATCGGGAATGCTTTCAGGGGCAAGAACGCGGACATATGGAGATGTGGCAGTCGTAACCGGACTTTGGAATGTAAGGGCCCGGATCGAAAACAATGGCTTCAACGGAGAATTGTCTTATATGTCGGTTTGTGTTAAAGCCGGCGGCCGCTGGAAAATAGTGGCGGTGCAGTTTACGCCGGTTCAATGATCGTATTGCCTATAAAAAGAAAGAGGACCGCTTGGCCCTCTTTCTCTTTTTATAGGCTGTTTCTCAGTCTAAACATTCATCAGCGACTCACGACGACGCATTTTACCAGCTGGAATTCCGAACATCATTTTGAAACGACGGCAGAAATAAGCTGTGTCTTTGTAACCCACATCTGAACCGATTGCACGAATGCTTTTCTTAGATGTACGAAGCAAGTCAACGGCTTTTTCCATACGCTGATATTCAATGTAATCCTGTGGGTTAATGCCCGTCAGCATTTTGAAATATTGCCCTACATAATCCTCTGACACATTGGCAACATTAGCTAAAACCTTATTGGAAAGATCTCCGCCCAAATTGTCTTTAATGTAAGCGAAGATGTCGATCAAACGCGGATCTTTGAAATATGTGCTGTTGGTTACTAATTGCTCAACAAACAATTTATTTTTCAGGATGTAACGAATGATTTCGATGACAACCTCCTCTGTTTTAATTTTAATGATACGGCCTTTTCCAGGCGTATCAAGCATATCTTCCGTCAGGATCTGATTGATTGTAATCGCGATCTGATCATCTCTCTTGATCAAAAACGGCGGAACGTCCAGAGAGGTGAAGAAGTTAACTGTATCGAAAACCTTTGCTTCAAATGAAATCAATCCGAATGAATTAGGCAGTTTTCCGATCAATGCCGGATCGTGGCCTGCCTCAATATAATTGTCACGGTTGGTCATGAACTCCTCATTGGAAACGGTCTTGGCAGTCTGCGTGTTACCATAAGTAACCGTAGCATGCTTGCCACCAGGAATGAAAAGCATATCACCTTCTTCAACCTTCTGCGATTCCTCTGAACCAAAAGAAACTTCGCCGTCGTATAAGATTGTTAACGAATTCTGAACGTCGTAAAAGTTCTTGATGGTTATCGGTTGCAAAATTCTGATGTGACGCGCTTTCACAAACTTTACCCCCAGCGACTCAATAATCTTATTATAGTCTTCCATACTTGATATATTTAAGGGCCCTTCTGACCGCTGTTTCAATTTTTGTACAAATCTAATAAATTGTACAAAACTAATACAAGTATATATTGACAAAAAACTGAAAAAAAGTGATATTTCTGTATCATTTTAATCCAACATTTAGAATAAAACGATCCGGATAGTAAATTTCAAGTTATTTCAGAAGCTCGCGAGCGATTACAAGTTTTTGTATTTCAGAGGTACCCTCATAAATCTCCGTGATTTTTGCATCGCGCATTAGACGTTCAACGTGATATTCTTTTATGTAACCATAGCCTCCGTGAACCTGGACGGCTTCGGTTGTCACCCACATGGCTGTTTCAGATGCATAAAGCTTTGCCATTGCAGATGCTTGTATGTAATCTTTCCCCTCATCTTTGAGCCGGGCCGCCTTATAGACGAGCAACCTCGCAGCTTCCACCTTTGTTGCCATTTCTGACAACTTGAACTGGATTGCCTGGTGTTCACTGATGGGTTTACCAAATGTCTTCCTCTCTTTTGAATATTTCAGAGAAAGCTCAAATGCGCCGGATGCAATTCCAAGCGCCTGGGCCGCAATGCCGATCCTGCCGCCGTTCAGTGTGCTCATTGCGAATTTGAAACCAAAACCATCTTCTCCAATTCTGTTTTCCTTCGGCACTTTTACATCCGCAAACATTAATGAATGTGTGTCAGAGGCCCTTATGCCCATCTTGTCTTCCTTTTTGCCAACAACAAATCCCTCCAATCCTTTCTCTACAATAAACACATTGATGCCCTTATGTTTCAATTCCGGATGGGTTTGCGCGATGACCAGGCAAATGCCCGCTGTGTCGCCGCTTGTGATCCAGTTTTTCGTTCCGTTTAATAAGTAATGATCTCCCTTATCAATGGCCGTCGTTTGCTGCGAAGTTGCATCCGAACCAGCCTCAGGCTCCGACAAGCAAAATGCGCCGACAGTCTGCCCCGAAGCAAGCTTAGTCAAATATTTTTCCTTCTGTTCCGGCGTTCCAAAGCGTTCAAGGCCCCAGCAGACCAATGAATTATTTACTGACATGATCACGCCGGCAGAAGCATCCACTTTTGAAATTTCTTCCATGGCAATCACATATGACAGCGTATCCATGCCGCCACCGCCATATTCGGGCGACACCATCATGCCTAAAAAACCCAGCTCACCCATCTCCCGCAGCAGATCTTTGTCAAACTTTTGCACATTGTCCCGTTCGAGAACGCCCGGTAACAAACGTTTTTGAGCAAAATCACGGGCTGCCTCACGGACACTCTCATGTTCTTCACTGAGGTTGAAATCCATTCCAATTAATTGTGAACGATATGGCATGATATGATTGTTTAAAAACTTGTCTTAAGTTTGCGCTCAAATTTTGCTGCAAAAATGCCAGTTCTTACTGTTTTTTATATAAAACTTCTCATCAATCTGCTGCTGACGATTGGCATAATCTGGACGATCAGCAAAACAAGTCTTTTCGCCAAATGGCAAAGGGAAAATGAAAAACTTGTTCTGGGACTTGCATTCATATTGCTTCGACTGATCCCGTGGATAGGCATTTTCCTCATCATTAACGAAGATCCGCGGGGAGACATTCCATTCTTTTTTTATAAAGCCGAAGCTGCAAAGCGCGGCGGATTCGTTTACAGAGACTTTTGGTCTTACCACGCGCCGCTTTATGCCTACATCATTAGTTTACCGGTGTGGCTTTGGCACAATTCCCGTGCCATTGTGTTGTTCATGGTCCTGATGGAAAGTTTCATTCTCTGGCTTACTTACAGCACTTATAAGGTCCGGATTTCCAACGCATTGCAACTGGCAGTAATCTATTATATGCTTCCCGCAGGATTCATGTATATTCTGGTTGATGGCCAGGAAGAAGTCTGGTTTTGGGGCGCGGCGTTGATCATCTGGCGCTTTACCATTAAAAAACCGGTTAACTACGAAGTCGGCATTGGTCTGCTTTATGCATTGGCGCTTCTTACGATCAAGGTAACCTTTATTTTCTTATTGCCTGCACTTTTGGTGGTGGTTAAAAAGCCGGTTAAAATGCTTTTGGTTATGGCGGCTGTTGGGCTGCCTGCTGTTGGATTTTTATACTGGCAAATCGGGGATTTGTTTTTGATGCCTATCCAGCATACGGAGCAATTAATGACGCCTAATCTGTTCTCGATAAGCAGACCATTTGTCGAGCTGATTTTCACGGTTAATGAGAAAAAATCGACCTTAATTAACTGGATCGGCCTGTTATTCACCGTTTTTGTTCCTGCATTTATGGCATATAAAGCGCGTCACAGACACATTAACGAAATCCTTCCGGGGATTTTCATCGCATGTTTTGTTTGCATGATGATCTTCCAGGCCAGTGCAATGGGTGCTTATCTTATAGCTTATCTGATGGCGGTGCTTTTTGAAATTATCGACGTTCGCAAAACATTTCACGTTGTTGTGCTTTTGGCTGTAAACTGGCTTACGGTTGTCCAGCCTTTTGTTTGGGTTTATATCAAACAACCTGCCTACACTTCATTAGGCATGTTCGGCAACACGTCTTATCTGTTCGAATATTTGTTGCAAATACTGAATGTGCTATGCTTTTTCTGGATTTTGCGTGAAACTTACCGTAAGGTTGTTTTTGGAAAACTGATTACTGCATGAGCATTGTCCTCGCCAAATTCGGCATCAGCCTGATCTCCATATTACTTGCTGGAATCGTCATTTTACAGAAAGAACGCACTCACAGAGTGGTTTGAAAATAAACCTGCCGGTTCTGCGATTGCAATCGGCTGGGTTATTTTTCGGCTTGCTCCATTTGTGCTGATATATGTAGTCGCGGGAATGGAACCAACTTCCGATGTAAATGGATTTTGGGACGAAGGGAGTAAAGCATCATTAGGCCAAGTCGTTTACCGCGATTTCTGGTCGCCATATTCGCCATTATACGCCTATTTTTTAGGGCTATTTTTGAAATTCTGGTATAGCCCCAAAATGATCGTTTTGGTGATGGCCATTATGGATGGCGCCGCACTTTGGGCTTCCTATCATTTCTTCCGCCCATTTCAATCGCGTGGCGCATTTTTGTTCAAATCGCTTTTATATTATTTGCTTCCGGGAGCGCTTGTGCTTTGCATTGTCGGCGCGCAGGAAGATGTCTGGATGTGGCTGTTTGTCATTCTGGCTTATCTCGTTCGCGAGAGAACATTGCGTGTCGAATGGTATGCATTGATCCTCGCTTTTGGATTGCTTATGACAAAAGCGATTTTCGTTCTGATCCTGGTGCCCTTATTTATTCTGGAAAAGGAAAAAGTTAGAATGCTTATCCCAATGATCATTGTCGGCATTCTCTCGCTGGCCGTGCTGTATCCGTTGGTTGGCTGGGAATTTATGCAACCGCTGGACGAAGCCAAAACATTGCGCGCACCGAACATTCCTTCCATTCTCAACCCGTGGTTTTTTAATCAAATCGGTGTTGGAGAAAAATTCTGGAACTGGATTGGTCTCGTAATCTCGGTCGGCTTGGCGTGTCTGGCCGCATTGAGGCTCAAAAACGCGGATTTCAGGATCATGCTTTCACGTGTGTGGATTGTGCTTTATGCGACAATGATGATCGTGCAGCAAAGCGCTTATAGTAATTACATTTTCCTGTTTCTGATCCCGCTTGTCTTTTATGTGATTGATTGGAAAAACTGGGTTCAGGTAACGCTGCTACTGATATTTAATGTGTTATGCGTTGTGCATCCGTCATTCTGGTGGCGGCTTGGCATGCCTTGTTATATGACGCCGCTGGATACTTTTTCTTCATTGCAGCTATTTATCGACTATGCTATGCAGGTTTGCATTGTGTTACTTACGGGATATTTTATCTGGCTCGCTTTCCCTAAAAAAGTCATCGCTATTTCAAGTTCAAGATCTTAACTTGTCCTTTATCCAATAAAAAATGCCTTCGCGACTAAGTGAAGGCATTTTTTATCGAATCAAATTATTTTTACTCTATTATTTCAAATCCACAATAAGGGACTAGAACTGCCGGAATCTTAACCGTTCCGTCTGCTTGCTGATTGTTTTCCAGTAATGCGGCAACAATGCGAGGCAATGCTAATGCTGATCCGTTTAATGTATGAAGCAATTGCGTTTTCTTATCGGCAGTTTTATATCTCAACTTCAATCGGTTAGCCTGATAAGTCTCAAAATTCGAAACCGAACTGCATTCAAGCCAGCGCTCTTGACCAGCGGACCAAACCTCGAAATCGTAAGTTAATGCGGATGTAAAGCCCATATCACCGCCGCAAAGCCGCAGAATGCGGAAAGGCAATTCAAGCTTGGTTAGCAGGCTTTTGACGTGCTCAACCATTTCATCCAGCGCTTTGTAAGAATCCTCGGCTTTATTGATCTGAACAATCTCAACTTTATCAAACTGGTGCAAACGGTTCAAACCTCTCACGTGAGCGCCCCAGCTGCCCGCCTCACGACGAAAGCAAGGCGTATAAGCCACATTTTTGACGGGCAATTCACTTTCCGCAACAATTACATCGCGATATAAATTGGTAACCGGAACCTCAGCCGTCGGAATCAGGTAAAGATCATCCTGCGCGTCATGATACATTTGGCCTTCTTTGTCAGGCAACTGGCCCGTAGCAAAACCGGAATCTGCATTTACGACGATCGGCGGTTGCACTTCGTTATAACCCGCTTTTCCAGCCTCATCAAGGAAAAATGCGATCATTGCGCGTTGAAGCCTGGCCGCTTTTCCTTTGTAAACCGGAAATCCTGCGCCTGAAATCTTGTTTCCCAGCTCAAAATCAATGATCGGCGCCTGGTTTTTTCCAAGCTTTTTAATCAGCTCCCAATGCGGCAATGCACCTTGTGGTAAAACCGGTTTGTCACCCGCTTCAAGCACATTTACATTGTCCTCCGCTGTCCTGCCTTCCGGAACGCTTTCATGCGGCAAATTTGGCAGCTTAACGAGCTCTTGCAGCAATGACGCCTCCACTTCCTTGTGCGCTTCATCGAGACTTTTTGACTGCTCTTTTAATGCGGCTGTTTCTGCTTTTGCAGCATTGGCTTCATCCATCGCGCCTGCTTTCATCAGTCCACCAATTTCCTTCGCCTTCGCATTGGATTTCGCCAGCGTCTCGTCCAGATCCTGCTGTAACTGTCTGCGCTTTTTGTCAAGTTCTATAATGTGATCAACAACTTCCGCAGCGTCTTTAAAATGCTTTTTTGTCAATCCCGCAATGGTAAAATCCCTGTTATCGCGGATGAAATTCGTTTGTAACATATTATGGTGCTGTAAAAATGTCCTTCATTGCATCTTCGTAGTAAAATAACCGCTCATTAAGTACATTCAAGGCTTCTGCCTTGTATTTGGAGTGAATAAGCAGTGATAAATTGTGTTCCGAAGCACCATACGAAATCATTCGTATAGGAATGTTTTTCATCGCATCGAGCACTTTTAGTGCGATTCCTTCTTTGTCTGCACTGAAATTTCCTACAATGCAAATGATATTTTGATCGCGGTCATGCTCTTCTAAATCAGCGAACTCACGAAGCTCCGCGCTGATCTGTTCCAGGTTTTCTGAATTGTCAATGGTCACAGAAACCGAAACCTCGGAAGTTGTGATCATATCGACAGGTGTTTTATATTTTTCAAAAATCTCAAACACCCTACGAAGGAAGCCGTAGGCGTTCAGCATACGAGTCGAGTGGATGTAAATCGCTGTAATGTTATCCTTTGCAGCAATCGCCTTAATGTCGCGATCAGAAGTCTGATTCGCAATCAATGTTCCCGGCGCTTCAGGCTGCATGGTGTTTTTCAATCTTACCGGAACACCTCTCAACTTAGCTGGAGTGATGGTGCTCGGATGAAGAATTTTCGCACCGAAATAGGCCAGTTCAGCAGCTTCCTCGAATGTCAATTCTCTAATCGGGAAAGTGCGTTTTACAATGCGCGGGTCATTGTTATGCATGCCGTCAATGTCGGTCCAGATCTGAATTTCGTCTGCCCTGATCGCGCCGCCAATGAGCGATGCAGTGTAATCAGAGCCGCCTCTTTTCAAATTGTCAACCTCTTCACGTGGATTTCTGCAAATGAATCCTTGCGTAATAATGGTCTGCTTGTCTGTATATTGATTTAAAATCGTAACCAGCTTTTCTTCAATGGTCGCAAGCTCCGGTTCGCCGTCTGCATCAATGCGCATGAAATCCAATGCCGGTAACAACACTGAATTCTCACCTTTTTCTTCAAGATAGGCCTGGAACATTTTCGTGCTCAGAATTTCACCTTCAGCAACGAGTTCTTTTTCCTGCTTAATGGTAAAAGGCTTTATGCCAATCAGCGATTTGATGAACCCAAACTCTGTTTCAACGATTTTTGTGCCTTCTGCCAAGCCTGATTCTGTTGCATATAATTCTTTGATAAAAAGATTATAATGCGTTTTAAGATCCTCGGTTAAAGCATTTGCTTTGGCATCATCATAAGCTTTGGCCGCCTCTCCTATTGCAATAAGCGAATTAGTAGAACCAGACAATGCGGATAAAACCACTATTTTACGATTTGGATCGCCATTAAGGAGTTCGCGGATCGAATGCATGCGTTCCGGTTTTCCTACCGAAGTGCCGCCAAATTTCCAGACTTGCATGGAGTTAATGTTGAATTTTGAATGACTGAATGAGTGAATGGTTGCTGGTGCGTTGAACGCGGAGTAATTTTTTAGGATTGTGCGACTGCGATTTGATGCCAGAGTCCTAGCATTTTGATCGCGGTCATAGCAGCTTCATCTCCCTTATTTCCGTGAATGCCACCTGCACGATCCAATGCTTGTTCCATTGTATTAGGCGTTAGCACACCAAAAATGACCGGTTTCCCTGATTTTAAACTTACATTGGTTATGCCCTGCGCCACGGCATGATTGATATAATCATTGTGTTTGGTTTCTCCCTGGATTACCACGCCTAATGCGATTACGGCATCAATGTCACGTCGTTCCGAAAACCATTGTGCGCCTAATGTCAGCTCGAAGCTTCCGGGAACATTGCCTCTTTCGATATTTGCAGGCTTTGCACCATATTGGATCAATGTTTGATAAGCTCCTTCAAAAAGCCTTTCCGTGACCTCACTATTCCACTCAGCGACCAGGATTCCGAACCGCTTTGCGCTGATGTCCGGCAAACCGTCCGTATTGAACACACTTAAATTCTTATCGGCACTTGACATAACTTATAATCAGAGGATTAGTGAATGAAATGATGATTTTGCAAATAAAAAAAGGATAAAACCTTTGTCGGCTTTATCCTTTTCAGAAACAGTAATGGTTAACCATTATTTGCCGACCTGTCCCTCTAACACACCCATGTATTTCTTCGCGTTAACCACTTCAGATGAAAGTGGAAACTCGTCAATAACACGTTTATATGTGGACACAGCGTCAGCTGGTTGATTTGCCTTTTCCTGTGCAACTGCTAATTTCATCAAATAAACCGGCGTGAAATACTCGTTCTTTTCGTAATCCGCAGCCTTCTTATAATGTGTAATTGCCTCAGCAGGTTGATTTTTTTCCAGATATGCGTCACCGATCAATGATTGTGCACGCGCGTGCAGCAAAAGATCTGATGAGCTGAATGATTGCAAATGATTGATTGCATCATCGTATTTTCCTTGTTTCAAAAGTGCAACTCCTGCGTAGAAGTTAGCAAGATTGCTCGCGTCCGTTCCTTTGTAAGAATCAGCAATAGATAAAAGTCCTTCGTTACCGCCGCTTCCATTCAATGCTTTTTGCAAAGAATCGGCCTCAAAATCGTAAACGACACTTGCAAGTGCATCCTGAGCCGTCCCCTCTTGTCCGTCAATGTAAAAACGATATCCTGCAAATGCAGCAACAGCCAATACAATTGCCCCCGCTATGCCTAAAACTATCTTGCGATTTTTAATAAAAAAAACCTCTGCTTTATTGATTTGGCCAGCTAGTGCTTCCGGAGTTTCAATAATTTCAAGCCCGGACTCGTCCGTGTTTTTCTTGCTCATATCAATTAATTCGATTTTGGAGTGCAAAGTTATGAAAAGTAAACGAAATTTTATTGCTAAAAAATACCGGAATAAACAAAAAAAGCAGCGCACCGGAAAACCGATGCGCTGTCGCTATTTGAAATCCTAATTTCAGATATATAAAGGGAATTGCTTCATCCAGTTATTGATCTCTGTTTTCACACCAGCGATTTTTGCATCCTGATCATGGTTAACAAGCACTGAATCAATGAAATCCACAATGCGCTCCATATCAGTTTCAACCATGCCGCGTGTTGTTACAGCAGCGGTTCCTACACGGATACCAGAAGTGATCATTGGCGACTTGTCATCAAAAGGAACCATGTTCTTGTTGATTGTAATGTCAGCCTTAATCAATGTGTTTTCTGCCAATTTCCCGGTTAAGCCTGGGTTTTGACCATTTTTCGTGCGCAGGTCGATCAGCATCAAGTGGTTGTCTGTTCCTCCTGAAATAATGCCGTAACCTTTGTCAACAAATGCTTTGGCCATTGCCTGCGCATTCTTTTTAACCTGAACTGCGTAATTATAGTAACCGTCGCTCAATGCTTCTCCAAATGCAATTGCCTTAGCAGCAATGATATGCTCCAACGGTCCGCCCTGAGTTCCTGGGAAAACGCCTGAATCCAAAAGCGATGACATTAAGCGCACCTGACCTTTTGGTGTTTTGATGCCGAACGGATTTTCAAAATCGTTACGCATCATAATGACACCGCCACGTGGCCCGCGAAGCGTTTTGTGTGTCGTTGTGGTTACAATGTGGCAATGATCGAACGGATCGTTCAGCAAACCTTTGGCAATTAAGCCTGCCGGGTGAGCGATATCCGCCATCAACAATGCGCCAACTTGGTCAGCGATCGCGCGAAGGCGTTCGTAATCCCAGTCACGGCTGTATGCAGAAGCGCCGCAGATCAAAAGCTTCGGACGCTCTCTAACAGCAGTTTCCTCCACTTTATCCCAATCGATCAATCCTGTTTCAGCTTCTACTCCGTAAAAAATAGGCTGAAAATATTTTCCTGAAATGTTAACCGGCGAGCCGTGTGTCAAGTGACCACCGTGCGCCAGGTTGAAACCCATAATTTTATCACCTGGATTAAGGCAAGCAACGAAAACGGCTGTGTTTGCCTGTGCACCCGAATGTGGCTGCACATTTGCCCAGGTTGCTCCAAAAAGTTCTTTTAAGCGATCAATAGCAATCTGCTCGATCTCATCTACAACTTCACATCCGCCATAATAGCGCTTTCCTGGCAATCCTTCCGCATATTTATTAGTCAAAACACTTCCAGAAGCTTCCATAACCTGTCTGGACGTGAAGTTTTCAGAAGCGATCAGTTCAATGCCTGATTCCTGCCGATGCTTTTCTCTATTGATAAGATCAAATATGGTGGTGTCACGTTCAACGCTTGTGAGTGTAGACATGGGTTGTATTGGGAAAATGGTGTGATGTTTTTGTAGATTCGGCTACAAAAATAAGAGTATATTTCTTAACATGTTCTTTTTAAATTTTTTTAATAATATTCGTTTTCAATCGTATTTTTGCCAAATACTTATTCTGCCCCTGATCTATTCATAAACCTTTGTAAAACAAATTCAAGCTTAACATGAGCCAGCAAACGGTGAATCCACAAACAATTTTAATGCAAGCTTCCAGTAACGGGAAAGGTACACCCGGAACGATTGGCCAGCCGATCACTTACGAAAAAATACCAACTCAGATTTTCGCAGACTCCAAGGAAGCATCTAATGCTGTTGCGAAAGAGATCGCCGATTTGATCCGTCAGAAGCAAAAGGAAGGTAAGAAATGTGTTTTGGGTTTGGCTACGGGATCTTCACCAAAGACGGTTTACGCGATTCTCGTGCGCATGCACAGAGAAGAAGGTTTGAGCTTCAATAATGTTATTTCTTTTAACCTGGACGAATACTATCAAATGGAGCCTGACTCCATTTACAGTTATCACCGGTTTATGAAAGAGCAGTTGTTTAATCACGTTGATATTCCGTCAGAAAACTATTTTATACCTGATGGAACAGTTCCTCCGGCTTTATTGCGTGATTACTGCACCTCGTATGAAAACAAAATAAATGCCGTTGGCGGATTGGATTTCCAGCTTTTGGGAATCGGGGGAAATGGTCACATTGGTTTTAACGAGCCGGGATCATTGATCAATTCTCGCACAAGGCTGATCACGCTTGACCATTCTACACGCGTTGCTGCGGGAATGGAGTTCGGCGGATTGCATAATGTGCCTCGCAAAGCAATTACACTTGGCGTTGCACCTATTTTGAATGCACGCCGCATTGTCCTGCTGGCCTGGGGAGAAAGAAAAGCGTCTGTAATTCGCGGCGCGGTTGAAGGTCCGGTTACTGAACTGAACCCGGCTTCTTACCTGCAAGCGCATCCGGACGTTTCGTTTGTGGTTGATGAAAGTGCTGCTTCTGAATTGACCCGCATTAAGACGCCTTGGGCTGTTGACTCGGTGATTTGGGACAATAAAATGATCAAAAAGGCGATCACGCATTTGTCGCGCACGCTTAGCAAGCCGATTTTGAAATTGACGGATAAAGATTACAATGATAATGGTATGAGTGATTTGCTGGCCCAATATGGTTCTGGCTATGAGATCAATATCAATGTATTTAACCAATTACAACATACAATTACAGGATGGCCAGGCGGCAAGCCAAATGCGGACGATACGCATCGTCCCGAAAGAGCGCAGCCTTCCAAAAAACGCGTGCTTATTTTCAGCCCGCACCCGGATGACGACATTATCTCGATGGGTGGAACATTCCAGCGTTTGGTAGACCAGGGTCATGAAGTGCACGTGGCTTACCAAACTTCGGGTAACATTGCCGTTGCGGACGACGAAGCATTGCGCTTTATTGATTTCGTAGTTGACTTTAACAAAGGCTTTGCCATTGACAGCCCAGCTGCAAATAAGTTGTTTTTGGATGCAAAGGAATTCTTGAAGCATACGAAGGACAGCGAAATTGATACGCCTGAGATCAGAAAAGTAAAAGGATTGCTTCGCCAGGGTGAGGCAAAGGCAACTTGCCGTTTTGTGGGCATTCCAACAAGCCAGGCGCATTTCCTCAACATGCCTTTTTACGAAACAGGAACGGTTCAGAAAAACCCGATCGGAGAGGAAGACATTAAGATCATTGAAAACCTGATTGAAGAGATCAAGCCGCATCAAATTTATGCAGCGGGTGACTTTGCCGATCCGCACGGAACGCATAAAGTGTGCTGGGATGCCATTGAAGCAGCATTGCAGCGCTCAAAACACAAGAATTTCATGAAAGACTGTTGGGTATGGTTATATCGCGGCGCCTGGGCTGAGTGGGATATTTATGAAATTGAAATGGCTGTTCCAATGAGTCCTGATCAGGTTTTGAAAAAACGCCAGGGAATTTTCAAACACCAGTCACAGAAAGACGGCGTTGTTTTCCAAGGCGAAGATTCCAGGGAATTCTGGCAGCGCGCTGAGGAACGCAACCGGGCAACGGCACATTTGTATGACGAGCTCGGCCTGGCCGAATACGAAGCAATGGAAGCCTTTGTAAGATGGAAATTTTAAGGTGACCCTGATAAATGCAAAAGCCCGGTGTGTGAACATCGGGCTTTTTATTTGCTATATATTGAAGATTACAATTCCATATCCATCCACATGCGATGGGCCATTTTCTCGACCATTTTAACGACGCCTTCCACGGCACCAAAGATTATACAAAGCGGCAAAATTATCGGCAGAAATATCAGCCATTGTAATGCCATCGTAAAATTAAATCGTTTCGAAACAGGCGTTTTCATATCAGGTTCAGGTTATTAACATAGGAGTTTGACATCCCAAGATAGAAACTTTATTTATTGCCAACAAAGTATTTCAATAAAAACGTTCGAAAAATGTAGAAAATTTCGATAAAGAATGTAATTATTCCCTTCCATTTTTCGGAAAAAACAATCTCCGCCAGCTTGCGAACCACCAATGTTGACCCGGCTGTAAAAAAAATTTTGTTTATTTGTTATAGCCAAATAAATTAAAATTCCGAAATGCCGTCTTCCGACATCATACAATTATTACCAGATTCCATAGCCAATCAAATTGCTGCCGGCGAGGTTGTTCAAAGACCTGCATCGGTTGTAAAAGAGCTTATGGAAAATGCCATTGATGCGAAGGCAAACCACGTTCAAGTCATTCTAAAAGAAGCTGGCCGAACATTAATTCAAATCATTGATGACGGTTCGGGCATGTCAGAAACGGACGCCCGAATGTGTTTTGAGCGGCACGCAACATCTAAAATCCGGCAATCAGAAGATCTTTTCAGAATTCGAACGATGGGTTTTCGGGGCGAGGCGCTTGCCTCCATTGCTGCCGTTGCGCAGGTTGAACTGAGAACGAGACAGGAGTCCGACGAGCTGGGCAGCATGATCCGGATCGATGGTTCTGAAATCAAAGCGCAGGAAGCAGTTGCGTGCTTAAAAGGGACCAATCTTTCGGTTAAGAACTTATTTTTTAACGTTCCGGCCCGACGGAATTTTCTCAAATCCAATTCCGTCGAAATGCGTCACGTGCTGGACGAATTTCAGCGTGTTGCGCTCGCGCACCCGCAAGTGGGTTTTACATTGCATCATAACGACACGGAGGTTTTCAACTTACAGTCCGGCAAACTGGTCAGGCGCATTGTTGACATTTACGGGAAAAGTTATCGGGAGCAGCTTGCATTTTGCCAGGAAGACACGTCCTACATTAGCGTGCGGGGTTACATTGGTAAACCTGAATTTGCCAGAAAAACACGTGGAGAGCAGTTTTTCTTTGTAAATGACCGCTATATCAAGCATAGTTACATGCATCATGCGGTGATCAGCGCATTTGACGGCACCATTCCCGAGGGAAGCCATCCGTTTTATGTCCTGTTCATCGAAATTGACCCGTCACACATTGACATTAACATTCACCCGACGAAAACAGAAATCAAATTTGATGATGAAAGGTCTGTTTACGCAATTGTAATGGCAGCTGTGAAAAAGGCTGTGGGTGTATACAATCTTTCTCAATCGATTGATTTTGACGATAACATTAACTTTTTGAATCCGACATCTTCGGATCAAAACCATAACCTGATTCCAAGAACTGTTATGCCTGACTGGGCTGCGCAGTCCAAAAAGAGTGAAGGCGGAGCGTCCAGATCAAATCTGACGAATTGGAACAAGCTGTTTGAAGGATTGCAAAATACAGAAGACCGCAACCGGGAGTTGGCCGCTTTTGAAACCAATGCGACAACTGTTTCCCGGCCTTCTTTTCAGGAGCATTCAAAAACTGTTGCGAGCAAGGTTAACCGGATGGCCTCGGAAGTTATCGCTGCGCCGGAAAGCGATGCCGTGATTTTCCAGCTGCATAACCGCTATATTCTTTCGCAGGTGAAGGACGGAATTATGCTGATTGACCAAAAGGCGGCTTATGAACGCATTTTGTACGAGCGATATCGAAAAATGCTTACCAACAGAAATGGCGCTTGCCAGCAGCTGCTTTTTCCAAAAACAATCCGGCTGACGCATTCTGATATGCAGCTCGTGAGTGAAACCAAAAAAGAGATCAGGAGCCTGGGATTTGAATTTGATGAGTTTGGATCAAATGAATTGATTATCCGCGGGATTCCGGCTGACTTGCCGGAGGAAAGTGAACAGGATCTTTTTGAGGAACTAATTGAGCAATTAAAGCAGAGTTATTCCGATTTGAAACTGAACAAACCGGAAAGTCTTTCGCGCTCTCTGGCCAAGCGTTTTTCTGTGCGTTATGCGGTTAAACTTTCCATGGTCGAAATTCACACATTAATAGACCAGCTTTTTGCGTCAACCGATCCAAACAGGACGCCGAGTGGCGAAGCGATCATTGTTCTCCTTACAATGGACAAGCTGACAAGCATTTTTAAAGCATGACGAACAAAAACAATGGGTGAAGAGTTATTGAATATAATCTTGATTAAACACAAAATATGTTATCTATAACGCCTACTGTCAAGAACTTACTGATTCTTAATATACTTTTTTTTATAGTTGATTCTTACGTTTTCAATCTTACAAATGTGTTTGCGCTGCGGTCAGTGTTTTCCCCAGCATTCTATCCTTTCCAGTTTGTAACCTACATGTTTTTGCACGGTGGCTTTGGGCATTTGTTCAGCAATATGTTTGGTTTATTCATGTTTGGGCCACTTTTAGAGCGTGTTTGGGGACCAAAGAAATTTTTATTCTTTTATTTCTTCACAGGCATAGGCGCGGGAATACTTTTTTCAGGAATTGATTATTTTGAAAATAGTCAGGTAAAAGCTGCTGTTGAAATATTTACTCAAAATCCGACGCCGGACAATCTGGTGGAATTCATGAGTAAGCATGCGGAAAGAATTTATGAAGCGAACCTTGATTTTTTGAACAAATTTGAGGGCAATCCGACAAATTCTGGCTACATTCAACAAAGCGTAGATTTTGTAAATTCCTATTACCAGACATTGATTAATACGCCTTTGGTTGGTGCTTCGGGAGCAATTTTCGGCATCCTAATGGCGTTTGGTTTATTGTTTCCTAATACTGAGCTTTTTCTTCTTTTTGTTCCATTTCCAATCAAGGCCAAATATTTCGTTGCTTTTTACGGCCTTTACGAATTGTACGCAGGATTTCAAAATGCTCAGTCGGACAATGTGGCGCATTTCGCCCACATAGGAGGAATGCTATTTGCATATATATTGTTGCGTTATTGGAACACGCGAAAAACAAATTTCTATTGAAAGATGAGCAATATTGTTGATGACGTAAAGAGAGAGTTCGCCAAATCAGAGAATGCACTCGTTAAGATAATTTTAGTTAATGTCGCAGTGTTCCTAATATTGCTGTTGCTGAAGATTATTCTGACACTCTCCCAATCTGCAAATGTCTATTACGCAGTGATTAACACACTGCAATTGCCTGCTGCAACCAATGAGTTTTTATACAAACCTTGGACATTAATCACTTACTTTTTTACACACGACGATATATTCCATATCCTGTTCAACATGCTTTTCCTTTATTGGTTTGGTAAGTTGGTGGATGAATATTTAGGAGCAAAACGGGTGATTGCGCTATATATGCTTGGTGGCATTGCCGGCGGGTTGATTTACATGGTGCTTTATAATGCGCTGCCTTATTTTCAGGCTCATGTGGAAGGATCCAGAATGTTGGGAGCTTCTGCCGCGGCTTTTTCCGTTGCAGTCGGTGCGTCAACGTTACTTCCGAATTATACTTTCAATCTGATATTTCTCGGGCCTATCAGAATTAAGTTTATAGCCCTGTTTTATATCATTCTTTCCTTGGCACAAACTGTCGGACCTAATGCAGGTGGAAATCTGGCACATTTAGGAGGAGCACTTGTCGGTTACGTATTTATCAAACTACTGCAAAGCGGCACTGATCTTGGAAAACCGCTTTATGCTGTAATGAATGGCTGGTCGAGGCTATTCCGCAAGCGGCCATCTATGCAAGTAACATATCGCGAAAGGCAAGTTTACAGAAGCACGAGTGTTTATTCGTCGGCTTCTGCTTCCGGAACGATTGAAATGCCTGATCAGACGGAAATTGATTCGATTTTGGACAAAATTTCAAAGTCGGGTTATGAGAGTTTGACAAGAGAAGAAAAGCAAAAGCTGTTCAAGGCGAGCCAGCAAAAATAAAGTCAGACTAATAGGCTTAAATGCTTAATTTTGTCTGCTTGAATGTCCCTCAATTTTGATCTCAAAAGCTTGAATATGCTTATAACGCCGGGAAAATTATTAGCTAAAATTAACTCTCCTGAGGACCTACGAAAGTTAGACAGTTCCCAGCTTCCGCAAGTTTGTAACGAATTACGCCAATTTATCATTGACAATGTTTCTGTATATGGAGGCCATTTTGGCGCCAGTTTAGGCGTTGTTGAGCTTAGCGTTGCGTTGCATTATGTTTTTAACACGCCCGATGATCAATTGGTCTGGGATGTAGGACATCAAGCTTATGGTCATAAAATTCTCACTGGCAGACGTGATAATTTTCATTCTAACCGAACATATGGTGGCCTTTCAGGCTTTCCACGTCGTAGCGAAAGCATTTATGATGCTTTTGGTGTAGGACATTCGTCAACATCAATTTCTTCGGCCCTTGGAATGGCCGTTGCTTCTGCATTAGAGAAAAACTTCGAAAGACAGCACATTGCGATTATAGGAGATGGTGCCATGACTGCGGGAATGGCATTTGAAGGCATGAATCACGCAGGTGCAACGGATTCGAACTTGTTGATTATTCTGAATGATAACTGCATGGCGATTGACCCAAATGTGGGAGCGCTTAAAGAGTATCTGACAGACATTACGACTTCCCAAACCTATAATAAGTTCAGAGATGAAGTCTGGAATTTGCTTGGTAAGATGAGCAATTTCGGCAAAAGTGCGCAGGAGATTGTTTCCAAAGTGGAGACGGTTATGAAAACTGCGATTCTTCGGCAGAGCAATCTGTTTGAGTCATTAGGATTAAGATATTTTGGTCCGATCGATGGCAATGATATCAGTCATTTAACGGAGGTTTTGAAAGACCTGAAAAGCATTCCCGGACCAAAGCTTCTGCATTGCCTTACTGTTAAGGGAAAAGGTTATGGACCTGCTGAAAAAGACCAAACAAAATGGCATTCTCCTGGTGTGTTTGATAAGATAACCGGAGAAATCAAAATCAAAGTTTACGATCAGCCTCAAGCACCGAAATATCAGGACGTGTTTGGTAACACGATTGTTGAGTTAGCTAAACTGAATCCTAAAATAGTCGGCGTAACACCAGCAATGCCTTCGGGATCCTCATTGAATATTATGATGGATAAAATGCCGGATCGCGCATTTGACGTTGGCATTGCGGAACAGCATGCAGTGACGTTTTCTGCGGGTATGGCTACCCGCGGCGAAGTGGTTTACTGCAACATTTATTCAACCTTCATGCAGCGCGCGTACGATCAGGTTATACATGATGTGTGCATACAAGAATTACCCGTTATTTTTTGCCTTGATAGAGCAGGATTAGTCGGAGCAGATGGCCCGACGCATCATGGGGTCTATGATATTGCTTACATGCGATGCATTCCAAATATGGTAATTGCATCTCCAATGAATGAACAAGAGCTCCGCAATTTGATGTACACAGCGCAACTCGACTCTTTTCAATCGGGCAAGCAAGCATTTACAATTCGTTACCCTCGCGGTTCTGGCGTTATGCCGGAATGGAGCACCCCATTTGAGGAAATCCAAATTGGAAAAGGGAAAAAGCTTAAATCCGGTGATGATTTAGCAATCCTGTCATTCGGCCCACTTGGAAACTATGCTATGAAAGCAAGTGAGCAATTAGAATTACAGGGCGTATCAGTTGCAGTTTATGACATGCGCTTCGCAAAGCCATTAGATGAGGCTATTTTACACGAAGTATTCGAAAAGTACCAAAGAGTTGTGACGATAGAAGATGGTTGCTTACAGGGCGGTTTTGGCAGTGCTGTTATCGAATTCATGGCAGACAACGGATATTCATCCATTATAAAACGACTCGGCATTCCAGACATGATCGTCGAGCACGGAGAACCAAACGAACTGTACCGAGAATGCGGCATCGATACAGCAGGCATAATAAAAACTGTTCATAAGTTTTTAGACACAAAACTTAGTGCGAAGGCGGTTGTTTTAAATTGACGATCTTACGTAAGATAAAAAGGAAACGAGGTGGTCAATGGTTGACCACCTCGTTTTTTGTTGGATCACGAAAATTAGATTTTACATTCTTCTGTTTAGGGAGTTAAACTTCACTTATGAGAAATGTTCACTTGATTCAATTAGCATCTAATTGAGATCCCGGCTGCCATTACTTGAAGTCTATGAGGCTTTTAACGAGACCTTTCTACGGTCTGCATTGAATGAAAAAGCGCCACATCTAGCATCATAGTTCTCCCACCACATTTTGTTATTAGAAGTCTATTTGGATGCTAACGCAACCTATTGAGAGTATGACCTAAGATGTAGATCATTCATTTAAGATGGTAGCACTTAAGTAATATAAGTGCAGTCGGCGCAGCAAGGCTTCCTTATAGTCTTTTTGCCGGAGTTGTACAGGCCACGCAATCGTATCTCTAATCAGGGTCCTGTTTCAACCGCTTGTGACTGTGGTCGCTTATTCAAGCATAATAAGATTTGTGATGGGGAGCACTGATTTCATCGGTAAAGCCCTTAAAAGTGCCTACCGCCGATTCAGAGAGCTAAGCATAAGTCTCTGTTTGGTTAATAAGAAGATCTACCAAGCCCTAGAGCAAAAAAAGCCTTACATTTCTGCAAGGCTTTTCGGTTGTTGGTATTGTGGCGGCTACCTACTTTACCAGGTTTGATCCAAGTATCATCGGCGGTTCTGGGCTTAACTTCTCTGTTCGGGATGGGAAGAGGTGAACACCAGGCCAATAGCCACCAACAAGCTCTTTGTTGGTTTTATCACTCAACAATATTTTTGAGTAATCAATGTCATATTGGAAGTAGAAGAGATCAAGTAAATTAAGATTTTAATGTGCAAGCTGTTGGGTAATTAGTACTGCTCAGCTGAATGTATTTCTACACGTACACCTGCAGCCTATCAACGTCGTAGTCTACAACGACCCTTATGTGGAAGATTCATCTTCGGGCTAGTTTCGCACTTAGATGCTTTCAGCGCTTATCTATTCCCCACATAGCTACCCGGCCATGCCACTGGCGTGACAACCGGTTCACCAGCGGTGGGTCCACCTCGGTCCTCTCGTACTAAAGGCAGCCCCCGTCAATCTTCCTACGCCCACCACAGATAGGGACCGAACTGTCTCACGACGTTCTGAACCCAGCTCGCGTGCCACTTTAATCGGCGAACAGCCGAACCCTTGGGACCTTCTCCAGCCCCAGGATGTGACGAGCCGACATCGAGGTGCCAAACCTCCCCGTCGATGTGAGCTCTTGGGGGAGATCAGCCTGTTATCCCCGGCGTACCTTTTATCCTTTGAGCGATGGCCCTTCCATACAGAACCACCGGATCACTATACCCTGGTTTCCCACCTGCTCGACCCGTCGGTCTCACAGTCAAGCCTGCTTGTACTATTGCACTCCACACACGGTTACCAAGCGTGTTGAGCAGACCTTTGGAAGCCTCCGTTACACTTTTGGAGGCGACCACCCCAGTCAAACTACCCACCATGCACGGTCTCCGACTTAGTCGGATTAGATCCCAGGCCAGCGAAGGGTGGTATTTCAACGTTGGCTCCATCACGCCTGGCGACGCAACTTCACAGCCTCCCACCTATCCTACACATCCCTGACCCGAAAACAATGCAAAGCTATAGTAAAGGTGCACGGGGTCTTTCCGTCCCGTGGCGGGTAAGCGGCATCTTCACCGCTACTACAATTTCACCGAGCTCACGGCCGAGACAGTGCCCAGATCGTTACACCATTCGTGCAGGTCGGAACTTACCCGACAAGGAATTTCGCTACCTTAGGACCGTTATAGTTACGGCCGCCGTTTACTGGGGCTTCGATTCAATGCTTCTCTTGCGATGACATCCCCTCTTAACCTTCCAGCACCGGGCAGGTGTCAGGCCCTATACGTCAACTTTCGT
>NZ_CEEDCD010000029.1:5000-67500 GCF_979253085.1 Dyadobacter sp. AC419 | reverse complement strand
AAATTGACATTAAGCCGCAAGAAATCGATGATCTCACAAGCCGAATCTATCTCCGCCTGATATGCATTTTTGGATTGACCTAGCATGGTTGCAGCGTTGATCTCGGCACGATACGGTCCTGCAATCAGATCCGCAGCTTTCAAGAATATAGCAGCGCGTTGCTCCCAATTCAGAACAGCCCATTGCTTTCTGGCTTCAAGCGCTTCATTGATCGCTTGCTTCACATCTTCCGCAGTTCCTTCATGGAAATAACCTAAGATATGCTGGTGATCATGTGGCGGGGATATCGATCGCTTGTTCTGTGAAAATATCTCCTGCCTTCCTATATATTGTGGAATTTCTATCGTTTTTGACCTCGCATCTTCCAAAGCCTTCTGTAACAATGCTTTCTCCGGACTATTTGGTGCGTAATTTTTAACTGGCTCGTTCCTTACCTCGGGAACATTGAAAACTCCTAATGACATACTTCTAGTTTGTTTTATTACAAAAAGTCAATTTATTGAACAAAGCTGGCAGCTGACAAATTCACTGTTAGGCTTTTGAAAAGGAAAATTTGTGAAACGTGCTGGCCTCTTTTTACTTAAATTTGAATTCTCAAGTTGCACCTAGTTTACCGAAATGATATTTTACAGCACAACAACTGCCAGCATTAAGGCATCACCGGAAGAAGCGATTTTTAACAGCTTGCCACCTGATAACGGGCTGTACATGCCTGAATCTATTCCTACATTATCCCCTGAATTTATAGCAGACATTGAAAATAAAACCTTCAATGAAATTGCCATCGAAATAACGCATACCCTGTTCGCAGGCGAAATTACAAGAAGTGAAATTGAAACCATCATTCAAAATGCATATGACTTTGAATCGCCTGTAAAGCAGATCAATTCAGACGATTATGTTCTTGAACTGTTCCATGGTCCGTCTATGGCTTTTAAAGACTTTGGAGCGCGGTTTATGGCGTCTATCATGTCTTATTATTTGCAGCGCTCTGACAGACAAATAAATATTCTGGTCGCCACGTCGGGTGATACGGGAGGCGCGGTTGCCCAGGGATTTTTCAAAGTGCCTGGCATATCGGTTACCATTCTTTACCCGAGTGGCAAAGTGAGCGATATTCAGGAAAAGCAACTTACAACATTAGGTCATAATGTGTCTGCGATTGAAATTGACGGAACATTTGACGATTGCCAAAAACTGGTTAAAGAAGCATTTCTGGATGCTGAGCTGAACGCAAAATTCAATCTCGCCTCTGCCAATTCCATTAACATTGCGAGACTTATCCCGCAATCATTCTATTATTTTTCTGCCTATGCGCAGTTGAAAAAGCTTGGCAAGCCGATTGTATTTTCTGTGCCCAGTGGAAACTTCGGAAATTTGAGTGCCGGCTTACTTGCTTACCGCATGGGCTTACCCGTCGAACAATTCCTGGCAGCCACAAATTTAAACAACGCAGTTCCTCGTTATTTGGAAAGTGGCGAATACAAACCTGAACCTTCCATTGAAACTATTGCCAATGCGATGGATGTCGGCAACCCTAGCAATTTTGTAAGGTTGAAAAGATTTTTCGGAGATGACTGGAATGCGATAAAAGAAAAAGTTACCGGATTTTATTTTGATGATGAACAAATCAAAAGCGCAATGCGCGAAGTCTTCAATGAGAAGAATTATGTAATGTGCCCGCACACGGCAGTCGCTTACCTTGGGCTCGAAGCTTATCGCAAAAATCAAACGAACGATTTCACAGGCGTCTTCCTCTCAACAGCCCATCCAGCCAAATTTATTGAGCTTGTCGAAGAAACTTTGGAAAAACCGATCGAAATTCCTGACAGACTGGAATTACTCCTTTCCATTGAAAAAGTAGCAACCAAAATGGATTCTTCATTTATTGCTTTCAAGAAGCTGCTTATGAGCACATTAAAGTAAAAATTTGAGCGATTTGGACCCGTGAGAATCGATTATAGCAGTTCGATCGCATCCAAGTCGGTAAATATCCAAACCAAAAGAGGCAAAAATCGCGATGATTTCTGCCTCTTTCATTTTTCTGACTAATTTTTAATTAATCACGTCTCCGCGTAAAAGTCGGAAACGTTTCCTCGACTCGGCTACAAAAATGCTTCCCGGATATTTTTCCATCAACTCCTGATAAAGCTTCATGGCAAGATCCTTGTCTTTCAACTTTTCCTGGTAAAGTTTCGCGGAAGCAAACAGCGCATCATCACCATAAATGTCGTGACCAAATTTTGTTGTCAGCACTTTCAGATATTCCATCGCTTGTTGATTGCTGTCGAGCTTCATGTAAGTCTCAGCCGTCAGCCAGAGAATTTCGTCGGCCAGGCTATGGTTTTCATATTTGGTGTAAAGCGTCTTTAATGTATCAATGGCTTCGAACTTCTTATTTTGAAAAAGCAGAAGCTCAACGGCCGAGTAACGCTTCATTGCCGCCTCGGTGCTATCAAGGCCCGTGTTGTCCATAATCAGCAGAGACAAGTCATTGGCATCATTCGCAATCTCTCGCGACGTTGCTTTTTTCAAAATGTCCAGCACCGCTTTTGCAAGTTCAAACTCGCCTTTATAATAATGCAGTTTTGCATTCCGCAACTTCGCTTCATAACCCAGCAAATCGTCCTTCTGGGATTTCTCAACTTGGGAATAAACCAATGTCGCTTCCCACGGTTCACCTTGCAGCAGATAAATGTCGCCAAGATCCAGCTTGCATTTATCTACAAAAATTCTTCTCCTGTTTGCCCGCATCGATCGCCGTGTTCAGTATATCAATGGCCTTTTTAAAATCATCCATATAAAAGGCATTCAGGATAGCCATATTCCGCAACGCCTCAACGGTCCGAACATTCACGCCTAACTCATCCACCAGCTGCTGATATTGGCCAAGCAGTTTCTGAACTTCGCTGCGCTTGATCGGATAAGTGTTTTTGACTTGTTCCTCGCGGGCAAAAATGGCCATTCTGCGTGCAACAGGATAAAGCTGACCTTTGGGATATTCCTTTACCAAATGATCAAATATTGTCCCTGCATTGCCGTAATCTAAATCCTGAAGCGCCAGCATGCCGAGGTTGTAAAGGCGCGTTCCGTTGTGCTTAAATCGCTTGTCAAGCGCACGTTCCTGAATGAATGCTTTATAGAAATCCTTTTTCTGAATTTGATACCAAATCAGCAGCTCATTATAAAAACCTTCGTTAGGAAACTTTTGGATCTTGTCATAAAGCACTTTTTCAAGCAGAGCCTGCTCCTTTTCATCTTTGGTAAAATCCTGGAGCATGTTTTGAACCACCTCAATGTTCTGATAACGCATGCCGTAAGAAAGCAATTCGTCGATCATTTGCTCAGGCGCATTCAAGTCTCTGTAAACACTGGCCAATTCAAGCTGAAAAATATCCGTCCGCTTAGCAGCGTCCCTGGCTTCTATCAATATTTGCTTAGCCCATTCCGGTTTATTGATCGCTCTTAATTCTTCTGCTAAATCACGTTTAAGCTCGATCCTTGCACCGGATGACGCAATGCTCTGCTGAATCTTTTTATCGGCTTCCTGAGCCTTTCCTTGCGCCTCTAACAACACGCCCCAGTATAGATAATACCAGCTCGCATTGTTCGCATCATTCTTAATTTGTCGCTTATAAAATTGCTCCCCGTCAGACCATGACTTGGTCTTAATGATGCAGCTCGTATAATTCTTAAGCGATATTTTTTCGAAGGAGGTTTTCAGCAGCGCTGTATAATAGGTTAGCGCCTTGGGACAATCATTATTTTTGAAATACTCCTCAGCCATCTCCTTCTCGCTCTGCGCCACCGCCGCCGCCCCGGAACAAAGCATTATCATCAAAACCAATGTCGAAACCTTTTTCATAATAGAAGAAAAAATTTTTCTCTTTATTTATTATCACTTACTAGGTCTGTGGATAAGGGGATAATTAGTTTATCCACTGGAGATTAACATAGTTATCCACATATTGTTAATAACTATGTTGGTTTATCCACTTAAGTTTTTGGGATTATCAACTGTTAAGTTCTTGAAATACAAGTTAGCAATTTATTTGTTCACACCTGATTGTTGGCAACTGCCGGTTTTGCTAGCTTTGTGTTTTCCACATTTGCTAAAGTGTATCAACGTACTGTTAACTTCCGTTTAGATTAGTTTTACCCACAGAAGATTGGAAACTGAATTTTTATCCACAGTTATTCACGCTTATCCACATAATTGTTAACAATTTTAGGTCGATTACCAACAAAATATCCGGGTTATTAACATAGTTATCCACACTAAGTGTATAAGAAATTGAGGATTTTTTATTTTGGAAGTGTAACATTGATGTCGTTCAGCTCGAAATTGGCTTTCAAAAGGATCTTATCGTTCAAAAAGTAGATCGCTTCAGGCTGCTTGTTCTTATCCAGCTCACCCGTGTCCCATCTTCTGTTCTTGTTGGCATCAGCTGTTACGCGCAAATAGTATTTGCCCTGGGGAATGTGAATGAATGTATAAGGAGTTGCATACTGCGTTTCAATAAGCTTGTATTGCTCATCAACCAGCTCGATAATGTAACCTGCGGCCGGATCTGCATTGATAACAGCACCTTTTATCTGGCCATATTCTTCCTCTTTCAGCACCGGGTGTTTGATCAATGTTTTTGAAAGCGTATCCCCTTCCACGCTGATCATAGTGCCCTTTGGAAAGTCCCACTTGATTGTATCTTTTGCAAATGATTTGGCTTCAATGGACAGTTCTGTATGCGTTTTGTTCCATCTGTATTTAAATGCGCTTAATGGCTCGTGCGTAAGACTGTCTGTGATGAGGCTGATCTTGCTATCATCGAGGAATTGAATGGGCTTATTAAGCACCAAAGTGTAGTTAAATGTATTGGTCAAAGGCTTATTTCCGTCGGGCTTTGTAGTCATCGAAAACGGATCTTTCTGCCTCTCTTTTCCTCGCTGTACCTGGAATGCTATCTTTTGCTCAAAGTCAGTTACGGCACCCAGCGAATCAGTCACTGTCAGTTTCACAAGCGTAGAATCCGGATGAGGCTGCACATTAAAAAATTTAAGCGCAGCGCCGTTTTCCAGCATGTATGGAAGTGTGTCGTTGTTCATAAATTTCACGTCAACTTTCTCAATGGATTTGCTGAAAACGACGGCATAATTATTCACGCGGGGGATTGTCCGCTGAATTTTGAGCGCCGTATTATCTGTATAAAAACATATCTATATTGTACGACACAGAGTCTGTCCCCGCTGTTATAGGTTTCGCCTAGAAATCCAATTCGCTCGTCTTTTGCATTGTAAAGCATATTGCGGTTTTTGTCATCGATCGCAATCAATTTGTAATTTCTTGTCTGAATGTTTTCAATCGAAAAAACGCCGCTGCTGTCTGTCCGTGAAAAGTAATAGGGCTTTTGTTTGGTCACATTCAGTGTATCGCTCACATTATATAATCCGACCAATGCATCGAAGAGCGGTTTGTCCGTTTTAACATCTCTTAAGCGCCCATAAACACGTCCTGAATCGAGTGTGTTGCCGGTGCTAAACACGAGTTTCAAATTCTTCGCCGGATTCTTCTTCAGCAAAATCACGGATCGCATCGCCAAAACTTAACGTGTAAGTCGTGCTGTCGACGAACTGATTTTTGAAGCTTAATGAAACAGACATACCATTCTGTTTGTATGAATATGGATTGTCAGCTTCCGGCGTAATGATGAGTTTTTGATTGATATTATCAACGACAACATACTCGTCAAAAAACAGCTCGATCTTTTTTCCCTTAAAATTGAGTGTCTTATTTAAAGGATTGCTCTCAACCAATGTAGGCGGAATAGAATCCTTTTTACCACCGGTGGGTGCAACCTGCTGCGCGCAGCGTCCGAAAATCAATAGGCATATAATCGCAATGGCAATGGTTCTGATCATGGAATTTGTTAAAGTTAAAAAGGCCCACAATACATTGGATGCGTATTGAGGGCCCGTGCGAATTTTGTCAGAATTCAGTTTATTTTTTTGATACAATGTAAATCAAGCTGGATGTATTGAGGTGTTCCTTATCATTGGAACGACCTTTTAAATTAGAGACAAGTCCCGTTTTGACGCTGTCCAGATAATTAATGCTGCCGCCGCTGTATTTAGTGCTAAGCATTCCTACATAAAACGAATCAAACCACATCGGCAGAATGTTTTTAATCTCCAAACCGTGCTTATTAAGCAACGTTTTCATCGTTCCTTTTGTGAAGTGATATAAATGTCTTGGCACGTCATAAGCAGCCCAGAAACGGCCATATTTTGCGGCATCAAATGATTGTGGATTTGGTACGGCAATCAGGATTTTTCCATTTGGATTAAGATGCTGATATAACCAGTCCACCGTCTCATTCAGCAAATGCACATGTTCCAGCACATGCCACATTGTGATCACATCAAACGTTTGTGATGCCAGTTCCGAGGAGTAAATCGATTCGTAGATAGACGCTCCTGCCCTCTTCTCAGCTAATGTCCTTGCACCTGAATCCGGCTCCGTTCCTGCGGCTTTCCAACCGTCTTTGGCAGTTGCGGCCATGAAGTTTCCCGTTCCACATCCTATGTCCAGAATCTTACCTTTCGATGGAGCGAGACTATTGATCAACTCCACTTTTTGTTTGATCGTACGATTTCTGACTGCGGTATATGCTTTTGATATCAGATTGGTTTTCTCTTCATCGTGGTGTGAAATGTAATCTTCCGATTGATAATATGCGCCTATTTCAGCCTCCGATGGTCGCGGATTCGTAAACAGGAAATAACAATTGTTGCATTGCTGGATCGTAAATTCCTTGTGAGAAACGGTGTAATCTTCAACATTCAAATAATTATTGAAGCTGGACTTATCGCAAATCGGGCAATTCTGCGAGTGTTTCTAACGGCATTATCGTCCTATAAATAGCATTAATACTGAAATGTCGGAAGGGCTCACGCCGCTGATCCGAGAAGCTTGTCCGATGGTCTGCGGACGAGTTCTTTTCAATTTTTCGCGGCCTTCAAAAGACAATGAAGTAACCACGTCGTAATTGAAATTCTCGATAATGTTCAGGTTTTCTAACTTGTTCATTTTCTCAACGAGCAACATTTCCTTCTCGATATAGCTGTCGTATTTGAGATTAATCTCCGCCTGATGAATTGAATCCTTGCCAAATTTTTCCAGCAAAGTCTCTACAACGGGACTGGCTTCTGTAAGCTGATCAATCGAAATCTGTGGTCGTTTCAACAGCTGCGCTAGTGAAATTTTCTCCCGCAATGGAGCCGTGCCGATGGCGGCAAGCGTTGGGTTGATTTCTTCCGGCGTCAATTTTGTGGCGGAGAATGCTGCGATGATTGCAGCCACTTCGGCTTTCTTCTTTTCAACATTATTAAGCCTAGTTTGATCTGCCAGTCCTAGCTTGAAACCTTTTTCGGTCAAGCGAATGTCGGCGTTATCCTGGCGTAGCAATGTGCGATACTCAGCACGTGAGGTGAACATCCGGTAAGGTTCTTCGGTGCCTTTGTTGATCAAATCATCAATCAAAACACCAATGTAAGCCTCCGATCTTTTCAGCACGAATGGTTCGAGCTCATGCACATTCTGATGCGCATTAATGCCCGCCATCAATCCCTGGCAAGCTGCTTCTTCATAACCCGTCGTCCCATTGATCTGGCCGGCAAAGAAAAGGTTTTGGATCAAATGTGTTTCCAAAGTCGATTTCAATTGGGTTGGCGGGAAATAATCGTATTCGATCGCATAACCCGGACGGAACATTTTTGCGTTCTCAAATCCCGGAATTTTCCTTAGCGCTGCGTATTGCACGTCTTCTGGAAGCGAAGTCGAGAAGCCATTTACGTAGACCTCAACCGTATCCCACCCTTCCGGCTCTACGAAAATCTGGTGGCGATCCTTGTCTGCAAAGCGATTAATCTTGTCTTCAACAGATGGACAGTAACGAGGACCAATGCCTTTAATCCTTCCCGAAAACATGGGAGATTTCTCAAAACCTGTTCTCAGAATTTCGTGCACTTCTTCATTCGTGTAAGTAATCCAGCAGCTGCGTTGCTTGGCAAGCGGCTTAGTGTCCGAGTAAGAAAATTTGGATGGATTCTCATCTCCTGGCTGCTCTTCCATTTTGGAATAGTCCAGCGAACGTCCGTCCACACGTGGAGGCGTTCCGGTTTTCATGCGTCCTGCTTCGAAGCCTAATGTTACCAATTGCTCGGTGATTCCGGTCGCGGCCTTCTCTCCTGTTCTGCCGCCACCGAAATTTTTCTCACCAATGTGGATTAGTCCGTTCAGGAATGTGCCGTTCGTAAGCACGACAGATTTGGAATGTATCTCAATGCCCAGACTTGTCTTCACGCCGCAGGCTTTTCCATCCTTAATGATGATCTCTTTTGCGGTGTCCTGCCAGAAGTCAACATTCGGATTTTGTTCCAATACGTTCCGCCATTCCGTAGCGAACATGGCCCGGTCGCTCTGGCATCTTGGGCTCCACATGGCAGGGCCTTTTGACAAATTGAGCATCCGGAATTGGATCATTGTTTTGTCGCTAATGATCCCCGACTGTCCGCCGAGTGCATCAATTTCACGAACGATCTGCCCTTTCGCCACGCCTCCCATTGCAGGGTTGCACGACATTTGAGCAATGGTATGCATATTCATTGTAATCAGCAGCACGGAGGAGCCCATCGACGCAGCAGCCGCAGCTGCTTCACAACCGGCGTGGCCTGCTCCTACCACGATTACATCATATTCTTGAAACATAATTCATTTACTTATTAAACCACTTTAATTAAAGTGTTCCACGTGGAAATTTAACTAGAAGAGCAGAAGATACTGATCCTCTTTGGCCCGCATGGCCGCTTTTAGCTTTTCGTGCGTATCGTCATAACCCATCAAATGCAGCAAACCGTGAATCAAAACACGACGCATTTCGGTTTCAAAATCGGCATGAAACGTCGCTGCATTCTCTCTCACCCTGTCGACGCTGATATAAATATCTCCCTCAATGACATTATCTTCCTCACTATTGTCAAACGTAATAATGTCCGTGAAATAGTCGTGATCGAGATATTGTTTGTTGATTTCCAGGAGATAATCGTCGTCGCAAAAAATATAATTCAAATCAGCTATCTCATAACCCTCTGAAATAGAGGTGTTTTTGATCCACTTTTTCGTTTTTATTGGGCGTAATAGGTCGAAATCGACGTTTTCGGTGAAGAAATTAAGCATACCAGGCGATAAAATATTACAAACATACTAAACTATCCGCTTAAGAACAGTTTAGCCGATGACCGCGCCCTGAACAACTGCTTAAAAAGTGTTAAAACGCGGTCATCGGAATGTTCACAACAAAATGCTTTTATAATCAGTTCTTAGCCTGATACTTGCGGAAGTAAGTGTCCACCTCCCTTTTGTAGAATGGCGAGAATGTTGGCGGGATGGTTCTCAGCAGTTCAGTTTGCTTCTCTTTCTCGCGAATGTATCTTTCGAAAGCCGCAGGTGGTTGTCTTGGCAATTGTTTCGCACTCTGGGCTTTGCGCTGCTCGTCCTCATCCTGTTCCTTCATCGCTTTTTCCGATTCCAGCAAGCGAGTCGTTATTTCCTGGTTGCGCTTGATTAGCTCGGGTGTAATGCGCTTGTTCACGAGATCGGTTTCCGTCTCGTCCATTTTCTCAGCGATTTCCTGCAACTCCTTGCTCATCTGTTTTCCAACCTCCGTGCCTTTTTGCGATTCCATCAGGTCATTGATCATCTTCCGGATCATCGCTTGTTCAGCGGCCATTCTCGCCAGTTTCTCGGAATTATTTCCCTGCCCTTCCTTGCCTTCTCCCAGCTTTTTCATTTCGCCATTGAGCTTTTCCTGCATTTCACCCATGCCCTTTTGCTCGCCTTTCTGTTTTCCTTTTTTGCCTTTGCCACTTCCCGGCATTGCCATCGCCATTTGCTGTTGCATCTGGTTGAACACGTCGCTCAGCATTAGTGCCAGGTTATTCATGGACGTCATGGCGAATTGTTGCTTCGCAGTCGCCTGGTTGATCTGGCGGTCCTTAATGCTCTTCACGCTCTCGTCCATGTAAGACTTCATATCATTAAGCTCACGCGTAATAAACGACTGGATCTGAATCACACGGTTCGCAAGCGCATAAAGGCTGTCCTCGACGATTTTTGCGTCGTCTTTCAACTTCAATTGCTGCTGGCCGAGTTTGATAAATCGCGGATCCTGCAAACTCACGCCGCGAAAATCCTTCATCAATGTTTCCTGATCGAAAGAAAGCGTGATCAGATTTTCCAGAATGTCGCGCAACGCGTCAAGGTTTTCCTGCATTTGCTCCATTTCCGCAGCTTCCATCGCTTCCTGCATAGACTGCGACATTTTCTTCATCGATTGCGCCGCCTTTTTTTGTGATTCAGAAGCTTTTTTATTCTGTTGCTTATCCAGCTGCTCTTTGCTTTCCTCCATCTGCTCAGAAGCGTTTTTCTGCTCTTCTTTTTGCGTGTCCAAAGGCTGTTCAAGCTCCTCACTCATTTTTTCGACCTCCTTAGAATCCTCCTGCGCTTTCTTAAACTCATCCTGGATCTTTTCCTGCTCTTTTTTCAACTCCTCATTCTTGCCTTTTTTGTCATCGGAGTTCTTATTCTTGTCATTTTCCTGACTTTTATCTGCAAGCTGGTCTTCCTTATCAGCCAGCTCGTCCAGCTTTTCAGTCAGATTTTCCATTTTTTGTTCAAGCTGCATTTGCTTGAAAAGTTTCATGGTCCTTTCCAGCTCTTTTTCAAGATTGTTTTCCTTGTTTTTAAGCTTTTCCATCATGCTCGACATGCGGTCACTTTGCTTCTGCTCCAACAGTTTTTTCAATTCCTGGTAAAGCTTTTCCGTGTCCTTGTCCATCAGCTCGTTCATAAGCTTTTGAAGCTGGTCTAGCTTGCTCTGCAATTCCGGACTTTGCTGGTTAAACTGCTTCGATTTCTCGTTCGCGTTCTGGTTCTTTTCCTGCAAAGCCTGCAACTCTTTCATGAGCTCTTCCCGCTTTTTGAGCACTTCTTCGATCTGTTTTTGCTCTTTAAAATCAAGTTCTTTATTGCTTTTGAGCTTATTATCGAGGTTAGTAAGGTCTTTTTGCAAGCTCTGCGCCTTTTTCATGGCCGATTGCATCTGATCTTCTGTTTCTTTCTCCGATTTTTTGATTTCAGCTTCTAACTGATCTTTTGATGGAACTGTAAACTGAATTGCCCTTGATTTGGCGCTTTTCGGGCCATTCACGCCATCATTATCCCAAACCTGGGCATAATATTCGATCTTATCGCCCGGAGCCAGTTTGAGGCTGTCTACATACCATTGGAAATAAAAGCTTTGGGTGTTCACCGTTTTGTTAAAAGGAACCGGAATTCCTTTGGCAGGGGAAGCTTCTTTCTGATCCGCCCGTTTCACAGAATAGAACATTTTAAGCTGTGAGAAGCCATAATCATCGCTTATGGAGCCGCCTAGCACCAGATAATTATAAAGCGTCGTATCTTGGAAATTTTCGAGGTTAAGGACTGGAAATTTGTCCGGAACAACATTGATGAAATAACCGATTTTATCCGCATTCGTCGTCTCTTCATTTTGCAAATTCACCTGATATTGCGAAGAGCGTTTCACCGTTTTTCTGATCTCAAACTGATCTCCATCCTTTCCTTTCGCACGATATAATGCCGAATCATCATCAAATTTGATCGCCAGTGATTTGGTCGAAGAAGTGTTAAAATTCCATTCAACCGTCGTTCCTTCCGGCACAGAAAGGTTTCCAACATTGTTCAATCCCTCCGCAGGCTTGTTCAGATAAGCCGGATAATGCAGATTCACGTCAAAAGAAAGCAGCGAAGGCCGTTCAGCCACATTAATGCGATATTCCTCAGAAGTAAATCCGGCCGCGTCAAAAGAGAATTTAACGTCTCTTTGCAGGTTTTTGAATGTATAGGAATAAGTCTGATTGCCATCATTGTTCAGTTTGAATCTCGAACCGTTCTGGACCAGATAGGCGGCAGTGGGCAATGCTTCGCCTTTCAGTTTGAGTTTCAATGTAAAATCCTCGTTTCTAAATGCTTTCAAATTTTTGTTTTCCAAAACAAATGAAAACGGCGCATAAGTGTAATTTTTCTGAAAATGAATGATCCGCTCCGAGCTGGAAGTGAAAAATGAGGGATTGAAAAGCAAGATCGCAGCAATGGCCGCAAGCGGATAAATGGCGTATTTAATTCGCTTTTTATTCTCATTAAAACGAATCGCATCCGAAAATTTAACAATCAGCAACTGCCCCGATTTCTGGCGAATGCTGGCTTCGATCAGGTCCGATTGTGTGCCTGTTAAGCCCCTTAATTGCAATGTGTTGACGAGCTTATCCCCTATTTCTGGAAAATATTCACCGATCTGTAATGCAGCCTGTTCGTCCGAAATCGGCTTTTTTAAGCCAGAAAGATGTATTATAGGCTGAATAACCCATTGGAAAAACGAAAAAACGAGCACAGCCAAAAATCCGAAGAATAACATTCCCCGGACCCCTGAGCTAAAGCGCCCGAAATATTCTATTGTATTAAAGAAAAGAAAAACCGTCAGCAACAGCCCGGCCGAGAAAATGATGCCCTTAAGAAGCTGGTTTTGATAGTATTTCTGACGGTATTCCTGGATGCGGAGCAAAAGGCCTTCCATTGCCGGCGTAAATGCAGCCATATATGAGTCTCTTTATATCAGTTTGGAAATTTATAACGTATGCCGGAATCAAAAATTACGATCCGCTTTGCTACGCATAAAACAAACTAATATAGCGAATTATATGGAATTCCATCGTTTAAAATGGATTTTCCTCAGGCATTTTAGTGCATTCTGCTATGGTTAATTTTAAAGCGTCAGCAAAACGCCGACAGAAGCATAGTTGATCCAGTTGAAATTGTAAACTTCATCCGTATCCGCACCGCCTTCCACGACCCGATAACCTGCCTTAACGCTGAATTTCGGATTAATCTGGTAAGCCAAACCTGCGAAAACATCCTCTGCCCTACCCTGCTTCGCGGCCAAAGCATCTCCTTCCAGGATTACAGACCAGCGGTAAGACGGCTTGTAAGACGCATAAAAGTTCACCAGCGGAACAAAGCCAATGTTGTCGAAATGCGTGTCCTGTGATTCATTTTTGAAGCGCACATCCGCATCACGGATCTTCGCGGTAAGTCCTAATCCCACACGCCACCTTGTTTTAGCGACAATGTCGTAGCGATAGGTAAGTCGGTAAGAGTTGAATTTATAAAAAACCTGCAAAGGCTGGCCGCTTTGGTAAGTCAACCCATTGAAATTCACATCTTTTCCGAACGCACCATTGTATTTAACAGACAGAGGCGCATATAATGCGCTGATATTATGCCGCTTACCAAATGTGTAAGTGCCTCTGATCCGGTAAAAAATCTTTGGATCAATGCTTAGATCCTCCGCCAGGTTCACCTCTGTGCCGCCCACATTTGGAATGCGGACTTTGTTATAATTTGTTCCAAACACCACACCACTTTCGACATCCAGCTTAAACTGGGCCAACAGCTGTGAGGAACATAGCAGTAAAAAAACGATAATAATGTTTCGAGATCCCATATCCACACCTTTATTAAAAAAAACAAACAACCCGATATGAGTTGTTTGTACAAAAGTGGTGCCTGAGGCAACAATGTTGATATAGGCCGTCGGAGGCTATGCCTCGATCGTTTCCGGGTAATTTTTTACACTTCTTACAAAGGATTTAATGTCCTGTTCCAAGTCATTGCTCTCCTGCAAAACTCGGATGAATGCGCTGCCAATGATCGCACCGGCCGCATGATCCGAAGCTTTTTTGAATGTATCATGATCTTTAATCCCAAATCCGATCAGGCGCGGGTTACGCAGCTGCATCGCATTCAGGCGCTCAAAATATGACTCCATATCCTCGCTTACACCCGATTTCGAGCCTGTAACGCTGGCTGAGGAAACCGTGTAAATGAAGCCTTCGCTCACTTCGTCAATCTGGCGAATGCGTTTTTCGGAAGTTTGCGGCGTTACCAGGAATATATTCAGGATGCCGTAAGCGTCAAAAATGGCTTTGTATTCATTCAAATACACATCCATAGGCATATCGGGCAGGATTAAGCCGTCAACGCCCGTCTCCGCGCATTTTTTACAGAACTCTTCAATGCCAAACTGCAAAACCGGGTTTACGTATCCCATCAGCAACACAGGAAGCGAAATTGTCTCGCGCATATCCTGCAGGTTGTTCGAAGAGCATTTTCACGGTCATGCCGTTTTCCAGCGCCCTGTCATTGCTTTTTTGAATGGTCTCGCCATCCGCAACAGGGTCAGAATAAGGCATTCCAATCTCCACAAGATCGGCGCCGCCGTCCTGCAAGGCTCGTAAAACGCGCATGGTGTCATTGCGTTCGGGGAAGCCGGCTGTGAAATATACATTCAGCAAGCCGCCGTCGCTTTGCGTGCCGCTAAAAAGGTTTGTTATGCGGTTCATTCCTGTGTCCAGTAGTCGATCACCAAAACCTTGTCCAAATGCGGCCCAAGGACTTTTCCAAATGCTTTGTGGTCAGGATGAGGCAAATACACTTCGCGGGCAGCTTCGTTCTCGAATGTTACGAAAAATGCGTGCGTGAAGCCTTGCGCCAATCCTTCGGGGCTGTTGTTCGTGCCCCATTCCAGGCTTTTGATCTCCTTAATCTTCGAAGGCAATGCTCTGAAAGCATCTTCTACTTCTTTCACCTGCGCAGGCGTCGCCGAATCTTTGAATTTGAATAAAACGACGTGACGGAGCATTTTTTTCGGTGGGTTTTGAGGTGAAGCAGAAGCCATAGCGCCAAAAAGAAGCATTCCGGCCATTAATAGTAATTTGAAATTCATAGTTGGATAAAAGGTTGAACTGTAAGGAATTAATTGTTACTATGCGGAGCAATTCAGGCATTCGCCCTCGTCGCTGAATTTCAGTCTGTCAAACTCGCCAAGCTTTTCTTTGAGTTCGAGAATCTCGTCTTCCAGGTCGCACCTTTCGAAAAGCGAAAGCTCGCCGGAGTTTACTTTTCCTTCCAGCTCCTGAATTTTGAGCCTCAGATCAAAAACCTCGGGTAAGGTAAGTGTTGCCATTGCAATGTATTTATGAGTAAATTAATCGATGTATTTCATGTAAGTCGCCATGTCCTTATCGCCGCGACCGGAAAGGTTCAGGATCACGTTCTCGTTTTCAGAAGCACCCAGCTGACCTAAAATCGCCAGGGCATGTGAAGATTCCAGAGCCGGGATAATGCCTTCAAAGCGAGTTAGTTCAAATGCAGCCTGCACGGCTTCTTCATCTGTTGCCGACATGAAAATCCCTCTTCCGCTGTCGTACAAATAAGCATGCTGAGGACCAATGCCTGGGTAATCCAGACCGGCTGAAATTGAGAATGGCTCCACAACCTGGCCGTCTTCAGTTTGCATTAATATTGTGCGGCTTCCGTGCAGAACGCCTGGTTTTCCCAAAGCCGTCGTAGCAGCAGAATGTCCCGAAGTAAGTCCCTGACCAGCAGCTTCCACCGCCACGAGTTTTACACTTTCATCATCCAGAAAGTGATAGAAAGCACCCGCAGCATTGCTTCCGCCGCCCACGCAAGCCACCACATAATCAGGCGTTTCTTTGCCAGTCTGCTCTTTGAGCTGCCATCTCATTTCCTCCGAAATAATGGCCTGAAAACGTGCCACCATATCCGGGTAAGGATGCGGTCCTACCACGGAACCAATGATATAATGCGTGTCCACAGGATTATTGATCCAGTGGCGCATCGCCTCGTTCGTAGCGTCTTTCAATGTGCGTGAGCCGCAGGTTGCAGGCCTTACTTCTGCACCGAGCATCTTCATGCGGGCAACGTTAGGCGCCTGACGCTCAATGTCCAGCTCGCCCATGTACACAATGCATTCAATGTCCATCAGCGCACATACAGTCGCCGTAGCAACACCGTGCTGGCCGGCACCGGTTTCTGCAACCACACGCTTTTTGCCCAATCGCTTCGCCATCAGGATCTGCCCGATGGTGTTGTTCACCTTATGAGCGCCTGTGTGGCAAAGATCTTCGCGTTTGAGGAAAATGTTGGTTTTGTATTTTTCCGAAAGCCTGTTGGCCCGGTAAAGCGGCGTGGGACGTCCCACGTAATTGCGCAGGAGATCATTGTATTCTTTTTGAAAAGAAGGCTCTGCAATGATGCTGAGATAATTTTCACGCAGTTCTTCCACGTTTGGATACAGCATTTCGGGAATGAATGCACCTCCAAAACTGCCGTAGTAACCGCGGCCGTCCACTTGATATGACTTCTTTTCTGCTATTGCTTCCATAGTTTCTAAGCTTCCGCCTCTTCTTTCTCTTTTACACGAACTAAACTGAACAGTTCTTCCAACTTGGCAATGTCCTTCACGCCTGGCTCTGTTTCAAACTGACTGTTAACATCAATTCCATAGATAGGCAGCGTTTTGGATAACTCTATAATGTCTTCAATGTTGTCCAGCCCGATTCCCCCGCTGAGGAGAAAAGGCTTTTCATTATCGTATTTTTTCAAAAGTTTCCAGTCAAACGGCACACCGTTACCGCCTGGGTTATCGCCTTTTGTATCAAACAAAAACAGGTCACAGAACGACTTGTAATTGTTAAGCATCGCAAAGTTGAAAGACGCATCAATGCTGAATGCTTTGATCACATTAACCCCTTTCTGACGAATGCTGCGGCAAATGTCGGGCATTTCGTTGCCGTGAAGCTGTGCGTATTGCAGGTCGTATTTCTTAACCATTGCCAGGATATGGCCCGGGCTGGCATTTACAAACACGCCTACTTTCTTGATATTATTGGGAATGCTTTTGATAAATTCTTCATCCAACTCTTCGCCGACAAAACGGGGTGATTTTTCATAAAAAATAAACCCGATGAAGTTAGGCTGTAATGCCACCACTTTTTCAATGTTGTCTTGCTGGCGCAGTCCGCAAACTTTTATTTTCATAGAACCAAAGGATTTAAATTGCTATGTTGAGTTAAGTCATTTTGCAAATCCGCCAGTGCGGTTCCGGGATTTGCAGTCTTCATAAATGTTTCACCAATTAAAAAACCCTTATAGCCGTGACCGTATAATTTCAAAATGGTCTCAGCATCTTTCAGGCCGCTCTCTGATATTTTAACAAAAGAATCGGGAATCTGTTCACTTAGCGCGATCGAAGTTTCAATGGAGGTTTCAAAAGTTTTAAGATTTCTATTGTTAACCCCCACTATATCAATGTCTTCACCAATGGTCGCCGCCAGTTCCTCGGCATTATGCACCTCCAATAAAACTTCCAAACCCAGCTCGTGCGCTTTCTTGCTCAGCGACACCACTTCTGCTGGCGTAAGACAGGCAGCAATGAGTAAAATTAGGTCCGCGCCTATCGCTTTTGCTTCGTAAAGCTGATATTCGTCAATGATAAAATCTTTGCGCAGCATCGGGATCATTGAATTCGCCTGCCGTGCTTTCAGAAAATCTGCAAATGAGCCGCCGAAGAAATCCTGATCTGTAAGCACCGACAAAGCCACTGCGCCTGCATTTACATAATCAAAAGTCACAATCTCAGGCTTTACCTGATCATTAATGATGCCTTTTGAAGGAGATTTCCGTTTGAACTCGGAAATGATCTTGGGCGATGAAGCATTTCGCAATGCTGCCGACAGGGAAACTGTTTTGCGTGCAAATAAAGGCTCTTTTTCCAGATCGGAAATCGATTTGCTGCCTTTGGCTTCGCTTACTTCTTCCCTTTTTCTTGCAACGATTTTATCTAGTATGTTCATCTATAATTAGTCTTCGATCAATTTTTTAAAGCTGCGCAGCGCCTTTTTGCTTTCCAGTGATTCACGAGCCGTTTCCACCGCGTCGGGCAACGACAATGCCGGATTTGCACAATGCAATGCCAGCGCCGCATTGGCAAGCACGGCCTGCTTTTGAGAGAATGTTGCTGTATCGTTTAATACATCCATGAAAATTTTGGCAGATTCTTCAACCGTTTTCCCTCCCGAAAGGTCTTGTGCGCGCAAGGTGGGTAACCCCAGATGCGCGGGAGTGAGAACTTGCTCCGTGTGAGCGGTGATCATTTTAAAAGCACCTGTTAATGACACTTCGTCGTAGCCGTCTAATGCGTGAAGAACCAGAAATTGCTTGTCAGTCTGTTGGTAAAGATAAGCAAAAAGCCGTGCCAATTCAAGACTGAAAACGCCTACAAGCTGTTTTCTGGGCGAAACCGGATTCACCATCGGACCCAGCATATTGAAGAAAGTTTTGACCCCCAACTCACGCCGGATCGGTGCCACATTCTTCATCGAAGGGTGAAAAAGCGGCGCATGCAGAAAGCAAACACCGGCTTCGTTGATCTTCTTTTCGAGGATATCCTTATCATTGGTAAACTTCGTGCCGAGATATTCCAAAACCGTCGAAGAACCGCAAAGTGAGGAAACGCCGTGGTTACCATGCTTGGCGACATGCTGGCCCGCGCCCGCGACCACAAAGCAAGACAACGTTGAAATATTGAATGTGTCCTTGCCATCGCCACCTGTTCCGCAAACGTCGATGGGGTCATAGGCTGATAAATCAACGGCTAAGCACAACTCCAACATTGCGTCCCGGAAGCCTTCCAGTTCTTCCACTGTAATGCTTCTCATGGCGTAAATGGTCAGGAACGAGGCGATTTCGGAATTGGAATATTTGCCTGTGCTAATGCCGATGAGGACGTCTTTGGATAACTCTTTACTTAAAACTTTATATTCAAAAAGATGGCTAAGAATCTGCTTCATGATATTGCTAAGCGTAATGAAAGAAGGTTTTTACTGTTCGAAAATTGATTTTGTTTTCTAAATTTTCAACCAGTTTTCCAGCATTTCTTTACCATGCTCGGTCAGCACAGATTCCGGGTGAAATTGAAGGCCTTTTACATCATATTTCTTGTGCGAAAGCCCCATTACGCGGCCTTTTTCATCCAATGCGGTGATTGTCAGATCATCAGTAAATGTTTCAGGAATGACAGTCCAGGAGTGATAACGGCCGACTTTGATTTCGGACGGAAGCCCCTGGAAAATGCGTTCGGACGGATCTGTGACAATCGCCGTATCGCTGATGCCGTGCAAAACATCCGTCATGTTTTCGAGCGTGGCGCCATACACTTCGCCTATGCCTTGGTGTCCAAGACAAATGCCTAAAATGCTCTTGCTAGGACCATATTCACGGACCAGCTCGTGCATAATGCCCGCTTCCGACGGAATGCCCGGCCCGGGCGAAAGCAGGATTTTATCATATTTCCCGACATCTTCCATTGAAATTTTATCATTGCGGAAAATATCCACCTGGTCGTTCAACTCGCGGAGAATGTAAACGAGGTTGTAAGTGAAAGAATCGTAATTATCGAGGACTAAGATTTTCATTATTTCCAGTTTTTGCGGGTTATATCTCTACTGCAAAATCGATCGCCTTTCTCAAAGCAGCCAGTTTGCTGTTAATTTCCTGTAATTCACTTTCCACATTCGATTTGGCCACAACGCCCATTCCAGCCCTGAAAAACAATGTGTTATCCTTACTAAGGAATGTCCTGATCGCGATTGCATGGTTAAAATCACCATTGAAATCCATAAATCCGATCGCGCCGCCGTAAATGCTCCGGTTGCTCGTTTCCATCTGGTCGATCAGCTTCATCGCATTGTGCTTAGGCGCTCCCGAAAGCGTTCCAGCAGGGAATGTGTCGGCCACCAATTGCAAAGGATTCACGCCTTCATTCATTTTGCCAACCACTTTTGAAACCAAATGGATGACGTGCGAATAATATTGGACTTCCTTATAATTCGTCACTTTCACGGCATCGCAACTTCTGCTCAAATCGTTTCTTGCCAAATCAACAAGCATAACGTGCTCCGCAGTTTCCTTAGGATCATTTAACAACGCCTGCGCTGCCTCTGCATCCGCCTGATCGTCGCCTGTTCTGCGGAATGTGCCTGCTATGGGGTGAATTTCAGCTTGTCCGTTTTTGATAAAAATCTGTTTCTCCGGAGATGAGCCAAAAATCTTATAACTGCCATAGTCAAAATAAAACAGATAAGGCGAAGGATTGATGGAGCGTAATGCGCGGTAAACATTGAATTCATCGCCCTGGAAATCACGGCTGAACCTGCGCGAAGGAACGATCTGGAAGACGTCGCCGCGAAGGCAATGATCGATTCCTTTTTGAATTACAGTCCGCATTTCATCGTCGGTCACGTTGGACGTTTCTTCGGAAGCAATCTGAAACCCGTATTTAGGGAAATTTCTGTTTTTGATTAAAATTTCAATCTGCTCAATGCCACTCTCCTGCTCGCTGTCGCCATATTGATGCTCAAAAATGTAAAGCTCATTTTTGAAGTGGTTAATAGCGATCACATAGCGGTAAACCTGATAAAAAATCTGATCAATGTCCGTTTCCGGGCTCGCTGGCTGAATGGTAATGTCTTCAAAATAACTTACTGCATCGTAAGTCATATGACCGAAAAGGCCATTAGAAATAAAAGGAAAACCGTTCTTTTCTGATTTGAAGCTTTGCGCAAATGCATATAATGTCTGCACGGCGTCCCTCGGGTTTTTGAGCGTAATAATGTTTTGCTGTCCGTCCGGAAATTGCTGCGTAACGACATTCTGATTCAGCTTAAAAAAAGCAACCGGATCGCAGCAGATGTAAGTGAATGAGTTTTCATTACCGTGATAATCAGAGCTTTCGAGCAAGATTGTGTTCACAAAGCGGTCTCTCAGTTTGAGATAAATGGAAACCGGCGTTAATGTGTCTGCCAGAAGCTTTTTATGGCGGGTTGATATCTGATAGGTTGGATTCGACATTTTTGAAATCTTAAAAATTGATGATAATGGCACAAAAAAAACGGCTCGCTGTCAGATGAACAGCGAGCCGTTTGTAAAGTATATTTTGATTATACCAAAGCAATAGCTACTCGTCCATCTTGTTAAGACGTGCACGCCACCACCAAATAGTATTCAAAGTTTTCATATCTCGATTTTGTAATGTCCTGCGACATTGTCATTGGCAAATATAGAATAAAATAAATATGATTTTATTTATTCGAAAAAAAATTATTGCATTGTACCAGTCAGTTACTTCTCCCTGATCCGCTTCACAATCCTGACCGCCGTCATCATCAATATTGCAAAGATAACAAGCCCCAGCACACCCCAGAGCCAATCAACCGTGTTTTTCAAAACGACGAGGAAAACAATGGAGAATAGAAATATTGTAGCGATCTCATTGAAAAGCCTCAGCTGAAAAGACGAAAACCGGAATATTCCGTGACGCAGTTCCAACAAGATTTTACGCGTTAAAAAAATGATAAGCGACCAGCCCGACCACGAAAAGCAACTTCAATTGCATCCATTCCTGATCCAGCCATGACGGCGTAATGTAAAGCATAATGGAGCCGAAAATGATCGTGAGCCAGCAAGCCGGCGTCATGATCGCATTCCAGAGCAGCTTTTCCATTTTGGTAAACTGCGCAAACAAAATCTCCCGCTCAGGACTCGTCTTATCCTTAGCCTCTGTGTGATAGACAAATAACCGCGGCATATAAAAAAGTCCGGCAAACCAGCTTACGACAAAAATGATATGTAACGCCTTGAAATGGAGATAAGTCATGGGTGAATGGGATGCATGGCTGAGCAGGCTTAATGCTGTTCGATTAGTGATCTTTTCAAAGTCAAATTTCGTAAATAATGGGCGAATGCATCAGATAAACTTTCTTTGATCGCGATTCGTTTAACAATAAGCGACAACACAAATCAATAAAATGAGAACCACCATCCCTATTTTCACGTTCCTTTTTCTGTGTTGCATGGTTGTGATATCATGTGCACAGTCGGACAAAAAACAAAAAAAGCAAATGAACAAAGAAACGGCTTTGACAGCATTGGACGAAAATAACGTAGACATGTCAAATACAGAAACCGCAACTTTCGGAACCGGGTGCTTCTGGTGTACGGAAGCAGTGATGGAATCATTGGATGGCGTAAAAAAAGTTGTTTCAGGCTACGCAGGCGGTCACGACCCGAATCCTAATTACAAAGAGGTTTGCACGGGCAACACAGGCCATGCAGAATGTGTGGAAGTAACATACGACCCGAAGGTGATCAGCTACGCAGATTTGCTCGAAGCATTCTTCCGCAGCCATGATCCGACATCGCTAAACCGCCAAGGAAATGACGTTGGCACGCAGTATCGTTCGGTGATCTTTTTTCACAATGAGGAACAACAGAAGCTTGCTGAGCAGGCAAAGGCGGAATTGGACAAATCCGGGGCGTACGACAAGCCGATTGTAACCGAAATCTCCAAAGCTCCGAAGTTTTTTCCGGCAGAGGATTACCACCAGAATTACTTCGCAAACAACCCAGATCAAGGATATTGCGCATTTGTGATCGCACCGAAACTGGACAAATTCAAGAAGGTTTTCAAGGACAAATTGAGAAAGACGATCTAGTAAAATACCGTTAAAATTGGTTTGCCTACCTTTCGTATAAAGGGGCATTCCGATTAATAACTATCGATGGCACAAGTTTTGAAGCGTTGAAATAAAGGCTTTAATTTGTGCCATTATTTTTTTTAACAAAAACTAATCTATTACGATGAAAAAGATTCTATTTATGTTTTTTGTTGTTGCTGTACTAGGAACAACCTCAGAAAAAGCCTTTGCGCAATTTGAAAAAGGAGATAAGTTATTGAATGCTGGGATCAACTTAGGCGGCACATATGGTGGCGGCGGTGTTGGTGTAGGTGCTTCATTCGAAAGTGGTGTTCATGACTTCATCAGCGTTGGTGCTCAGGCTGACTTTGTTACTTGGAATTATGGCACTTTTGGATACAAATGGAGATATAATTTCTTTACAGTAGCAGCAAGAGGTTCTTACCACTTCGGAAAGCACTTTTTAACAATGGATAACCTGGATTTATACGCTGGACCAGCATTGGGATATCGTATTTCTTCTTACAGCACTCCTGGCGGTTATTCAGGTTTTTATGACGATGGTTACGGAAGCGGCGTTTTCTTCGGAGCCTTTGCAGGAGCGCGTTACTATTTCAAACCAACAATGGGTGTTTTTGCAGAAGTTGGTTACAATGCTTCTCCTTTGAAAGCTGGAATCACTTTCAAGTTCTAAGCTGAAAATCAATATATAAGAAAAGGCTTCGGGAAACCGAAGCCTTTTTTGTGCTCTAATGTTAAAATTTCATCCTTAATGTGACGAATCCGCTGCCATTAGCGGGATTGAAACCGGGTGACAATTGAAATGTGATCGGCTCGTTTCTTCTGGTGAGCTCCCTTCTTACCCGCGTTGCCTTCGAACCGTTCTTACCGCCTTTCACGAACCCTACTGTTCCAAATGTTACCGCGCCGGCAAAGCCACCAATCATCATCCAGGCGCCTGTAATGGCCCTTTTTTCATCCTGATAACTCTTGTAATTTCCGTTGGCATCCATGGCTCCTGCCACAATTCCGGTTCCGATTCCTGCCACAATTACTCCAACAGACGTCCCGACAATGCCCATAGTCATGCCGGCTTTGGACTTGCCTTTGTAATATTTATAAACTGCCCTGAGCTTATCTGGTGTCGCCGTCTGCAATTCTTCCTGAAACCTCGCTTTTGGCGTTACAGCTGTTGAATGAGAAAGGCTTGGCTTGGTAACTGGTGCGGAAGGAGAATAATAACTCGGGACTTCCAACACAGCTTCAAAGGTTTCGGTTTCGCCATTTCCGTATTGAATGGATGCGATTTCGGTTTTTCTGACCGTAAATAAAGGCCCTTCCGGATCGGTCACTTTCTTGTATTTTATCACATTCTCATCCACCTCCTGAATCAGCACTTCCAGCTTTGTGGCGTCGCGAAGTGTGATGAGGTCGGGCTTGCGCGTAGTTTGTGAAAATGACAAATGTGCGCTAAACAGCAAAAAAAAGCAGAAAACCCATTGGATCTTCTGCTCGGAAATTTTGATTTTCATTTGGGAAGGATGTTATAATAAGACATTTAGATCATTAATGATACTAAATAAATGCTATTACAGTGACATCCTTAATGTTAATTGTCCTGACTTATTAAACGGATCAATGCTTGGACTGATGTTCAGAATGCTGAGCGATTGATTTCGGCGCACTAATTCAGTCTTCACTTTCTCCGCTCTATTTCTATAAAATTTGTAGTTTCTAAAACCAATTAAACCAAGTCCTACGCCCACGACAGGACCAACTATTGCCAAAGAATTTCCAATTGTTTTGTTATCAGGACTGGTTCCTGAGCCAGCAATGATTACACCCGAAACAAGCGAAGCAGCTGCAAATGAAGTAAACACGATTGCACCCGTTTTGCCGTCCAGCGAGCGATCCGTATGATAGCGATATTTGTCTCTCAGTTGATCCGAATTCGCCATAACGACGCTTCTTTCAAATTTATCGGAAGGCAAATTGGCCATATCCGCATATTGTCCGACACTATCCGGCGGCACGTGACCGATTAAAACCGAATCGCGAACTTGAATGATCTTTCCTGTTTTAAGAATAACGCGCGCAACCTTATCGAGGTAAATGTAGCTTTTCGCGCTGTCAGCGGTCCCAAGATCCCGATAATTGATCTTTTCGTAGCTCATTTGGGTAATCAGCGCCTGAATTTTAGAACTGTCGCGCTTGACGATCACGTCATTTTTTGCTCCGGTCTGAGCCCATATTTGATTTGAAACAATAAAACTCAAAACAAAACCGAAAAGCAAACCTGACTTGACAAATGTGTGTAAATGCATGTTTTTAATGTTAGGTGAAAACGAATTGTTAAACTACACAATCTTTCTTCATAACCCTTAAAAAACCATGCTACTATACGCCAAATTTGTTCAGCTGCTTTACAAGCACTTCAAAATCTTTGGGATACGGCGCCTCCACGCGAATCGGATCACCATTCATCAGGGCAAACGATAATGCAAAAGCATGCAACGCAACACGCTGAATCAGAGGCTGTTCTTCCGTTTCTTTTTTCAGATTGAATTTGCGTTTCAAATTGGACAGGAAGATCGGCTCGCCGCCATATTGCGGATCGCAGACGATGGGCGCTTTCAAACACGACAAGTGAATCCGGATCTGGTGCATGCGACCCGTGATAGGAATGCATTCAACCAATGTATATCCGCGATAGACTTTCAATGTGTTAAAAATTGTCTCCGCAGTTTTGCCTTCCGCCCGGTCAATTTTAACGGCAGTTCCGTTTTTCAGAGGTAAAATAGGCAGGTAAACCGAAATGCTGTTCAGGTTATGAATGCCATTTGTAACTGCGTGATAACGCTTTGTAACCTCACGATGTTCAAATTGCATGGCCAAATGCCGGTAAGCGGCCGGGTTTTTCGCAAATGCCAGCACGCCGGAAGTTTCTTTATCCAAGCGATGCGCTGCCTGCAACTCGGAGTTGTATTCTTTTGCAAGCCTCAACACGCTTCCTCCCCTATCTGCCGTCCGCTCGTCAAGCGTAGCCAGGTGCGGGGGCTTATTAACGAGCAAAAAATCCTCGTCTTCAAATAATATCAGGTCCTTAAAATTGATCTTCATATAATATCAAATAAAAACAATCCGGAAGAACAACCAGTTGCGGTTCATTCTTCCGGATTGGCATATTACGGCAAAAATAATGATTTACTTTTTGTAAGCTTCTTTTCGATCAGCAACCTTGATGACTTCTATGAGAAGCTTTTCGTCTTCGATCGAATAAATCACCCTATAATTTCCAATTCGTATTCTGTAACTACTTTCGTAGTTTTCTAGTTTCCTTACTCCTTGTGGTCTTGGATTATTAGCGAGCGCATCAATATGGGCAATAATTTTTGAGCGATCTGATTTTGGAATACTTTCTAACTCTTTTAACGCCGATTTTTTGACAGAAATTTTATACATATCAATCCTTCGACATCAGCGAACTTCTCACATCTTCCCAATTTAAAGAAGGCTCATTTTTTCTCTGTCCAATCGCGATCTCGTCTTCAATTTCTTCCAAAATGTCTAGCAGACTGTCCCGATCTTTTAGCAAATCAATGTCTATTACAACAGCCTTTTTTTGTCCCTCCTCATCCATTAAATAGCTTATTCCCTTCATGATTGACAAAGTTTTCTGGAAAGTTAATAAATTCTAAACCAAAGCGCTAACCTTCGTTGGATTGGGATTTATGGTGTCGGATTCGACGAGGCCGTCGCGGAGGCGGACGATTCTGTGGGCATAATGTGCAATGTCTTCTTCGTGCGTTACCATAACAATCGTGTTTCCTTTGCTATACAATTGATCAAAAAGATCCATGATTTCGTAAGATGTTTTCGAATCAAGGTTACCCGTTGGCTCATCTGCAAGCAATATACTTGGATCATTAACAAGTGCCCGTGCAATGGCAACACGCTGGCGCTGACCTCCTGAAAGCTCATTAGGCTTGTGACCAGCACGATTTTCAAGTCCGACGTTTTTAAGCGATAACATTGCTTTCTCAGTGCGGTCCGATTTGCTTAATCCGGCGTAAATGAGCGGCAACGCAACATTATCCAGTGAAGACATCCGCGGAAGCAAGTTAAACGTCTGAAACACAAAACCGATTTCCTTATTCCGGATCTCAGCCAGCTCACTTTCCGTCATATCACTGACGTCTTTGTTATTTAAAATATATCTGCCGGTTGTGGGCGTATCCAAGCAACCGATGATGTTCATTAATGTTGATTTTCCAGAACCCGACGGCCCCATAAAAGCGACATATTCGCCCTTATTAACGGAAATCGTCACCGATTTGAGTGCCTGGATTACCTCGCTTCCCATCACATAACGTTTCGCAATTTCGGTGGTCTCAATGATTCTCATGTGATGCTTTTTATTGATTTGAGATAAACTAGAAGTGATTAACTACGAAGTGGCGGCGATTTTACGCCAATAATTGCTGACATACAATGCCGATAAAATCATTGCAGCTGAAATGTCGTCATTTTCAACGCTGCCCTCATTTTTCCAGAAACCTGTTGTAGAAAACCGGGCAATTTCTTCCGAATTTTGAATGGACCATTTTCCTTTCATCCACGAATCGAACTTCCATTCGTATTCATCGTCGCCGTAAATGATCTTCGCCGAGCCTTTCCAGTAATTATAATGAATTAGCCCAAGCTCATTTTTACCTTCAATATCGAGGATTTTAGTCTTTGTACTGAACCAGTTTTCTCCTTTAAATCGCAGTAAATGTCCGTCCAGTTCGCCATATCCTGCATCTTGCCAGACACCGGTTTTCAGAAGTCCGACAATTAATTTGCCCCGGAATATCCGATACTCAGTTCCGCTGACATTAGATTTCCAGGATAAGGACATGTTGATGAAGTGTAATTTAAGTTCTCTAAAATATCAAATCACTGAAATTCCGCTCTTTGTTTTTCGATAAGAGCCCGCATGGGTTGATAGCGAGTCATAAATTGCTGATAATCGGCAGGCAACGCATACTGACGCACTTTTTCTTCGCCTTCGTTGCCCTGACCAATCAAACCTTGTTCCAGGCTTAAATACGCATATTGTTCCCAAAGTTGTGGCGCATATTCGTTGTAACGCAATGCATCCAGCACAATTTTATAAGCTTTCGCAGTCCGTTTTTTCTGTCGGTAATATGCAGAAGCGGTTGCAACAACTTTTTCATCAAATGGATTTGACTGAATGGCATTGTCAAAATTCTGGTCCGAAGGCGTCCGTTTGGCTATTTGTAACAAAGAATCTGCCGGAGATTTTGGTTTCGCGCCGGAAAACAATGTCTGCTTCAATTTTTCGATGGCCGCATTCGGCTCTTTTTCCTGTATTTTATCCAATAAAACAACCGCAACCGCTTGTTTGTCAGACAAAGCATTAGCAACTGCCATGCCAATTGTCCCCTCAACGCCTTCTACTACAAGACAATGCTTCAATTGCCTGGTCATTAAGGCCAAGTTGTAACAACCAGTGCCCGAGTATTTTATGATAAATATCACTGTTTTCACCGCCGTCATCAGCCCATCCGGAAAGCGTTTCCAGCGCCTTTAATTTGCTTCCGCTATAATATTCAGCGTAAAGAGCTGCAAGGCTCAAATCTTGTGAAAGAACAGGGTTTTTTGTTGCCAAAACGGGTAAAAGTTTGGCGGGCATGCTGTCATTTTTTGCCTGATTAACAGCGTAGTTTAGTAAATAGGCAAATGAAGAAACGCTTAGCAAAGAATCAGCCGGAATGGCATCTTTGTTAAATGCTTCTTTTGTAAAATTCTGCCTTAAATTCTGAATAGCGAGCCAATTTGCCTGCCACGAAAGATAATTCTGCTTTTCGCTTTCTGTGGCAAGTGAGTCCAGCAATGTTTCGTCTGTGCTTTTGGCAAGAATGGCGAGCAGGTTTGTCGCCGGGATTTCTGAGCGTTTTGTGTTGTCTTTGGCCTTTGCGAGATAAAAATAGGCCGAATCCGCAACATTGGTTTTGGAATAAAGCATACCCAAATTATTCAGCAATTCCCCGCTTTTTGGAAAGCGTTTTGTTCCTTCTTGCAAGCTGTAAACGGCGTCAAAAAATAGATTTTCCTGAATCAAAATTCCGCTTAATCCCGCGTATGCTTGCGCAGAAGGGTTTTTGAGCAAAGCCTGACGGAAATAAAATGCTGCTGCATTCCGGTCGCCCTGCCGTAATGCGAGGGACGCCAATGCGTAATTGGATTTATGGTTTTGAAACTCCTGCTGAACAGCTAGCTTGTAATATTGCTCCGAAAGCGAAAACTCCTCCGTATTGGCATGAAGATCGCCCAGACCATTGAAATAACCCGCAATTGCTTGATTTACGGGCAACAATCGTTGTATAGAAAACAGGATAATCAGAATCGTAAAACCAAATAAGCGTGTCTGGGTTAATCCAAAGCGCATCGGTTTGTACAAGACTTTGTGAACGGCCAGTTTTTGCTGAAATAATGGGTAAAAATTGATCAGCACATAAAATAAAAAGAGGACACCCATGGCAAGCTGGCCCTCAACAACAACATCTTCAAGCGTTTCCAACACAGGATCGTTAGCCATTCCAGCCATATAGCCTGTAAATGAAACCGCAATGATAAACATGCTGATATAAAGCCAAAAGCCGGTGCTTCTGAATGGAATGATGCCACCCGTCGAATCGGCCCTTCTCCGGAATCCCCATATGCCCAGAACGCCTGCTCCCAAGCCAAGGTAAGCCGGACTAATTAATGTCAGGTCCCAGTCAATTTGCTTTGTATTTCGCAAGTATAAAAGTAAAAGCAAGAGCAAATACAAAATGCTGATGACCAGAAAGTTGACTAGGCCGGACTTTCCTTTCCCCGTGGATCCGCTGGTGCTTAGCCATACGAGCGCAGCCATAATTTCGGTGGCGCTCACGATGAGGAATAAAACGGTTATGATCAGCCAAAATGGGTAGGAATAAGAGGCCGCTGTCAATGGCGGAAATGGCGTTTTTGAAGCAAAAGCAACCAGTAATGCGATTACTATGGTCACCGCACCAACTCCCGCAATCCGCATGGCTATGCCGAGATCAGGCCGGAATGCGTGGAAATAATAAGTTATTCCGCCATAGAGCACGACTGCAATAATAAAGAGCGTTCGGTTTCCGTCACCAAAAACGCCAAGTGTTTCCAGTCGCGAGAAAGCCAGAAACATAATAAAAGCGATGGTCCCTGCCAGATAATAGAATCTTGACATGGTTGTCAATGCAGCAAGCAATATCGTAAGTCCGACTAAGGATAGGGTCCAGAATGCCGCAACACTCAAAAAATCGGTTTCCATAACAGAAGCCATAAAACTCTCTGTAACCAAATGTGTAGGCGTTGAAATGCCATATTGCCATTGATCCAGCTGCAAAACGTCAACGACCGCGGTTGTCTCAGACAGTTCACTAACCACATTCCACCGAATCACATTCGCCAGCGGATCAATGCTTTTGATCAGAAAAAAAACAAGCGCCAAAACAAGCGCCAGGAAAGCAGCAACCGTCATATTCCGTTCAGACGGTGACCAAACCTTCCAGAAAAAAAACTCCTTCATAAAATTCATTTATAGCAATTCTCGGAATTACAACGTAGAGATTTGGCAAAAACAGGCGGACTATCTAAAAAATATCCAATAATTCAATAATTCCTCGCTTGGTACTGACCAAATTATCTCCTACTTTTGCGGTCTGAAAAAAACCTCATCGGAGATAATCAAAATTATATAATGGCAAACGCGACAAACATAGGAAAAATTACGCAGGTAATTGGTCCGGTTGTAGACGTATCATTTGAGGACAGCGGCCGAATTCCGTCTATCCTTGATGCGTTAGAAGTCATCAAATCAAACGGTCAGAGAGTCGTTCTTCGAGTGCCAACAGCACTTGGGCGAAGACCGTATCCGTACCATCGCGATGGACAGTACCGAAGGTATGCAACGCGGAATGTCGGTTACTCCCCTTGGATCACCCATCAGAATGCCAATCGGCGAAGGGATCAAAGGACGTTTGTTCAACGTGATCGGTGAAGCGATCGACGGACTTACACCACTTGACAATTCGAATGGTATTTCTATCCACCGCTCAGCTCCTAAGTTTGAAGATCTTGCAACATCTACGGAAATCCTTTTTACAGGGATTAAAGTAATTGACTTGCTTGCTCCTTATGTAAAAGGAGGTAAAATCGGTCTTTTCGGGGGTGCCGGTGTTGGTAAAACCGTATTGATCCAGGAATTGATCAACAACATTGCAAAAGCTTACGCGGGTCTTTCCGTATTCGCAGGTGTTGGAGAGCGTACCCGTGAGGGAAATGACTTAATGCGTGAAATGATCGAAGCTGGTATCATTAAATACGGCGACGAATTCAAGCATAGCATGGAAGAAGGCGGCTGGGATATTTCAAAAGTGGATTATAACACGTTGAAAGACTCACAAGCAACTTTCGTTTTCGGACAAATGAACGAACCTCCTGGCGCACGTGCCCGTGTTGCACTTTCAGGATTGACAATGGCTGAGTATTTCCGCGATGGAGATGGCGAAGGTCAAGGTCGTGATATTCTTTTCTTTATTGACAACATTTTCCGCTTTACCCAAGCAGGTTCAGAGGTTTCGGCCCTTTTGGGACGTATGCCGTCTGCGGTAGGTTATCAGCCAACATTGGCCACAGAAATGGGTCAGATGCAGGAACGCATTACATCTACAAAGCGTGGTTCAATCACATCTGTACAAGCGGTTTACGTGCCTGCGGATGACTTGACTGACCCTGCTCCTGCGACAACATTTGCTCACTTGGACGCAACGACTGTACTAAGCCGTAAAGTTTCTGAAAAAGGAATTTACCCAGCAGTGGATCCACTCGATTCAGCTTCAAGGATTTTGAATGCAGAAACATTGGGTGCAGCACATTACGATTGCGCACAGCGTGTTAAGAACATTCTTCAGCGTTACAAGGAATTGCAGGATATCATTGCGATCCTTGGTATGGAAGAACTTTCTGACGAAGATAAGCTTGTCGTTTCACGCGCTCGTCGTGTTGAGCGCTTCTTGTCTCAGCCATTCTTTGTTGCAGAGCAGTTCACAGGTTTGAAAGGAACATTGGTTGACATTAATGATACAATCAAAGGCTTTAACCTGATCATGGACGGCGGTTATGATCACCTTCCTGAAATGGCTTTCAACCTGGTTGGAACCATTGAAGATGCGCAGGCAAAAGGAGAAAAAATGCTTGCAGAAGCAACAAGGTAAGCTGTAAGCTTTATAAACTCAAGATTTATGCATTTAGAAATCATCACCCCAGATAAGAAAGTGTTTGCCGGAGAGGCAAATGCCGTTACATTACCGGGTTCTGAAGGACAGTTTCAGGTTTTAAACCGTCACGCACCATTGGTTAGCACGCTGGGCAAAGGTGATGTGGTTGTAGAAGCCGGTGGCGTAAAGCAATCCTATCTGATCGACGGCGGCGTTGTAGAAGTGCTTAACAACAACGTTCTCGTTCTGGCAGAAGCTGTTCTGTAAGCATATATTATTAATTGAAAAAGCAGATGTTGCGAAAGTGACATCTGCTTTTTTTTGTGTTTAAAACACTCGTTAAGTTGTTTCCAGGATCAAAATAATCGCATCATTGGATAACGCTTCAAATTCAACTTCCTGCACATTCCTAAGAGAAAGCCCGTCCCGCTTTTCAAGAAGCCGGTTCTGGACTTCAAATGCGCCTTCAATAATAAAAACGAAGATGTTATTTGTGGGACTTTTTAGAGAATAAGTGCCATCCTTGCGGCCGTCATACATGCCTATTAAAGCGTTTTCGTGCGGATCTGGGGCATCCAATATTGGAATAAGCGTATTTTTAATGCTTAGGTCAAAAGCGTTTACAACTACTTCTTGAAAACTAATGTTGTTTGCTAAGATACTGATGTGCAAATAGTTAATTGCTTGGTCCGGGTAAGGATTTGTGATGACAAAACGATCATCCGGCGTCATGTCAAGTAGAAAGCATTCACCAGAATCAACAAATCGCAGTTCTCCTTTTCCTCCATCAATTTCAAGCGCACCCACCAATGGCAATAACAGAAGTTGAACTGGCTCGTTGACAGTTACTTCATGCGAACATTGCGGTGAAAGCGTTTCATCGTTCAAAGCCAGTAAATTTCCGAAGGCCTCGCGATTCTCAGCTTTGTAATGTCCGAAGTTGAAAGTGTAAAACGCCCGGTAACCCTCCGACTGAAATTGTCCTCGCTGACTTTGAAGATAAATTTGTGCTTCTGTTTCCATGTTTGCCGCGATCATTCCGCGCTTACAACAATTGCATGCGTAAGTTCGTATCCTGCTGATGCACTGCCTGTTACTGTGGGCATTTCCGTAGAAGTGCCGTCGTTGAAAACGTTATCACGTGAATTTGTCGTGTCCGCCTGGCCGTGGCTCGCGTAAACGCCTTGTGCGTAAACCACTTTGCTGATCGCTTCCGGAAATGCAATCTGAGTCACTAGCAGCGACTTTCCGCTCGCATTATATACATGCACGTGAATGTGCGGCGCACGACCCGAATACCAGCCCGGATAAATGCTTGTAAATGTAACCATTCCGTTTGTGTCAGTCATTTGGCGGCCTCTCAGGAAATGGACATTGGTATAATTCGTCGATTGCATGCCTGAGCCGCCATATTCCGAGTAATTTCCGCCTGCGTCACAATGCCAGATATCGACAAGTGCGTCGGCCAATCCTTCGCAGCTGTTATTGAGGTTTTGGATGGTTATTTTGACAGATAACTTGGTTCCTTGCCGGTCAGATGTAATGTCGTTTGCTACCAGACTGGCAGGAGTTTTGGTAGGAAATGGTCCGGCAGTTTCGGTGGCGGTCATTGAGCAGGTGCCTGATCCAGAGCCGTTTGTACTTCCCGTGGTCGTTTCGGATCCGACTTCTACGGGCGCAACTGTGTCGCTCGAGCAGCTGATCAGCGGCACGATGGCTGCGAACCCTAATGCTGAAAATCCCCGCCTTAAAAATTCTTTGCGTTCCATATTGTTTGTAACAGTTCATGTGATTCAAATACATAATCGCACGAAGCACGGTAAATGTTGCAGTGTATGGTCAATGTCTCGGTGAATAGGCTGAACGGGCCGGTGAATGCCACAAACAAAAAGGTCGATTCTCACCATCTTATATTCCGATCTGACAAAGATGGAATCCCGTGCATGAGCAGAAACTGATTTGACTTACTGCCAGTGAATAAAGGTTATTGAGTGTGTTAAATAGGAAATGCGGGTTGATCTGAGCTTTGAAAAATGATAATTCCGCTGCCGCCTTGTCTGCCTCGGAGCGGATGATCCTTTTCTCCGAAAGCTCAAAAAGAAAACGTGTTGCTGTTTGAGATAAAGTGCTGGAATTAAGAAAATATAATTGACATACAAGACAGCCATATACAATGCGACGAACAGCCAAAACATTACCGAACCCAGCATTCGCAGCTCAATAACCGGGACTATTCCCTGGCATAACCGTGATTGGCAGGCTGATAAACAGAAGCCAGCCAGCCAATTGGGCGATCCATAGAATTTTAGTCCCAAGCATTATATTCTGCCAAAAGGAGGTTTTGCGATGTAATCAATGTCAATATAGGACTTACAAAAAGAAAAAGTTTTCCTATTTTCGAAAAGCACAATTTCACTCCTCCACAATGCAACAACCCGCAGCCAAGAATGAACTGTTTAAAATTTTAGGTGTCGGATTCGGCATAGCCGTAACGGTCGGCGGGACAATTGGCACAGGAATCCTCCGAAAACCCGGTCCTATTGCAGCACAATTAGGCGATTCTTGGCTCATAATGGGCCTTTGGGCAGCCGTCAGCTTATATGCCTTGTTAGGAACATTGTGCACCATTGAACTAGGGACTTCGATGCCCAAAGCCGGCGCCTGGTATGTTTACGCACAACGCGCTTTTGGCAATTATGCAGGTTTTGTGGTGGGCATAAACAGCTGGCTGGGAACATGTTCTGCCCTTGGTTTTGGTGTTTATACCATGAGTGAATATTTGGCATTGCTCGTCCCGTCTTTTGTGGGTTTTGAACCTTATGTTGCAGCTGCCATTTTACTGATTCTCACGGGCATACATTGGATCGGACTCGCGCTGGCGAGCAGTTTTCAGAACATTATGAGTGTGCTGAAAGGGCTCGGACTTTTCATTTTTGTGGCCGTATGTTACATATATGGAGACGAAGTGACGGCGGAGCAAGCGCAACTGACCACAAGCGAAATCGTGAAAACAGGAAGTTGGATTGCTCCGGTAATTTTCTCACTACAAGCCATATTTTACACTTACGACGGTTGGCATACAGCCGCTTATTTTTCAGAAGAAGACAAAGATCCGACCAAAAACCTGCCCAAATCGATGATAGGAGGCGTTTTGCTCATCATTGCAATTTATCTGCTTTGTAATCTCGCCATTCTGCACATTCTGCCGATGAATGAATTAGCTCAGTCTAAGCTGGCCGCGGCGGACGCCATTCGATTAATTTTTGGCGAAGGATCAGCGAAAATTGTGACGCTGTTTTTGATGATCTCCATCTTAGGGATCGTTAATGCACAGTTGCTGTTCAATCCACGGGTTTTATATTCCATGAGCCGTGACGGTTTATTTTTCAAAGGCGGCACATCCGTAAACAAAGGCGGAACGCCTGCAACGGCCATGCTGATCACTTCGGGCGTCGCCATAACATTGATTTTGATTGGGAAAGACGCGACCGAAAAGCTTTCGGACATTGCTACATTCTTCTTTGTACTGGGTTACACATCCGGATTTGCGTCATTATTGGCACTTCGAAAAAAGGAGCCGCTCCTACCCCGCCCTTGGAAAGTCCCGGCTTATCCGGTGCTTCCGATTGTGATGCTGATCCTTTCAATCGCATTCCTCGTAAGCGCTGTGGTTCAGGATTTACCGAGCAGTCAGTTTGCTTTGCTTTTTCTAGTCATTAGCTATCCCATTTACTTGCTTGTTACCCGGCTGAACCGTTAAATTGCATCCGGTTACAAAAAAGTATAACTATGCCATGGATCAACGGACTTCTACGAAAATGCCTTATTCCCCTCATGTTGCTGTTAATCACTGGTTTTCATTGGATTGACGATGATTTTACCCAGCACATTGCAGCCAAACTTGCAGAATATCGAACACATTTCCCGCAAGAAAAAGCCTATTTGCATTTAGATAAGCCCTATTATGTCACCGGTGACACGCTCTGGTTTAAAAGTTACTTAGTCGAAGGCGCATTGCATTTGCCTGACAGCGCGAGTCAGCTTTTATATGTTGACCTGATTGAGCAGCGGACTGGCAAAAATGTGGCTTTGCGGCGCGTTCAAATGTCGGGTGGCATTGGAAACGGCGAGATTGTGTTGGCGGATTCTATTCCAAAAGGTGCCTACACCATTCGCGCCTACACCAATTGGATGCGCAATTTTTCCGAAGACCTGTTTTTTCATAAGGACATTTATCTCTTTGATCCTGACAGCATTGCCGTGCCCGCTCCTCCCCGCTCGGTTGATATCAAATTTTTTCCCGAAGGCGGTCAAATGGTTGCTGGCATCACCACGCGCATTGCATTTAAAGCGGTTGCAGAAAATGGCCTGGGGCAAGATGTGAGCGGTTTCATACTCGATAAAAGTAAGGATACAGTGGCGTCTTACAAAAGCGCACATTTGGGAATGGGGCGCTTTCAGTTTGAGCCAAAGTCAGGGGAAACTTACACAGCTTATGTGCATGCAAAAGACGGAAAAGCGGTTCAGTATGACTTTCCGGAAGTGATGGAAAACGGATTTACGATGATCGTAGACAACCTTTCAAATCCCCTTAAAATGCGGGTGCTCGCCTATTGCAAACTTCCTGGCAAACAAGAATCCGTCGTGCACATTGTAGGGCATTCAAAAGGAATCGTCGCGTTTGTAGCCAAAGGAAAAGTATCCGCCAAAGGACTGACAATGAGCCTTCCAACAGCCGAACTGCCGGACGGGATCACACATTTGACACTTTTTGATGAGCAAAATAAACCGGTTTGTGAAAGACTCGTTTTTATCAATCATGAGCGGAGTTTACGGGTTAAAATCACGCCTTCCAAAGCTGCTTACAAGCCACGTGAGAAAACATCCATTGAAATTTCTGTTTCAGATTCTGCCGGGAAGCCCGTTGAAGCAAATCTTTCTGTCGCGGTTACGGACGCAGGGCAGATTTTACAACAGCCTTACGACCAGACCATTACTTCCAATTTTCTGCTTTCATCCGATTTAAAAGGATTTATCGAACAGCCCGGACATTATTTTGATCCCGAAAAATCTGAGCGAAAGATTAACATGGATTATCTGATGATGACACAGGGTTGGAGTCGCTTCCGCTGGGAGGATGTGCTTTCGGATTCCCTTGCGGCTCCGCGGCATTTTGTGGAGCAAGGCGTTACATTGGAAGGAGAAGTGCGGCGGAACAATAAAAAGTTAGTCGACAAAATTGCACTTTCCATGTATCTGAGCAATGACAGTCTGGGCACTTTTATGACTGCTGAGACCAATGAAGCAGGTCGCTTTTCAGTATATAATCTGGCTTTTTCCGATTCGTTGAAGATCCGTTTGCAGGGCATGAACAAAAAAGGCAATGCCAATCTTTCCTTTATTTTAGACCCTTTTACAACGCCAAAAATAACCTTGGTTAAAGTGCCTTTTTATCCCATAACCGTCGATGCGGTGCAGTTACAAGCCTATCTCAAACGTGCGGAACAGGATCAGGAAATAGCCCGAAAAATCCGGGAAAGCCGGGAACGGTTATTGCAGGAAGTGACCATCAAAGGAAAAAAGGCAGTGCAGCGTGATTCAAGAAAATTGTATGGATCTGCGGATGCGTCCCTTAAAATAACGCCGCAGATGGCATCGAGCGGACGAAGTATTTTGGATATGATAGCTGGACGAGTGGCTGGTGTTCAAGTGATTGGCTCGGGAATGAATGCTTCGGTGTTCATTCGGGGAAATCGTGGCGAACCGCTTTTTGTGCTGGACGGAATGCCGGTGGAGAAAGATATGATAGCAAATCTGAACACATTTGATGTTGAGTCAATTGATGTGTTGAAGGGAGCTTCGGCGGCAATTTTCGGAAGTCGCGGCGGCAATGGTGTGATCTCGATTTTGACCAAAAGAGGAAATGAAAATTACGATTACTCGCAGGACATTGTGCCGGGCGTGCTGGTCACAAAAATTGCAGGTTTTAATGTTCCAAAAGAATTTTACGCACCGACTTATGAAGCCAGTAAACCGCAGGACACAAATCCTGATTTTCGCGCGACGATTTTCTGGGCGCCTATGCTGCGAACGGACAAACAGGGAAAAGCGAAATTGGAATATTACAATACAGATGCGTCAACCAATGTTGACATTAGGACAGAGGTTTTGAGCTTTTCTGGAACGCCTGGTTTTGGAAAAGGGGTTTATTCGGTTCAATAGGGCGTTTTTTGAGCCAGGAAAGTTTGAATAAACTTTCCTGGCGAGCTGATTTTCAGGCAAGATTAAGTTTGTTTGAGCGTTACTAATCTTATTTGGCCTTGAAGAGCGGACAAATCATACAGTCAAAAATTGGTAACTTTGATTTTTAAGTAAAAATGGCTTGTCACCTCTTCGGATCTGACTTTGTTTAGATAAAAATATGAGGACTGAATATATCAAATTGACCCTGCTTATCTGCCTCATTTCGAGCACATTCGTGGCTCAGCCTGCCGAAGCACAGCGTCGTAATAAGGAAAAGGAAAAACAGCCGGAAAAGTCAGAAAATACGAGCTTTCGGCTTGCAGAGGAAACGCTGGCCGCCGACGGCATGAAGTTCATTATGAAGGATGAGCCCGAGCGCGCGCTGCCTATATTTCAAAAATTGGTTGAATCGAGCAGCAATGATGCGGCGAGCCATTATTTGCTCGCAACTGCATTGATTAAGCTTGAAAAATTTGACGACGCCATTGGGTCGGCTAAGAAAGCTTATGACCTGGACAAGGAAAATATATATTACGGACAACAGTTAGCGGAACTGTACGCCAAGCGCAGGAAATACGCTGAAGCGGCAGAAATTTACGAAAAACTCCTTCAAAAGAATCCTGGGAATATTCAGTATGGTGTTGAGCTGGCGGCGGTGTATGTCTTTAATGATCAGTTTGATAAGGCAATTGAAACCTATAATGTTTTAGAAAAAGCATTAGGTGTAACCGAAGAGATCACGCATCAGAAAGAGCAGCTTTATTTGAGACAAAATAATCTGGAAAAAGCCCTTGGCGAAGCGAGAAAGCTGATTGCAGCTGAACCCGGCGAGGTGAGTTATCTGGTCGAATTGGCCGAAATGCTGATTGCGAACGAGCGGATCGTAGAGGCCGTTACGCCTTTGGAAGAAGCATTGAAAATCAATCCGGATGAGGCGCAAGCCCACGTTTTGCTGGCTGACATTTACCGGCGGAATGGCGATGTCCAGAAATGCAATCAGGAATTAAGGCTCGTTTTCGCTAATCCAAATCTCGACGCAGATCCTAAAATCCGCGTTTTGTCTGGTTATTTAACCATGCTTAAAACAGGCGAGGAGCTGGGCGAGGCCGTATCGCTGGCCAAGCAGCTTGCAGAAACGCACCCCAATGAATCGCGCACGAATGCCATTTACGCCGACTTGCTCATGCGCCAGGGACAGAAAGCCGAAGCTCGTAATATTTATATGAAAGCGGCTAACCTAGACGGATCCGTTTTTCAGATTTGGCTGGCGATCCTTGAACTGGACGGTGCTCTTAATCAGGTCGATAGCATGCTTGTTCATTCGGAGAAAGCATTAGAATTGTTTCCTAATCAAGGCATGTTCTGGTATTTTAACGGAGCTGCCAAAGTCATGAAGCGATCGTATAAAGAGGCGATTTCGTCATTTGAGGAAAGCCTGAAACTCATGGGCGAGCATCCGGAACTGATCCCCGCGATCCATGCTCAAATGGGTGATGCCTACAATGGTTTGGGAGATCACGAAAAGTCGGATGCGTCTTACGAACTTTCCCTGAAAAGCGATCCGAATAATGATCATGTGCTGAACAATTACAGCTATTTCTTGTCACTGCGGAAAGAAAAGCTTGATCTCGCCCTCAAAATGTCTGCCAAGCTCGTCCAGGATCATCAGAACAATCCAACTTACCTGGACACGCACGCCTGGGTGCTATATATTCGTAAAGATTATAAGAAAGCAAAGGAGTTTCTTGAAAAAGCAATGATGGACAGCAGTGCGGTAAGTGGCACGATTGTTGAGCATTATGGAGATGTACTTTTCAAACTTGGCGAGCGCGACAATGCTGTTGCGCAATGGAAAAAAGCCAAAAGTATGGGAGAAACAACCGAACTTCTTGACAAAAAAATAGCGACTGGTGCACTATATGAGCAATAAAATAACGATTTGTGTGCTGGCCCTCAGCCTTTTCTGGTTTTCATCTTGCCACAAACAACGTTCTTCAAAAAATAATAATACAGCTGTTACAAAGAATTCGCTCGCAAATGTGGCTCCAATGTCAGTTGATTCGGCAGTTGCCGATACAGTCGCGGCTGCTGCGCCGTCCGGAGAGAAAGAGCCCGAATCCATCAAGGTCAACACCGTATCATTTGACTATTTGGTAGCGAAGTCGAAAGTCGATTTCAAGAGCAAAACGCAGGATTTTGATAACACCAATGTCAATATCCGCATGAAAAAGGACAGCATTATCTGGCTCTCGGTGACGGGCGTGGGGTTTGAAGTTGCAAGAGGCAAGATCACGCCTGATTCCATTGTTTTTATGGACAAAATCCACAAGAATTACTTTGTTTTCACATACGAGCAGCTGAGCAAGCAATACAATTTTGATCTCAACTTTGCTCTTTTACAAGCGGTTATCATTGGTAATTTACCTTTTCCGGAAACGGGAAACGGCCGTTTTGTAAAGGAAAATGACTTTTATGTTTTAAAGCAAATCGTCGAACGCCTGGAAGTGTCCAATTACGTTGCCGAGAGCAATCTCAAACTGTCCCGGTTAATGGCGACAGAAGTTCCTACCCAAAACACTTTCACGCTTGACTATGAGGATTTCAAGGAAGTGAAGTCGTTTTTATTTCCTTTTGTCAGCCGGATCGACCTGAATGTTAAGTCGCAGAAGGATCAGCAGGTAAACTATACAACCATGCGAATCAAGCACAATAAGGTTGATTTGGTAAGCGAAAATCCAGGATTTCCATTTAGTGTCCCAAGCTCCTACAAGCGAAAAAGGTAAAAATCAGCAGGTCAAACTGAGATCATGAGGCAAAAACCCTAAGTCTGCTTAACTTTGCCAGCCTTTCCAGGACTTTTGGCCGCAAGAATTAACTGTATGCCCTTTCAAAAACCGCATTTTCGTCGCTTACTATTACTGATAACGTTCCTTTGTTGTGCGTCCTTTGGCGCATATGCGCAAAAAACGCGTGAGCAGCTGGAACGCGAGAAAAGTGAAAACCAGAATAAGATCAAGGAAATTCAGGGCATTTTGCGCCAGACTTCTTCGCAAAAAAATGTTAACCTGGGCCAGTTAAAGGCATTAAATCAGCAAATCAACACTTACAAAAAGCAAATTGACCTGCTTTCGGATGATCTCGATCTTTTAAACAAAGAACTTCAAGTTCTCGAAAAAAAGAAGCAGACATTGGATGGCAACCTGGCCAAATTGAAGACCGAATATGGTCATATGATTTACGAGGCCTCGAAAAGGAATGTCTATTTTAACCAGCTCGTTTTCCTTTTTTCTTCGGGAACATTCAACCAGTTTGTTTTAAGATATAAATATTTGAAGCAGTATACCGAGGCGCGGCAGGGGCAGGTTAAGGAAATTGAAGCATTGCAATCGCAGTTATTGGCCGAGCGCCGACGCATTACAGTGAAGCAAAACCAGCAGAAAAACGTCCTGGATACGCGTGTAACGGAGAATACGAAACTGGAAGGCCTGAAAGTGAAGCAAAATGAAGTGATTCAGGAGCTTTCGCAAAAAGAAGTCGAATTAAGGAAACAAATAGCCGAAAACAAACGCGCAACCGACTTACTGGAAGCGAACATCCGACGCATTGCGGAGCGGGAAAGGCGCGAAAGGATCGCACGTGAACGCAAAGAACGTGAAGAACGCGAGGCACGAAGGAAGGCTGAACGTGAAAGGCTGGCAAGAGAAAACGCCGAACGGGAGAAAAAAGGAGAAGCTGCAGTTGTGGCTGAACCGGAAAAAGAAGAGCCGGTCACTTCGGGTGGAATGAGCGAAGAGGAAACCACATTGGCATCGTCGTTTACAGCATCTCAAAATAGATTACCCTGGCCGGTAAAAGGCTTTGTATCAGGTCATTTTGGCCAGCGTCCGCATGCTGTATTGAAAGGCGTAATGGTCGATAACCTGGGTGTTGACATTCAAACAACTGCCGGAGAACCAGTGCGTTCCGTTTACGACGGCGTGGTTCTGGATGTAACAGAAATGCCAGGAATGGGCAATGTTGTAGCCATTCAGCATGGTAATTATATGACGATTTATGCCAAAATGAATGGTGTAACCGTACGGGCCGGACAAAAAGTAAAAGCTCGTGAGAACATTGGACGGGTGGCGACGGATACGGACGGCACTTCTGAACTGCAATTCCAGATCTGGAAAAACACATCGCGCCTTAATCCTGAAAGCTGGCTGATGCACAGATAATCAGGATCCGGCCATATTATTTACCTTACCGCAATAAGATTATGTCAATCCATACTCCTGATATTAAACGCGTTACAACCCACATTATTCAGGAAATGAAAACCCGTGGGGAAAAAATATCCTGCCTTACTGCTTACGATTATTCCATGGCCGGCATTGTGGATACTGCGGGCGTAGAGTTGATTTTGGTAGGGGATTCTGCCTCCAATGTGATGGCCGGACATGAAACCACATTGCCGATCACGATTGATCAGATGATTTACCACGCCACATCGGTGGTAAGGGCCGTAAAAAGGGCGCTTGTTGTGGTTGACCTTCCGTTTGGATCCTATCAAGGCAATTCGCGCGAAGCGCTTAACTCAGCAATCCGGATCATGAAAGAGTCCGGTGCGCATGCAGTAAAGCTGGAAGGTGGATTGGAAATCAAGGATTCCATTACCAGAATATTAAGCGCCGGGGTGCCGGTTATGGGTCATTTGGGCCTTACACCGCAATCGATTTATAAATTCGGGACTTATACAGTAAGAGCGAGACAAGAGGCTGAGGCACAGAAATTGATTGAAGACGCGCGGATGTTGGAGGAAGTGGGTTGCTTTTCTGTTGTCTTGGAAAAAATTCCGTCTTCATTAACCAAACAAGTCTCCGAGACTGTGACAATTCCAACGATCGGAATCGGAGCAGGACCGCATGCAGATGGACAAATACTTGTTTTGCACGATTTGCTGGGCATTAATAAGGAGTTCAAGCCGAGATTTTTACGCCGTTATGCCGACCTGAATGGCGTGATGACAGATGCAATTTCAAATTATATTAAAGATGTGAAAGGCAAATCGTTTCCTAATGATCAGGAATCGTACTGACCTTTTTAAAAGTAAAGAACTAATTATATGGCAAAGCGACCATTTCAAATCATATACGAAGACAATCACCTGATTATCGTCAATAAAGAGCCAGGCATTCTGGTTCAGGGCGATGTAACGAGAGACAAATGTCTGCTCGATATGGTGAAAGAATATATCAAGGAAACATATGAAAAGCCAGGGGCGGTTTTCCTTGGGACCGTGCATCGCCTCGACAGGCCGGTTAGCGGTCTTGTTGTTTTTGCAAAAACGTCCAAAGCATTGGAGCGGATGAACGAGATCTTCCGCAAAAGAGATGTGCAGAAAACCTATTGGGCAATTGTGAAAAATCGTCCGGCTGAGAAAAAGGGCAAATTAGTGCATTATCTTTCCAAAGACGAATCGCGCAATGTGACCACTGCCTACGATTACGAAAAGCCCGGAACACAGCGCGCAGAGCTATCTTACCGCTGGCTGGGTGAGCTTAATAAATTCCACTTGCTCGAAGTTACGCCTATAACGGGTAGGCCGCATCAGATCCGCGTTCAGCTTGCGTCTATGAATTGCCCCATTCGCGGAGATGTGAAATACGGCTATCCAAAAGGAAATCCGGACAATAACATTAATCTTCACGCAAGGAGGCTGTATTTTGAGCATCCTGTTAAAAAAGAGCCGATTATCTGCAAAGCCGGCGTCCCGAATGATCCTTTCTGGGAAGAATTCCTGACACTGGATACGGAAGAAATCAAGCCTGAGCATTTGGACTTTCTCTACGAATAATGTCCACGAATGATCGAAAAACTCAAACAGCGCTGGAATGTCAAGAATGGTTGGGACGTCCTGATCATTCTTATTGTTTTCGCGTGCACAGGGTTTTCGGTTTTGTATGTTAAGCGTGGTTTGTTTTCATTGGTTGGCATCAATGAGCAATCTCCACCATGGCTTCGCTGGGGCGTTAACATTCTCATTATCCTGCCGTTATATCAAGTAATATTGCTCGCCTGGGGCTGGATCTGGGGCAAGTTCACGTTTTTCTGGGAATTCGAAAAGCGAATGTTCACCCGAATCGGGAGCTTGTTTCGGAGAAGAAAAGCCGGAATGTAAAGGAAGGATTTCGTCGGGCGTTGTTTCACGTCGTTGCATCCCTCCGGGATTACATTTTTTTCGTATCAACTACTTTCTACCAATATTACGTCGCTCCGCGACTTGCTTTTGCGCTGGCTAAGGCCGAGGCGTGTCATCTTGGTAGGGACATTAATTCATATCCAAACACAACTGCCGGAGGCATGCAAGGATGCGCATTGTTCACGTCGTTACATCCCTCCGGGATTTACATTTTTTTCGTATCACCTATTTTCTACCAATATTACGTCGCTCCGCGACTTGCTTTTGCGTCGGCAAATGCCATAGATGTATCGTCTTGATATAAACATGGATTACATCGAAACACAAATGCCGGAGGCATGCAATCTTGGTAGGAAATATGAATCAGCATCCAAGCAAAATGCCAGAGGCATGTAAGGATGCGCGTTGTTCACGTCGTTTCATCCCTCCGGGATTTACATTTTTTTCGTATTAACTATTTTCTACCAATATTACGTCGCTCAGCGACTTGCTTTTGCGCCGGCTAATGCCAGAGGCGTGTCATTTTGATATAACGGATTCAAATCGAAACGCAAATGCCAGAGGCATGCCATGTTTGGCAGGAAACATAAATTAGCATCCAACACAAATGCCAGAGGCATGCCATCTTGGTAGAACAGGAATCAGACGCAAACGCAAAATGCCGGAGGCATGTAACAACGTCCATGACGCCTTGCACCTCCAATCTATTTATCAATAATGGCCTGATAAACCTCTCTCGCTTGGTCATACGCAGCTTTGGCGGCTGCTTTTTCCTCTGCTCGAATGTTGGGCTCTTTCATTTTCCAGCATTGATCCAATGTCGCAATGCACCACGTTGCGCTTTTCTTCTCAACCATTGGTTTGTTATCAACATTGATGAAAACGGGATTCGAGTGTGAGCTTGGATACACGCGCAATGCGGCCCAGCCTGATTTCTGCATTTGATAGGAGAACTTTACATTGGAAACTGTGCCGTCTGCGTTGATTTCTGTGGTGTCAACTGCTTCGCCATTTACGATCAATTCTACCCGCACTTTCCTTGATTTGGCAATCCTTGCACGTTCGATATCCCAATATGGCATCAAAATGATGGATGTTTGTGCGATCTTTTCACCTGCCGGATCTTGTTCCTGCGGGAGATATGCGGCGACATTTGCAGTAATATTAACTTTGTCATTGGCTTTAACGGCAATTTCGCTGTCGTCCGTGCCGGCTTCTTCACCATTGACCGAAAAGTCCATAATATGCGATTTCCCGTCAGAAACGTAGCTTCTTCCGGATTTAAGAGCGGCGACGTAATTATCATAATTATATGCACCCATGGGCTTAAAATAACTTCTTGCTTGCCCTACGCGCGCATCTGTAATGCATGGAAAATCCGTCTCTCCGCTGAGGCGTGGCCGGAAACCGCAGTTCAAAGTGTGGTAATACATGTTCAATTCCCAAGGTGCTGGCGTGTCTCCTGCGCTGAAAAAATCGACGAGGTTTTGCGTCACGGTTACAATGTATTCGTTTGCACCAATCCCATCCATTTTTGGAACTACATAATTCGGCAGCTTGTCCGTGGGTTCCAGTGGCTGCAAACCCCAGCCGGAATGCGCATAACCCACAACGCCGCCCTGCGACTTAGCCCAGGACAAGACCGGAGCCGTCCAGCTTGGCCATTGCTCAATTTGCGTCGTGCCGGGATAATCATCTTCCTTAATGCGCAGTAAAACAATGTGCCCTGAATGTGAAGACGGAAATCCGGAGACTTCGACATCATTGCGCATGATGTTTTTTGCATTCGACAAGGGGTGATCTTTTCCTGTAAAAAATGTTTTTTGATGATACCAACTTGGCCCCCAGGCCAGATTAGCGGCCATATTTAGATCTTCGCCAAGCGTCTGGCGCATCATGTCTTTCGGATCCACGCCCTCGGTCGGGCTGTCGTAATGACTGCAACCGGCTGCATGAATGTGATGATCTGCGCTGTGCCAGCCAAGTTTTGTCATTTGAATCCAGCGCTTCAGTTGGAATGAAACCGTGACAGAATCCTTATTATCGGGGACAATGATCTCTTTTGTTTGCTTAATGTATTCGGGGCCGCGGGTGTAAGTAACCTGGTATTTTCCAGCAGGGAGCATAATGTGTTCACCGTCGGCCCGGTAAATTTGTGGTTGAAAAAAGAAATCAGGATAAGTGTCAAAAGCGGCTACACGACGCGATGGAAGCGGATAAATGCCCGAAAACTTTCCGGATGCATGCGCTTGTCCGTCCGTGATGAGGAAGGAAGCCATTGTGGGTTTGCCATCCACATCCTGCACATTAAATTTAACCTTAACCGCAGGTTTTGTATTAAAAAGAATGTGCGTCGAATTCCTGAAACCCAGATCCTGCGACCCCTGACCCACATTATAGGCAACTTCTATCTCGCGCTGGCCAGCGTCTTTGGAATACAATTGCACTATGGCGTATTCTAATTTCAAACCTGTCAGATTCGCTTGCAGCGGCGGATTTGCATAAATCTGAATCTCAGCAAAACGATTAGCGGTCTGGCCGGGCGTCAGTTCATGCTCTTTTTTGACTTTTGGCTCAAAAGAAGGGGAATGATATGGTTTTGCAGCATTAGGGCTTTGCGCTTCGAGCTTTGCCGTAATGCCCGCTTCATTATTAATTTTTACCAGATAACTCGTCCACCCGCCCTGGATAAGCGTCGCCTTGGCTGGTCCGCGCAGCACTTTTACACGGCCTTCCGGATTAATGTGAACGAAGTTGAGGCAGTAAGGATCAAATATTTCTTGTATTTGAAGAACTGTTTCCTTTGTTAAAGGCTTGTCAGACAATGCTTTTAGTCTTTTAGCATCCGCAGGCGACAATGAACTCCCCGAAAAAGTAAGCGCTTCCTGCAAACGCATGGCCTGCGCCAGCAACGGCTGCGGTTCAACATCCGTAACATGTCCCGCCGACTCGTGATTGTGATGCTGAGCCAGCAGCAGGATTGGAATAAAAAACTGGATCAAGAAAAGCGCTGTCTTTTTCATATACATGAAAGACTAGTCTTCTCCTTTTTTCCTGTAAAGTTTCCAGGCAGTAAAGCCCAAATATACCATAGAACCTCTCGCACCGCCTTTTTTCAACAAACCATTCACATTGCTAAATCCCAGAAAAACAGGCCCAAAGTGTCCGACAGCGCCAATTGACGGCCGGTTATTGCCTTTGATGAAAGAGATCGGGAATGCAAAATCAGAATCTTCGTCTTCAAAACGCGGTGTAATCGTAAATGCATTCAGCTGATAAGCATCGAGATACGCATCGTTTCTGCGTTTGTATGCTTTTGTTTGAGATAAATTCAGGAAAAATCCTTTGACCAGCTGAATGTCCGCTTCCCAATGCAGCGCTTGCGGCAGTTGAACATTTCGTCTGAATGTTGTGTCGGTTTCGGAAGGAAATAATGTCATGAAACCTTCGGGGCCTTTGTCACTTATATTTTCAAGTTCGCTTTGCCCAATGATCGATTCCGCTTCGCGGCCTGCTATAGCCCGGCTTTGATTAGTTCTGTAACGAATTGATCCAACGTCTGTTAAAGAACCAGCGAGGCGAATCAGATATTCCGGACTCTCGTCAAACACTTCTTTCGACTTTCCCCAATATTTTCCCAACTCATAAGAAAAACCGACATCATAACCCCAACCGGATCCATATTGATCAGAATTAAACAGATTAGAGATTCGCATTTTTTTGTTTGGCGCACTGTAACCGCTTTCATAAGCAATGTTTTGAATCACCAATTCGCTGGTTTCATCAACGCCCGGCAGCGGACGAATGCTATAACGATCCGCTGAGCCATTCAAATAACCGATCCGTGCGCCGAAAACGCGTTTTCCGGTCACACCAATGCGGAGCTTATGCGCATCCAGATCGAGCAACTGAACGCCGTAGGACACGCTGACATCTGAAAAACTTTGCTGCACTAAATTGAAATTTCCCCAGGCCTGGTTTGTAGGCGGCGTGCTTCCGGTGTCCAGTCTGTGAAAATATAATGTCTGAATGGGATCGGGGAGGTTATTGCCTTGTACGAAACCCCGCGTCCTGAATTGCAATGCAATGCCTTGATATTTGCCAATGGCCAGCGATGCGGACGGCCAGCGAATTTCACTGACGGTGTAAATCGGATCGTCATTTAGTAATGATCCGGTTGTGCGAGAACGGCCGTAGAGTTCTTTGGTGGAGTGGGGGACGAGCAGCGGATACAACAGCGAATTTTCCCCGACAAAATTAAAATATCTGTAATTAATGCTTCCGCCAAGTGTTCCAATGTTGATCTGCCACTTGTGTTTCGGGCCGCCCAGCACGGACGGATTGTAAGTTGCGCGATACAAGCCACCGTAATTACTGAATTGCATCCCTGGGATTTGCTGGGAAAAAGCGGCCTGAATTGTAATAATGGATAATAGTGCGAAGGTAAAAACAGTGTTTTTCAATGTTGAGTTTTGTTAGTTAAAGCCAGTTTGCCGATCGTATCGTACCGGATTACTTCTTCCTTGATCAAATGCTGCAATGTTTGTAAAAAATCTTCTTCCGGAACATCTTCAAAAGCCTTGCCAAGTTCGTTCGGCGTGACAGCTCCGGTTTGTCCCAGGAAAGTCACCAATGCATTGTCTAATGTTGCATGATGTTGGGTTTCATTCTTTTTCTTTTGGATGCAAATGTCACAAACACCGCATTCATCCGCGTCAAATTCATTAAAATATTCGAGTAAAAGCAGCGTGCGGCAAATGCGTGTGTGGGCAGCATAATGAGCCACAGATTGCGCTTTTGTCAAATCACGGCTCTTTTTTTTCTCAATTTCAAAAACATTTAGCGGCAGCAAAGCGGCGTCATAGCGCGGGGTCATGAATGTAAGCTGCGGTTTGTTTTTCCTTGGCTCATAATCGATGATTTCACGCTCTTTTAAAAAATTCAGCTTTTTAATCACCTCTGCCTCAGGCGCAAAAAAGATCTGACCGATTTCATTTTCCGATATCCGGACATATTCTGTGAAAAGCTCGCCTCCGTACATCCTCAGAATTACCTTGATAAACGAATCGATTTCCTGGTAACGTATTTGAAAGTCGTATAATTGGCGGTTATCGACGAGGAAATGGATTTTCGAAGCATCATTAAAACTCTCGCTTAATTGCAGAAAACCCTCTTCTTCAAGCAGTTTGAGGGCATAATGCGTTTCATTCACCGCCAGGCCAAATGTGCCTGTAAACTGCTGAATGTCAAAATCAAATGCAGCAAACTCGCCGCTGCCGGTTGCGATCTTATAATAGTTGGCAAGCGACTGGTAAACCTTCTTTAAAACTTCCATCGGCGGATATTTCCGCTCAACGGTTTCTAAAAGCTCTTCAAGGTCCAGTTTGGTGAAAAGTGCCACGGCATAAGCCTTCGCTTCATCCCGGCCGGCCCGCCCTGCTTCCTGATAATATGCTTCCAGATTGTCGGGCAGGTCAAAATGGATAACGGCGCGCACATCCGGCTTGTCAATCCCCATTCCGAATGCATTGGTCGCAACAACCACCCGCGTCTGATTTTTGATCCAGGCCGACTGCCTTTCGCCACGATCCCGGAACGGAAGTCCGGCATGATAGCTTTGGGCACTGATTCCCTGCCTGTTAAGCCAGTCTGCGAGTTCTTTTGTGCGCTTTCTTGTCCGTACATAAACAATCGCCGAACCGGATACATTCTTTAAGATTTGGAGCAGTTTTCTTTCCTTATTTTCTTCTGAAAATGCTGAATAGGAAAGGTTGGCGCGGGCGAATGATTGTTTGAAAACGCGTGCATTACGCATTTCGAGCTTATCCAGAATGTCGGCACGCACTTCCTCCGTGGCGGTTGCCGTCAGCGCCATCACCGGAACGCCGAGAATAAGCTTCCTGAATTCTGCGATTAAAAGGTAAGCGGGCCGAAAATCATAGCCCCATGCAGAAATGCAATGTGCTTCATCTATTGCCAACAGACAAACATCCATTTGCTTCGCCCTGGCGATCATAATGTCTGTGCGCAGCCTTTCCGGGGAAACGTAAAGGAATTTTGTGTTGCCGTGAATGCAGTTGTCGAGCGCAATGTCAATCTCATTTTTACCCATGCCCGAGTGGATCGCCGCAGCCGATATGCCTCGCCTTTTGAGCTGCTCCACCTGGTCTTTCATCAATGCAATGAGCGGTGTAACCACAATGCAAACGCCTTCCGTTGCCATCACCGGCACCTGGAAACACACTGATTTACCACCGCCCGTCGGGAGGAGCACCAATGTGTCAATGCCGTTAAGGACTGCTTTGATGGCATCTTCCTGAAAAGGCCGGAAGTTATCGTAACCCCAGTATTGTTTCAGGACAGCGTGAAGGTCGGTCATCAGACTCTTATGGTTCTAGTGCGTAATGAAATTCGTGCAAAGTTGTTTAATTTCATCAAAATTCCCGCCACATACATGATGTTTGACAACGCAAAACATAACCGTTACGTCCGAATCTTGCCCTGGCTGCTGGCTTTTAGTTTCGTCCTGATCACGTTTTTGCCAAGATCGCTGGATGATACAATGTTCATGGATGGCCTCGCTTATGCCTCCATTGCACGAAATATGTCGCAGGGAATCGGCTCTTTCTGGCGTCCGCATTTTGCCGATTCTTTCTGGCTTCCTTATGATAACGGGCCGTTTTTCTTCGGACATCCTCCGCTGCAATTTGGCTTGCAATCCATTCTATTCCGCGTCATGGGCGATTCTACGGCGGTGGAAAATGTTTATAATCTGATTATTCTGATCGCCTCGGTTTTTTTGATAATAAAAATCTGGCAAAAACTGTTTGACGGGCAAAAGGAAATTCGCGCCTATGCCTGGGTTCCGGTTTTGTGCTGGTATGGCGTCGAAACGGCCTATTACAGCATTCCGAACAACTTCCTAGACAGTACAATGTCTGTTTTCTGTTTGCTAGCGTGCTATTTTCAGCTGTCTTTCTGGAAAAAAGTGGACGAACCGTTTTCGAAAACTTACTGGCTTATTATTGGCGCGGGCGTCGCCATTGTGCTTGCCTGCTTAACAAAAGGACCGGTCGGGTTATTTCCGCTGGCATTCTCGATGATTTATGCGGTTGTTTATGATAATGCTTTATTCAAAAAAGGGATCAAAGTCACGGCTATTATGCTGGCAACTTTTGTGGCCCTAATCGCTGGAATTTTGACTTACGAGCCTGCGTATGCGTTTTTGACAAAATATTTTAATGGACAGGTTGTGCAGGCATTGTTACAAAAAAGAGAAAAAACGGGAGAGGGTTTCGGCGCGCATTTCTATTTATTGAAAGAGTTGCTGCGCAATGTGGCTCCGCATCTGGCTGGCCTTACCGCTTTGTATGGGATCTGCATTTTACTTAAAATCAAACTTGGGCTTTCTCGACAGTTAGCGAAGATCTGCAAACTGGTTTTGCTGGTCGCTGGCTCGGCTATATTGCCTATGCTGGTGAGTATCAAGCAGTATCCGCATTATTTGTTGCCTTCTTTGCCTTTTGTTGCCATCTTGTTTGCAGCATTATATGTTGAAAAAATCAATTCTCTCGTTGCGCTTAGACCAAAATTAGCCGTCGCTGCGTTTTCCATTGGAATTTTAAGCTGCTGGACTTTGACGGCGGTGAAGTTGAATGAAACGGATGAAAACATAATGGCAGTTAATGCCCGGGAAATTAGACATTATGTGCCTAGCGCTTCCAAAATCGGCATTTGCCCTGATTTATATCAGCAGGCCGACATTCACACTTATTTGCAGCGTTATCACCATTTGTCCCTTACTACGGAGGCAGAGGAAGCAAAAGTAGTTTTGGCCGATCGCCATTGTCTGCATGATTTCGACCTGAGACATGATAAGATCGTCAAGCTGGAAGGCAATTTCTTTTTAATCATCAAAAATCAGCAACAGCCGGGTGACCATGCTGTTTATCAATCACAACGGAATAAATTTTAACCCAATTACATGCGCACGCTTATCTTATTTGTTAGTGTTTTAATGCTTTCAGGGTGCTCGGCGTCCCATTATCTAAAACGAGAATTAAAAAATTCGCAAGTCCTGAGTCAGCAGCATACAGGCGTTTCTGTTCAAAAACTGAATGAGAAAAAGGAACTGGCGGCTTATCAAAGCAACAAATATTACAATCCTGCTTCCAACACAAAGCTTTTCAGTTATTACGCTGGTTTAAGCGCATTGGGCGACTCGATTCCAGGACTTGAATATCTGGAATGGGGCGAGTTGCTGATCATTCGCGGAACAGGTGATCCATCACTTTTGCATCCGGACCTGCCGCATAGCAAGGTTTTTGATTTCTTACAAAGCCGTAAAGAGCCGATCTTTTTCACACCTTATAATTTTGAAAACAAGCGGTTCGGTCCGGGATGGGCGTGGGGCGATTACAATGATTATTATCAACCAGAAGTGTCTCCTATGCCTATTTATGGCAATGTGGCGCGTTTCACGGGTGAAGGCGGGACGAAATTTCAAGCTTCTCCTGCCTTTTGGAATAAATCAATGGTTTTTGATACAACTGCCTCAGGCATAGCACGTGATGAATTTCAAAATTCATTTCACCATTCAAAACTAGCCGTTCCGCAAGGACTGATTCAGGATGTGCCGGTGCACATGACGGATGCGGTAACGGTGCAATTGCTGAGCGATACGCTAAAAAGGGAGGTTAAGCTGATCAACATTCCTCTGGAAATCGAGTTGCAGAAAATATACAGCATTCCGTCCGATTCGCTTTATAAAAGAATGATGCAGGTGAGTGATAACATGCTTGCGGAGCAATTAATGTTACTTTACGCATCTGCAAACGGATTGCCATTGAATACAGAAAAGGCCATTGCACACGCAATTGAGCACCATATGAGTGATTTGCCGGATAAGCTGGTTTGGAAAGATGGCTCTGGATTAAGTCGTTACAATTTGTTTACGCCAAGAACGATCACCGCATTGCTGCAAAAGATTTATCAAAAAGTGCCGCGTGAAAAACTGTTTCAAATCCTGCCTACGGGTGGGAAATCCGGGACGTTGGGGAATATGTTCAAAGGCCAGGAGCCATTTGTTTTTGCCAAAACAGGAAGTTTGAGTAATAACTATTGTCTAAGCGGATATCTCCTTACGAAGAAAGGCAAGACGCTGGTGTTCAGCTTTATGAATAATAATTTTACACGGCCTTCCGGTGAAGTTCGCAAGGAAGTCGAGCGCATTTTAACCGGATTGCACGACAAATTTTAACTAATCGACTTCATTCCAGGTTTTTCCTGTGCAATAGATCTTGTTTTTTCCATTGGTCCGGACGAGGAGATAAATCTGGTAAGCTCCGGGCTCAATGGTGGCGGTGTGAAAGCTGGCATAAGCGCCTTTGGCAAAATACATTCCCCGGCGGATCGTAGTTTTCAAGGGCACCGCGGACTGGTTTGGCGGAGCAGCGTAAACATGGTCTGCTGATTTCAGGAGCACATAAGCGCCGTCGGAATAGTCTTTGACGGGCTTAAAAAACGCTTTCTCAAAATTAATGGTCAGATAGTCGCCTGACTTTGCAATTACATCCGGGCTGTAAATGCTGTCGCAAAGCGCCTTGTTGAAGCCTGCCGCCGGATTCCAGTCTTCGGCCAATGGGTCGGCTGACTGATAATATGCCCTTATTTTCTCAAAATGCTTTTGATCCATCGAAAACATGCGAATGCCAAGCCAGTCGGCATTGTAACGTGCATTGAATTCCTGTGTAATGGCAGACCGCCTGTAATTGACCGCTTCCGCAACATTGCCGTGCAGGATAACCAGGTTCAAAAGCACAGTAATGCCCAAAATAAAAGGAGTTAACCGAAACCGCGATTGCTGGCTTTGAAGCGACAAAAACGCGAAATACAATGCAACGCAGCACAGCGTTGAATACATGCGGTATCGCCCTTTGAACATGCCCGCGAATGTGTCCGTTGGGATGCGTTTATAGGTTAGCGCCAGTGTGGTGATGCCAATAAATATGAGGATTGCAAGCGCGAAAACGGCCGTTGGATTTGTGTATTTTGATTTGAGTAAAAACGATTTCCAAAGTGGCAAAAACTGCTTTCTGTAAAGGAAAATGAAGATGATAACTAACAGCATTCCACATGCAGAGGCCAGATACATCATGGACATGGGGACGCTGTAAGCGCTTAATGTGGCAATGGATCCGATGAATCCGAATAAACCGAAAAATCCTTCCTTAACCTGCTGAGGATCGGAAAAGCTGAGATTTTGGGTGATCGGTGTGAAATCAATGAAGTAAATGATAGCGACAATGCCGGTGAAAACGGTTGTGATTATAAACTCTTTGCGATAGCCGGTGAGCAAATAAATCAGCCCGATAACCGGCAGCACCATGAGACCGTTTCCGTAAGTGAATGTCGCAAGAAATGCGAAAAAGAGGCTTAGAAAGACGTTTTTGGAATGATATGCCGTAAAATAAAGCGCCAGTAATGCAAACAGGATCACGCCAAAATTACAAAGTGAGCTCACGCCCCAGAATATATTTTCAAAAGACTGAATGTTAAACCAAAGCCAGGCGATCGGGACAAAATACCAAAATGAAAGCCGCAGTCTACTGAATGCTTTGTAAAAAATAATGGCACACAAGCCCCAGCAAATGTTGGAGACGATCATGAGCCAGATGAGGTTTACGCGGCCGAAAAGATCGTGAAATAGCAGGATGACGGATCGCGAAAAAACGAGGCGATGCTCGGGAAACAATGTGGTAAGCAGCTGCCACCGCCGCGGCCATGAAGCACTTTCAAATTCGGGAATGATCCCGAAAACGAGGATGTCGTCAAATGCTACATAATTGACATTCAGTGCAATTGCCTTGAAAACCAGGATGTAAATCCCGACAGGAATAATGCACAATAAAACGGCAAGCCAAATCTTATTTTTAAGAAAGCTCAGGAGAGTTGAAAGCATATTTGAACAATTCGTGCCCGAAATCCGGCACGCTAATTAAGCAGTTGAATGATGATTTTCAATCATTCATGCCCGTTAATTTTCGGTTTCTTCCTCCGCAGAAGCGCGGGGATCCTTGGTGTAATCGTAGAGCAGCTTGCCTTTATCGTCCCATTCGCGCAATACAAATGGCTCAAAATCTTCGTCCCAACCTGATTTCGGATATTGAATTTCTTTCTTGCGCTGGCGACGGAATTGGTAATATTCAACCCAGCGACCGATTTTTTGACCTGCGTCGTATTTTCCGGTCGTCATGAGCTGACCTTCTTTATAAAACTGCATATAGTCGCCTTCAACCTCACCAAAAGCAACGGGCAGCACTTCTTTTATTTGCGTATGCGATGAATCATAATATGTTATCTGCGATTCAGCCGGGAAACCTCGCTCCCAGACTGCCTTATCGATCAAATTGTATTTGGCGTCGTATTTAACCCAGCGGCCATCTTTCGCGCCCATATAATAGAAGCCTTCTTCGATCAGATTTTCGCCGTTGTATTTTTTATAAGAGCCGTGAAGCGGCAGAGCCTGTTCTTTTTCCTTGATAAGCGCTGAGCTTAACTTTTTGCCCTTTTTATCATACCAGCGTGTATTTGCACCCAAAACGTAGGGATTTAAAGGCTTATATTCCTTCAAAACATGAAAGAATTCAACAGTAGCACGGTCACCGCTTCCGTATTTGACGGACATGGCTTGCATCGGAATGCCTTCATACTGCACTTTGGCGAGCTTCGCTTTTTCCTTTTTCCGCTTGCGGTCTTTCTTCTGGCTTTTGTATTCTTTAACCTTTAAACCAAGATCAGGAATCGTTTCTCCAAAGAGCGTAGAAATGCTGGTTGATTTTCCGTTTGCGCCCGGAAGCGGGCTGTTTACGACAGGATCTAGGCCGGATACAAATGATTTAAGGCCTTTGCTCCGGTTTACAGTGTCCTTTTTAACAGTTTCCTTAGGCAACCAGGAGGGGGTGTCAGTCTTTTGTTCCGATTGCGCTGATGCCGTTTCTAGCAGAATTAAGCAGAAAAAGCACCAGAAAAGAATAACTCTTTGCATGTGTATTGGATTTTTCTTCAGAGCAAGATTGTTACTTTTGTAACGAAATGGCTTTTTGTATATTGATTATCAACGGACAAATTTAAAAAAACGCAGTGGAAAAAAGCGCTAAAATTTATATCGCCGGACATCGTGGCATGGTAGGCTCCGCAATTCACCGGAAATTGGTTAAAGAAGGTTATGAAAATTTTGTCCTGAGGAAATCTTCGGAACTCGACTTGCGCGATCAAAGTGCAGTGCGGGACTTTTTCGAAACAGAACGCCCTGATTACATTTTCCTTGCTGCGGCAAAAGTTGGCGGCATTATGGCCAACAACATTTACCGCGCCGAGTTTTTGCATGATAACTTGCTGATACAAAACAATGTGATTGATAGCGCTTACCGGACCAATGCTAAAAAGCTGATGTTTTTGGGATCCAGCTGCATTTATCCTAAGCTGGCACCGCAGCCGCTTCGCGAAGAATCGCTGCTAACCGGACTTTTGGAACCGACCAATGAACCTTATGCGATTGCGAAGATTGCCGGAATAAAAATGTGTGAAGCATATCGCGCACAATATGGCTGCAATTTCATTTCAGTGATGCCAACCAATCTTTACGGCCCGAATGACAATTACGATCTGAACAATTCGCACGTGTTGCCAGCCATGATCCGTAAATTTCATGAAGCGAAAGAAGAAAACAAGCCATTTGTTGAGCTTTGGGGCACCGGATCACCGTTGAGAGAGTTTTTACATGCCGACGATCTGGCGGACGCGTGCTATTTCTTAATGCAGACATATGATGAGCCTGGCTTCCTGAATGTGGGCGTTGGAGCAGATGTTACAATCAAACATTTGGCTGAAATGATCCAGCAGGTTACTGGTTATTCCGGACAAATTCATTGGAATACAGACAAGCCAGACGGCACGCCCCGCAAGCTGATGGATGTGAGCAAACTGCATGCATTAGGCTGGAAACACCGCATTGATCTGGAAGAGGGGCTGGCAGTTACTTACCAGGATTTTCTTCAAAAAAGAGAAACTTACGCCGTGTAAACCGATTGAGCGTGAAGGGTTACAACTAGCGTAGGCATAATTTTTCAATACTAAAATCTAAATTTGCCTACGATAATTCTTTTTTTTGACAAAATTTCAGTATATAATTATAAGATTCTTCGGGAAACTAATTAGTTTTGCAGCGTCCTAAAAAAGGGGCAATACAAAACCTTAGTCATAGAGAAATGTCGGCCATTATTAAGTTAGACCAGATAGACCGTAAAGTACTGAAGATCTTACAAACAAACGCTAAAATAACAAACGCACAATTATCAAAGGAAATAGGCTTGTCGCCTGCACCGACTTTGGAGCGTGTTAAAAAACTAAAGCAATCCGGAATTATCAAGAGTTACCATGCGCAGCTTGAACCTGAAAAAGTGGGCTTAGGCGTAAGCACATTCGTTCAGATTTCACTCGTAGGGCATAGAAAAGCGGTTACGGAATCGTTTGTGGAAAAAATTCACGCAATTCCCGAAGTGATCGAATGTCACCACATTACCGGAACAGGAGATTTTCTTTTGCGCGTTATTTCAAAAGACATCAGCACTTATCAGAAATTGATGCTCGAAAAAATAAATGAAATTGAAGAAGTGGCCAGCACACAGACGATGGTTATTTTGTCAACTTTTAAAGAAAGCAAAGTTTTACCGATACCTTGATTTTACTTTACGTCTTACAAAAGAAAAGCGCCTGATTGGAAAATCAGGCGCTTTTCTTTTAATAATGTTCCCGTTTTACTGGTGTTGCTCGCGCAAAAGATCATTCACCGTTTTTACTGGATTGAAGGTCAGAAGCGGAACCTCAACGAATAATGTGTTCCAATCTGCCATTGCGCCATTCCATAAGCCGGGAAGTTCCTGTGCTTTCAGATCTTTACCGTCCTTGGATTTTCCGGTAATGAAGCCGGTCAAAGGATCACGGAATTTTTTAAGATCATACAATTCTCCTTTGCTATTTTTCACAGCGCATACCAAATCCACAGGATTAAAGTGCGTTGAGTTCTTGAAAATGCTGTTTTGCGCCTCGTCGTCGACATCAACCTGCGCTGATTCTACAATTTGCAGGGAAGAAGATCCGTCCGCATTCTCCGCCCAGAACGGACCGCCACCCGGTTCGCCCTGATTTTTAACCATTCCGCAAGCGCGCAATGGCCGGTCAAGCTTTTTCAGAAAGTAAATGGATTTCTGATCATCGGACCAGGCTTCAAAGTCTGCTGGCGGCACAACACACAATTCGTTTCTGAAGAGATGTGTCCAGTTCAGCAAGCAACTCCGGATTGGATTGGTTCTTCAATTTTTCCAGATAAGCAAAAATGCGTTTTTGATAGCTCAAAACGATTCCTGCCAAAGACTTTTTATATGTTATGGTGTCGCCCTTAATGCGGTCGGGAACAACATTATCGATGTTTTTGATAAAAATAATGTCTGCATCCAGCTGGCCCAAATTTTCCAGTAACGCACCATGTCCTGCCGGGCGAAACAGTAATCCACCATCTTTTTCACGGAAAGGCGTGTTATCCAGATTCACAGCAATGGTGTCCGTGGAGCTTTTTTGCTCAGAAAACGAAACAATATATCTGACGCCAAACTCTGATTGATAAGTCGGCAACACTTCAACGACCAGTTTTTCAAACTTATCACGGTGCTCAGGCGAAACCGTAAAGTGGATTTGAACGTTGCTTCCGGCATTCGCATATTTCGCGCCTTCAACCAAATGTTCTTCCAATGGTGTCCTGGAACGATCGGCGTAGTTGTGGAATTTGAGAAGTCCTTTTGGCAATTCGCCGTATCCTAATCCTTTATTGGTAAGAAAATAAGACGCAATCGTCTTTTCATCCGCAGATTCAATGTCATTGCCATCGGCTGCAAGTGAAGTTTTCAGATCCTCATAGAAAGCGAAATCTTTCAGTTTGACAAAAAACTCTTCAACTGACTTATCTTTTTTATCGTCCTGCAAAAAGCTGAAAAGGGATTTAAACATCCGCGTCGCCGCTCCTGATGCGGGTACGAATTTCAACAAAGCAATTTCTCCTTCCGATGCACTTTTGTCGAATTCAGCGATCACATTTGAAATTTGTTCATCCGTCAATCTGATAATGCCGTCACCAACGGTGGCTGCTTTGGAGAGTTGGAGAAAAGGGAATCCGTTTTCGAAATATTTAACTTGCTCTTCTACTGTGCTAATGTCGCTTCCGCGCTGATTTATTTGTAAAATATCTTTTTCAATAAACATATTACCGTCGTTTAATGGTGAAGTTTTAGGGTAAATTAATTGAGATTCGTTGAGTAAGGTCGTAATTACAGTAAAGCGGGCGACAATCGTACTATAATCATGCTAAGCGATTTATTTAAGTATGCGGAGTTTTGCAAAGCTTAGCAAGAGTGTTTTTTCTCCGACGAGTTTGAAATTCACTGTTGCTTTCCGGTCCGTTCCGTTGACATCCATCTTGGTAACCTCACCAAAACCGAATTTTAAATGCTCCACTTTGTCACCTTCTTTCAGATCAAAAGTGTCGCTTGCCACAAAATCCTCAGACGGTGTGTGCGCTGCGGCTGCATTGGTAACGGGTGGCGCGGGCTTGCGCTGTGTAAGGTTTCTGGCAAATGAAGTCACTGCAGGCGAGCTGTCCCTCGTAGGAACGCCGTGAAGCATATTGGCAGCATTCAGAAAATGCGGGTCCACTTCCAGCAAAAACCGGCTTGGCTCACACATTTTTAACCGCCCCCATTGGTAACGGCTTTCTGCATATGAAAAGGAAAGCTTTTTCTCAGCGCGCGTGATGGCCACATAAAAAAGTCTCCGCTCTTCTTCCAGATCCTGCCTGCTTTCCAGCATCATCTGGCTCGGGAAAAGGTCTTCTTCAAGTCCAACGATAAACACATTTCGGAATTCCAGACCTTTTGCTGAGTGAATGGTCATCATCGTAACGCGGTCGTTGTCATTGTTATCATCCGGTTCATCAGCATTGGTAAGCAGCGAAACGGATTGCAGAAATGCGCTTAACGTTTTGTCTTCGGTTTCCTCGTTGTCGACAAATTCCTTGATCCCGTTCAGCAATTCCTGTACGTTTTCATAGCGCGAAAGTCCCTCGACTGTTTTGTCTTCGTACAATTCCCGCAAAATTCCCGACACCTTAGCAATGTGTGCAGCGACTTCGTAGGCGTCTTTTCCTTCTTCTACGAGTATTTTGAAGCTTTTGATTAATGTCGCAAACTGCTCGATCGGCGTAATGGTCCGGCCACTTGCATATTTTCCAATATTAGCCACAACATCCCAGATCGGCAGATTATTTTCAGAAGCCGCAACAGCGATTTTTGCCACCGTCCCATCACCGATTCCTCTTTTGGGAAGATTAATAATGCGTTTAAAAGCTTCTTCGTCACGCTGATTGACCGTGAAGCGAAGATATGCGAGCAGATCCTTGATTTCTTTTCTTTGATAAAAAGACTGTCCGCCGATGATCCTGTATTTAATCCCAAGCTTGCGAAGTGCTTCTTCAAAGGACCGGGATTGCGCATTGGTCCTGTAAAGGATCGCAAAATTCTCATTTCGCAAAGCCTTTGACATTTTTTCCTCGAAAATGGCCGTAGCCACAAGCCGTCCTTCCTCATTGTCAGAACCAGCCTTTATTACATCTATAAGTGAGCCCTCTTCATTATCTGTGAAAGTCCTTTTTTCCAGCTGCGCTTTGTTACGCGCAATGACCGAGTTCGCAGCATTGACAATGATGCCGGTTGAACGGTAATTTTGTTCGAGCTTAATAACCCTTACGTCCGGAAAGTCCTTCTCGAAATTCAGGATGTTCTCAATGTTGGCACCGCGGAAAGCATAAATACTCTGCGCATCATCACCCACAACAACAATGTTCCTGTGGACAGCAGAAAGTTTTCGGGTGATCAAATATTGCGAAACGTTTGTATCCTGAAACTCATCGACCATCACATGCTGAAATTTGTGCTGGTACTTATATAGTACATCCGGGAAATCGCGGAAAAGGACATTGGTGTTAAAAAGCAGATCATCGAAGTCCATGGCATTGGCCTGGAAACACCGCATTACATAAGTTTTATATAACCGGCCGATCTCTTTCATTTTGGCAGCATCATCGTCCGCCTGTATTATAGGATTAGCGAGATAATCATCCGCGGACACCAACCGGTTCTTTGCGCCCGAGATCCGGTTGAAAACGACATTAGCTTTATAAACCTTATCATCCAGGTTATATTCCTTAATAATGCTCCTTAATAACGATTTGGAATCATCGGTGTCATAAATCGAAAAATCACTCGTGTAACCCAGATATCGGGCTTCAATGCGCAGTATTTTCGCAAAAACCGAGTGAAAGGTGCCCATCCATATATTACGCGCTTCCATCCCCACGGCTCCTTCAATGCGGCTCCGCATTTCTCCCGAAGCCTTATTGGTAAATGTTAAGGATAAAATGCGGAACGGGTCAACGCCATTCTCTATAAGATTAGCAATTCGATAAGTAAGGACCCTCGTTTTCCCTGAACCCGCGCCAGCGATAATCATCAACGGGCCGCCACCATGCAAAACCGCTTCACGCTGAGGCTCGTTAAGCGTTGACAAATATTCTTTTTGATTCAAAATACTATGCTTGTCCAATTTATTTATCTAATTACAGCAAAAGCCAAAGTTAGGAAAAAGCATTAAAAGCACTGTTCCTATATTAAGGTAACCGCCAGTGAAAGCATGCAGGTTCCAAAATTTATACCACAGAGCTCAGAACGCGAAAGCAGATTTGATAGTTTACAGCAGACAAGGAATTAGCCTTATACATATATATGAACATTGAAGATCAGCCACTCGAAGCGCAGTGGGAACATTTACTGGAAAATCTGGAAACACTTATAGGAAAAAAGCCCGGAGACTTAAACGGAGTTCTCTTTTTGATAGGCGTGCAAGAGTTGGGGCAAGGCGCTAAAAGATTCTCAAAAGAGCAAAAGCAGGATCTCATGCATATAGGAATCTGCAAGGTTCTCAGTTTGTCATCTTATTACGAATTGGAATACGTGGATAAGGATGGCTGGCCGCATTACAAATTGAACCGGGCATTGCCGCAAGGGGACATTATGAAGCAAGAAGCCCTTTTAAAAATGCATGTGATCGAATACTTCAAAAATATTTAAAATTTTTTTTGAACGGATAAAACTGGTTATCAAAAGGTTAC
>NZ_CEEDCD010000029.1:0-2500 GCF_979253085.1 Dyadobacter sp. AC419 | reverse complement strand
TTAATGTGTTAAAGCACAGGAGCCGAAGCGAAAGCGAGTCTGAAATGGGCGATTAGTCAGTGGCTGTAGACGCGAAACTTGGTGATCTACCCTTGGTCAGGTTGAAGCGCTGGTAACACATCGTGGAGGACCGAACCGGTAAACGTTGAAAAGTTTTCGGATGAACTGAGGGTAGGGGTGAAAGGCCAATCAAACTGAGAAATAGCTCGTACTCCCCGAAATGTTTTTAGGAACAGCGTCGTGGTTGAGTCATGGTCAGGTAGAGCTACTGATAGGACTAGGGGGAGTCAAATCCTACCAAATTCTGACAAACTCCGAATGGGCTATGATATACACGGCAGTGAGGGCCGGGGTGCTAAGGTCCCGGTCCGAGAGGGGAACAACCCAGAGCATCAGCTAAGGTCCCAAAATATATGCTAAGTTGAACTAAGGGGGTCCGACTGCAGAGACAGCCAGGATGTTAGCTTGGAAGCAGCTATACATTTAAAGAGTGCGTAACAGCTCACTGGTCGAGCGGGGCGGGCATCGATAATAAACGGGCATCAAGCATATTACCGAAGCTATGCGATAGTAATTTATTACGATCGGTAGGGGAGCATTCTCACAGGGGTGAAGGTATGGCGTAAGCTGTGCTGGACTGGTGAGAAAAGCAAATGTAGGCATAAGTAACGATAATGCGGATGAGAAATCCGCACACCGAAAGACTAAGGATTCCTCCGCTATGCTAATCAACGGAGGGTTAGGCGGGGCCTAAGGGATAGCCGACAGGCGATTTTCGATGGACAGCAGGTTAATATTCCTGCCCTTGCATGCAGTGTGAAGAAGTGACGGAGTATTGTGGTAAGTACGTACTGACGGAATAGTGCGTTGAGCAGAACCTACGGGTGAAGCGAACTTACGAAAACGCTTCCAAGAAAAGCTTTTGAAACATCAGCTGTACGCAACCCGTACCGTAAACCGACACAGGTAGTCGAGAAGAATATTCTAAGGTGCTCGAGTGAATCACGGCTAAGGAACTCGGCAAATTAACCCTGTAACTTCGGGAGAAGGGGAGCCTCCTCTGGCAACAGAGAGGCCGCAGAGAAATGGCCCAGGCGACTGTTTAGCAAAAACACAGGGCTCTGCCAAAACGAAAGTTGACGTATAGGGCCTGACACCTGCCCGGTGCTGGAAGGTTAAGAGGGGATGTCATCGCAAGAGAAGCATTGAATCGAAGCCCCAGTAAACGGCGGCCGTAACTATAACGGTCCTAAGGTAGCGAAATTCCTTGTCGGGTAAGTTCCGACCTGCACGAATGGTGTAACGATCTGGGCACTGTCTCGGCCGTGAGCTCGGTGAAATTGTAGTAGCGGTGAAGATGCCGCTTACCCGCCACGGGACGGAAAGACCCCGTGCACCTTTACTATAGCTTTGCATTGTTTTCGGGTCAGGGATGTGTAGGATAGGTGGGAGGCTGTGAAGTTGCGTCGCCAGGCGTGATGGAGCCAACGTTGAAATACCACCCTTCGCTGGCCTGGGATCTAATCCGACTAAGTCGGAGACCGTGCATGGTGGGTAGTTTGACTGGGGTGGTCGCCTCCAAAAGTGTAACGGAGGCTTCCAAAGGTCTGCTCAACACGCTTGGTAACCGTGTGTGGAGTGCAATAGTACAAGCAGGCTTGACTGTGAGACCGACGGGTCGAGCAGGTGGGAAACCAGGGTATAGTGATCCGGTGGTTCTGTATGGAAGGGCCATCGCTCAAAGGATAAAAGGTACGCCGGGGATAACAGGCTGATCTCCCCCAAGAGCTCACATCGACGGGGAGGTTTGGCACCTCGATGTCGGCTCGTCACATCCTGGGGCTGGAGAAGGTCCCAAGGGTTCGGCTGTTCGCCGATTAAAGTGGCACGCGAGCTGGGTTCAGAACGTCGTGAGACAGTTCGGTCCCTATCTGTGGTGGGCGTAGGAAGATTGACGGGGGCTGCCTTTAGTACGAGAGGACCGAGGTGGACCCACCGCTGGTGAACCGGTTGTCACGCCAGTGGCATGGCCGGGTAGCTATGTGGGGAATAGATAAGCGCTGAAAGCATCTAAGTGCGAAACTAGCCCGAAGATGAATCTTCCACATAAGGGTCGTTGTAGACTACGACGTTGATAGGCTGCAGGTGTACGTGTAGAAATACATTCAGCTGAGCAGTACTAATTACCCAACAGCTTGCACATTAAAATCTTAATTTACTTGATCTCTTCTACTTCCAATATGACATTGATTATCAATGTTGAATGTCACAATGAATGAATGATTGAATAAAACATTCAGTCATTCGAAATTCAATCATTCAAAATTGATTAACTCAAAGACCTTGTTGGTGGCTATTGGCCTGGTGTTCACCTCTTCCCATCCCGAACAGAGAAGTTAAGCCCAGAACCGCCGATGATACTTGGATCAAACCTGGTAAAGTAGGTAGCCGCCACAATACCAACAACCTAAAAGCCTTGCAGAAATGTAAGGCTTTTTTT